>NZ_JBSOQZ010000001.1:0-652500 GCF_053819185.1 Tsuneonella sp. HG222 | reverse complement strand
GCCTTCCCCGCCTACGCGCGGCTGCAGAACAGCCCGGAGCAGTTGGGCCCGGCCTTCCTCAAGGCGGTCAAGCTGGTCCTGCTGGTTACCTGCCCGCTCTACTTCGGCCTTTCGGCGGTTGCGGCCGACGCGGTGCATGTCGTGCTAGGGTCGAAATGGTCCGAAATGTCGGGACTCGTCGCCATCCTCGGCCTGGCGATGCCTGCCTTTACCCTGCACATCCTCTTCGCCCCGCCGATCAACGCGATGGGCCATGTGAAGATCACCATGCGCGCCGCGGTCTTCGGCGCGCTGATAATGCCGCTGGCCTATCTCGCCGGGCTGCGCTGGGGGACGACGGGTCTCGCCATGGCCTGGCTGATCGCCTTTCCGCTCCTGCCCCTGGCAACTTACATCCAGGCGCGGTCCATCCTCGGGATAAATGCACGCGGAATGCTCGGCGCGATCGCTCCTCCCTTGCTCGCGAGTGCAGGGATGGCTTTCGTCGTGGTCGCGGCGGGCCGCGAGCTGCACGGGTTGCCGGAATGGCAAAGGCTGGTGACGGGCATCGCCGTCGGAGGCCTGGCCTACATTGCCTTCCTGCTCGTCATATCGCGCGAGACGTTCGGCGAGGTGATGGCCCTCTTGCGCAATCGCGCCACGGCCTTGCCCGCCGCCGCCTGATCTCGTTTCCGCCTGTCCCAATCTCGTGGTAGTATGCCCGAGCGCTCCGGCCAGGCGCGGGGGCGCTTTGGGAGACAGGCTATGAGCTGGTACCTCTTACTGGCCGCCGTCGCGGCCGGGAGCGCGACCGCCGCCACGACGTTCGAGGAAGCGCACGTTCCGACCGAAGAAGCCGACAAGATAGCAATGGGCGAGGAGCGCTATGAGCGCCTGACAGTGCCCGTGACGATCATGGGCCAGGGCCCGTTCCGCTTCATGATCGATACCGGCGCCCAGGCGACGGTCCTCTCGACCATCCTCGCCGATCATTTGAAACTGCACGATCGGCGCGATGCGATACTCGTCGGCATGGCGAGCCGGCGGCCGGTGGAAGTTGCCGAGGTGCCCGAGTTTTCGCTCGGAACGCGAACGATCAACATCCAGAATGCTCCCTTGCTCGAGCGGGCCAATATCGGTGGAGCGGACGGGATCGTCGGCCTCGACAGCCTGCAGGGCCAGCGCGTGCTGCTCGATTTCGACAAGAACGAAATGCATGTTGCCGATGCGCGCGAACTGGGCGGCAATCGCGGCTACGAGATTGTCGTCAAGGCGCGCCCGCGGCTTGGCCAGCTGATCATCACGAATGCCAAGCTGAACGGCGTCCCGGTCCAGGTGTTGATTGATACGGGCGCGCAAGGGAGCGTGGGCAACCATGCCCTGCTCGCCAGGCTGCGCCATACGCGCGACATGGGCGAGACCACCATGACCGACGTAAACGGGATCACCCTGTCGGGTACCTCGCGGCAGACACGGGCGCTCAGCTTCGGCCGGATGGAGATCAACAATCTTCCCGTCGTGTTCGCCGACTCGCCTTCGTTCCGTGCACTCGACCTGCACGATCAGCCGGCGCTCGTGCTGGGCGTGCGCGAACTGCGGATGTTCAAACGCGTCGCGATCGACTTCGAACAGCGCAAGATCCTGTTCGACCTGCCCACCGATCCGCACGCGCCCATCGGCAACCACCACTACCTCTGACCGCCCGCGGCATTGCCAAGGAGGGGCCAAGGCCCCACTTGGCAGGCGATGAGCGCGGACGGGACAAACGAGAGCGAAACTATCAAGCGCGATCCTGCCGACTGGGGCACGATTCGCCGATTCTTCCCGTACCTCTGGCCTGCGGACCGCCCCGATCTGCGCCGGCGGATCGCGTTTGCCGCGCTGTTCGTGCTGCTTGCCAAGGGGGTCGTTCTGGCCTTGCCCTTCGCCTACGCAGGTGCGGTCGATGCCATGGCGGATCGAACCGGGGCCGCGGTGGCCGTCGCCTTCGGCATGGTCCTGGCCTACTCGGCCGGGCGCTTCGCCGTCGTCGCGTTCGACAACGTGCGCAACATCATCTTCGAGCGCGTGGGGCAGGACGCGGTGCGCCAGCTGACCGAGGACGTCTTCGGCCGCCTGCACCTGCTCAGCATGCGCTTCCACCTGTCGCGCCGCACCGGCGAGGTGACCAAGATCGTCGAGCGCGGGACCAAGTCGATCAACTCGATGATCTACTTCCTGCTGTTCAACATTTTGCCGACCGTGGTCGAACTGCTCGTCGTCGCCGGCATCTTCTATTTCAAGTTCGGCTGGGAAATGGTCGCGGCCACCGCGGTCGCGGTCGTATCCTACGTCTGGCTGACCCGCACCATCACCGAGTGGCGCACGAAGCTGCGGGCGCAGATGAACGAGCTCGACGGAACCGCGCTCGCCCGCGCGGTGGATTCGCTCCTCAACTACGAGACGGTCAAATACTTCGGGGCCGAGAAGCGAGAGCGCGAACGCTACGGCTCGGCCGCCCGGGCCTATGCCGAGGCAGCGATCAAGAGCGAGAACTCGCTCGGCCTGCTGAACATCGCGCAGGCGACGATCATGAACCTGCTGATGGCGGGCGCGATGGCCTTCACCGTATGGGAATGGAGCAAGGGCAACCTGACGCCGGGCGACCTGGTGCTGATCCAGACCTTCCTGACCCAGTTGTTCCGCCCGCTCGACATGCTCGGCTGGGTCTACCGCACGATCCGCCAGGGCTTGATCGACATGGCGATGATGTTCCGCCTGATCGACACCGATATCGAGGTGAAAGACGTGCCCGGAGCGCCCGCGATACTAGTGCGCCGGCCGACCGTAGTGTTCGAGGACGTCGTCTTCGGCTACGACCGCAACCGGGAAATCCTGCATGGCCTCAGCTTCGAGGTGCCCGCCGGCGGCCATGTCGCCATCGTCGGCCCATCGGGCGCGGGCAAGAGCACGATCGGCCGCCTGCTCTTCCGCTTCTACGATCCGTGGGCGGGCCGCATCCTGATCGACGGCCAGGACATTCGCGAAGTCACGCAGGATTCGCTCCGCCGGCAAATCGGCATCGTCCCGCAGGACTCGGTGCTGTTCAACGACACCATCGGCTACAACATCGCTTATGGCAGGGAAGGCGCGGGCGAGGACGAGGTCGTCGCCGCGGCGCGCGACGCGGCGATCCTGCCCTTCATCCGCAAGCTGCCCGACGGATTCGACACCGAAGTCGGCGAGCGCGGGCTCAAGCTGTCGGGCGGCGAGAAGCAGCGCGTGGCGATCGCCCGCACGCTGCTCAAGAACCCGCCCATCCTGTTGCTCGACGAGGCAACGAGCGCGTTGGACACCCGGACCGAGCAGGACATCCTGGGCACCCTCAGGCGCGTGTCGGAACATCGCACGAGTCTGTCCATCGCGCACCGCCTATCGACCATTGCCGACAGCGACCTGATCTATGTGATGCACGAAGGCCGCCTTGCCGAGCACGGGACGCACTCGCAACTGCTGCGCCGCGATGGCTTGTATGCGGAGATGTGGGCCAGGCAGGCCCACGAGCAGGAGGCTTTGGGCGAGGCGGCCGAATAGCGGTGTAACGCGCGTGTAGCGGCCGCGTTACCGTTAATCGTTTGTCGCCCTCCGGCCCCGCGCGCACCCTCTCCGCTCCATCCCAGAGCCGAGGATTCCTGCCATGCGTGTGCCTGCCCTTGCCCCGCTCCTGCTCGCCGTCGCCGTAACCGCCTGTTCGAAGCCTGCCCCGCCGCAGGAGGTCACCGTGCACGAGATCATGGTCGAGAAGATCGACGGCATGGCCGACCCTCTCTGGGAGGTCACCAATACCGCGCTCGACGAAAATGCGGCGATCGATCCTGCCAGGCTGACGGACGCGCAATGGACGGAATTGGCGCGGCTCGCATTGGGGGTGAAGGAGGGGGCGGACCAGCTCGCCACCATGCAGAAGATCGTGCTGGCCAAACCGGGCGTGAAGATTTCCGACGAGGACAGCGACTTCGGATCATCGGCGGCGCAAGTGCAGAAGAGCATCGATGCGAACCCCGAGGATTTCCGCAATTTCGCCGGTGTGCTGGCCGCGCACATGGCCGATCTCGCGGCTGCGGCCAAGGCGCACGACGCGGCAAAGGCGACACCCTTGGTCGATCAGCTCGACGGGGTGTGCGAGCAGTGCCACCTCGAATTCTGGTATCCGCAGGACCGCGCGCTGGTCGAATCCATCCGCCGCACGAACGGCGACGATCCGACCACCTGATGAAAATTCGACCCGCTGTCGCGGCTGAATTCGTCGTTCAGAGGATGTATTTGCTCAGGTCGCTGTCGCCGGCGAGGTCGGACAGGCGCTCGCGCACATAGGCCGCGTCGATCTTCACGGTCTCGCCCGTGCGGTCCTCCGCCTCGAAGCTCAGATCCTCGAGCAGCCTTTCCATCACCGTCTGCAGGCGGCGGGCACCGATGTTCTCCACGCTCTCGTTCACCTGCGCGGCGATCTTGGCGACCGCGGCCACGGCCTCGTCGGTGAAGTCGAGCGTCACGTCCTCGGTGGCGAGGAGCGCGCGATACTGCTGAACCAGGTTCGCCTTGGTCTCGGCAAGAATGCGCACGAAGTCCTCTTCGGTCAGGCTGCGAAGCTCGACCCGGATCGGCAGGCGGCCCTGCAGCTCGGGCAGCATGTCGCTCGGCTTGGCGACGTGGAACGCGCCGCTGGCGATGAACAGTATGTGGTCCGTCTTCATCGGCCCATACTTGGTGGCGACGGTCGTGCCCTCGATCAGCGGCAGCAGGTCGCGCTGGACGCCCTCACGGCTGACCGAGCCGCCGCGCACATCGCTGACGGCGATCTTGTCGATCTCGTCCAGGAACACGATGCCGTTGGTCTCAGCGTTCGCCAGGGCCACACGGGCGACATCGTCCTGGTCCATCCGCTTTTCGGCCTCTTCGTCGACCAGCTTGTCCCAGGCGTCGGGCACCTTGAGCTTGCGGCGCTTCATGTTCTGCTTGCCCATGGCCTTGCCGAACATCTCGCTAAGGTTGATCATCCCGACATTGCCGCCGCCCGGGATGTCGAACGGCATTTGCGGCGCGTCCTCGATCTCGATCTCGACCTCGGTATCGTTCATCGCGTTCTGGGTGATGCGCTGGCGGAACGCCTCGCGGGTCGCCTCGCTGGCGCTCTCGCCGACGAGCGCCTTGAGCAGGCGATCCATCGCCGCCTTGCTGGCTGCTTCGCGCACCGCCTCGCGGCGGCGTTCCTTCTCGAGACGAATGGCCTCCTCGACGAGGTCGCGGGCGATCTGCTCGACGTCGCGGCCGACGTAGCCGACCTCGGTGAACTTGGTCGCCTCCACCTTGACGAAGGGCGCTTCGGCCAGCTTGGCGAGCCGCCGGCTGATCTCGGTCTTGCCGCACCCGGTGGGGCCGATCATCAGGATGTTCTTGGGGGTGACCTCGTCGCGCAGGTCGGCGCCGAGGCGCTGCCGGCGCCAGCGGTTGCGCAGGGCCACGGCCACCGCGCGTTTGGCATCGGACTGGCCGATGATGTGCTCGTCGAGCGCGCGGACAATGGCTTTCGGAGTGAGGCTTTCGATGGAAGATCCCGTCATGCGCCGCAATTTGGGTGTGGCGGCGGCGGGTTCAAGAAGCGCAGCCGCTGTTGAGGCGGGCGTGGGCCGCCAAGATGCGCGAAATGGCGGGCTCCTCGGTCACCGCCTCCTCGACGCCGCGTTCATAAGTGCCGCCCAGGATGATCCCGTCGGGCCGGGAGAACATGTAGCCGCCGGGCAGTTCGTAGGCATATCGCACTTCGGGTTGTGGCAGGAGGACGGCCAGCTGCCCGCGCATCGGGATCATCTCCCGGTCGCCGAACAGGTCGCGCGCGCCGAGGCCGGTACAATTGAACACCGTCGCCTCCGGGAGAGCCGCCACCTGGTCTGGAGAAGACAGCGCGCCGACCACGAAACGGCCGCCTGCCAGCAGGAAGTCCTCGGTCAGGCGCGTCAGGTAGCGACCAACTTCGACGTACATCGTATCATAGCGCCGCACTTCATAGGCGGAGAAGGGATTGGCCGGCCCCTGCAATTCTACCGATCCCGCGTGGACGAGCGCGTCGATGCCGCCAGGCGCGCCTAAGTCCTGCTCGTAGGTCGGCAGCCAGCGGACGCCGTAATCGTCGCCCACCATGATCTGGAAACGCCGCCACGAATAGGCGAGCGCCGCTGCGAACTGTGCCCGCCAGGCGTCGTCGACCGCGCCGGAACGATAGAGGAGCGACGGCTTGATCTGGCCGCCCGCGATGTTGCTGGTGGTTTCGGGCGGGAGCGAGGCGGCGTAGATCGTCACCGCACGTCCGCGCTCCTGCGCCAGCCGCGCGGTCGACAGGCCCATGATGCCCGCGCCCAGCACGGCGACCGGACCCGACGTGTCGGGCAGGCCGAGATCGACCGCCAGCCGTGCCGAGCCCCAGCTGAGCGTGATTCCGGATCCGCCGTGCCCGTAATTGTGCACCAGCCGCTTGGCCCCCAGCGGCTCGGCGCGGACGACGAAGCCCGAAGATCGGTATGGCCGCGGACCGGCGACCAGCCGGATCACGCGCGACCGATCGACCTTGACCCGCGGCAGGCAGGCCGCACCTGCGGAAGCGACCGGCACGCCCGGCGTGGCGCAAGCCGCGAGCAGCCCGCTCGCGGTCGAGGATGCAAGAAAGCCGCGCCGATCCATCGGCGCGGTTGTGGCCTAAACCGTCTCCAAGGTCACCCGGTCGTTGGTGAAAACGCATACTTCTGCAGCGACTTCCATCGCGCGGCGGGCGATCTTCTCAGGGTCGGTTTCATACGGATCGAGCGCGCGGGCGGCGGCCAGTGCGTAGTTGCCGCCGCTACCGATCGCGGCGATCCCGCCTTCGGGTTCGAGCACGTCGCCATTGCCCGTGAGCACCAGCAGAACGTCGGCATCGGCCACGATCATCAGGGCTTCGAGGTTGCGCAGGTACTTGTCCGTGCGCCAATCCTTGGCCAGCTCGACGGCGGCGCGCATCAACTGGCCGGAATACTGTTCGAGCTTCTTCTCGAGCCGTTCGAACAGCGTGAAGGCGTCGGCGGTGGCGCCGGCAAAACCGGCGATGACCTTGTCGTCCTTGCCGATCCGGCGGACCTTGCGCGCGTTGGGCTTCATCACGGTGTTGCCCATGGAAACCTGGCCATCACCGGCGATGACGGTCTTGCCGCCCTTTTTCACGCCGATGATTGTCGTGCCGTGCCAGCGGGGCATCCCGCGATCGTCAGTCTGTCCGTCCATGGCGCGCGATATGGGTCGCCAGCCGAACGGCTTCAAGCGGATCGGCTACGGACCGCCGGGGCCACCCGCGCCAGCGCCGCCGGCGCCGACCTGGCCGATATTGCCGAACAGGTCCTGCAGGAAGGTGCGCTCGCGGCCCAGCGTCGGCGTTTCGTCACCATCGGGGCTGATGCGCGACACCTGGTCGAGCCCGGTGCGCTGCGCGGTCAACACGTTGCCGGCCTGGTCGAAATTGACCGCCAGGACCGAATGCTCGTAGATCTGCGGGCGGCCGAAAGGCGCCTGCTTGGTGAAGCTGGAGACGTAGTACCAGGTGGGGTTGCCGAACTGGCTGATGAAGCTCGGCCGGCCCAGCGTGGCCTCCACCGATTGCCGGTTATCCACGCCCGGCTGGACCGATCCGACCAGCGTCTCGTCGACGATGAAGCCCCGGTGCTCGGAAATATTGGCGCATCCAGCCGCCATCGTCGTGGCGCCCAGCAGGGCCGCGATGCGTAAAATGCCCATCATGTCGCGAAACCGTCTCCGTAATCTCGAGCACATTGCCAGCGGTGCCGGCGCGCTTATATCGGCGCTGGCCTTAGGGACTGGCGCGCCGCTGTGCAACGGCGCGCTTCGGCCCCTGGCGTTGAACAACTGCTGAATGGACGGACTATCCCCATGAACCTGATTTCCCGCCTGCTCGGAACCGCGCCCGACCCGCGCGATGCGCTGCGCCCGCTGTGGCACAAGACGGTCGAGACGGCCCGCGATCCGCACTGGTATGCCGAGTGCGGCGTGGCCGACAGCGTATCGGGCCGCTTCGACATGATCACCGCGGTGCTCGCCTTCGTGCTTTTGCGGCTGGAAGCTGCCGGGCGGGCTGCCGAGAGCGCGCTGCTGACCGAGCTTTTCGTCGAGGACATGGACGGCCAGTTGCGCGAGAGCGGCGTGGGCGATCTGGTGGTCGGCAAGCGAATGGGCCGCCTGATGGAATCGCTCGGCGGACGGCTCGACGCCTATCGCAGCGCCGTCGCCGCAACTGACAATCAAGCGCTTGAAAACGCTGCCGAGCGCAATGTGACCTTGGGCGAACAGCCCGATATTCCGGCGCTGGCCCGGGGCCTGCGCGCGCTGTCCGCAGCGCTGGCGCGAACCGATCCGGTCGACCTCGTGGCCGGGAGGATCGAGCGGTGAGCGCGAGCGAGTTCCCCCGCCCGATCGACCGCCGGCACTTGCCTTCGCGCGAACTGCACCTGGAGGCCAACGAGGCCGAATGTGCAGCGCTGGCCGAGCGTTTCGGCCTGGTCGCCATCCAGCGTCTCGACGCCAGGGTCGTGCTGACGACCGACGGCGAGGCGATCGACGCCGATGGGACTTTGGAAGCCGAGGTGATCCAGTCCTGCGCCATTTCCGGCGACGATCTGCCGGTTCGGATTCGCGAGGCGATCGTGCTGCGCTTCGTGCCGGAAACCGCGATCCCCGAGCCGGGCGAAGAAATCGAGCTGGAAGAGGACGAACTCGACGAGATCCCCTTTGCCGGCCACGTCTTCGACCTGGGAGAAGCGGTCGCCCAGACGCTTTCGCTGGCGATCGATCCCTTTGCCGTGGGTCCCGGTGCTGAAACGGTCCGCACCGAGGCGGGCCTGCTCGACGAAGGCCAGGCCGGGCCCTTCGGTGCCCTTGCCGCGCTGAAGAAGAACTGAAGTCCGGCGCTCCCGGGCCCGGCTATCCGTCGACCAGTGCGCTCACCTGCAGGTTTCCGTCGCCGTAGAGATAGTCGGGCTTGAACTCGCTCAACCGGTTGAGCGCGGGAAGATCGCGGATCTCGATGTAACCGTCGCCGAGAGTGTCGAGCAGGCCGCGGTCCTTGAGCTGGCGAAAGCTGCGATTGGCGTGGACCAAGCTGATGCCGCACGCTTCGGCGTAATCGCTTTGCAGAAGGGGCACCGTCAGGCGGCGTCCGTCGAATTTGTTCACGAAGGCGAGCCGGGCGCACAGTTCCGAGATGAGCTGGGCGATGCGCCCTTCGGCATTCAGCCGCCCCAGCCGGAAGATCCATTCGCGGTGCATGGCCGCATCGAGCAGGGTGGAAAACCACAGGACCCGCGCAAGGTGCGGCATTTCACGGACGAGTTCGCTGATGGCCTTGTGCGGCACACGGGCCACTGTCACCTCGTCGAGCGAGGAGACGCCGTGATCAATCCGTTTCATGGCATAGCCGTGCAGGTCGACGAAATCACCAACCACGCTCAGCCCCACGATCTGTCGCTTGCCGCGCGCCGCGTCGATATGGCGCAGCATGGTGCCGGAGACGAGATAGTAGCTGTTCTCGAGCCATTCTCCGCTGCGCACTAGGGTGGTGCGCGGCTTGAGCACGACGGTTTCGGCGACGGCCGCGTCGATCCGCTCTCGTTCTTGAGGGTCAAGATCGTGGCGCAACCGTCCCTTGAGAAACAGATCAGTCAGCATGAGTGGCCCCTCTTCAGGACCGCCCGGCTAACCGCCCTTTAAACGCCGGTCAAAGCAGCAAATGTTGCACGGACATTCCCCACCGCGTTACGCTCAAGATAACTCGAGGTCTGGTGTTGGTCGCTGGATCCGGCCCGCAAGGCGCGCCGCCACGCCGCAGTTCAGGCGCGTGGGTCGCGGAACGGACAAGTCCAGTTTGCGTCCACCGCACGTCCGGAATATTGCCGCGCCTCGCTCGCCTCGCCGTGGCGCGCAAGCATGGGATTGATGTCCCCGGCAAGTTCCTCGTCGCGCGCGAGGATGGTCCGGCGCATTTTTTCGTAGCGGCCCTCTTCGCGCAGGCGTTCGAACTGCGCGTGCAGGTTGAAGACCATGACGGGCCACGGAAAGCGACGTGCAGGCCGGCTTGCATTGGGATGAAGCCCGACCACGAAAAACGCCTCGCCACCGAAGCTGAGGGAAAAATGCGGATCGTCGGGATCGCGGCTGACCTTGGGGTCGTAGTGCTGGCCGCGCCAGGAATCCTTGTCGGCGAGCGACTGGATGCGTTCCCACATAGCCTCCTCGAAGGCTTCTTCCGACAGGTTAGCCGGTTCGGCGAACACGATCGCCAGGCTGCGCAGCCCGCCCGGATCGCGGGAATAGTCATGCGCCCAGTCGATCAATTCGGAATGGATCGTGACGTCGTTCCAGGCGCTGGTGATGTCGTGACCCCGCACGATCTTCAGCATTCCGCGGGCAAGCGCCGACTTGGCGCCGACGCAGGGGAAGCTGGCGTCTTCGATGATTCGGGCGAATTCGGCCTCGTCGATGGGCGGAGGCGCAAGCAGGTCTAGGGCAGTGGATGACATTGCCACTCAAAAGGCCGGGGAAGGATCGAAGTTCCGTCCAAACTGCGCCTTAAATGATGCTTACGCCTTGCGGCAGCCCTGCCGGCGCGGCCTAGAACGGAATGTCGTCGTCGAGATCGTCGCCGAAGTTCGAGCTGCCGCCGGAAGCGGCACCGCCGCCGCCACCGGAGCCCCCACGGTCCCAGCCGCCACCGCCGGAGCCACCGCCAGAGCCTCCGCTGGAGCCACCCCCGCCCCAGTCACCGCCGCCACGCTGGCCGCCGCCGCCGCCGCCCGCACCCGGCGCTCCGTCGAGCATGGTCAGAACGCCGCCGATGCCACCGACCGAAACCTCGGTCGTGTAGCGGTCGTTGCCGGACTGATCCTGCCATTTGCGGGTGCGAAGCT
Source organism: Tsuneonella sp. HG222 (assembly GCF_053819185.1). Taxonomy (NCBI): domain Bacteria; kingdom Pseudomonadati; phylum Pseudomonadota; class Alphaproteobacteria; order Sphingomonadales; family Erythrobacteraceae; genus Tsuneonella; species Tsuneonella sp. HG222. The sequence continues at coordinate 641,542 of NZ_JBSOQZ010000001.1, read as the reverse complement.
GACCTTCGATGTAGACCTTGCTGCCCTTGCGCAGGTAGCGCTCCGCCACGCCGACCAGTCCGTCGGACTGCAGCACGACCTGGTGCCACTCGGTACGCTCCTTGCGCTCACCGGTCTGCTTGTCCTTCCAGTTCTCGCTCGTGGCGAGGCGAAGGTTGCAGATCCGGCCACCGTTCTGGAAGCTCTTCACTTCCGGATCGGCACCGAGGTTGCCGATCAGGATGACCTTGTTGACGCTGCCTGCCATGGGATTCCTCTCGAATGGGTCAAAGGCCCGCGGCGACCGCCAGCCGATATGTGATTCCGCCGATATGTAGGCGTCCGGCAGGCTGCCCGGCAACCGCCGCGCAGCACTTTTCCCGCACCAGCCCTACAGCCCGGCGGCCACAGCCAGCCAGTAAGTAAGCCCGGCGAATACGTAGGCGAGCACGAACAGGTAGCCCAGCATGAACAGGGGCCATTTCCACCCGTTCGTCTCGCGCCGGGCGACCGCAATGGTGCTGAGGCACTGCGGCGCGAAGACGAACCAGGCAAGGAAGGCAAGCGCGGTCGGCAGGGTCCAGCTAGCCTGCAGTTGCGGCACAAGGCCGGCGGCGGCAGCATCCTCGTCCTCGGCATCGACGGCATAGGTCGTGGCGAGCGAGGCGACCGCGACTTCCCGCGCAGCCATCGCAGGGATCAGCGCCAGCGCGATCTCGTGGTTGAAGCCGATAGGCTCGACAATCACTTCCAGCCCGCTGGCGATGTGGCCCGCGATGCTCGCTTCCGACTGGCTTTCGCCCGGCTCCGCCTGGGGAAAGCTGAGCAGCACCCACAGCACGACGGTGACGGTGAAGATGATCGTCCCCGCGCGGCGCAGGAAGATCCAGGCGCGCTGCCACAGGCCGATGGCTAGGTCGCGCAACGGGGGCATCTGGTACTTGGGCAGTTCCATGATGAATCCGCTGGCATCGCCCTTCGTCGCCGTGCGGCGCAGGACCAGCGCGGCGAGCATCGCGCCGACGATCCCGGCCACGTAAAGGGCCAGCAACACCAGCCCCTGCAGGCCTATGCCGGCGCCCACGTTGGTCGCCGGGATGAAGGCGGCGATGATCACCGCGTAGACGGGCAAGCGTGCCGAACAGGTCATCAGCGGGGCGACCAGGATCGTGGTCAGCCGGTCCTTGGGATCGGCGATCGCACGGGTCGCCATGATGCCGGGAATGGCGCAGGCGAAGCTTGACAGGAGCGGGATGAAGCTGCGGCCCGACAGCCCGACGCCGGCCATCATCCGGTCCATCAGGAACGCTGCGCGCGCCATGTAGCCCGACTGCTCCATCGCCAGGATGAAGGCGAAAAGGATCACGATCTGCGGCAGGAAGACGACCACCGAGCCGACCCCGGCGAGCACGCCCTGGGTCAGGAAATCGCGCACGAACCCTGCCGGAAGGGTTGCGTTGGCCAGGTCTATCAGCGCGCCGATCCCCGCATCGAGCGCATCGGCGAACGGCGTCGCCCAGGCGAACACCGCCTGGAAGATGACGAACAGCAGGGCGAACAGGAACAGCGGGCCCAGCCACGGGTGGAGCAATGCCTTGTCGAGGCTGGCGTGCAGGCGATGACGGGCCGTTTCCGACAGGATCGCCGCCTTGGCGATGTTGCGCGCCACCAGCCGCCGTTCCGGCAGCGTGACGTGCGGGCGCGGATGTTTGGGTTCTTCGGCGGCGACCGTTTCGGCGCTGCCGATGGCCGCGACCAGCGCGTCGATCCCCTTGCGCCGCACGGCCACCGTGGGGACCACCGGCACGCCCAAAGCATCCGAGAGCGCCGCGGGATCGAGGACCAGCCCGTCGCGCTCGGCCAGGTCGACCATGTTGAGCGCCACGACGACCGGACGGCCGAGTTCGATCAGTTCCTGTGCGAAGACGAGATGCTGCTCGAGGTTGGCCGCGTCGAGCACGATGATCAGCACCTCGGGCACTGCCTCGCCGGGAAACTCGCCGAGCACGACCTTGCGGGTCACTTCCTCGTCGGGGCTGGCGGCATCGAGCGCGTACGAGCCGGGCAGATCGATCAGTTCGACCGGCTCGCCGCTGGGCAGCAGCATCCGCCCGGATTTGCGCTCGACAGTGACGCCCGGATAATTGGCAATCTTCTGCCGCGCGCCAGTCAGCACGTTGAACAGCGCCGACTTGCCGCAGTTCGGGTTGCCGACGAGGGCGGCGGTGCGCAGGCGGCTCACGTCAGACCTCCTCCACCGTCATCGCCGCGGCGTGGACCCGGCGGATGGCGAGCGTCATGCGCCCGATCAGGATCGCAAGCGGATCGTGGCCGCCGAACACGCCGCGATGCGCCACAGCCACGCGCGCGCCCTCGTCGACACCCAGCGCGCGCAGGCGCTTCGCTTCGTCGGGCGAAAGCACGGCCCAGTCGATCGCGACGATCTCGGCGCGGACGCGGGGCGGGAGTTGATCGAGGGTCATGAGGGCGGGTTGGCAGAACGCCGCCCTATTTGCAACTGGCTCGCAATAGTGTTTAACGCGCCGGGTATCGCAGGCGGCCGAGAAAACGCATCACGTCGAAGTGGTCGCGGTCCTTGCCGAGCAGCTGGGCCTTGGCCTTTTCGAACTTCATCACACCTTCGATGCGGCGGTCGAGGAAGGCGCGGGTCTCGCTCTTGTCCTCGCTCTCGTCGCTGACGAAAACGGCCAGGGTGGCGGCGTAGATGGAGCCGAGGATCGCCCGTTTGGTATAGTGGTTGTAGTCGGTCGCCGTATCGCCGGCCAGGCGCCACATCGCATCGGCGCTGGACCAGCCGAGCTTTGCGGCGCGAACCAGATTCTGCGGCAGGGCCTGGATGGCGAGCGCGCGGCGCAGCGCTTCTTCCAAGCCGGCAACCGCCTCGAGACGGAACCAGACGAGGGCGCGGATCCGTTCGCGGATCGGCATGGCGGCTACGATTTCGGGCGCGAACGCCTCGATCATCCGGGCATCGATGTGCGCGATCCATGCGGCGATCATGTCCATCGCCCCGCCGGGATAGGCCAGCCGCGCTACCGCGGGATCGACACCTGACGCGGCCGCCGCGCTGTCCAGCGCCGCGTCGTTCCACCCGTCGAAGATCGCCGCCTCCGCGACGCGCGGCGCGAGTGCGATCCGCAGCTCGTCGAGCGTCAGGTCGTCGGCCGGATCCACCGTCAGAAGCTCGGCCCGTAGACTTGCGCCGATTTGGCCTTCTCACCCTTGTCGGTCAGGCGGTTGATCTCGTTCAGGATGGCGGTGAAGGTGTTGTCCACCGAAGCATAGTCGCGAGCCGAGCGGCCCGAATTGTCCGGCCGTTCCGGATCCGCCCCGGCGCGCAGCAGCACGCGCAGCATCGCCATGTCGCGCCGGTGGACCGCCGAGATCAGCGGCGTTTCGCCTGCGTTGTTCGCCACGTCGACCCGGGCCCCGTTGCGGGTCAGCAGGGACACGCCCTCGACCCAGCCCATCTGACTCGCCAGCATCAGCGGGGTCACGCCCTGCTTGTCGGTCAGGTTCGGGTTGGCCTTGAGACCGATCAGATACTGTATCCAGTCGAGATCGCGCCGCTGGGTCGCCAGGTGGAGCGCCGTGTGCCCCTTGGTGATGTCGCGCGCGTCGATGACGGTGGGGCTCTTGTTGTAGATCTCGTTCAGCTTCGCGCGGTCTTTCTTCTCGACCGCCTCGAGGAACTTGAAACCGTCCGAATAGACCTGCGCCGCAGCCGGGACCGCGACCGCCGCCAGCGCCCCCGCGACGGCTGCCAGCTTGATTCGATGGGCGAATGCCACCTGATTGCCTCCAGAAATTTATGCGGAAAGCCCGCGCTCAAGATGCGGACTTCCCTTGCTGCCAGCCGGTTAGCAGAGCATGAACCGCAAGGCCATGCTTCGTGCCCTCCTCACATCGATCGCCGTTCTCGCTCTCGCCGCCTGCCAGCCCGCCGGGCCCGCGGAAAGCCCGCCTCTGGAAGGCGCGGCGATCGGCGGCGAGTTCGACCTGGTCGATTCCGCCGGCAAGGCCGTGCACTGGGCGGACTTCGCCGGAAAGTATCGCATCGTCTATTTCGGCTACGCCTATTGCCCCGACGTCTGCCCGACCGACGTGCAGCGCTTCAGCAAGGGACTCGAACTGTTCGAGGAGCAGGATCCGGCGCGCGGCGCGAAGATCCAGCCGATCTTCGTCACCGTCGATCCGGAACGCGACACGCCCGAGGTCGTCGGCGAGTTCGCCAGCAACTTCCATCCGCGGCTGATCGGCCTGACCGGCACGCCCGAGCAGATCGACGCCGCGGCCAAGGCGTTCGCGGTGTTCTACGGCAAGGGCAAGACGTCCGAGGGTGGCGGCTATCTGGTGGATCACTCGTCCAACACCACGCTGTTCGACCCCGACGGCAAGCCGCTGGCGCTGCTGCCGACCGACCAGGGCCCCGAAGCGATCGCCGCCGAGCTCGACAAATGGGTGCGATGAGAACCCGCTTCTGGGAACTGCCGCTGGCCGAACTCGCGCGCGACGAATGGGAAGCGCTGTGCGACGGCTGCGGCAAATGCTGCCTGCACAAGCTGGAAGACGAGGACACCGGCGAAATCGCTGAGACGAATGTCGCCTGCAAGCTGCTCGACACCGAGACCGCGCGCTGCAGCGACTATCGCCACCGCAAGGCCTTCGTGCCCGATTGCCTGCGCCTGACGCTCAAGCTGGTGGGTACCGTGCCCTGGCTGCCCGAGACCTGCGCTTACCGCCGCCGCCACGAGGATCGCCCGCTGCCGTCATGGCATCACCTGCTGACCGGAAATCGGGCGGCCATGATCGCCGCCGGAGCCTGCGTGGCGGGTCGGGTGATCAGCGAGGTCGACGCCGGGCCGCTCGAGCATCACGTGGTCGAGTGGGAGGCGGACGCATGATCGACTGGCTGCGCCGGCCGCAGGTCGATCCGGCGGTGGAGATCGGCGGGCGCATCCTGCCCATCGCCATTCGCCATCACGCGCGCGCCCGTCGGCTGACGATGCGGCTGGCGCCCGACGGCAGCGAGGTGCGCGTCACCCTGCCGACATGGTGTTCGGGCCGCGAGGCGCTGGTCTTCGCCAGTTCACGGCTCGACTGGCTCGAGGATCAGCTGGCGAAAGTCCCCGAGGCGGTGCCGCCGCTGCCCGACGGATCGCTGCGCTATCGCGGGCGCGACCTGGCGGTGGACTGGTCCGCGAGCCGCCGCCGCGCCCCGCGCCTCGATGGCGAACGCCTGATCGTCGGCGGGGCTGCCGAGAGCCTGCACGCGCGCCTGCAACGGTGGCTGGAGGGCGAGGCGCGCCGGCTGCTGGGCGAGGACTTGGCCCATTATTGTACCCGCGCGGGCCGTCCGCCCTCGCCGCTGCGCCTGTCGCGCGCCCAGCGCCGTTGGGGTTCCTGTTCGAGCGCGGCGGCGATCCGCATCAACTGGCGGCTGGTCATGGCGCCCGACGAGGTGCGCCGGTCGGTTGTGGCGCACGAGGTCGCTCACCTGGCGCATTTCGACCACTCCCCGGCGTTCCACGCCGAGCTCCGCCGCCTGTTCGAAGGCGACCTCGCCTCCGCCGACCGCTGGCTCAAGGACCACGGCCGCGGTCTCTATGCGCCGTTCGGCTAGAGGCTGACCCGGACGCTCAGCTTGACGTTGCGCCCGCTGAGCGGCGCAAAGTCCTTGGTGAAGCTGGCATGGGCACGGCGCGTGACATCGAACAGGTTGTCGCCCTGGAGCATGACGGTCAGGTTGTCGGACCCGCGCAGGGGTTTCCAGGCAAGCGACAGGTTCGCCGTGGTGTAGCCGTCGGTCGGCGTCTCGAAACCGGCTACCCGGTCCTGCCGGTCGACCCATTCCACCTCGCCGCGCACGTCGAAGGCGTCGGACTGCCATTCGAGCCCCGCCGAGAGGCTGAGCGGCGGGATGCGCGGCACCGGGTCGCCATCGTCGAGCGTGGCGCGGATGTACTCGCCCGTCAGGTCGGCCACCAGGTCGCCGGCCCCGGCCCGCAGCAGCGGCATGCTCGCCTCCGCCTCGATACCGAAGAACCGGGCGCCCTGCTGCCGATAGGCATAGACGGGCAAGTCGTCTTCGATCAGGCCGCTGTCCTGCAGATAGACGAAATCGTCGAACCAGTTCTGGTACACCGCCACCGCGACCCGCGCTGGGCCCAGGTTGCCGCGGACATAGCCTTCCAGGCCCCAGGCCTTTTCCTTGGTTAGCGCAGGATCGCCCAACTCGTATTGCTGCGTCGCGATGTGCGGTCCGTCGGCAAACAGTTCCTCAGCCGAGGGGGCGCGCTGCGAGTGCGATCCGTTTATGCCGAAACGGAGCCCGTCGCCCGGCTCCCAGGCCACGCCGAGCGCGCCCGACAGCGTGTCGAACCGGCGCGAGAGGCCGAGCGTGGGCGCGGCGATGTCGCTGCGTTCGAACCGGCCGCCGAATTCGAATTCCACCGGCCCCGTCTCGACCTCCTGCAGTGCGAAAAGAGAGACCTGCTCGGTGCTGTTGGGGGGCACGAAGGCCTCCGCCCCGATCGCCTCGAGATTGCGCTGGAGATACTGCGCGCCGAGCGACCCGCGCCACCCGCCGCGATCGCGCTGGACCAGCTCGACCCGGCCTTCGACGCCGTCGACCAGGAAGGTCGTGCCGATCTCGTCGCCTTCGAACTCGATGTGCTTGTAATCCGAATAGCCCCAGCGGGTACGGACTTCCTCGAACGGCCCGCCCGAAAAGGAGAACGCGCCGCGCAGGTTGGCGCTGACCTGTTCGAGGCCGATCGAAACGTCCTCTTCGCCGTGCGCCTCGCCTTCGTCGGCCGCCGCATCCTCTTCTTCGTGGTGATGGCCGGCGCCCGGGCGCGCCGGGATGCCGTAGTTCGTGTCGTAGTAGCCCACCGACACCCCGAGCGAGGCAGTGCTGCCGATCCAGGCGAGTCCGGCGCCGGCCGAAGCCGTGCGCGTTGCGCTGTTGGGCAGGACGCCGCGCATCGTGGCCGCTTCGCGCAGTTCGGCCGCTTCGCCGCTCTCGCCTTCCGCCTCATGCTCGGCCGCATCGGCCAGCAAGTCCGCACGAAGCGGCTCGGCGACGACGGCGCCGCCCACCGAGACGTCGGCGGTCTCGCGCCAGGAACCATCGAGATGGAAAGCCATGGTTCGCGACAACGGCACGTCCACCGAGGCGCCGCCTTCGCGCAGGTTGTACGCCGTGTCGGCCGCGACGATGCCGTCGAAATGCACCGGCTCTGTCCCAACCCGGCGCGGGATGCGCTTGTCGATCACGTTGACCGCCCCGCCGATCGCCGAGCTGCCGTAGAGCAGCACCGCGGGGCCGCGGAGGACCTCGATCCGCTCGGCCGTCAGCGGGTCGATCGTAACCGCATGGTCCGCCGAGGTATTCGACGCGTCGATCGATCCGATGCCGTCGACGAGCACGCGCACCCGGTCCCCCTGGAAGCCGCGCAGGACCGGCCGCGAGGCGCCTGGCGAGAAGCTGGTCGCCGAAACGCCGGGCAGATCTGCCAATATGTCGCCCACCTGCCCGGCGAGGTTGCGCTGCAGGTCGTCGCCGGTGACCACCGATGTTCCGGCCAGCAGGTCGAGCCGCTTGAGCCCGCTGGCGGTGACGACGATATCACCGTGGAAATCGTCGCCGCTCTCCGGCCGCTCGCGTGCGGGCGGCGGGGCCTGGTCTGACGACTGGGCGTGGACGACCTGGGGAGCCAGCGCGGCGGCACCGGCGAGAAAGGCAACTCGAACCATGGACACGAAGACAATCGACCTTTTGACGTTATACTATAACGTGACCCCGTAATCCCACCCCGGCGCGGCGCAATCCGCAACCGCCAGACCGTTCCCTCTCTGCGACGAGTGCCGGGATCAGTCGTACCAGAACGGCTTCCACACCGGCTTGGGCTTCTTGCCCGAACCGTTGCGCGTCTGGTTGAGATAGGATTGGTAGCGGCTCGACAGCCAGATTACCGCAAGCACCGCCGCGGCGAGCATCGCCATGCCCCCGTAGATTAACACATCACGCATAGAGTCTGCGACCTTTGCCCCTGATTTTCGGGCGTTTCGCACGGATCGGCGCGCGTGGCGATGGGCAATTCAGTCGTAGCGAAACAACCGGACGTCGCAGGTCCAGGCGCGCACCACTGGCGTTGTGTCGGCAATGCGCCTATCTTCCGGGCATGGGCTTCTGGCGTAACGTCTCCCCGCGCGGTGCGGTGGGCGATTTTCTCGACACCTGGCGACAACCGCAGCCTTACCGCTGGCAGATTCTCGGCATTGCCGTGGCGCTGACCTTCGCCATCATGATGCTCTTCATCCCCAAGAGCGAGCGCGCCGATCCCGAGCGTCCGACGATCACATACATCAGCACGCTCGACGAAACCCGCACCGACGCGGAGATCGTCGCGTCGAACCAGGCGAACCAGAAGCGCAAGGAAGAAGCCGAGGCCATCCTCGCCGCCCGGGTCGAGAGGCGCAAGGAATTGTATCGCGCGCTGGGCCGTGCGACCGGCGTCGACGTTGCCGAGATGGAACGCAAGATTAAGGCCGAGGAGGCCGCCGAAGCCGCCGCCAAGGCCGAGCAGCAGCGCCAGATCAATGCCAACCGCGCCGCGACGGCCGCCGCCGAGGCCTCCACCGCCGGTGAATGACGCGGATTCGCGCTGGCTTGCCGCTGCGGCGGCCCTGGCCGAGCGCGCCCGCCCGCTGAGCCGCCCCAACCCGGCGGTCGCGTGCCTGATCATCAGGGACGATATCGTCGTGGGACGCGGCTGGACCGCCCCCGGGGGGCGCCCGCACGCCGAAGCTGTAGCCCTGGCCGAGGCAGGCGAGGCCGTGCGCGGCGCCACCGTCTATGTCACGCTCGAACCTTGCGCCCATCGCAGCGCGCGCGGGCCGGCCTGTGCCGACCTGCTGGCGCAAAGCGGCTTAGCGCGCGTAGTCGTCGGCATAGGCGACCCCGACCAGCGAACCGCCGGTGCCGGAATCGCGCGGCTGGAAGAAGTAGGAATCGCCTTGACGCTGGCCGACGGTGCGCGCTGCCGGGCAAGCCTCTCCGGCTACCTGATGCAAGCCCATGAAGGCCGGCCTTTCGTCACGCTCAAGCTCGCCGTTACGGCCGACGGGTTCGTCGCCCGGCCAGACGGCAGCAGCAAGTGGATTACAGGCGAGGCCGCCCGCGCCCATGCGCACCGGGAGCGGGCCCGCAACGATGCGATCCTCGTGGGCGGCAACACCTTGCGAGCCGACGCGCCGCGTCTGGACGTGAGGCTTCCCGGTCTGGAGGAGCGCAGCCCCCGGCGACTGCTTCTTACACGCGGCGCGGCGCCCGCTGGCTGGACCGCCCTTCCCTCGCCAGAAGCTATCCGCGACCTGGCCGACTGCCAGTACCTGATGGTCGAAGGCGGCGCGCAGGTGGCGCAGGCTTTCCTCGGCGCGGGCCTGGTCGACCGGATCCTGCTCTACCGCGCATCCACGACCTTCGGTGAGGGCATCGCTGCGTTTCCCGCGGGCCTTGCCGGGTGGCAGGTCACCGAAAGCAGGATACTGGGCGCCGACACTCTCGAAATCCTCGAGCCCGCACGCTAGGAGGCCTGCATGTTCACCGGCATCGTCTCCGCCATCGGCACGATCGAAATGCGCGAGGAGCGCGGCGACCTGCGCCTGCGCATCGCCTGTCCGTTCGATCCCGCCCGGATCGCCATCGGCGGCAGCATCGCCTGCGCGGGCGTGTGCCTGACGGTGGTCGAGCGCGGCGGGAGCGCGGGCGCGGCGTGGTTCGCGGTCGACGTGTCTGCCGAGACCCTTTCGCGCACCGCGAGGGGCACATGGGAGCAGGGCGCCGTCCTCAATCTCGAGCCGTCGCTTCGGCTGGGGGACGAGCTGGGCGGGCACATCGTCTCGGGCCATGTCGACGCGGTGGGGACGGTCGCGGAGCGCAGCGCCGAGGGGGATTCGACCCGCCTGGTGATCGCCGCCCCGCAGGACCTCGCGCCGTTCCTGGCCGAGAAGGGTTCGGTCACCGTGAACGGCGTCTCCCTGACGGTAAATCACGTGGAAGATCAACCGGATGGCTCGGTGCGATTCGGGCTTAACATGATCCCGCATACGGCCCGGGTGACGACGCTGGGGGCACTGGCGCAGGGCGACGAGGTCAACCTCGAGATCGATACGGTCGCGCGCTATCTCAAGCGGCTGGAGAGCCTGCGCGGCTAGTCGCCGTCGGTCAGGCCGTGCTTGCGAATACAATGCCTTAGCTGGTCGTAGGTCAGGCCCAGCGCCTTGGCGGTCTGGCGCTGGTTCCAGCGATTGCGGCCCAGGTGATGTTCGACGATCGCCCGCTCGTGCGCCTCGACCGCGCCGCGCAGATCCTGGATCGAATCGTAGTTCGGCCCGTGCTGAATTTCATCCGCGTTTTTCGACGTCTTCTCACCCTCGACCGCGCGATTCGACGGTTGCGGGATCCAGGGGCTGTCGAACGGGTCGAACTGGACGTAGCTGATCGGCTCGTCCCATTCATCCCAGCGATAGACCGCGCGTTCGATCACGTTGCGCAGCTCGCGCACGTTGCCCGGCCAGCCGTAGTTCTCGAGCTGGCGGACGACGTGCTCGGCAAAGCCCGGCCAGCGGTCCCAGCCGATCTCGGCGGCCATGCGGCGGCCGAAGTAGTCGGCCAGCACCATGATGTCGCCTTCGCGCACGCGCAGCGGCGGCAGGGTGATGACCTCGAAGCTCAGCCGGTCGAGCAGGTCGGGGCGGAACCGACCCTCGGCCGCCAGCCGCGGCAGGTTCTCGTTGGTCGCCGCCACGATCCGCACGTCGACCCGGATCGGACGGCTCGAGCCGATGCGCGAGACCTCCCCGTATTCGACCGCCCGCAGCAGCCGCTCCTGCGCGCCCATGCTGAGGGTCGCCAGTTCGTCGAGAAACAGCGTACCCCGGTCGGCTTCCTCGAACCGACCGACGCGCGCCTTGGTAGCACCCGTGAAGGCGCCGGCCTCGTGGCCGAAAAGCTCGGCCTCGATCAGCGTTTCGGGCAGCGCCGCGCAGTTCATGGTGACGAGGGCTTCGTCCCACCGGGTCGAGAGGCGATGCAGGCGTTCGGCGATCAGTTCCTTGCCCGTCCCGCGCTCGCCGATGACGAGCACCGGGCGGCGCATCGGCGCGGCGCGGCTGGTCCGCTCCACCGCGTCGAGAAATTCGCTCGATTGGCCGATAAACTGCACGTCGCGTTCCATGCACCCAGATTTAGCGAAAATTCCCAACTGCTGGCAATAGTGACCAACTCCCCAAGCGCCAAATTTCCTCAAGCCCTTGGAACACTGCAGTATTTCCAGTTTGGCACGCCCCTTGCTGAAGAGTGAACAAGGTTCAAAGAGGAGGAATACCCCATGTTCGACCGTCACTTCCTGACCAGCAAGCTCGGTATCGCCGCGCTCGTGAGCGTGGTCATGATGGTCACTTTCGCGCTGTCCGCGCCGACGCTGGCCCAGGTGGCCGGTTCGCCGGCCGAGCCCAGCCCGAGTTCCGTCATGGGTCTGCCGATGGTGGTGCTGGCATGAGCGAGGAGGAAGGCCCCTTCGGCCCGATCCGCGACAGCCAGTCGTCCAGACACCTGTCCGGACGCAGCGAAGGCTCGCGGCTCGATCGCGAGATCGAGCGGCTGCGCACCAGCCCCACCCCCTTACGTGGCCAATTTTCTTCCGGAGGCACCTGGATGGGTATCTTTTCCCGTACCCGCGATATCATCGCGGCCAACTTCAACGAACTGCTCGACCAGGCCGACGACCCGTCGAAGATGATCCGCATGATCATCATGGAAATGGAGGAGACCCTGGTCGAGGTGCGCGCCAGCGCGGCCCGCACGATCGCCGACCAGCGCGAGATGCACCGCCACACGGTCAAGCTGGAGAAGCTCCAGGCCGACTGGGCCGACAAGGCCGCGCTCGCGCTGTCGAAGGACCGCGAGGACCTGGCCCGCGCCGCGCTGCAGGAGAAGAAGCGCGCCGGCGACATGGCCGAGCAGCTCAAGACCGAAATCGCCGTGCTCGACGATGCGCTGCGGGCCTACGAGCAGGACATCGCCAAGCTGCAGAACCGCCTGCGCGAGGCGCGCAGCCGGCAGACGCAGATCGCGGCCCGGCTGGAAAGCGCCGAGAACCGCGTCAAGCTGCGCAGCCTGATGACCAACGAGCGGGTCGACGACGCGCTCGCCCGGTTCGACCAGCTCGAACGCAAGGTCGACTATGCCGAGGGCCGTGCCGAAGCGCTGTCGATTTCCGACGGCACCGGCAAGCCCAGCCTGTCCGACGAAATCTCCGCGTTGCAGGACGACGACAAGATTTCCGACGAACTCGAGCAAATGAAGCGCGCCCTGGGTCTCAGCGGCAGCGCGACCGACAAGGAGGACTGATCCGTGGAGAATGCCATTCCCGTCATCATCGTATTTCTCGGCCTCCCGTGGATCATTCTCCACTACATAACGAAGTGGAAGACCGCGGCGACGATCACCAACGACGACGAGGTGCTGCTCGAGGAACTCTACAACCTCGCCAAGCGGCTCGACGAACGGATGGACACGGTCGAGCGCCTGGTCGCAACCGACAGCCCCGACTTCAAGCCGGCCCGCCTCGTCCACGACAAGGAGGTCGACAACCAGCCGCTGCGCGAGCTCGACCGCCTGCTCGCCGAGAGGGAGACCCGCAAGTGACCAGCAAGCACACCACGCTCTATCGCGACAAGCAGAACGGCAAGCTGATGGGCGTCTGCGCCGGGATTGCCGACTACACGGGTGTCAACGCGCTTTGGGTCAGGCTCGGCGCGCTGGTGCTGACCGCGATGACCGGCGGATCGACAATTCCGTTCTACTTCATCGCCGGGCTGCTGCTCAACAAGAAGCCGGCGGAACTCTATGCCGACGATCAAGAGAAGAAGTACTGGCAACGCGTGCGGCAGAGCCCCAAGCGGACCGCCCGCGAGATCCGCGCCCGCTTCCGCGACGTCGACCGTCGCCTGGCGGAGGTCGAGACCTACTACGTCACCAGCAACCCGCGCCTGTCCGCCGAAATCGAGCGGCTGCGCTGAGCGCCCTAAGGGAGGAAACTCATCATGGACCCTGGAGCGATCGGCGTCTTCATCCCCATTATCGCGCTGTCCATTCCGCTCATCGCGATCTGGACCAAGCACAAGCAGAAGATGGCCGAGATGCACGTCAAGGCGACCGCTAGCGACACGGCAGAGCGGGCGGCGCAGTACGCCAGCCATGTCCAGCAGCTCGAGGACCGGGTCCGCGTTCTCGAACGCATCGTGACCGACAAGGGCTACGACGTGGCGACCCAGATCGAGGCGCTGCGCGACGCGCGCCGCACCGAGGCGCTGCTCGAAAGCCGCGAAGGGGATATCCGCTGATGCCGCACGAGATATTCGTCCTGGTCATGGTGGCGATCGCCGCCACCGGCGTGGTCTCGGTCGCCGGGATCATGGCCTGGGTGCACACCACCAAGCTGAAGATCCGCAACGGCTATCCGCTGGAATCGATGTGGGGCAAGCCGATGCATCCGCAGCTGACCAGCGAGGCGAACGAGCGGGTGAAACTGGTGACCCAGGAGAACGCGCAGCTGCGCGCCGAACTGGGATCGATGAAGGACCGCATGGCCGTGGTCGAGCGCATCGTGACCGACAGCGGCTACCAGCTCGGCCAGGAGATCGAGCGGCTGCGGGCGGGCAAGGAGAACGTGCAGTGACCTTCTGGACCGCAATCGTCGTCATCGTGGCCATCATCGCGGTGAGCGAGGTGATCAAGTCGCGCCATCGCCATCAGAATGGTGTCACCCTCGACTGGAAGGGGGGCGAGCAACAGCAGCCAGCCGACGATCCCGCGTTGCAGCGCGAAGTCGAGCAACTGCGCGAGCGGGTCAAGGTGCTCGAACGCATCGCCACCGACGGGCGCGAAAGCCGCCTGCTGTCGGACGAGATCGACAAACTGCGCGACAAGTGAATTCCGGGGAAGGACACGGCCGATGCTGACCAATGAAACACTGATTGCGGCAAGCGCCCTGATCGGGCTGCTGGTCATCGCCGCCACCCTGCTGAAGGGCTGGCAGGGCTGGCTGGCCCTGAAGGACCGCGAACTGGAGCTTTACCGCGGCCACCAGGGCCCGGTCCGCGAGATCGAGAGCCGCACCGGCGAAGGCGCCGCGCGGATCGAGATCGCCGACCTCAAGGAACGCATCCGCAAGCTCGAAGCCATTGCCAGCGGGGTCGACCTCTAGGGTCGCCCCGCCGGCAGGGCGGGTATCCGGCCGACCGTCCCGCGGCCGGATACCCGCCTGCTCTTTCTCGCCGCAACCTTTCCCTTCACCCGCCGCCCCTGCCTTGATAGGGCGCGCGCCATGCGGCCACTGAGCGACATTGCCGAGGAATACGAATTCCTCGATCCCGACGAACGCTATCGCCTGCTGATAGAGCTGGGCCGCGAGCTGGAACCGATGCCCGCGCCGTTGAAGACCGACGCCACGCTGGTGCGCGGCTGTTCGGCCAGCGTCTGGGTCTACCCGGTCGAGCGGACCGAAGGGAACGAAACCGTGCTGCACTGGCTGGCCGACAGCAACGCGGCGATCACCAAGGGCATCGTCGCGCTGGTCCTTGCCGCGGTGCAGGATCGCCCGGCGGCCGAAGTCGCCGCGTGCGACATCGCCGCCGCGCTCGAGCCGTTCGACCTGAAGAACCAGCTCAGTTCCAACCGCACGCAGGGCGTGCCCAACATGATCGCGCTGGTGCGGGAAACCGCCCTAAGGCTGGCGGCGAAAGTCTGACGCGATTCCGGTTGCAAAGTTGGATATGCGCGCTTATCTGGCCGCCATCCCGACATTGGTAACAGAGTCTGGTGCTGGCGCCCCCGGGGCCGGCCCGAAACCGCTTTGTCCCGCCGATGCCGATTGAACGGAGAAGCATGGCCGATATCGCGCGCCTGACACAAGTGATCGAACCCGAGGCCCAGGCGCTCGGCTTCGAGCTCGTGCGCGTGAAGCTGTTCGCCTCCGGACCCGAGGGTGACGGCGAGCGCACGCTGCAGATCATGGCGGAAGACCCGGCAAGCGGGCAGCTGGTGGTCGAGCAGTGCATGGAGCTGTCGCGCCGCATCTCCGACCGCATGGACGCGATCGAGGAAGCGGGCGAGGAACTGGTCGAAGGCACCTATCAGCTCGAGGTCTCGAGCCCGGGGATCGATCGCCCGCTGACCCGCCTGAAGGATTTCGAGCGCTGGGCCGGGCACGACCTCAACGTCTCGCTCGAAAGCCCCGCCGGCGACCACCGCAAGCTGCGCGGCACGCTGGTCGGGCTGGAGGACGGGGAAATCGTCGTCGACGACCGCAAGCATGGCCGCTTCGCGCTCTCGTTCGACCAGATCAAGACGGCCAAGCTGGTCCTGACCGACCGGCTGATCGCCGCCACCAAGCCGATCGACGCCAGCGGCGTCGACGAAATCGAAGAAACCACCGAAGAAGAAAAGGTCGAAGACTGATGGCCAGTCCGATTTCCGCCAACAAGGCCGAACTGCTTGCGATCGCCAACTCGGTCGCCTCCGAAAAGATGATCGACAAGGCGATCGTCATCGAGGCGATGGAGGAAGCGATCCAGAAGTCGGCGCGCAACCGTTACGGCGCCGAGAACGACATCCGGGCCAAGCTCGACCCGCTGACCGGCGACCTGCGCCTGTGGCGCGTCGTCGAGGTGGTCGAGGAGGTCGAGGACTACTTCAAGCAGGTCGACGTCAAGCAGGCCGAGAAGCTGCAGCCCGGCGCCAAGGTGGGCGACTACATCGTCGACCCGCTGCCCCCGGTGGACCTGGGCCGCATCGACGCGCAGAGCGCCAAGCAGGTGATCTTCCAGAAGGTCCGCGATGCCGAGCGCGAGCGCCAGTTCGAGGAATTCAAGGACCGCGCCGGCGAAGTCATCACCGGCGTGATCAAGTCGGTCGAGTTCGGCCACGTGATCGTCAACCTGGGACGCGCCGAGGGCGTGATCCGGCGCGACCAGCAGATCCCGCGCGAGGCCGCCCGCGTGGGCGAGCGCGTGCGCGCGCTGATCAGCAAGGTGGAACGCAACAACCGCGGGCCGCAGATCTTCCTGACCCGGGCGCACCCGGAATTCATGAAGAAGCTGTTCGCGCAGGAAGTGCCCGAGATCTACGACGGCATCATCACCATCCAGGCCGCCGCGCGCGACCCGGGCAGCCGCGCCAAGATCGGCGTCATCAGCCGCGATTCGAGCATCGACCCGGTCGGCGCCTGCGTCGGCATGAAGGGCAGCCGCGTCCAGGCCGTGGTGCAGGAACTGCAGGGCGAGAAGATCGACATCATCCCCTGGAGCGAGGACACCGCGACGTTCGTGGTCAACGCGCTGCAACCGGCCACCGTCAGCCGCGTCGTGCTCGACGAGGACGAGGGGCGGATCGAGGTGGTGGTGCCCGACGACCAGCTCAGCCTGGCGATCGGCCGCCGCGGCCAGAACGTGCGCCTGGCGAGCCAGCTCACCGGCCACCAGATCGACATCATGACCGAGGAGGAAGCCTCGGAGAAGCGCCAGCGCGAGTTCTCCGAACGCTCCAAGATGTTCGAGGAAGAGCTCGACGTCGACGAGACGCTCTCGCAGCTGCTCGTGGCCGAAGGCTTCGCCGAACTCGAGGAAGTGGCCTACGTCGAGCTCGAGGAGCTGGCGACCATCGAGGGTTTCGACGAGGACCTGGCCGAAGAACTGCAGGAACGCGCCAAGGAAGCGCTCGCCAAGCAGGAAGAGAGCCATCGCGCCCAGCGCCGCGAACTCGGCGTCGAGGACGACCTGGCCGCCATCCCGCACCTGACCGAGCAGATGCTCGTGGTGCTCGGCAAGGCGGGCATCAAGACGCTCGACGACCTGGCCGACCTGGCGACCGACGAGCTGATCGCCAAGAAGCGCGAGGCGCCGCGCCGCCGCCAGACGGCGACCGACGGCCCGCCGATGCGTCGCGACCGTCCGCGTCCGGAAGACAAGGGCGGCGTGCTGGGCGAATTCGGCCTGAACGAAGAGCAGGGCAACGAGATCATCATGGCCGCGCGCGCCCACTGGTTCGACGACGAGGTTTCGTCCGACGCCCAGGCGCCCGCCGCCGCAGCAGAGGAGGCCGCCGGTGCGGAATCCTCGCAATGAGCCGCTAGCGCATCCTGACACCGCGGGCACCGCTCGGTCCGATTCCGGGCCGGCCGGGTCCTGTCCTGAACGCCGCTGCATCCTGACCGGGCAGCACGGCGAGCGCGACGCGCTGGTGCGGCTGGCGATCTCGCCCCCCAATGCCGAGGGGGTGTGCGACGTGCTGCCCGATGCCCAGGCCAAGGCGCCCGGGCGCGGGGCCTGGATCGGCGTCTCGCGCGGCGAACTGGCGGCGGCGCTCGCCAACGGCAAGCTCAAGGGCGCGCTGTTGCGCGCTTTCAAGGGCGGGCCGCTGGCGATCCCCGACGACCTGTCCGAGCGGACCGAATTCGCGCTGCGCAAGGCGCTGACCGACCGGCTGGGACTCGAAATGCGCGCCGGGCGTCTCTATCTAGGGTCGGACCGGATCGCCAGCGAGGCGCGCAGCGGCAAGGTTGCCGCTCTCTACCACGCCGCCGACGCGAGCGACGACGGCAGCCGCAAGCTCGACCAGGCCTGGCGTGTGGGCCGTGACGCGGAAGGCACTGGCCTTTCGGGCACGCGCCTGCCACTGGACCGCGCGGCACTGTCTGTGGCATTGGGCCGCGACAATGTCGTCCACCTGGCGCTGGCGGACCAACGATCTGCCGAGCGGGTTGCCGCCCCGCTCCAGCGCCTGCTGACCTTTCTGGGCGTCGCCGAGGCGGCTGCCGATTCCGGCAGTGGCTCCGATGCCGCTGTGAACGACCGATTTTTGAAGGACTGAAGAACCGACCATGAGCGACACCGACGAAACTCCCCGCGCCCGCAAGCCGCTCGGCCTGAAGCGGTCGGTCGACGCCGGCGAGGTCAAGCAGACCTTCAGCCACGGCCGCACCAACAAGGTGGTGGTCGAGGTCAAGCAGCGCCGCGTGCTGCGCAAGCCCGGGGATCCGGTGCCCGCGCCCGCGCCCGAACCTGTCGCCGCGCCTGCCCCGGCGCCGGCCCCCGCGCCTGCGCCCAAGCCCGCGCCGAAGAAGCCGTCGGCCCCTGCCGGCGAAACCCCGCAGGAGCGCGTGGCGCGTCTGCAGCGCGAGGCGGAGGAAGATCGCCTGCGCCAGGCCGAGGAATCCCGCAAGCGCGAGGAGGAAGAGGCTCGCCAGTCCGCCGAGGAGCAGAAGCGCCGCACCGAGGATAATCGCAAGGCCGAAGCGGCCGCCGAAGCGCGCGCCGCCGAGGAAGCTGCGGCCCCCGTCCCCGCCGCCGAACCGGCCCCGCCGGAACAGCCCGAGGCCCCGGCCGACGACGCGGCCGCGCCCGCGCCGCGCCGCTTCACGCCTGTGGCCCGGCCCGAGACCAAGCGTCCCGCCCCGGCCGAAACGCCGAAGAAGCGCGACGACAAGAAGCCCGGCCGCCCCGACGCGCGCGGCGGAGCCGATCGCGGCAACCAGGGCGGCGATCGCCGCCGCGGCGGCAAGCTGACCGTCAACCGCGCAATCAACGAGGACGAGGGCGCCCGCGCCCGTTCGCTCGCCGCGCTCAAGCGTGCCCGCGAGAAGGAACGCCGTGCGCACTTCGCCGGTCAGAGCCAGCCGCGCGAGAAGCAGGTCCGCGACGTGGTCGTCCCCGAGGCGATCACCGTGCAGGAACTGGCCAACCGCATGGCCGAAAAGGGCGCCGACCTGGTGAAGGCGCTGTTCAACATGGGCATGATGGTCACCGTCAACCAGACGATCGATCAGGACACCGCCGAGCTGCTGGTCGAGGAATTCGGCCACAACATCACCCGCGTTTCGGAAAGCGACGTCGACATCGTGGCGGCCGAGGATGCCGATCCCGACGACACGCTGCAGCCGCGCCCCCCGGTCGTGACCATCATGGGCCACGTCGACCACGGCAAGACCAGCCTGCTCGACGCGCTGCGCGGAACCGACGTGGTCAAGGGCGAGGCCGGCGGCATCACCCAGCACATCGGCGCCTACCAGATCACCACC
Source organism: Tsuneonella sp. HG222 (assembly GCF_053819185.1). Taxonomy (NCBI): domain Bacteria; kingdom Pseudomonadati; phylum Pseudomonadota; class Alphaproteobacteria; order Sphingomonadales; family Erythrobacteraceae; genus Tsuneonella; species Tsuneonella sp. HG222. The sequence continues at coordinate 622,397 of NZ_JBSOQZ010000001.1, read as the reverse complement.
AAGGACAAGGCCAAGATCACCTTCCTCGACACGCCGGGCCACGAGGCGTTCACCCAGATGCGCCAGCGCGGCGCCAACGTGACCGACATCGTGATCCTGGTGGTCGCGGGCGACGACGGCATCATGCCGCAGACGATCGAGGCCATCAACCACACCAAGGCGGCCGGCGTGCCGATGATCGTGGCGATCACCAAGGCCGACCGCGACGAGTACAACGCGCAGAAGATCCGCGAGCGCCTGCTCGAACACGAAGTCATCGTCGAGGCGATGAGCGGCGACGTGCAGGACGTGGAAGTCAGCGCCAAGACCAAGGCCGGGCTCGACGAACTGATCGAGAAGATCATGCTTCAGGCCGAACTGCTCGAACTGAAGGCTAACCCCGACCGCGCCGCCGAGGCGACCGTGATCGAGGCGCAGCTCGACAAGGGCCGTGGCCCCGTCGCCACGGTGCTCGTCACCCGCGGCACGCTCAAGCGCGGCGACACCTTCGTGGTCGGCACCGAGAGCGGGCGCGTGCGTGCGCTGGTCGACGACAAGGGCAAGCAGATCAAGGAAGCCGGACCGTCGGTCCCGGTGGAGGTCCTGGGGCTGGGCGGCGTGCCGCAGGCGGGCGACAGCCTGACCGTGGTCGAGAACGAGCAGCGGGCCCGCGAAGTCGCTTCCTATCGCCAGGAGAAGGCGACCGAGAAGCGCACCGCGCTCGCCCCGACCAATTTCGACACGATGTTCGCGGGTCTGACCAGCGACGTGAAGGAATTCCCGGTCGTGGTGAAGGCGGACGTGCAGGGTTCGTCCGAAGCCATCGTCACAGCGCTGCACAACCTCTCGAACGACGAGATCAAGGTCCGCGTGCTGCATTCGGGTGTCGGCGCCATCACCGAGAGCGACGTGACCCTGGCAGCCGCCAGCGGCGCGCCGATCATCGGCTTCAACGTGCGCCCCAACCCCAAGGCGCGCGAGCTGGTCGAGCGCAACAAGACGCGGATGATGTACTACGACGTGATCTATCACCTGACCGAGGAAATCGGGAAGGAGATGGCCGGCGTGCTCGGACCGCTCAGGATCGAGAACGTTCTCGGCCGCGCGCTGGTCAAGGAAGTCTTCAAGTCGGGCAAGCGCGACAAGGCCGCCGGCCTGCTGGTCGAGGAAGGCGTCATCCGCAAGGGCCTGCACGCCCGCCTCACCCGCGACGACGTCATCGTCTCGGCCACGACCATCGCCTCGCTGCGGCGCTTCAAGGACGACGTGGACGAAGTCCGCGCGGGCCTGGAGTGCGGCGTCGTGCTGGCCGACACCAACGACATCAAGCCGGGCGACCAGCTCGAGGTGTTCGAGGTCGAGGAGCGCGAGCGGACGCTTTAGGCGTTCTGCCGAAAGCCGTAATTTCGGTGGCGACGAGAAAGCGAATGTCGGACGATCAAAAGCTCGGTCTCGTCGCACTCTTTCTCGCCATTGGCGGATTGGTTTACGCTTTCAGAACCGGTCGGCTACCATTGCGGCTGTTTGAGGTCGAGCGACAGTGGCACCCCGGTTGTTTCTGGATTGGAGTAGCGGTTCTCGCAGGGCTTGTAGTGAACAGTCTGGTCATGCTTGTCCGTTAAGGCGATGACTCGGTACGTGGCCTTGCTCGGTGCGATCAACGTGGGCGGCAACCGGCTGTCGATGGCCGATCTGCGCGTGGCGCTAGAGCGCGAGGAGTTCGACAACGTCGAGACCGTCGTGGCGAGCGGCAACGTGCTGTTCGACCATGACGACCGGCCGGTCGACGGACTGGGTGACAAGATCGCCCATATCGTGGCCGACCGGTTCGACATCCGCACCTTCGCCGCCGTGCGCACCAGGCAAGACCTCGAGGCCGCGCTGGCCGAAAGCCCGTTTGCCGGGAAAGGCGAGGACAAGCTGGTCCACGTCCATTTCCTGGCCGGCGAGCCTTCCGCCGAGCAGGTCGACCGGCTGATCGCCGATCACGCGGCGCGCGGAGGGCCCGAAAAGCTTGCGCCCGGCACCCGCGCGCTGCACATCGACTACGTCGACGGCGCCGGCAATTCCAAGCTGACGAGCCAGTTCATCGAGAGCCGGCTCGGCTGCAAGGGAACGGCGCGCAACGTCCGTTCGATCAGAAGAATCATCGAGAAGTTCGCCTGATGGCCCGCACCGCATCCACCCCCGAACAGCAGTCCGTCCGCGTGCTCAAGGTGGGCGAACGGGTGCGCCACATCCTGTCCGAGCTGCTCTCGCGCGGCGAGGCGCACGACGAGACGCTGACCGCCCATGCCGTCTCGGTCACCGAGGTGCGGATGACGCCCGACCTGCGCAACGCGGCGGCCTATGTGAAGCCGCTGCTGGGCGAGGACGAGGCCGTCGTGCTCAAGGCGCTGCGGACCAACACCGCCTTCTTCCAGCGCGAGGTGGCCAAGCGCCTGGGCCTCAAGTTCGCACCCAAGCTGCAGTTCAAGCCCGACGAGAGCTTCGACGAGGCTTACCGCATCGAGCGCCTGCTGGCCGATCCCAAGGTGGCGCGCGATCTTGGGGACGACGACGCGGGCTGAATTGCCGTCCGCGCCCGGTTGCGTCAGGTTCCCCCGCCATGGCCAAGCTCTATTTCTACTACGCCAGCATGAACGCGGGCAAATCGACCACGCTGTTGCAGGCCGACTTCAATTACCGCGAGCGGGGCATGGCCACGATGCTGTGGACCGCGGCGCTCGACACGCGCAGCGACGGCATGGTGCGCAGCCGCATCGGGCTGGATGCCGACGCGCGGCGCTACACCCCCGGCACCGACCTGTGGCGCGATACGATGGAGGTCCACGGCGCGACCCCGCTCGCCTGCGTGCTGATCGACGAGGCGCAGTTCCTCACCGCGATGCAGGTCTGGCAATGCGCGCGCCTGGCCGACGAAGCCGGCATTCCCGTCCTCTGCTACGGCCTGCGGACCGACTTTCGCGGCGACCTGTTCCCCGGCTCGGCGGTGCTGCTCGGGATCGCGGACTCGCTCGAGGAGGTGAAGAGCGTCTGCCACTGCGGCCGCAAGGCGACGATGAACGCCAGGGTCGACGAGGATGGCAAGGCCGTGCGCGAAGGCGCGCAGACCGAGATCGGCGGCAACGACCGCTATGTAGCCCTGTGCCGCCGCCATTTCCGCGAGGCGCTGGCGCGCTGACCTGCGGCCCCCTATCTAGGCTGCAATGTCCGATACTCTCTCCCTGGCGATCGTGCTGATCCCGGCACTCGTCATCGCCATCGTCTTCCACGAGGTAGCGCACGGCTGGGTTGCTCTCGCGCTGGGCGATCCCACCGCGAAGGAGCGGCGGCGGCTGACGCTCAACCCGATCCGCCATGTCGACCCCGTGGGCACCCTGCTGGTCCCGGGCGCGCTGGCGCTGTTCGGCGGGCCAATCTTCGGCTGGGCGAAGCCGGTGCCGGTCAACAAGGACCGGCTCGACAACCCGCGCTTCGGCATGATGGCCGTGGCCGCCGCCGGGCCGGGGACGAACTTCCTGCTCGCCGCGATCGGCGCGGTGGTGCTGGGCCTGCTGGCGCCGGCCGGCGCGGCTCTCGGCTATTCCGACACGGGCACGCCGATGCTCCTCGACACCGCCGGCGAGCAGCTCCTGCTCGGTTCAGGCCTGCTGATGTTCATCCTGATCAACGTGTTCCTGGCGGTGTTCAACCTGCTGCCGATTCCGCCGTTCGACGGGTCGCACATCCTGGAGGGCCTGCTGCCCCCGCGCCTGGCCGCCGCCTACGAGCGGGTGCGCCCGTTCGGAATGCTGTTGTTCGTCGGCCTCGTCATGCTGACCTGGATCGCGCCGGACCTCGGCGTCCTGTCGAACACGATCGGCCCGCCGGTCAACTGGATGGTCGAGCAGTACCTGCGGCTGGCTAGCGCCGTCGCTAGCAATTGATGCCTCCCTCCGCGCCCACCGGCTGGATCGTCCTCGACAAGCCGCGCGGCCTGGGTTCGACCCAGGCGGTGGCGGCGGTCAAGCGCAACCTGCGCGAGGCCGGCTACGGCAAGGTCAAGATCGGGCACGGGGGCACGCTCGACCCGCTGGCGGAGGGCGTGCTGCCGATCGCACTGGGCGAGGCGACCAAGCTGGCCGGGCGCATGCTCGATGCCAGCAAGACCTACGAATTCACCATCGCCTTCGGGGAAGAGACCGACACGCTCGATACCGAGGGGCAGGTCGTGGCCACCAGCGACCGGCGCCCGCCGCTTGCCGCGCTCGCCGCGATCCTCGGGCATTTCACCGGCGCGATCGAGCAGGTGCCGCCCGCCTTCTCGGCGCTCAAGGTCGACGGCCGCCGCGCCTACGACCTGGCGCGCGCGGGCGAGGAGGTGACCCTCGCCACCCGCAAGGTCACGATCCATTCGCTCGCCCTCGCCAGCGGGGCGCAGTTCGACATCCCGCGCTCCGCCTTCGCCACGACCGCCGGGCGGCCCGACGGCTACGACCCGGCCGCGCCGCTTGAGCTAGCCGAAAGCGTGACCCTGGTCGCCAGTGTCAGCAAGGGGACCTACATCCGCAGCCTGGCACGGGACATCGCGCACGCGCTGGGCACCGTCGGCCACGTCACCTATCTCAGGCGCACGAAGGCCGGGCCGTTCGCCGAGAGCGAAGCGATTTCGCTGGACTTGCTGAACGAAATCGGTAAGGGCGCGCCCCTTGAAGATCACCTCCTGCCGCTCGAGGCGGGGCTGGACGGTATCCCGGCCCACCAACTCGACCCGGAAAGTGTGCAGGCGGCCCGCCAGGGCCGGATCGTTTCCGGAAATGCCCTTCCCGACGGGCTCTTCCTCGCCATGGCCGGCAACCAGCCGGTGGCGCTGATGGAATCCGACGGGGCGACGGCCAAGGTCGTCAGGGGTTTCAACCTGCCCGATACCGCGGAGTAAAGAGAATGTCGGTTACCGCCGAAAAGAAACAGGAAATCATCAAGGACAACGCGCAGGGTTCCGGTGACACCGGCTCTCCCGAAGTCCAGGTCGCGATCCTCACCGAGCGCATCCGCAACCTGACCGAGCACTTCAAGGGCCACCACAAGGACAACCATTCGCGCCGCGGCCTGCTGATGATGGTCAACAAGCGCCGCAGCCTGCTCGCCTATCTCAAGAAGAAAGACGTCGAGCGGTACAATGCGTTGATCCAGAAGCTCGGGCTTCGCAAGTAAGTTTCTGCGGAGGCGGCCCCAAGCGGGCCGCTTCTTGCATCTGGCATCCTTCACAATTCGGTGAAGGGGCCTTGGGGTCAAAAGGCCCCGCACCGGACCGGGACGGAACACCCGGCAGCAAACCCCGCCGGCAATAGGGCCCGCGGGTCGAAGGAAATCAAATGTTCGACACCAAAACCGTATCGCTGGAGTGGGGCGGCAAGACCCTCACTCTGGAAACCGGCCGCATTGCCCGTCAGGCTGACGGCGCGGTCCTCGCCACCTATGGCGAAACCGTCGTGCTGTGTGCCGTCACGGCCGCCAAGTCGGTCAAGGAAGGGCAGGACTTCTTCCCCCTTACCGTCCACTACCAGGAAAAGTTCTCCTCCGCCGGGCGCATCCCGGGCGGCTTCTTCAAGCGCGAGCGCGGGGCGACCGAGAAGGAAACGCTGACCAGCCGCCTGATCGACCGTCCGATCCGTCCGCTGTTCCCCGAAGGGTTCTACAACGAGATCAACGTGATCGCGCAGGTCCTGTCGTTCGACGGCGAGACCGAGGCCGACATCGTGGCGATGATCGCCGCGTCGGCCGCGCTGACGATCTCGGGCGTGCCCTTCATGGGCCCGATCGGCGGTTGCCGCGTGGGGATGATCGAGGGCGAATACGTCCTCAACCCCAAGCAGACCACCGCGCTGGAAGATGGCCGCCTCGACCTCGTCGTCGCCGCCACCCAGGACGCCGTGATGATGGTCGAATCCGAAGCCAAGGAGCTGACCGAGGAGGAGATGCTCGGCGCCGTCGTGTTCGCGCATGACGCCTGCCGCCAGGTCATCGGCGCGATCATCCAGCTGGCCGAGAAGGCCGCGAAGGATCCGTGGGACCTCAACGTCAGCGACAACTCGGCCATGAAGGCCGAGATCAAGCAGCTGATCGGCGACGACGTCGCGAAGGCCTATGCCACGACCGACAAGGGCACCCGCCGCGAGGCGCTCGAGGTGGCCCGCCAGAAGGTCAAGGATCACTTCGCCGACCGCGACGGCCAGACCGTCATGACCGCGATCAAGCTGACCAAGAAGGTCGAGGCCGACGTCGTGCGCGGCGCCATCCTCAAGGACGGCAAGCGCATCGATGGCCGCAAGCTCGATCAGGTCCGCCCGATCGAGGCGATTGTCGGGTTCCTGCCGCGCACCCATGGTTCGTCGCTGTTCACCCGCGGCGAGACGCAGGCGATCTGCACGACCACGCTCGGCACCAAGGAATCCGAGCAGATGATCGATGGGCTGGAAGGCCTGAGCTATCAGCCCTTCATGCTGCACTACAACTTCCCGCCCTATTCGGTCGGTGAAGTGGGCCGCTTCGGCGCCCCGGGCCGGCGTGAAGTCGGCCACGGCAAACTGGCCTGGCGCGCGCTGCACCAGGTGCTGCCGAGCAAGGAGGACTTCCCCTATACGATCCGCATCCTGTCGGACATCACCGAGTCGAACGGCTCGAGCTCGATGGCGACCGTCTGCGGCGGCTGCCTGAGCATGATGGACGCCGGCGTTCCGATCGAGCGCCCGGTTTCCGGCATCGCCATGGGCCTGATCCTGGAAGGCGACGACTTCGCGGTCCTGTCCGACATTCTGGGCGACGAGGATCACCTCGGCGACATGGACTTCAAGGTCGCGGGCACCGAGGCCGGCATCACCACCATGCAGATGGACATCAAGGTCGCCGGCATCACGCAGGAGATCATGGCCAAGGCGCTCGAGCAGGCGAAGGCCGGCCGCACGCACATCCTTGGCGAGATGACCAAGGCGCTTGGCTCCGCCCGGACCGAACTCTCGGCCCATGCCCCGCGCATCGAGACCATGCAGATCGACAAGTCGAAGATCCGCGACGTCATCGGCACCGGCGGCAAGGTGATCCGCGAGATCGTGGCCGAAACCGGCGCCAAGGTCGACATCGACGACGAGGGCGTGATCAAGATCAGCTCGTCGGATCTCAGCCAGATCGAAGCGGCACGCAAGTGGATCGCCGGGATCGTGGAAGAGGCCGAAGTCGGCAAGATCTACGACGGCAAGGTGGTCAACATCGTCGACTTCGGCGCCTTCGTGAACTTCATGGGCGGCAAGGACGGTCTCGTCCACGTGTCCGAAATGCGCAACGAGCGGGTCGAGAAGCCGACCGACGTGGTGACCGAAGGCCAGGCCGTGAAGGTCAAGGTCCTCGAGATCGATCCGCGCGGCAAGGTTCGCCTGTCGATGCGCGTCGTCGATCAGGAAACCGGCGCGGAACTGGAGGACACCCGTCCCGCCCGCGAACCGCGTGAACCGCGCGGCGACCGCGGAGACCGTGGCGATCGCGGTGACCGGCGCCCGCGCCGTGACGGCGACCGCGACCGCGGCCCGCGTGGCGGGGGCGACCGTGGCCCGCGTGGCGGCGGCGATCGCGGCCCCCGCAGCGACCGCCCGCGTGGCGATCGTGACGGCGGCGGCGGCAACGAGGGCGGCAACCCCGACCACATGCCCGCGTTCCTCAAGGACGACGACTGATCAGGAAATGGCCTCGCCGGTGGAGACACCGCGCGGGGCCTTTCCTTTCTCCGGTTGGAGAGGAGGGCCGCGGGCACGAACCCGCGGCCCGATTTTTTTGCTAGATCGTGGCGATGAACCGCAAGGCGTCCTTTCCACCCGTGGTGGCCGACAACACCCGCGTTCTCATCCTGGGCAGCCTGCCGGGTGAGCGTTCGCTGGCCGCCGGGCGCTATTACGCGCATCCCAGAAATCTCTTCTGGCGTCTTGCCGGCGAGGCGATCGGCTGCGAGCTCGAACCGCTGGACTACGAGGCGCGCCTTGCCGCCTTGCTGGGCGCGGGCGTGGGCCTGTGGGACACGGTTGCCTCCGCCACGCGCAAAGGCAGCCTCGACGCCGCGATCCGCGACGCGCGGCATAATCCGCTGACAGAATTGGTGGCCGGCCTCCCGGGCCTGCGCGCCGTCGCCTTCAACGGGGCGACCGCTGCGAAAATCGGCACCGCGTCGCTCGGCGCGAGCAAACTGGACCTCCTGCCGCTACCCTCGTCCAGCCCGGCCTATGCCGCCATGCCCTATGCGGACAAAGCGCGGCTGTGGCAGCGAGTAGGCGATTTCCTCGTCTGACCACTTGCGCGCGCGGCGCCCTGAGCCCAAGAATCGCGTCATGACCAAACGCATCCCCAACTCCGGCAAGGCGGCCATCGCCGGGGCCATCGGCTCGGCCGCGGTTGCCGCCGCAATGCTCTACGTGAACCGCCGCAAGGCCAAGAACGCGCAGCCCGACCAGGTCCCGCCCATTCCTTCGGGCGAGCCGCCGGAGACCGACTGATGGAAGCGGTCAAGCAGGTGGAAGGCCGGGCCTATCCGTTCGGCCGCAAGAACGTCGACACCGACCTGATCATCCCGGCCGCCTGGCTCAAGACCGTGACCCGCGAAGGCCTGGGACGCGGCGCGTTCGAGGCGGTGCGGACGGAGCTCGGCAACGTGTTCGACGATCCCGCCTATGCCGGCGCGCCGATCATAATCGCGGGCGACAATTTCGGCTGCGGATCGAGCCGCGAGCATGCCGCGTGGGCGCTGCTGGACATGGGCGTGAAGGCGGTCATCGCGCCGAGCTTTTCCGATATCTTCGCCGGCAACGCCTACAAGAACGGCATCGTCACGGTGGTCCTGCCGCAGGAGGCGATCGACCGGCTGATGGAAGTGGCCGTGACCGACCCGGTGACCATCGACGTCGAGGCGCAGACGGTGACCACGCCGTTCCAGGACCGCTGGCGCTTCGAAATGGACGAGTTCCGCAAGTTCTGCCTGGTCGAAGGCAAGGACGACGTGGACATCACGCTGCAAAGCGAACATGCAATCGAGGCCTACGAAGCCCGCCAGCGCAATCACCAGCCCTGGGTCGCGCGCGGTACCGGGCTTGCCGCCTGAGGGCCGCAGCGGCTAACGCACAGGCAGATTCGAACCCGAAGGGATTTTACCCATGACCGATTTCAGCGACCGCCAGAAGGGCGAGGAACGCAAGTACGCGATGGACGAGGAAACCGCCTTCCGCGTCGCCGCGCGGCGCAACCGGCTGCTGGGCCACTGGGCCGCCGAGAAGATGGGCCTGACCGAGGAGGAAACCTCCGCCTATGCCAAAGAAGTCGTCCAGGCCGATTTCGAGGAAGCCGGTGACGAGGACGTCATCCGCAAGGTTCTCGGCGATCTGGTCGGTGCCGGCTGCGATATCGACGAGGCCGCCGTGCGCGCCGCTCTCGACGACAAGGCGGTCGAGGCCCGCCGCCAGCTCATGAGTGAGAGCTGAGCGCATGGCGATGCCCGCCGCCGAGATCGCGGCGCTGATCAAGGCGGCCCTGCCCGATGCGACGGTGGAGATCCGCGATCTCGCCGGCGACGGCGACCACTACGCGGCCCACGTCGTCAGCGGGGCGTTCACCGGCAAGAGCCGCATCGCCCAGCACAAGCTGGTCTATGAGGCGCTGGGCGGGCGGATGGGCGGCGAACTGCACGCCTTGCAACTGACAACCGCCGTTCCCAACTGAGGCGGCAGAAGAACCAATCAGCAGGCGCATATCCATGTCCGAATCCAACGAGCGCATTTCCCAGATCGTCGAAAAGAACGACGTCGTCCTCTTCATGAAGGGCACGCCGCTGTTCCCCCAGTGCGGGTTCTCCAACCGCGCCGTGGCGATCCTCGACCACTGCGGCGTCGCCTACGAGAGCGTCGACGTGCTGCAGGACATGGAAATCCGCCAGGGCATCAAGTCGTTCTCCGACTGGCCGACCATTCCCCAGCTCTACGTGAAGGGCGAATTCGTCGGCGGCAGCGACATCATGATGGAGATGTACGAGGCAGGCGAACTGCAGTCGCTGCTGGACGAAAAGCAGGTCGCCAAGGCGTCCTGACCTGCCTGGCGGCCTTTCGCCTGCCCCTGCCATCTTCGAACCCGGACCCGGCGCGCTAAGGCGCACCTGACGGCCGCCGTTTGGGCGGCTGCATTACGGAATGTCGGGAGGGTCTTCGGGGAGGCGGGGCCGGAGACTTGGGGGACCAGATGGTAGGCCCCGCCTCGTTCGAAGACACATCCTACTTTGCACAGCCCGTGCCAGAATTGCGAAAGCGCGCAATTCTGCGGATGGCGATGGTAAACGAAACCCTGACACCCGAGGCGAGTGTCAGGAATTCCGACAGTTTCAGCCTTCCGCCGGCACGATGCGCGTTTCGATCGGCATCTCGGAGAACCACTTGCGCGCAGCCGCCTGGACCGCTGCCCCGTCGATCGCGCGCAGCGCCGCGGCGCGGCCGGTGAAGTCGGCCAGGACCTCCGGATCGCTCTGCGCACGCGCGACGGACGCCGCCCACGATGCGTTGGCCCGCTCGTCGCGCTGGTAGCGCTCGAGCAGCGGACCGCGGGCGCGAACGAGCTCGTCCTCGCTCGGCGGCGAGGCGGCAAGGCCCGCAGCGATGGTCCGGATCGTGCTCGTCACCAGGTCCATCTGCTTGGGATCGGCCGGGGCGAGCGCGGTCAGGTGGCCGTATCCGGCATAGACCGGCGACGCGAACGAGAACGACTGCGGGGTGTACGTCGCGCCCAGCTTCTCGCGGATCTCGTCGATCAGGCGCAGCGTGAGCACCGCCGAAAGCAGCTCGCGCTCCTGCACCGAACGCAGGTCGGAATTGTCGGTCGTCGGCCAGCTGAGAGCGACGACACCCTGGTCCGAGGCGCCGGCGTGGCGGATCACCCGCGTCGAACGGTCGGCCGAAAAGGCAGCCTTGGCCGTCACCCCGTCCTGCCGCGCGGCCCGCGCCGGCAACGCGCCGAGCGTCTTGGCCACGGCCGCGATTGACGCAGCGGGATCGAAATCGCCCACCAGTGCGAGCGACAGCGGCCCTTGCGCCAGTTGCGGCGCCAGGACGGCCTTCAGATCCTCGAGCGTGAGGCCAGAGAGCTTCGCCGGATTGTCCAGCCCCATGCGCGTGTCGCCGCCCGTCAGGCCGTAGTTCAGCGCCAGGCCCACGATCTGCATCGGATCCGACCCGAGGTTCTTGGCCAGCACGGGCTGCGCCCCTGCCCACTGGCTCGCGGTCTCCGCACGCCAGCCCGGTGCCGTCAGCCGCGCACCCAGAAGCTGCAACTGCAGTTCGAGATCGTCGGTGGTCGTGTTGCCCTGCGCGACCATCGATCCCGCCCCGCCGGTGAACGCCAGCGAGACCTGCTTGCCCGCCGTGATGCGCCGCAGTTCGTCGACATCGTGGGCGGCGAACCCGTCGATCTGCGGCAGCAGGTTGGTCATGAAAGCAAGGCCGGGCTTGTCGGCCGGGTAGGTGCTGGTCCCCTGCCCCACGTCCAGCCGGTACAGCACGCGGCCGGGTTCGAAATCGGTCTGCTTGAGATTGAGCTGCAGGCCGTTGGCGAAGCGCACCTGGCGAATGCCGGCGTCGGCGACCGTATCCGACACGACCGTCCCGGCAGGGCCGAAATCGGTGTAGGCGAAAGCCACCGCCTGGCGTTCGGCCGGGGCGGCCACGGCGACCTGGCGGCATTCCCCGAGCACCGCGGCGATTTGCGCCGCGGGATCGTCCACCGCCTGCTTCGCCGAGACGTGGATCGCGGTCGGCCCGCCCTGCCAGGCAGCGCGGAAGGCCCCGGCGACGGCATCGGGCGTGATGCCGGCCTCCAGCGCCTGGTAGGCCGCAAGCCGCGTTTCGGGCGAGACATAGACCTCGTCCGCGCGCGAGGAGGTGGCGATCGCGTCGGCGATTGCGCCGCTCTGCCGCCCCTGGGCCTGCTGGACCGAGTTGGCCAACTGCGTTGCGAGGTTGGCCTTGGCCTCGGCGATCTCCGAGGCGGTGAAGCCGTGCTCTTCGGCCCGGCGCATTTCCTGCTCGGCAATGGCGAGCGCCTTGCGCCACTCTCCGTCGCGGGCAATCACCGTCATGCCGAACATGTCCGCGCTGCGGAACAGCGGTTGTTCGCCCGCCTGCCCGCCGAGGATCGGCGAGTCCGGCTGGCGAGCGATTTCCGCCAATCGATTGCTCAGCGCGAGCGACGCGACGATCTTGAGCAGTTCGTCGCGCAGGCCCGCCACGGAATTGGCCGGCGCGGTGTAATCGGTCAGCCGCTGGAACTCGACGATCTCGGGGATCGCCGGATCGACGAAGAAGCCGGACAACGGCTGCGGCGGCACCGCGACGGGCGGCGCGTAGGGCGCGCGGGCGCTGCCCGTGGCCCGCCAGTCGGCAAAGGCGGTGCGGACCTTCTGCTCCATCGCCGCCACGTCGAAATCGCCCACGATGACCAGCGTGGCATTATCCGGCCGATAGTAGCCGGTGTAGAAGGCGCGCAGGTCGGCCGCGTCGGTACCGGCAATCTGCTCAGGCGTGATCGAGATGCGCTGTCCGATCCGGTTGGCCGGCAGTGCCACGGTCAGGAAATCCGCCAGGCGCCGCCTCCCGGGGACGTTGCGAACGCGGGATTCGGACTGGATGATGCCCTTCTCGCGGTCGACCGCCGCAGGCGCGATGGTAAGGTTGGACGCCATTTCGCGCATGATGCCGAGCGCCTCGCTCACCGTCGTGTCGTCGGTCTTGGGCAGGTCGAGCATGTATGTCGTGTTGTCGCCATCGGTCACGGCGTTGGAATCCGCCCCGAAGGCCAAGCCCAGCCGCTCCAGCTTCTTGATCAGCTCGCCTTCGGGGATGTTGGTCGATCCGTTGAAGGCCATATGCTCGAGGAAGTGGGCCACGCCCATTTCGCCGTCCATCTCGTCGCGCACGCCGGCATCGAAAGTGAAGCGGATGGCGGCCGCGCCCTTGGGTGTCTCGTGCTGCATCAGGGCATAGCGCATGCCGTTTTCGAGGGTGCCGAAGCGAACCGCAGGATCGGCCGGCAGGTCGGCGCTGGGGATCGCCCATGCCGGGATGCCGGTGGCCTGCCCCGCCGCCGGCGCCTGTTGCAATTGCGCCTGAGCCTGCGCCGGAAGCGACGGACCGGCGAAAAGCAGAACTGCGGCAAGCGCGCGAACCGATACGGCCCGGGCGGCGGACTTGCGGAAATTCATTTTGAGACCCCTTGAATTTGCACGATGAATCGTAGGCCCGATGATGCCGCACATCTGTAGCGGAGTGAAGGCCGCATCGACGGACGCGTGAGAGCGCCGGATCAAGTGCCTTCAGCGAGAATGGCGCGCCCGGGAGGACTCGAACCTCCGGCCCCAGACTTAGAAGGTCCGTGCTCTATCCGGCTGAGCTACGGGCGCGTGCCCGGCGGCTCATAGCGCGCTTTCCCGCATGTGGGAATCGCGTTACCTTCGGGTCGATGACGGGGCAGATCGAACGGGTGGAAGGGGCGGCCGGCGCACGTGCGCAGTTCCGTTACTACCAGTACATCATGGCCGCGTTCGTCGCGATCCTGCTGCTGTCGAACCTGATCGGCGCCAGCAAGCCGAGCTACATCCCGCTGCCCGGCGGGGGGCAGTGGTCGTTCGGCGCGGGCGTGCTGTTCTTTCCCGTCAGCTACATCATCGGCGACGTCCTGACCGAGGTCTACGGCTACGCCCATGCGCGGCGCGTGATCTGGACCGGGTTCGCGGCCCTGGCCTTCATGGCCTTCATGGCGGCGGTGGTCGTTGCCCTGCCCCCCGCCGCCGGCTGGCCGGGGCAGGAAGCCTACGAGTTCGTGTTCGGCAATTCGTGGCGCATCGTGCTCGCCTCGATGGTGGCGTTCTGGGCGGGCGAGTTCGCCAATTCCTTCGTCCTTGCGCGGATGAAGGTGTGGTCCGGGGGGCGGCACCTGTGGATGCGCACGATCGGCTCCACCGTTGTTGGCCAGGGGCTGGACAGCCTGATCTTCTATCCGCTGGCGTTCTACGGCCTGGCGGGCTGGCCGCCCGAGCAATTGTGGCAGGTGGTCGTTTCGCAGTGGCTGATAAAGACGGCGTGGGAAGCGATCCTCACGCCGGTGACCTACGCCGTGGTCAATTTCCTGAAGGCCCGCGAGGGTGTCGAGGTATTCGATACCGACACCGACTTCTCGCCCTTCGCCCACGCCGCGCGGGAGCGGTAGGCGGGCGGGCGGAGCCGCTGGCGGATCAATCCGCCAGCAGCCCGATCGCGAGATACACCGGGATCAGCAGGCCTACACCGGCAATCGTTCCGACCACGAAGATCAGCCGCCAGGCCAGCGGGTCGAGCCCGAAGGAGTTGGCCAGGCCGGCACAGACGCCCATGACCTTGCCGTTGGCCTTGTCGAGGTGGAACCCCGTGGAGGGGAGACCTCCCTTGTGGTTGTCGATGTCGTTCACGCGACCATCCCCGAAACGATCTGGGCCGAAGGGGCCGAGAAGCTGGCGACGAGCAGGAAAGCGGTCATGCTCACGGCGGCGAAGACGGCCATGGCGCGGTCGGCGAAGTTCGAAAAAGCGTTCATCTCATATTTCCTTCCACTGTTCGGGGGACCTTTCCTCCCGATGAACAGATTGTTGCACAAGGTGTGCCAAACTTGATTTCTCCTTGTTCTTCAATTATTTGACGTTTTGCCGCTCTCTCCGCGTCTGTACCGTTCGCGCAAAGATGGGATTTTCCACCAAGTATCGGCAAGCAGGTTTTCCGTGGCTCGGCGGCCCGCCTTGGCCTAGGTCCGCAGCCTGCTCATGGCGCTCGACCGGATCACCCTTTCCGCTTTCCGCAATCATCGCGCGTCGCGGCTGGACGGGGCGGCGAAGCTCAACCTGCTGCATGGCGAGAACGGCGCGGGGAAGACCAACGTGCTCGAAGCGCTGTCGCTGTTCGCGCCGGGCCGGGGCCTCCGGCGCGCCTCGCTCGGCGAGATGGCGGGCAGCGAGGCGGGCCACTTCGCCGTCAGCGCGGCGCTGATGCGGGGCGACGGGGGGGACCCGGTGATGCTCGGCACCGGCACCCGGCCCGACAGTCCCTCACGCCGCGTCGTCCAGGTCAACGGCGCGGAGGCCAGCGCGCTTTCGCTCGGCGAGTGGCTGGCGGTCGGCTGGCTGACCCCGGCGATGGACGGCCTGTTTACCGGCAGCGCCGGCGACCGGCGGCGCTACATGGACCGGCTGGCGGTGGCGCTGGATCCCGGCCACGCGCGCACCGCGGCGCGCTACGATGCGGCGCTGCGCGAGCGCAACCGCCTGCTCGCGGGTGAGGACGAGCCGGACACCGCCTGGATCGCCTCGGTCGAGGCGCAACTGGCCGAGGCCGGGGCCGCGCTGGCGGCCGGGCGCGCCTCGCTCGTCGCCTCGCTAACCGGCGCGCTCGCCGCGCTGCCCGACCAGCCCTTTGCCCGCCCCGCCCTCATATATGCCCCGGGCGGCCCGCTGGACTTGGAGGCGCTATCGGCTGAATTTGCGCGCCAGCGCCCGCGCGACCGGGCGGCGCGGCGCACCTTGAGCGGCCCGCATCGCGACGATCTGGCGGTGACGATGGCCGGCAAGGACATGCCCGCCGCAAGCTGTTCCACCGGCGAGCAGAAGGCCATGCTGATCGCCATCACCCTGGCCCATGCGGAGCTCGCCGCGGCGGGTCGGCCCGGTGTCCTCCTGCTCGACGAGGTGGCCGCCCATCTCGATCCCCTGCGGCGCGAGGCACTGTTCGATCGCCTGCGCGGCGGCGCGGCGCAGGTCTGGCTCACCGGCACCGAACCGGCGCCGTTCGAGGGCATTCTGGGCGAAGCGGCGGTCTGGCGGATCGAGAACGGATCGGCGCGGCGGGTCTAGCCGGCCGGTTCGGGCAAGGCTTCCGCCACGGTGTCGACGGTGGCCGCGACCATCTCCAGCACGCCTTCTGCCGTCGGATGAATGCGGTCGGCCTGGACCAGCGCCGGGTCGGCCTGCAGCGGCGCCATGAAGAACGGCACCAGCGCGGCGCCGTATTCCTTCGCCAGCGCGGGATACATTCCGTCGAACGCGGCCTGGTACTCGGGTCCCGCATTGGGCGGCGCGCGCATGCCGTAGAGCACGACCGGCACCTTGCGCGCCTTCAGCTCGTCGAGGATCGCCACGAGGTTGGCCCGCGCCTCTTCGGGCGAAATGCCGCGCAGCAGATCGTTGCCGCCCAGTTCCACCAGCGCGAGGTCCGGGGCGCGCTCCATCGCATCGAGCACGAAGGCGATGCGCTGCTTGCCGCCCGCCGTGGTGTCGCCAGAGACGCCGGCATCGGCCACCTTCGCGTTGACGCCCCGTGCCCGCAGAGCCGCCTCCAGCCGCTCGGGATAACCCTCCGCCTCGGCCAGGCGATATCCGGCGAACAGGCTGTCGCCGAACGCCAGGATGCGCACTTCCGGGCCCATGACCGGCACGGGGGCCTCGGCCATCGCTTCGGCCCCCGCGCGGGTCGTGGGCTCCGCCACCGGCTCGGCGTCGGGCCCGCAGGCGGCCAGCGCGAGGACTGCGGAGATGGCCCAGAAGCGACAATTCATTACCCGCGTCTCCTTGTTCATCGCCAATCCCTATGCCATCGCGGCGGCGTGACAAGTCCTCCGGTGATTTCCGCCCGCGATCTGAAACTCACGCTCGGCGAAGGTCCTGCTGCGGTCGAGATCCTCCGCGGCATCGATCTTGACGTCGCGCAGGGGGAGACGCTGGCGCTGCTCGGCCCCTCGGGATCGGGCAAGAGCTCGCTCATGGCGGTGCTCACCGGGCTCGAACGCGCGAGCTCCGGCTCGCTCGCGGTGGCCGGCGCCGATTTCGCCGCGCTCGACGAGGACGCGCTCGCGCTCGCCCGCCGGGGCCGCATCGGCGTGGTCCTGCAGGCATTTCACTTGCTGCCGACCATGACCGCGCAGGAAAACGTCGCCACCCCGCTCGAACTGGCCGGGGAAGCGGGCGCGTGGGAACGTGCGGCGGAGGAGCTGACGGCGGTCGGCCTGGGCCACCGGCTCGACCATTATCCGGCCCAGCTTTCGGGCGGCGAGCAGCAGCGCGTGGCCATCGCTCGCGCAATCGCGCCGCGCCCGCCGCTGGTCTTTGCCGACGAGCCGACCGGCAACCTGGACGCCGCGACCGGCGAGACCGTGGCCGACCTGCTGTTCGCCAGGCGTGCCGAAACCGGCTCGACCCTGGTGATCATCACTCACGATCCGGCGCTGGCAGAGCGCTGCGCCCGCGTGGTCACGCTGTCCGACGGCCGGATCGCCAGCGACCGGGCGGGCCGCGCGTGACGATCCCAGCCATGCGACGAAGCCGCTAGGATGGGCCAGGCTACCGCCCCCGTCATCGGCTGGAGCGCCGCGTGGGGCATAGCCCGGCGCGATCTCCACCGGCGCTTTCGCGGGCTCAGGCTGCTGCTGGTCTGCCTGTTCCTCGGCGTCGGCGCACTCGCCGCCATCGGGTCGCTCACCTCTGCCATCCGCGGCGAGCTGGACAGCCAGGGGCAGACGATCCTGGGCGGCGACCTCGAGGTCGAGGTCTGGCAGCGCCCGCTGACAGACGAGGAACGCGCCTGGCTGGCCGACTACGGCGAGCTGTCCGAGGGATATCGGATGCAGGCCATGGCGCGCGCCGGCGAGGCCACCGCCCCGGTCGAGCTGAAAGCCGTCGACGAGCGCTGGCCGATGTACGGCAGCTTCACCCTGGCGGACGGGCGCACGGTAGGCGCGCCGGCAGCGGACGAGGCATGGGTCGCAGAGGGCACGGCGGAGCGGCTGGGCATAGCGACCGGCGACAACATCAAGGTTGGCACCGCAACGCTGCGGGTCGGAGGCATCATCGGCGAGGAGCCCGACCGGCTGAGCGAAGGCTTCCAGCTCGGCCAGACGCTTATCGTGCGCAAGGAATTGCCCGAAACCGCAGGACTGACCGCGCCGGGCGCGATGTACGAAAGCAAGACGCGGATCAGGTTCTCGGGTGCGGACGACCCAGAGGCGGTCGAGGAAGCGCTGGAAGCACGCTTCCCCGAGGCGGGGCTGGACACCCGCACCCGCGACCGCGCATCCCCCGGCGCAGAGCGTTTCGTCAGCCGGATGGGCGAATTCCTCACCCTCGTCGGCCTCGCCGCGCTGGCGATTGCCGGGATCGGCATCGGCGGCGGGGTTTCCTCCTATCTCGAGGCGCGCCGCGCCAGCATCGCCACGATGAAGATCCTCGGCGCGACGAGCCGCGACATCACCCGCATCTATGCCCTGCAATTGGGCGCGGCGGCGATTGCCGGAACCTTGGCGGGCCTACTGGCGGGCGTGGCCGTCACGCCGCTGCTGGCCAACGCGCTGGGCGATCTGCTGCCGGTTCGCAGCGGGGCGACGTTCGATCCCTGGGCTCTCCTTCGCGCCGCCGCGTTCGGCCTGCTGGTCGCCACCGTGTTTGCCGCGCCTCCGCTCGCCCGGGCGCGCGACTACCCGGCCATGGCGCTGATGCGCGCCCGTGTGGCACCCCTCGCCCGGATCGGTTCCGGCGCGGCGAGGCCGGTGGCCCTGGGCCTCGCCGGGATCGTCGCGCTGGCATTCGCGGGTGCCCCGCAGCCCTTGCTGACGGCGAGCTTCCTGGCCGGCGCGGTGGCGGTGTTCGGTCTTCTAGCATTGCTTGGCTGGGGCATCCGCCGGCTGGCCGCCCGCGCTCCGCGCCCGGCCAACCCTTTGCTGCGCATCGCCATCGGCAACCTTCACCGCCCAGGGTCGGCCACCACGGCGCTGGTCGTCGCGCTGGGATTCGGGCTGACGGCGTTCGTGCTGCTGGCCGGAATCCAGTCGAGCCTCGACGGCAACATCCGCCGCTCGGTGCCCGAACGCGCGCCCGACTACTTCGTGCTCGACGTCCCGCGCGACGGAGCGGAGAAATTCGCCGCGATGGTCGAGGCGGCGGCTCCGGGTTCCGCGATCCGCACCGTGCCCACGATGCGCGGCGCCGTGCTCGCCTTCGGCCCGAAGGGCGCGATGACCCGCGTCAGCGAGCTGGAGGAACTCCCGGACGGTGCGTGGGGCCTGCGCGGCGAACGCGGGCTGACCTATGCGGCCACCGTTCCCGAAGGCAACACCGTCACACAAGGCGAGTGGTGGCCGGCGAATTACAGTGGTGAACCTCTCGTCTCGGTCGACGAGGAACTGGCGCAGGCGACCGGCCTGGCCATCGGCGACTACCTGACCATCGGCATTCTCGGCGTCGAGCGGACGGCGCGCATCGCCAACATCCGGCGCATCGACTGGGAGAGCCTGGGCTTCAACTACGTTTTCGTGTTTTCGCCCAATGCCATTGCCGACGCGCCGCACAACTTGGCGGCGACCATCGAGCTGCCTGCTGGCTCGCGAGCGCCCGGACTGCTGGGCGGGCTGGTTGCGGTCTTCCCTTCGAGTTCGGTCATCGAGGTCGGTCCGCTACTGACCGAGGCGCGCACGATCCTCGATCAGGTGGCGCTGGCGATCCTCGCCGCGGCATCGGTCGCGGTGCTGGCGGGGATCGCGGTCCTGCTCGGCGCCATTGCCGCGGCACGCGCCGCGCGGCTCTACGACAGCGTAATCCTGCGCGTGCTCGGCGCCAGCCGGCGGCAGCTATTGCTACTTCAGCTCGGCGAGTTCGGCCTTCTCGCGGCGATCCTGGCGGTCGTGGCGCTGGCTCTGGGTACGGCCATGGCCTGGCTCGTCGTCGTCCAGTTGTTCGAATTCGACTGGCTGCCCGACTGGGCCGGAATCCTCGGCGTCCTCGGTGCCGGCCTCGCGCTGGTCCTTGCCTTCGCGCTCGGCGCGTCGCTCCCGCTGCTGCGCGCCCGCCCGGCCCAGTCGCTGCGGAGCCTGTAGCGGGCCCAAGAAAAAGGGGGCCCGCAGGCCCCCTCTCCCTCCGTTTGCTTTCAGCCGCTTACCACTTGAAGCGGGCGGTTACGCCGTAAGTGCGCGGATCGTTGATGTAACCCGAGATGCCGCCGTTCTGGACAACCGAGTCGAAGATCTGTTCGATGTTGTTGTCCTTCAGCAGATTGCGGCCCCAGAACCCGATGGTCAGGCCGTTCTGCATCTCAAAGTCGATCGAGGCGGTGAGGTCGTTGCGCTCCACCGTGAACGGTTCCGCCGCGGCGATGGCCGGGGCTGCGTTGACGATCGATCCGTCGGCACCGCGCACCAGGAAGCCCGGCAGGCCTTCCACCACCTTGGTGCGCGACGACCACAGGTAGGACACGCGCGGGATAACCAAGACGTTGCCGAGATCGGCCTCGTACTGGGCCCCGGTGACGACGGTCCACTTGGCGATGCCGGCCGGGCGGGTACCCGTCAGGTTGCCGACCGCCGAATTGTTGAAGCTGTCGTACTTCGGATCGAGGTAGGTCGCGGCGAAGTTCAGCGTCAGGGCGTTGATGTTGGCCTGGGTTTCCACTTCGACGCCGAAAGTGCTCTGCTTGCCCGCGTTGAGCAGCGCGAAGCCGGTGCCGGTGAACAGGTTGGACTGGAAGCCCTCGATCTCCTGGTCGAACACCGCCAGGTTGGCCGAAAGCCCGCCGCCGTTGTACTTCAGGCCGGCTTCGATCACCCGCGCATCTTCCGGTCCGGCGAAGCGGCTGCCCGCCGACAGGTTGTTGGGCGCGATGCCCGCAGCAATGGCGGCCACGCGATCCGCCGCCGTCGGGCGGGCGTCGCGCGACAGGTTGATCGAGCTCGCCTTGAAGCCCGTGGCGTAGCTTGCGTAGACGTTCAGGGTGTTCCCGATGTCGTAGGCCAGACGCGCCGTGTAGCTGAAGTTGCTGTCGTCCGTGCGGCCCGGTTCGACCGCGTTCGGCACGTTGAGGTAGGGCGGCAGGAACTGGTAGGCGCGCAGTCCGCCGAGCGGATTGGCCAGCGGGTTGTTCTGGTTGGCGTTAGCGAAGGCGGTAGCCCCGGCAACGATCGTCGGGAAAGCAGCTGCACCTGCCGGGCCCGCCGGGCTCGTGCCGCTGGCAAAGGCGGTGACTTCGGCCGTCGTTGCCGAACGGCCCAGGCCGAGCTGCGTACCCACGGTCTGCGCGATCGCGCCCTGCCGCAGCAGGGTGTTGCGGAACGGTGCGTACTGCGGCGCATCGAGGTTGATCGCCGAGAACGTGTCGGTGCTAACGGTATCGGTGCGGAACTTCTTGCTGTCGTCGGTGTAGTTGCCGCCCAACGTCAGCGTCAGGCCGTCGATGACCTCGAAATCCACCTGGCCGAAGACGGAGAGCGACTGGCTGTCGAGGTCGAAGTTCTCGGTCAGCCCGCGGCCCTGCTGTCCGAACTGGCCGGCGTACTTGGCCGGGTTGCCCTCGAGCGCGCCGAAGGTCTGTTCCAGCGTCGCGACGTTGAGCGCGCCGCCGCTCAGGCCCTGGATGAGCGCGTTGGCGTAGGCGCGGAACTGCGAGCCGAAGAGCAGCTGGCCCTTCAGCTTCACGTCGTCCTTGAGGAAGAAACCGCCCAGCAGCAGGTTGATCCGGTCGCCGATCTCGCCCGTCCAGCGCAGTTCCTGCGTGATGGTCTTGACCGTCGTGTCCTGCAGGAAGGGATAGACCAGGTCGGCGCTGGTGAAGTCGGGATCCTGCAGCGCGTTGTTGCGCGAATAGCGCCAGGCGCTGATCGAGGTCAGCGTGCCCGGGCCCACCTCGAAATCGACCTGCCCCGAAACCCCGTAGTTCTTGACCCGGTTCTGCGAATTGAAGTTGTTGTAGACCACCCGGCTGAATGGGTCGTTGGTCGGGTTGGTCTTGCCGCCCAGCGCGGTGACCACCGCGAAGGTCGGGCCGGACTGCAGGTTGACCACGCCGCAGCAGTTCTCGTCGATCTTGTCGTAGTCGGCGATCAGGCGGACGGACAGGCCGCTGTCGCCTTCGAACAGCAGCTGGCCGCGGGTGAACCAGCGATCGCGCTCGTTGGTGCGGTCCAGCGTGCGGCCGTCCTTGAAGAAGCCGTCGCGCTTGCTGATGCCGCCGGCGAGGCTGAACGCCACGTTCTCGCTGATCGGGCCGGTGACGTAGGCCTTGCCGACCATCAGGTCGTAGTTGCCGATCGTCAGTTCGGCCGAGCCGCCCAGGTCGAACGCGGGCTTGGCCGTCGAGATGGAGATGACGCCGGCCGAGGCGTTCTTGCCGAACAGGGTCGACTGCGGGCCGCGCAGGACCTCGATCCGCTGCACGTCGGGCAGTTCGGTGATCTGCGATGCGGTCCGCGAGCGGAACACGCCGTCGACGAACACGCCGACCGAGGGTTCGATACCCGCGTTGTTGGCGCCGTTGCCGAAACCGCGGATGAAGAAGTTGGTGCTGCCCAGGTTCTGGCGCTGGCCCACGACAAGCGAGGGGACCACCGTCTGGAGGTCCTTGAGGTCGCGGATCTGCGCGCGCTCGAGGGTCTCGGCGGTCGTCACGGTCACCGCGACCGGAACGTCCTGCAGCGTCTGTTCGCGCTTGGTGGCGGTAACGAGGATCTCGTTGCCGATCGCGCTGTCTTCCTCGGCGGTATAGTCGTCGGCCGGGGAAGCGGCATCCTGCGCTGCGGCGGAAGAACCCTGAAACGCGACGAACGCGCTCCCGCTCAGAAGGAAAGCACGAACGAAACCGGCCCGGCCGGCAGCACATTTCAGCATCAGGATCTCCATCTCCCTCCGGCCCGCGCCACCGATTGCAGGTGGCAATGGCGGCGTTACCAGAGGTAGCTTGATAATCCGGCTGTTTCCCCGTCGCAATCGCCGTGTTCACAAGTCGTAACAGGGGAAACGATTTCTGTTGCCAAAGGGGCACACTCGGCCATCCCGCCCGGCGGCCTCGCCGGCCCGGCACACGGCGATCCGGGATGTGCGAAAGCCACACTCGCGAGTGAGCGGCAGGCGGCCGTTGTTCGTGCGCCAGCTTTCGCCTGTGGTGCAGGCAAGCCGCTTGGGCCCCCTCGCCAAGCACACAAAAGCCGATTATGGCCCGCGCGATGACGATCGACGGTCTGCGGATTGCCCTGTTCAGCGGCAACTATAACATGACGGTCGACGGCGCGAACAAGGCGCTCAACCGGCTCGTCGAATATCTCCAGCGGCAGGGCGCCACCGTGCGGGTCTATTCGCCCACGATCGACAAGCCGGCGTTCCAGCCGCAAGGCACGCTCGTTTCGCTGCCGTCGGTGGCCATTCCCACCCGCGCGGAGTATCGCTTCCCGCTCGGCCTGAATGCCCGCGTCCGGGCGGACCTCGCCGCTTTCGATCCGCACGTGCTGCACATCTCCGCACCCGACAAGTCCGCGCGCGCCGCAGTGAAGTGGGCGCGTGAACGGGGCACCCCGGTCCTCGCCTCAGTCCACACCCGGTTCGAAACCTACTTTCAGTACTACCGACTGGGCTTCATCGCCGGCTGGGTCGAAAACTGGATTCGCCAGCTCTACCGCCGGTGCGACGCGCTGGTGACGCCCTCGGCCGGGATGGTCGACGTGCTGCGCGAGCAGGGCATGAACGACGACATCTCGCTGTGGGAGCGCGGGGTCGACCGCCAGGTCTTCTCGCCCGAGCGGCGCGACCTGGCCTGGCGCGAAGCCCATGGCATAGCGCCCGACGCGGTCGCCATCGGCTTTCTCGGCCGCCTGGTCATGGAAAAGGGGCTCGACGCGTTCGCCCAGACGATCGCCGAGCTCGCCCGCCGCGGGGTGCCGCACCGCGTGCTCGTCATCGGCGACGGTCCGGCGCGCGGGTGGTTCGAGAGTAACCTTCCCGGTGCTTCGTTCGTCGGCTTCCAGGGCGGCAGCGACCTGGGCCGCGCGGTCGCCTCGATGGACGTGCTGTTCAATCCGTCGATCACCGAGACCTTCGGCAATGTCACGTTGGAGGCGATGGCCTGCGGCGTGCCGGTAGTCGCCGCGCGCGCGACGGGCAGCACCAGCCTCGTCGCGGACGGCGTCAACGGGATCTTGGTGGATCCGGGCGACATCGCCGGCTTTGCCGATGCGCTTGCCCGCTACGTCGAGGACCCGGCCCTGCGCGCGGCGCACGGTGCCGCCGGCGCGAACCGCAGCAAGGCCTATGCGTGGGACGCGATCAACCAGGCCGTGGCCGACACGTATCTGCGGCTCATCGCCGCGCGAAAGGCGCCGGCCGGGCGCTGATCAGCGCAGCACCCCCGCCGCAGTCTGGCGCCGGGCGTACCAGATCAACAGGAGCGTGATCGCCGTGATCGCGGCGGTCATCCCCAGCGCCATCGCGGAATCGCTCAGGCCCGGCAACGGGTTCTGCAAGCTGTGGACATTGGCCCCGACGAGCCCGATCAGCGAGACGACGAAAGCGTGAAAGGCATAACGGCTGCGCAGCAACAGCAGGACCGATCCGGCCACCGCCCCCCAGACTCCCAGGGCCCAGGCCGTGTCCGCCCAGAGCGGGAAGCTGTCGAAGTATTCGACCGCGGCCTGCGTGTCGTAGCCGTAAGGCTCCGTCATCATCCGCATGTAATCGGCATTGCGCGTCTGGCTCATAATGTAGTCGTAGGCGCCGATGCAATTCCACAGCAGCGCGACCACGCCCACGGCCCACAAGTGCCAGGGCGCGGCCGCATCGCTGCCCCCGGTTGCAGGATCCGCACCGTCGGCCACCGCGGGCCCGCTCGAAATGTCCGTCATAGTCCCCTCCCACAGGGCGACCCTGTGGGAGGGCATATCACAGGCGAGCTGAGTTTACAGCCGCTCGATCTTGCGGGCGGCCTCGTCGAGCAGGTCGGCAATGCGGTGCGGCAGGTCCTCGCCGTCGCCCTCGTCGCGCGCGGCGAGGCGCTGGGCCAGGGCGGTGTAGAGGTTGGCGGTCGCCCGTTCGATCGACGGGGACCGGTGGCGCTCGGCGCGCTCGCCCATCGCCGTAACCCGCTCCATCGCTTCGGCGGCGGCTTCCGCCTCCTGCTCGAGCACGGCACGCCCGGCCTCGGTGATCGCGAACAGGCGCCGCTGGTCGTCGCTCGCCTGCTCGGCGATCAGGCCTTCGTCGGCCATCATCTGCAGGGCGGGGTAGATGACCCCGGGGCTGGGGGCATAGTGCTCGCCCGAGAGGGACTCGATCGCCTTGATCAGGTCGTAGCCGTGGCGCGGCTCGTCGGAGATGAGGCGCAACAGGATCAGCCGCTGCTCGGCGCGGTCGAACCGCCGCCTGCCACGCCCGCCGCGCGGGCCGCGGGGCCCGCCCGGTCCGAATGGTCCGCTGGGGCCGAACGGCCCATGCGGACCGAAAGGCCCGTGGGGACCGAACGGACCGTCCGGCCCGAAGCCCCCGCCATCGCCGCCACCGAAGCGAGCAGCCATCATCTTGGCCCGGAAGGCCGCTTTCATTGCGTTGCGCACGCCGCGCTCGAAATCTCGCATCGTTAACTCCTTACTTGATAGCTCTAAGATATATCTTTAAGCAATCGCAATGCAAGAGGCTCGCAGCGAAATCTTTCGCACCCTATGTTCGCAGGCGATGGCCGACCTTTTCCCCGACACCGTTCCCCTCGCCTCTTCCGCGCCCGGCGAACCGCGCGACGACGCGCCGCTGGCCGACCGGCTGCGCCCGCGCTCGCTGGCCGAGATCATCGGGCAGGAGCACTTGACCGGGCCCGAAGGCGCGATCGGCCGGATGGTCGCGGCCGGCCGCCTGTCCAGCATGGTCCTTTGGGGTCCGCCGGGCACCGGCAAGACCAGCATCGCCCGCCTGCTCGCCGATGCCGTCGGCATGCGCTATCACGCGGTCAGCGCGGTCTTCAGCGGGGTGGCAGACCTGAAGAAGGCCTTTGCCGAGGCGGAGACCGCCCGCCAGGCCGGCCAGCGCACGCTGCTGTTCGTGGACGAGATCCACCGCTTCAACCGCGCCCAGCAGGACGGCTTTCTGCCCTTCGTCGAGCGTGGCACGGTGACCTTGGTCGGCGCGACGACCCAGAACCCCAGCTTCGAGCTCAATGCCGCGCTGCTCAGCCGCGCGCAGGTGCTGATCCTTCATCGTCTCGACCACGCGGCGCTCGGCCAGTTGCTCGACCGCGCCGAGGACCTGGAAGGCCCCCTGCCCTTGACGCGCGAGGCGCGCGAGGCGTTGGTCGCCAGCGCCGACGGCGACGGGCGCTTCCTGCTCAACCAGGCCGAGACGCTCTATGCCGCCAGGATCGCCGAACCGCTCGACCCGGCCGCGCTGGGGCAGTTCCTGCAGCGCCGGGTCGCGGTCTACGACAAGGACCGCGAAGGGCACTACAACCTCATCAGCGCGTGGCACAAAAGCCTGCGCGGTTCGGACCCGCAGGCGGCGCTGTACTACATGGCGCGGATGCTGGTGGCGGGCGAGGAACCGCTGTTCGTGCTGCGCCGCCTGACGCGCGCAGCCGTGGAGGACATCGGCCTGGCCGATCCGCAGGCGCTCGCCCAGTGCATCGCCGCGAAGGAGGCCTACCAGTTCCTCGGCAGCCCGGAGGGCGAGTTGGCGATCGTCCAGGCCTGCCTCTATTGCGCCACCGCCCCCAAGTCGAACGCGGCCTACAAGGCGCAGAAGGCCGCGTGGAAGAGCGCGCGAGAGACCGGCAGCCTGCAGCCGCCCAGCACCATCCTCAACGCCCCGACCAAGTTGATGAAGGACATCGGCTACGGCTCGGGCTACGCCTACGACCACGACGCGGAGGAAGGTTTTTCCGGCGCCGACTACTGGCCCGACGGCATGACGCCGCAGACCTACTACGAGCCGGTCGAGCGCGGGTTCGAGCGCGAGGTCCGCAAGCGGCTCGAATACTGGGACAAGCTGCGGGGCGAGAGGCAGGGCGAGGGATGAGGGCCGCCGGCGGCCTTGCCGTCCTGGCGCTCGCCGCCTGCGATCGACTGCCGCCGTCGCCCGAGCCCGCTGATGCGCGGGCGCTGGTCGCCGTCGCCACGGCCGCCGGCCCACCAGATGCTTCCTCATGCAAACTCGCAGAGCCGCTCGCCGATGCCGAGCGCATCCGCAGCGCGCCCCTGCCAGTCCCGCCCGCGCTGGCCGCGATCGTCTCGGCGAGCGTGGACGTCTACGCCGTGCACACGCTGGGCGGGGGGACCTACTGCGTCGACACCCGCTGGATGGAGAAAGCCGATGCGATGGAGCTGTCGGCCGACGGGCGCTTCCTCTCGTTCGGCTGGACCGGCTACGAATCCTACGGCCACCTGCTCGTCGACCGCAGCGGCGCGGGACAGGAGATCGACACCGGCCAGCCGCCGAAGAATTCCCCCTCGGGCAAACTGCTCGCCGCGCTCGAGTGGAGCGAATCCGGCTACGGCGCGCTGCAGGGGCTGGCCGTCTGGCGGATCGATCCGGTCGGCGTGACGCTGCTCGCCAAGGAGGAGGACCTGCCGTTCCTCTTCCAGTGGCAGATCGACCGCTGGGAGGGGGATCGCTGCCTCGAGGTCTCGGCCGTCGCCAACGAGGATGTGCCCAGCGAAGGCTGGGTGACCGATCCGGCGGTCCGCCGGCATTTCACCTACAGGGCACGCGACAGCGGCTGGATCATGGCCCCGGCAAGCGGTCCCGCAGGGTGCGGCACGGCGTGAGCCGCTTCCGGCATTACGTCGCCATCGACTGGTCGGGCGCCGCGGGCGAGCGGCACCGGGGCATCGCGGTCGCGGTCGCCCATGCCGGCGGCGGCGCGCCGGCGCTCGCCCGCCATCGCTGGTCGCGGGCCGAGGTGCTGGCGCTGCTGCTGGACCTGCCGCCCGACACGCTCGTCGGGCTCGACCTGGGGATCGCCCTGCCCTTCGTCGATTGCGGCGCCTACTTCCCCGGCTGGGCCGAAAGCCCGCCCGACGCCAGGTCGCTCTGGGCGCTGGTCGATCGCCACTGCCTGGGCGATCCCCATTTCGCCGCACAGGGCCTGGTCGGCCATCCCGCCGCCGCGCCGTTCTTCCGCGACGGCGCGACCGAGGGCGCGGCGTTCCGCTGCGACGGGGCAGGCCACGGCCGCGGCCGCTTCCGGGTGACCGAACTGGAGCAGGCGCGCCTCGGCTGCCGGCCGATCTCGAACTTCAACCTCGTCGGCGCGGCGCAGGTCGGCAAGTCGAGCCTGACCGGCATGCGCGTACTTCACGCGCTGGGCGGCCGGGTGCCGGTCTGGCCGATCGATCCGCTGCCGCCTGCCGGATCGGTCATCGCCGAGATCTACACCACGATCGCCGCGCTTCGCGCCGGGCGCAGCGCCGGGACAGCCAAGATGCGCACGTTCGAAGCGCTGAACACCGCACTTCGAGCGCTCGATTCGCAGCCCGTGGAGGGGGAAGGCGCAATCGACGACCACGCGTCCGACGCGCTCGCCACCGCCGCCTGGCTGCGCCTCGTCGCCGGGCAGGAAGAGCTGTGGCATCCGGCCGCCATGACTGGCGACGTCGCGCGAACGGAGGGCTGGACCTTCGGCGTTCCGTGACGCAAAGGCCATCCGGAGCCGGCTTAGCACAGTGGTAGTGCAGCGGTTTTGTAAACGGCTGTCCAGCGTTGATTTTCTAAGAAAAAAAGAGCGCTAGTCGCTCGATAGTCGCTTTCGGTGGGTGGTGCCGGAGTTCGGATTTGAACCGAAGACCTACCGCTTACAAGGCGGTTGCTCTACCCCTGAGCTACACCGGCATCCGTGCAGCCCTTATGACTTCTGCCACCTGCCGCGCAAGCCGCTCTCCGCTAAGTTCGCACTCCCAAGCGACGATTACCCTCCACCCGAGCCCTATTAGCGCTTCGATGCTGGCTTGATCACGCTCAACATTGCGCTTGAGCTTCGGTATCCAATAGTCCTGTCTGGTCGATGGTATGCGAGCGCGCTTGCAACCGTCATGAGAATGCCAGAAGCAGCCGTGGACAAAGACGGCCAAGCGGGCTTTTCCAAACACTATATCTGGACTACCCGGAAGCCGCGCGTGCAAGCGGTAGCGAAGCCCGGCCGCGTGGAGTGCCCGGCGAAGGGCGAGCTCAGGGGAAGTGTCTTTGGATCGCACCCGCGCCATTGTCTCTGATCTGGTAAGGGGCCCGTTGTCCCGCTTTGTCACTCGACGTTCTCACTTTGTTCTGGCATCGTGACGAGCATGGTTAGGCAATTCTACGAGTTTTTTGCAGGTGCCGGAATGGCTCGCGCGGGCTTGGGGGAAGACTGGGAATGCCTGTTCGCCAACGACATCGATCTCAAGAAGGCAGTTACCTACGAGGAAAACTGGCAAACTGAGGTGATGAAAGCGGCTGACGTGAAGACGCTGAAGACCACTGATTTACCCGGTTCGCCGGAGCTCGTGTGGGCGTCCTTCCCCTGCCAAGACCTGTCACTTGCTGGTGGTGGCGCTGGCCTCAAAGGTGAGCGTTCGGGCGTCTTCTGGCCGTTCTGGCGGCTGATGGAAGCACTCATCAAGGACGATCGGGCCCCGGCGATCATCGCGCTTGAGAACGTGCCCGCCACACTGACCTCGCACGATGGCAGGGACTTTGAAGAGTTGTGCCTGGCGCTCGTGAACGCGGGCTACAACGTCGGCGCTCGGGTGGTCGATGCGGCGCTGTTCGTTCCGCAATCTCGCCCGCGGATGTTTCTCATCGGCGTCCGCAATGACATCCTCGTACCTGCGCAGTTGAAAGAGCGGGCTGGCCTTACTGATATCGATACGAGGGTGTCCGCTGCATACGCCCGAATGAAGGAACGCGCTGCTGAAGAGCCCAAGCTCAAGCCGGTCATAGAGGCTTGGATCGATTGGTCACTCGCTGCGCCGAATGTTACGCGGAAATCTCTCGAAGAGCTGCTTGAAGTCGATCCGGTCGATGTCGAGTGGCACAGCGAAGCTGAGACGAAAACACTCATCGATCGCATGAGCGAGATCAACCGCAAAAAGGTGAAGAAAGCCAGGGATGCTGGCGTGAAGATGTATGGCACCGCTTACCGGCGCACTCGTGTGACCAAGGGCGTCAAAACGGTCCGTACCGAAGTGCGCTTTGATGGCATCGCAGGGTGCCTGCGAACTCCGTCTGGTGGGTCCAGTCGGCAGATCGTCATTGAAGTGAAGGGCCGCAAAACTCGTTCGCGTCTCATGACGCCGCGGGAAGCTGCTCGATTGATGGGGATGGACGAGGGCTACAAGCTCCCGGACGCATACAATGAGGCATATCACTTGATCGGTGACGGCGTGGCGGTGCCCGTGGTGGCATACCTGAGGGACCAGCTCTTTGATCCACTCTTGGTGCAACTAGCGGCCCAGACGAAAAAAGCCGCATGAGCATCATCCCTTGCGCGGCCAACGATGAGCTCCGCGAGCGCATCGTTGCCTTTGCGGAGGTGCTGAAGACGCAGGCTCACACGCTTGGCGATCACAACCTCGATGAGCAAAATTTCTACGACAGCGGGCTCTTCCGCGGGGCGATCGAACGCATCCGCGGTCAGTTCTCCGCGACCATGCGAGAAAAGCGTACCTTTGCATCTCATGTCCTCAACTGGCTGCAAGAGCGCGGGCATATCCTGAATTGGGAGAGTGCCGGGGAGTCCAACCGTCACGATTACATCGTCGAGCTGCCCTCGGGCCGCATCTGCGCGAT
Organism: Tsuneonella sp. HG222; assembly: GCF_053819185.1. Classification (NCBI taxonomy): domain Bacteria; kingdom Pseudomonadati; phylum Pseudomonadota; class Alphaproteobacteria; order Sphingomonadales; family Erythrobacteraceae; genus Tsuneonella; species Tsuneonella sp. HG222. The sequence continues at coordinate 591,799 of NZ_JBSOQZ010000001.1, read as the reverse complement.
CGAGCTCAAGGGCTGTCTCGACGGGAATAACACCAACATCTTTTCCCGGCCGCCGCATTGCCATGAGTTTGTGCTGTGGTCGGTCTGCACCAACCCGGGCGCAGATCCCCGACACAACGTTTGGTCCGGCATTCACACTCGCTTGTCGGCTGAGATAATCGAGCGGGAACAGCTCGTAGATGGGCTGATCGTTTGGGATATGGTCTGTGGTACGATCGGCCGTCCGTGCCCCAAGCTAGAGGTCGATCCCACACGGCACACTGTCGTTGGGCCGTATGAGCTCCCTCCGCCATGCGTGTACCTGTTTCCGGCTACGATTCCCTCGCCTCGCAACAACCCCTCGCCTGCGCCTCAAAACGTCGGAGACGTTGAGTTTCTGGACATCCTGCATGGGGCATTTGGCGGTCATCCTCAGGAAGTGAACCGCGTCGGTTTCGAGGTCGGTTACGTCGGAGTCGATACCGTGCGGCGGACTACCGTTGAACGCGGTGGGGCCGTAGTGATGCAGAGCAACGCGACGCCGATCAGGCGCGCGTAGGTTTCTCTTTTTTGCGAAGCCACCACCACTTCACGTCCCCTGGCATGTCGCCACAGTGTTTGGTGCAAAGCTCGTAGTGGCGAATGATCTTCTCCAGTGGCCAGTCGCCCATGAGGGTAGCGGCTGCCATGAAGGATCGGCCGATGAGCTTAGCGGTGAGCTGGGTGTAGTGCTCTCGCTCGGTCGGTTCGCGCTTCTCTGGCTTTGCAACCTGAAAGCGCGAAAAATCCAAAGCGGCCGAAATTTTTGTAAATTGTGGGGTGGGTTCAGTTTCCATAGGATCGATACAGCTTCGCCTTCTCCAAGACCTGGATAATGCGCGGGTTCTCTCTTTCCATCACCGTAGAACTCAGAGCGTAAGTGGTAGGCATCCTGGTCGGTGCTACCTTTTCCCTTCTCAAGAAAGCCGTTTGGCGGCGATCCGTTTTAGCGGGTCTCAACTTAGCGCTCGTCTATCCACTCAACCCCCGCATATTGGAGGCCACGATTGCTCATGGCGTTCTGATTTGCGGGCGTTGCGAAGCTAGTGTGCTCTTTCCCCCGTCCGTTCACTCATCCCCTTCCTTTCTAAAGGGTCGGGTTAGTGCCAAAGTGTAGGCATCAAGTGGACGAACAGACAGGGCAAAAAGACCACTAACTCTTTTGCTTTTGCTGTTTTTCGTCAGGCGCAAGAGCCTCGACGTGGTGATGTGAATGTACGAAAAAGCACGCCTGTTAAGCGTGCCTGGATTGAATGCTTCCAGCGCCAACCCATCGGGATTTGCATGACCCAAGAGTTGGGTTAGCTGTGGCAACATTCAAATTTGTTGTTTGAGTCATGCTCCCATATTGTACGTGAAGCGCACATGAAGCGTCAAATGGTCACGCTGGGGACAACTCTGTGGATTTCTATCTCGACCCGCGGGCACTCATGATCAAAAGCAAAGTCGTAGGTGCCAATGACGTACTTGTCGTTGACAAAGATCGCATCGGCCACACCCTTCTGCACATTGTCTGGATCGGGGCGAACATCGTTGGCAAAGTAGCTCATTGTGGTGAGTAGCCACTTCTCCTTACCTGTCTTGAGCGGCTTGTATCCTGTAGCGTTCACAGTGCCCCCAGCGTCGATGTAGGCAGCGACGACGTGGCTCTTCCAAAGGTTGTAGCGGATGGCTTCTGGCTTCCACTTCGCGCCCTGCGTGGTGCGGTAGTAGCCGATTGGATTACCTTTAGGATCAAGATGGTTGCCGTAGACCGTGAATTTCACCTACTCATCATACCGTACAAAGCAAAATCCACCCGAACGCTAGGTGGATTTGCCAGCCCTATGACAAGCTGAGAGAGAGTGTCCCGCCGCTATGAAACGGGACCCGCCCATTATAGCAAAAGGCTCCGGTAACAGCGGAGCCTTTTGTCTCGTAAGAAATGCTTGAAGTAAGGCCGAACAAATATGAAATCGGCCCTACTTTGATCATAGCAGAGATCGATGATCAGCGCTTGCCGTGGTGGGGACAAGTCGAGCTCACAGAACCTTCATTTCGCGATCCCATAATGACCGCATACCAGCCCGTTCGTTGATCGAGCGATGGCTGGCTGGGGCAGACTTAGCACGATGATGCTGGACCTCCAGAAATGGCTAGATATGTACGCGGAGAAAGGGGCCTGGTGGGCGCCCTTTTTTCGTTTCTAGAGACAGAGAAAGGGAGCCTCGAAAGGCTCCCTTGGCAGCTTACCTGCCAGCAAGATGTTTGATCACCTCCCTTCGCAAGGCGACGAGCGCCATGATGCCGACTATGAAGAGGGTGAGCGCGACCAGTGCGATCAAGATCGCCTCAGCGACGCGCTTCACGACTCCTTCCCCGATGCGCATGTTGACCACACGGGTACTTGTACCCCACGAAGAATGACGTGGTGCGAAAGTACGAATGTAGTTTCAAAGCAACAGTGGCCTTCGCAATATACCAGTGTGCGACCACCAGGTCTCTCCGAAATCGCCACCTTGCGGCAGCATACGAGACATTGAACGTGCATCGCATAGTACCTCCTAGTGTCTGGTGGGTTTCTTGAGTGATTGGAGCATCATGTCCGCGATCTGATCTGCCACGCACTGGAGACAGTATCGGTCCCGGTCCGGTGCATCATCTGCGGGCGGGTGAAGTGGTAAGCCACAACCCGCACACTCGTTGCGCTTCATGGCCATCTCCTCAGGTGCTTCTAGCTACATTTTATCATGCGGCTTTCTGAGGGTCGGGCAGCGGCGAATCGTATGGCCTGGCTTGTCGCATCCGCTGCAATGATGGGTGCGGACTCGGTTCGGGACCGGATTGTGCGGCTTTAGTTTGCCGGGGTGACCGTGGGTGCTCATACCTTACTCCCAGCCCATCAACGCCAAGGTGAGTAAGGTGACGCCAAAGCCTAGCTGGATGTCGGTTCCGTCAATGGCGGCAAAGATGAATAGGAGGCCAAAGGCTGCTGCTACGATCGCTGTTGCTCGTCTAAATTTGTTCATATTTCAGTTGTTAGATGTTCGATAATCTCCACGGCCCTCCCTTCTCTGATCTCCACCCTGCGGACCTCGCGGCTCTTAGGTGGCACATAACGGTAGTGAGCGTGGTTCTTCCCCCGATACTCAACCTCGATCTTGCCGCCCTGGAGTAGCTTGATCGCGGTTTCGTGCTCGGAAGTTGGTCGGTCTGGCGGAAGCGTCCCGCATACCTCGTGTAGCACTCTGAGGCGTCGGCCGACGGTTTCGGCGGTGACGCCCATCGTCTCCCGCGCCAGGTCTTCGATGAAGCCTTTGGCTACCCACTGGTACGGGCGCTTGATGAGGTAACTGGCGAGGCGCTCTTGGAGCGTCCTCATGGCCTAGAGCGTTAGCAAAACCAGTCCGATAACGAGTGACGCAAACATAGCGGTCATTGCTTGGCGGAAGTGCTTGTCGCTGATCTGTTGCGCGGCGGTGCGATCGCGTTGGATGCGGCGGTGCGGCTTCGCGATATCGTGGTAGCGGAACTCAGCCGCCTCTTCGTGTGGTTTCATAGGTTAGTCAAAACTTTGAAGTGCGAATAATGTTGTGATTAGGGCGAGTACCGTTGAAGCTCCAAAGTACCAGCCGCGCATATCCGTAAGGTCTGTCGTAGCTCCTAAGTAGGCCAGTGCCCAGCTCATTAGAGCAAGCGCCGCGACTTTGAGAAATTTTCGCATAGTGACTGATTATTTCTCGCGTACACAGCGGTACACGAGCCGATAAAAGTTGTTCGAGCTGCCTAGCTTGAGGCGGCGGATCACGTCGGCCTGGGTGACCCTCTTCGGATCAATCAGGTGTGCCGTGATCACTTCGCGCTGCAATTTGGTGATCGGCTTCATAGGCTAGTTTGGCGGCTCTTCCTCGATGTACCGCGGCTCGGTGTCTTCCTGGGTCAGGTCTTCCGCTGGCGTAGGCGCTGGCTGGTACGTTTGTGGCGGCGGTGGAGCGGTTTGCGCTCGCTTCGTCGCTGGGTTGAATGGGTCTTCGTCTCGTAGGATCGCCGTGATGTCGAAGCCCTCGGCTTTGACCTGATTCCAAGCCGCTTTGATGTCGTCCTGGAGCTCAGAGTGAGGGGACGGCATGGTTGTGTACTTGGTGTTCTCCTTGGTCGTCCCCTCGCGAGTGACGGTCAAATTGTAGCTGAGCGGTGATCCCCAATCTTCGTTGCGGGCGTACCCTTCGATCGCGGTCTGGATCGACTTGGTTGTGAGGCTTAGCACCTCCACGCGGTTGGTATGGAAGTTCCACACTGGCATCGCCCAAAAGTGGTTGAGCTCTCCTCGTTTAAATCGGGATACATCGGTCGGCTTCTCATTGAAGTCGAACCGGATCGGCTTGTCTTTACCATCGGCAATGACCCAGCCCTCCCAACCGAAAATCGGCTTGTCGAGTAGGCGGAACTTGTAGGTCCCTGGCTCCTTGAATTTCAGATAAGGCGCATCGCTTTTTGGTACCTCGTAGTCGTCGCCAGCGTTGGCGAAAAAGTCATGGTTCATACGTTCTATTTTTATTGATTAAGAATGGTCGGTCGCGTCCTCCCATTTCCGCTGTTCCGCAAAGTCTGCGTGATCCGGTGATGGGTGCGTTGGTCGGTCGATTTCCTGAGCAATTTTCAAGCGCCGGTCGCCCGTGCTCTCGATGGTATTGGCCATGCGGATTGCTCCGCGGCGCTGGCTCTCCTTCCATCCATCGCTGTACGGAAGGGCATCGATCTCGCGTAGGCGCTCGTTGAGCTTGTTGGTCGGCTCGCTAGAAGACCTGGCCATGCTCGTCTGATCGGGTTGATAAGAGCTTTCGCAGCTCGTCGGCCTGGTCCTGGAAGAACCTAGCCAAGCGGGACAGCGTCACGGGTGCGGTGCCCTCGTCTGGTGCGTTCATAGCTTGTTTGTTAGGTGGATAAATTCGGCGTTCAGCGCCTTACTTACTAGTATATCTTACTAGTAAGAAATCGCAACTAGACGGGGTGTGTATAAACAAAAAGCCCCACCTGGGGGCCTTTTGCATACTAGTGAGAGTCTTACCAAGCTCTCGCTGCGGTGGGTGAGTTATTGGCACAAACTCCTTGCGAGAAAATGGGCCAAGGTGGTCGTGTCGCGACCGCTATTATTCTACCTCATAGACCACAGGATTGGTACCGTTGAGCAAGGTCCAAGCCTTGCGGACCGTCCCGATGAAGGCTGCCACGATGGACACTCCCATGAGCGCCAGGAACACGATGTCACCGGCAAGCTCGATGAGATTGTTGGCAGTGGTGATGAGCCCTGGATCGGTTAGCCCGCAAAGGTAGCCCGCTTCGCAAAAGATTCGAATAGCTGGCAGGATTTCAGCGGTGAAAGCGGTCATGAACATGGCGCCGAAGCCCATGACTGCGAGCGACGCTTTGCGTGGATCGGCTGAGGACTTCACGAGGAAGGCCCAGACTAGTTTCAATTTCTCGATCATATAAATTAGATTAGCTGATAGTAGTACGTTTCGTACCCGTTATCTCCCCACCGCTGTCGCCACGTTGTTGCGGTGTAATTCTGCTCCCATTTCCCGGTAGCACTGTCGTTAGACATGATGCCGAACTGGCCGATGATACCGACGTGGCCATTGGTCACCTTTTTGCTCGTGCTGCTGCCAGTCGGGCTCAAGATGATCGTGCCAGGTGTCGCCACTTCCGATCGCCGGAAGCGAGGATCGGTGTCGAGACGGGCCTTGAGACTCGCTGTGCCGGTGATGATGGGGAAGTCCGGTAGAACGTCGCGAATGATGTTTGTGACGCTCTCCGCGCATCCTATGGTGTCTGGCGCCAGGTCCTTGGGCGAAGCGTCGGTCCCCAATCGCTTGGTAGCTGCTGTGAGCAAGCTCGGCCGCTTGATCTGGAGCATAGCGATCACTCGCCTGAGGATCGAAACCTGCTTCTCTTGGTTTCGACGGGTTAGGTCAAAGTCATCCCAATCCTTCCCAGCACACGCGCCCCGGATATCCCCGTCGGCGTGAAGCTCATGGGTGTCGTCCTCCAATCCGGCGCCTTGGTTGAAGCCGTGAAGGAACTCGTGGATGAAAGTTTGGATGAACTGATTGAACCGGACGCGGCGGGTGTGCTCGTCGGCCCAAAGGTAGAACTCCTGGATTAGATCATAGTCTCGATTGAAGCTGCCATTGAGGCTCGGTTTCACTCCCCACTTGGTCCGCTGCGCGTCGCTCATGTGGAGCCCGACGAAGGTGTATCCCTCGTCAAGCAATGGGCGGGAAAGCCCGTCCATCCACTCGTGGGTGATCCGGCCGTCTTTCACTGTGGGGACGATGTTGCGGTGCTCGATCTCAAGGGAGACTGTCCCATTCTCGATCTGGTCAAGCTCTGCCTGGATTGCAGCCAATTTTGCCTTGAGCGTACGCCACGAAAGCAGTGTCTTGTCCGTGGTGATCAGCTTTATGCGGATGGCCTTCATACGGTTTAGTTAGATTTGCTCTCGATCCCGAGCTTGCCTTTAATCGCTTCGATGCCGACCAAGATGTCTCGAATATCGCCGTCGATGCTATCGACGCGAGACTCCAGCTTGGCGATGTCGTCACGGCTCTCATAAACTTGGGACTGCAACGATGCCGCCCAAAAGATCGCTGCGATTGTTTGTACAGCGATGGCCAGGATGACGCCGGAGTTGATATTCCAGCGGAAGGTTTGGTGGTTCCCCTGGTCGTTGTCTTTGCTCATGGATATATTATGCCATACGCCTACCGGCCTTGATTTTGCTTACTCACAAGGTCGTAGACCATGCTCCCGAGGCAAACAAAGATGATCACGATCGCCAGAAAGATGTTGGCGAGTATCTTCATACCTAAGCCGCGGCGTAGCTAAGCGTGTACCGAATGATTGTGTTGCGGCCGGAAGCCTTAACGTATGGGGTGGTGAAGAGCGCTCGGGTGTAGAGGGTGGCGCCAGCGCGTAAGCCCACCTCTCTATAGGTGCCGTTAGTAAGGTCCCCATCTACTATGAAAAATTCGAGCTCGATGCTGGCTCCGCTGGGGGCAGTTTCGGTGGGTGTGACGCCAGTGAGGACCGGAGTCACAAGCGCCGTCTGCGAGCCTGATACTGCGGTGCTGCCGCTACCGATTTCGAGAGACGTGATTGCAAGGGCGTTGGTCGTCACCCCTGCGTGGTGCTGAGCGATCAATGCCAAGCCCGCATCCAAAATGAGGTTGTGCATTTTTGGCGATCGCCAGACTTCAAGCCCGGTTTTAGCATCGACTGAGATAATTTCGAGGAAGCCGCGAGCGTACGAATTTGTGTGGATTTTCATGCTATCGGCTTAAATGTAATACTCCTCGACGATGATAATGCCTTGCCCCCCAGCTTGGCCCGCTATGCCGCTTGGCTGACTGTCCTGGCCGGTGATCCTGCCGCCATAACCATAGCCTCGTCCGGTCGGGCCGTAGTAGTCACGGTCGTTCCCATCTTCAAATGTAGCGGGTACCCAACCGGACAAGTACCCCACACCAGGCCCTTGCATAATTCTCGCCTCAACAGTGCCTCCGTCATCGTTTCTTAATGCAAACGATCCGGTGCTCCCAGCCATTGAAAATGATCCTGCCGTTGACACCGTGCCTCCTGAGGGAGGGGTGGCAGAGCCCCGGGTGCTGCCAACACCTCCGGCGCACACTAAGTGAGTTCCAAAAGAGCTAGTGCCTCCTGTGCCTCCATTGCCGCTGCTGGTCCCGGCTGTTCCTCCCGCCCCCACAGTCGCAGTCTCAGTTGCGGCTAGAGAAGCGGCAGACAGCCACCCCTCGGTGTAGGCTCCTCCCGCACCACTGCATGTAAATTCATTCGTCGCTCCTCCAGAGCCGCCACCGGCTGCTTGGACCTTCACAAAGACCATCGCGAGGCCGGGATATTTCGTCCAAGTGTTCGCGCCAGGGGTCGTGAACGTCTTGAGCTCGATGCGCGAGAAACCGGTGAAAAGTTTGATTGTGGTGGTGCTCATCGCCACCCCAACAATCCGCTTGTTGGTCGGAGCAGTGGTGGTGATTGCGCCTGCGGTACCGCTTAGGAAGTAAATGCCGTTCTGAGTAAGGCCGGTGAAGCCGGTCATCATCCCCTCGGGGACAAGCCGGACCGTCGCATTTAGCGCAGCGCCTTCTTGGGCGAAGCCTTTGAAGTCTATTTTTGTGAGGTCATCGGCATCGCATTTATATGCTTTGCCGTCTGATGAAGAAATGTAGCAGGCGTCTCGGGCTGAAAGTGCCTCCCCCGCTGTCGTTAAAATTATGAAGTCGGTGTCTAGGACCTGCTGGCCGTTTTTTATCATGCCTCAATTATACATGAGCTCACGGTTAGGACCCGTCGAGATAATCCTTCATTTGGATACCTAAGTCTTCCAAGACGATGTGGTGCCAGGGATACGGCTCAGTTTTCCCTTCCTCGGCCGCCTTCTCCGCGAACACAGCCTTGATGCGATCGGAAATGTCCCTGGTGGGAACCAACGCTGTCACGTCCTGCGGGGTGAACTTCAACTCGTCGGTTTTGATCCGCCACTCCCGCTCCCAGGTGTGATCGATGTTGTAGTGGTCAGACAGCCAAAAACGGACGTGAAGGTGCTGCTTCTCGGGTGGGAGCTTCGAGTAGTCTGGATCGGGCTGGTAGATCACGGGACGGCCGCCCTTCGCGAACACCCACTGCTTCTTGAACATGACGCCATATGGCCGGTATTTCACGGTCTCGTGCGGCATGGCCAAAATCTGCGGGAGCTTGGAGACTGGCGCCTCGCTAAAGCAAACGCAGCGGTGACTGCCTTTGATAAATCCCGTGCCCCCCAAGAGGGTACGGGTGTTCAGGATATTGATGAAATTGAGCAACGCGTCGGGGCCTTTGGTAAGATGAACCAAGCGGTCGCTCAAATCGTCGCGAATGATCTGCATTCACCGTTCTTGCCACAGTGTGGGCTGGTCGCGCCACGCTAGGCGCTACACGTATGTGGAATATCCCCACTCGGCCGTGTTCCAAAGGTACGGGCCGGTTGAGTAGGTGGCATCGTCAAGATCGTCCGATCCCGTCGCCTCGTCCCTGAATGTGAAGAAGGCCAACAGGACCTCCATCTCGTCTGCCTGGAGCTCTTCCTTCTTCAAGAGGCTGCGCAGCGCCTCCACTAGCGTCAGAGAGGCCGTCGAAGCCAGTTGGACGGACCAAACACCCTCTAAGCTGCTCCCATTCGGATACGGCCGGAATCTGACGCTCTGGATGACGTAATCAGCGTCCACTCCATGAAGTGTGGAGTTGATGTTGATGAGCTGCCCGGTGCGAAGGCCCGCGGTGTAGGTATCAAAAGATGCTTCGGAGAGCTCGGCTGCGAACGCTTCAAGTTCGGCAATTCCGCGATCGATCGTCTCGTCCTGGGTGGTCAGCGTGCTTTCGCTGACAAAGTGCTCGAACTCGCCAAACTCAACGATGCTCTCGTTGTCTGGGACCTCGGTGATGACAGGCACAAGCGGGTAGCCTGTGATCTCAATGTTGGTCGTGCCAACTCCTGGTGCGGGCGGTGGCGTGGCGAAGCGAATGTACTTCTGCTGGAAGCTCCAATAGCAATCGAAGCCTACAGTATTGATGTTCTCAAGGCCCACGGTCTTGGCGACGCCGTTCACCTCCACCACTGGCTCTCCGGCAAATTTGAAGTTGGTGGCGAACTCGGTGCGCTCCCCATCGCCCGCGTGTAGCGTGGTCCGCACGGTATCTGACGGCTGCTCGCCCCCGAGAACGAAGATCTTGTTTCTGAGCTGAGAAAGGTCGGATTTGATGCGCAAGCTGGAGACAATGTAGTTGCCGCTGTCGTCGGTGAGATCGAACGGGGCTTCCTCCCCTTCCCGCTCAAAAAAGTGCAAGTCCTTGTAGTAGTCCACGTACCAGAGGTAGTTGTTGAGCTTGGCGATCTTGTCGAAGCACTCTGAGAGAGTGAGGCGGTTGAAACTGATGCTGCTGATCGTCTGAGGCGCTGAAACGGCTGTGCCCGTGTAGGTTGGCGCGTAGGTGGTCAGAAGGTCGTCAATGATATCCTCAGCGGTGTAGTTTTCGTACCGCTCGGTCGCGAGTTTGCGGTCCATCTGAAAGCTAAAATCCACGCACTCGACGCTGTAAATTACAGTCGGTGGAGCCTCGACGCGGGTCTCTAGCGCGATGATCGAGCCGCCAAAAATACGCTCACCATCTGAGGTGATGATGATCTCGGCGTTAAGGACCGGAGTGAAGCCGCCTGGTCCCTTTTCAACGGTGAACCTGGCTGTGTTGCGGGTGCTGTTCCGTTCGTCATTGATCTCAAGCGAGGCAGCAATCTTGTCTGTGATGTCGGTGCCGTTGTGCGTGATTACGATCATAGGCGGGTGTTATTGCGGAGCTCAGACATGATCTGGTCGGCTAGGCGCTTGGCGGCGCTGCGGTCATCTAGGAAGGTGCCGCTGATGTATAGGTTGATGGTTGGTCCACCGGCTCCGGCAAGGGCGTTGTTGGGCACGATGGTGCCGCTTCTACCTGGTACAAATAGCTCAGGGCCAACTTCGCCCACCATGTAAGGGGTGCCGCTGTTGACGGGACCGCCCATGGCGCGGGGCTGGAACATGTCCGAGACGCTTTTGAATGCCTTTTTTGTGACGCTCACTCCTAGCTTCACGCCAGGTAACTTGCTCAGGGCGGCTAGAGCCTTTGCGACGGCCACTACGATCTCATCAAGTGGACCCAGCATGGCATCGACGGCCGCGATTGTAGCGTTTTTGACCCCCTCCCAGACTTCGGCCCACGACACGCCAAACTCCTGCATGGCGTTTCGAACGGAATAGACGATTGCGGCGATGCCCGCGATCGTCGCAATGATCATGATGGCCACCGGGTTAAAGGCTAAGAGCGTAAGTGTGATGGCCGCTAGCACGGTCATGAGACCGGTAACCGCGCCGGTCACGAGGATGATGTTCCGGGCGAGCTCAGGGTTCTGTTGAATCCAGTGGCCGACATTCTCAATCACCGGCTTCACAGCATCAAGGACGCTCACAAGGACAGGCGAAAGCTGCGCTCCAAGGGTCGCTGAAAGGTTCTCAATCTCCGCGCTGAGTATGCGTTGGCGGTTCGCTAAACCGTCGCTGGTGTTCGCGAAGTCGTTGGCTGTCACAGCGGTCTGCGCCATGATCAAATCAACACGGTAAAGGCGCTTCTCAGCCTCAGTGAGCGACGCCACTTCTCGATCGATGCCTTGACTTAGCAAGTAGGTTTGAAGGGAGGCGTCAGTCACGTCCCCAGCGTATCGTCGGATGGCTTCTGTCTCTCCGCGGATGGCCTGGTTAATGGCGCTCATGGCATCCTGCACATCTGTATTGAAAACTGAGGCCATGTCGGCAGCACGGACTGCCAGGTCGTTCGTCTTGCCCGCCACCTCGTCCATGGTGACGCCGGTGTCTTTCAAGAGCGCGCCGGTGATGGTGGCCATCTGATTGAAGGCAGCTTGGGAAAGGCCCACTGCTCGCGCTGAGTTCTCGCCAAACTTGAGGATCTCATCAGCGCCTTCGCCGAACACGACGTTCACAGCGTTGATTGATTCACCGAGGTTGCTGGCCGCTTTGATCGCTTTGAATGACGCCGCCCCGATGGTGGCAAAGGCAGCACCCCCGACCAGGGCGATCTGCTGAAATCCTTCTCGAGCCGATGAGAGGTCTAGCCTGGTCTTCTCGACCTGCTTGCGGACCCCTTCAATATTACCCCTTAGGCTAGAAAAAGCCGCCTTGGTGTCGTCTAGAGCATCAATCTTTATTCGTACGTTGGATTCCATCTTGCATTAATTGTACCACCGCCTTGATGAATGGCGTTGGCTGTTGGTAGAACGTCTGGTAATCCCACCCCATGTAGTGGCAAATCTGCGCTACTCCGCGGAGATCGTGTCCTTCATTTTTTTTTGCGCTTCTAGGATGCTGGCGTACACGAACGCTCCATCGGGCTCATACATCTTCTGGATGCGATCGAAGCAGTCGGTGGCGTCGCCGTCGATTGATATGATTGAGACTTTTAAGAGCTCGTGCTTCTCAGCGAGGGTGACTTGCGCCGTGTTAGTGACGGCAAACTCGACGCCATCCTTGGTCTGAATGAACTCCATTTGCGCAGTTTTGACCCGCTCAGCTTCCGCCACGGTCAGGAGTGTTTTGAACTCCACCTTGTGCTTGCCGATTGGCGTTTCAACGGTTTTAATTAGGTCCATAGATTACACGTAGGTGGCCTTAAGATTGACAAGTGAACAGGTGATCGCCTTCGCTTCAGTGTCGTCGTAGTGAGCAACGAACTTGATCTCTTCGGTAACGGTATCGTCCAATGGTCGCTCTTCGCTGGTGTCGAGAGTGACGTTTGGCAGGGTGATGGTTAGCTCTGGCTTGGCCGCGGTTCCGATCGTCTGATCAGTGTTGCGGATTTTGATTTCCATCGCTCGGGCGGTGCCAGCGATAGCCAGGGCTCGGTAAGTCTCATCGTCCTTGTCCATTTTGAATGAGCCGGACACGCTCAAGAGCGAGGCGATGAAGCCAAGAGGACTGGTCGAACTGAGGGCCACTCGCTCGCGACTGGCTCGGTCCATCTCGATCGCCATGTCTGTGACGTTGATAGCTGTCGCGCCAGCAAGGCCAGCAACGGCCGATGCGATCTTGACGGTCACCATGTGGTGAGGCGCCAGGTGGTCGCCGGTGTTGAATGAAGGGGTGAAGTTTGAGGTATCGGTCTCGGTGAGCCCTTTGATCGAAACGGTGCCATTGATCACGTCGTCGATCGGGAAGTTGAGCGCCATCTTGGTCACGACTGCGCCAGGGATTTGACGGTGGGTGTGAGCGCCCCGGGCGTGGGATAGCGAGAGGGTTGGCTGTGCTACCGCTGTGTTCAGCGTGACAGTGTGGCGATACACGATGGTTTCACCGGCTTCGGTGGCGCTGTTTAGGCCGCCGAGAAGTGACTTGAGGAAGTAGCCGATCGTGCGGAAACGCAGGTTGAGTGGGATGTCCCCCTCCACCTTCTTCATCGTGATCACGTCGCCGTGTGAGGCCACGCCGGTCAGCTTGGTTTCTTTGATGGTCGCCTTTTCGACGATGGTCTGGATGCTGTGTGGATCGCGGCTGCGAACGTAATCCTGTGCCGCTACAAAGGTGCCTGGAGTAGACTCCATCGCCACACCTAATGCAATATCCTCACCTCGTACGTATGTCATACCCTAATTGTTAGATTTGATAACCTCCTTCGCTTTTTCAAGCGCCTCATTCATGCTCTTTGCTTCAACAGAGATACCTAGTGACGGGATGGTGAATGTCTGCACACTCTCCTCCTGAGGCACTATGTCCTTGGTGATGCCATCGGCACGGCTGTTAATGTCCTTTTTCATACAAAGATTATAGCACTACGCGCTGCGATCCTGGTGGACCGTCACGCTGATCTGCATCATGGCCATGCGAAGTGGCACGTCTTCGGTACCGCCAAAGCCCCAACTCACGCTCGATGCGCGGCACCAGCCGTTTGGCAGGTTAAGTACGCCAGGCTTCTCAAAAACGACGCGATAAAGCTCGCCCACTGCGTCAGAAATGGCGGTTTCCGCGAGCTCAATGCTGGCTTCATCGGCCGGGTTGAAGGCGTAGGCGACGTACAAATTGAACATGAAGACCTTTTTGTCGGTCTCGGTCCCGGCCCACACGTTCTCGTTGTCCCCGTATTCGAGGATATAAGCTGGCCAGTCTGCGTCGATCGCCGGACTTGGCGCCCGGTAAAACGTCGAATGCGCCTCAGAAACATCATTGATACGGTTGATGATCGCTGTGCGAATATCCTCAGGTAGATAACTCATATATCGTTATTTTAGCACGCGTTTAATGATGGCCCTGGCCTCGTCCTTGATAAAGCTGCGCTGATCCCGAAGCGTGGCGGTGAAGAACTTAGTCTCACGCCGCTTGGTGCGGTTTTTATAGAAAGGGGCGCCGTGAACGTATGGGGAGTATTCGGCATAGGAAAGCAGGTTGGCGCCTAGCTTCCCGCGGTAGTAGAAAATTTGGCGACGAAGGTTGCCTGTCACTGCCGGAGCGTTCCGCTTGCTCTCCGCTTCGAGCTTGTAACCCACACGGTCCTTAAATGTATTGATACTCTCGGCTGTTGCCTGGGGATAACGCTTGAGAAAGGCACTTAACACTGCCGCTTCTAGGTCAAGCTCGATCCTCATACGCTGCGTAAAGTCCCCTCGTAATGTGAGCGGGCTCGGAAGGTGTGGTGCTTGACGCCGTAGACCTCATACAGCTTGTCGTTCTGGTCGGTGAGGCGGTCGCCAATGCGGACCTCAGCCAGTGAAAAGAGCCGATATGCTTTGCCTCCCCGGCCCATCTCGCCAGTGGCGAACGTGTCATCGATCGGCTGAATGTGACAAGCAAATGGGTCACCCACGGTAGCGTAGGTGGTCTTATTCCCGAGCACTGAGCGTCGGGCGATCGTGGCGGTGTCGGTGAAGTGGCTGTCGAGCATAGCTAGAAGGTTATGGGGCGTAGTGATGAGACGATCTGCTTCGCGAGCTCGTAGTCTGCCCGGTCTTTCTGCGATCGGAAGCTCACTTGGTACTCGCCAATCTTCTCAGACTGGACGGCCTCGCCCTGGTTGTTCACCTGGTTCACGATCAAGGCCACAAAGACGGTAGAGGCCCACGCTATCTTCTCTGGAAGTGTAACCGAAAGGCAGTGCGTCATGGTGACGGTGACGTTGGCGTAGTCGTTGGTGAAGGCCCCGGAACGGAGTTTGAGCAACTTTTTGATCGGCGAATTGTACGGGCTCTGGAGTACGTCATCGAGGTCCAGCGCGGTGCCATCGACCGTGATCTCGGTGATGGTGTGGACCGGTTTGGTGAGTAGCACACAGGTTCCGTCGCCATCGTAGGTGTACGTCTCCGGGTCTTCCCGGAAGATCGGAAACCCTGCAAGCTCATCGCAGTGCTCGCTCATGGCGGCAATGTAGGCGGCAAGCTGGGCATCGAACGACGAATCGATGGTGGTCAGGAGATAGTTTTGGACCTGAGCTTTCGTGGTATAGATTGGCATTCCGCCAATTATAGCATTCGTTAGCTAACCCAAGTGCTCAGCATCACAAGTAACATGATCAGACAAGACCCAACCACGGTGATTTCGTCCGGCAAAAGGGTTAACCCGATACCACGTCCGACCGTCTGGAGTATCCCTTACGTCACCCAGATCGAAATCGTAGCCGTTGGGGAGGGTTCCTATTTTCTTTCCATTTGGTGCGACGCGAAGGCTGAGCGTTCCCGCCTTCAAGGACACCTTGCAAATGTACGCATAGGAACTCGTGGCGCCTGTTCCGACCCATTCTTTGAATTCGGCGCGAGTTGGCCTCGTGTCGCTTGCGTTCGCGGTGCTAGGTAAACTAGCCAGAAACCCTAATGCAATCAGACGACTAAATGACATTGTGCCCTCCCAAGCATTAGGATTTCGCGCTCTCATACGCTACCAATAGGAGTGTTATCCGCTAGGCGGGCGAGTTCCAATAGGATTCCGAGGTGTAAAGGGTCGCGCCGACCGATTGAACGGACTGACACCGGCAGAGAACAGGGAATTTGCTCGTGAAAATGGGCTGCCAGATGGGGAAAAAGGGTCCTCAACGGGCGGATAAGAGATCCCGAAACTTGCCGGATTCAGGGTGAGCACAAGTTCTCCCTTTTCGACGCTGAATGGCGAAGCGTAAATCAGGCCGATATCGATGCCTAAGAGGTCAAATAAGACCGTGCTTGGAACGCATCGGCGGCTCACCGTCAGCCCTGCACTGGCATCTGCCCCGGTGTAGAGCGCTGGATCAGCCGTTAGACGGCTTGCTTTAGTGATCCCGGCCGCTCTGCCTGTCAGTGTGAAGCTAGCCTGGAGCGCAAAGAGGATGTTCGCCTTGGCGATGTCGGCTGCATTGCCGGTGTACGCAAACGTAGCTGGCGCTGTATCAAGACGGTAGCTCTTGGTCAGCGTCGCTGCCTGGGCGGTAATCGTGAAGCTGGCTGTATCGATCGGAAGTGAGCCGCTTGCCTGGATAGCGGCTGCATTGCCGGTCAGCGTAAAGGTACCGACTGCCGCGGGCATAGTGATCGGGAAGCGTGTGACGGTCCCTGCGAGGCTGTAAGCGCTTGTCTGTGCGAGGACGGCCAATGTGCGGGGTAACGACACAGAAACGCCTGAGAGTGCGAAATTTGCTGTCTCTGCGGCCATTCTGCGAGCTCGTAGGAGCTGCACGGCAATACCAGCTAGTTCGTAGGTCTGCCGGTCGGCCTCGAGAACGCCTAGGTTGGCAAATTCAGCGGCATTGCCGGTCAGTGTGAAGTTGCCGATCCCTGCTGGCATTACACTGGTGCGGGCGATGGTCGCTGCGATGCCAGTAAGGTTGAATGCACTCAGGTTTGCCTGGACCGCGAACGTCTTCACAGTTGGCGTCGCTATGCCAGTGAGTGAATAGGTCGCCAGAGCTGCCACAAGCCTCAACGCGCGCGAAAACGTGGCTGAGACGGTAGTGACGCTGAAACTGGCCACAGTGACCGCTAGGCGGCGATTGTAGCCTGTCTGGGCGGCGATCCCGGTCAAGGTGAAGCTCGCTACGGTAGCGGGCATTGAGCGAGCTCGATTGAGCGCTGTCGCTGTTCCGGTCAGAGTGAAGACGCCAGTTGATGCCAGCATGACGTTGGCCCGCGGGAAAGCGGTGGCGTAGCCGGTCAGCACAAAGGCAGCAGGATCGGCATTGAAGCGAGATTGCTTAGTGGTTGGAGTAGCCACGCCTGAAAGCGTGAAATTGGAGACCGTAGCTGGCATTTGCAGCGAGCGGCGGAAAGTGGCTGCAACTCCCGTCAAAGCGAAGCTCGATACCGCGGCGGCCATGACGGTAGTGCGGGCGATCGTGGCGTTTACGCCGGTGAGTGTGAAGCTGGCCTGGTCGGCTGTGAGGCGCCGGTTGTAGTACGTCCCTGTAGCGGTGCCTGAGAGTGAGAACGTGGCTGTTGTGGCTGGCATTCGTAAGGCGCGGCGGAAGTCTGCTGCTACCCCTGTCAGGCTGTAAGTGCGAACATCGGCGGTCAGGCGATAGAGCTTGGCCAGGACGGCTGCGATCCTGGTCAGAGCATAAGTGCGGAGGTCAGCGGTGAGTCTGAGCTGGCGGGTGAGGCCGGTAGCTGTGCCGGTTAAAGTGAAGGCTGCGACAGTGGCATCTAGCGGGGAAGCTCCGGCGGAGAGGGTAAAGGACCTGGTGCTGCTCCACGGACCATACCCCGCACCTAAGGTCGGCTCGATTGCTGCAACCCGCCAGTAATAAGTACCGTCAGGCAAAGCAGACTGGACCGTGTAAGTGACGGCCTGGGCTGATGCAAATGGATCGGAGTTGTCGGGGCTGCCGGAGAAACCGGCGTCCGTGCCAGACACCTTGCTTAGCAATACCGGGCTTGTGTACAGGATGTAACAACAGTCTGCTGCACTGTTGAACGACCACGAGTTATTTGAGCGGAAATACTGGTCGTTGCTCGCAAAATGGTCAGTGTTAGAGCTGTGCCATCGGTAGGAGTTTGCAGCGTCGCGGGCGCCGGACCGGGTGACCTCCATGAAGTATTTTACGCCTGACTGTAAAATCGGAGGCGTTGAAAAGGTAAATTCGTAATCTATCGCCGATCCGTTGAGCGTTCCACCTCCCACACCGCTCGAAGTTGCCAAGACGGTTCCGCCTAAGCTACTTGTTATCTTTACTAGGATATTATCAGTGGGCGTACCTTGCTTGGAGAGTTTAAGCGAAATCTTTGTGACATAAAGAGTTTCAGAAGGAGTGAACGCCTGACCCCGAGCTTGGAGACTCTCGCCTGATCCGGCTGTGCCGCCGTAGACCTCTTGAAAGGTGTTGTTCGTGCTTTGCGTCTGGTGAGCGTTTTCCGAAGCGAACCCACTAGTGACACCCACCTCGACTTTATACCTAAGCGCTGCGCTGGCGGGATCGGTGCCTGTGAACGTTAGGTCTGGCGTGGTGTCCGATACCGCACCCGCGTCTGCTGGTGTGTTGAGTGCTACTGTCGGGGCTAGTGCTTGGACAACCCACTTCGCCGCGCCTGTTTCCGATGCTGATATAGTACCGGTCATGCGCAACGTGGCCCCGGCCGCTCCGGTCGTTACGAAACGATGCCCGAGGTCTCCGGACATATCGTTCCCTACAGAAGAACTGAAGTGAGTGGCGGGGCTCTCAACATAATTCCCGCTCCAAGTTATTCCGGCCGCCGCGTCTATCCCGGTCGTCGGTCTCGTCATGGTCGCGCTGTCGTCGCGGATGCCGATGAGACCCATTACAACCGAGCCGCTTGGGACATCGGTCGTTGAGCTTGCGGAAACGGTCTGTGAGCTCGTGGTCCAATTCGTCATTGCGGCGGTAACTGTTGTTGGGGTGCCCCAAGTCTCTCCCGCGCCCTTCTGCCAGAGCATGATAACGGCATGGGCTTCTGTCGGCGCGGCGGACCAATCGAGAGACGGGTTGGCGTCGCCGGGCTGCCAGTCTCGGTACCAAGCCATGACTTTGACTGAACCGATCGAACTGCTTCCCGCTACTGCGCCGTCCGTGAAGGGGGTGCCGATCGGCGTCCATCCGGATGGATCAGCGACAGTGATTGAGTACGTTTTCCATGTCGCAAATAGGAACATGCGATCCCCGGCCGCTGGTGAGCCTGGAATGGTGACGCTGCTTGGATCAGTTACTACTCGCGCCCATGAACCTGCTGTTTTGAGAGAAATGGCCATTTTTCAAAGTATAACAAAACACCCGGCGCTGGCCGGGTGTTTGCTTTTGTACCTAAGCGATCGTCAGAACGCCGTTGGTGTCGTCGAAGTTGATGGTGAGGCTTTCACCGTCGGCTAGCGTGATCGAGCTGCCGTAATCGTAGTAACCGATGAGCGGGTCCGCTGGCGACGTTGGGGTGTCGTTGTACAGGTAGATGTAGCGGAATGGACCGACTGAACCACCTGATGCGGTGAGCGTAAGATCTGCCAGGGTGAGCTTGTACGTGCCACCTGACTGCGCGGATGCGGACGTGGTGACGTTTCGAGACGAAAGGTTCGTGTACGAAATCTGCGTCAGGTTCGCGAGGATGTTGGTCCCCGTGGCGCCTGTAGGCGGAGTGCCTTCTGATCCTGGAGCGGTGTTTGTAAGAGCAACCGCGAGCTGCCCTGAGCCGAGGTTGTGGACGCCTTCTGCGACGTGCTCAACGAAGCCGTTGAGTTTGTTAAATGCTGCTATAAGCCGATTGTCTTAATCCTTTTAATACCAAGCTCATCGCTTGAGTGGAGAGGCGAGCGAACTCCCCTCCCCTACAAGCTATTCAGCTTCCTCCTCAGAAGCGTCTTCAGCTTCCTCCTCTACTTTGGCAGCGGGCTTTCGGCCGCGGCGGGTGGTGACTGGCACCGTTTCCGCTGGCACTGCTCCTGGGACGTTGGCCCCACCCTTCACAACCTGGGAAAGTCCAAATTCGTTGAGGGTGATCACTGCGACTGTCTCAACCTCTGCGGCTTCGCGGGACGGTACCCACGCGCTGAGGCTAAACATGCCGCCGTCTTCACTGACCCGAACTACCTTGGCGAATTTGACACCGTAGCTCTCAAGAATGTCTCCGGCCTTCATACCTATGAAGCGAGGTTAGTCTTGATAGTAGCGAATGTACCAGTGAGGAACGCTGCGTTGTCGTTGGTCTTGATGTAAGACACTAGACGGCGACGTACCTTGATGGTGATGATGTCCTTCACAAAGTCAGTACCGTCTGAGTTTGTGATCTCAACCTCAACTCCACCCTTGCGGCGAACGTGCAGCTTGCGGAAGTCTCCCATGAGGAAGGTCCCCGCAGTGATTGCTGTGTTCTCGATTACAACCGCTCCGCCGATGCGAGTGCCGTCAGCCGTGATGAACGGAGGAAGGACGTATTGACCGTTTGAGTCCTTAGTGAGCTCTAGGGTTTCAACATCGGTTGGGTGAAGCAAAACGTGGGTTGGGCGGAACTTGCCCTTTCCAGCGCTCTTGATCGCTGTCGCACCAATACGGAGCACGTCCGCGTGGGTGGCGTTGGCGAGGATTTGACCTGACGAAGTGATCAACGTGTTGAGGTTGACCGCAACACCAAGCACGCCCTGGAGGTTCGGCGCTGTGCCGTTTCCGGAGAGGAGCTGAGTGTCGGTTACAAGGTTCACGTCCTCAGCGAGGAAGCCACGAATGGCGTTCACCAGCTCTGGACCGTCGCTCAAGATTTCGACTGAGTGCTTGTTAGCAACAGCGATCTTTTGAACGGGCTTCTTGTATTCCTGGAAGGTGAAGTCCTTCTCTGGAATGGTGCCGAGCTCAGCGGTGGTCGCCGGATCGCCCGTCGATCCAGTCACTTCCACGTACGAGACGTAGTCTGACGTGGTTTCCTGGGTGTCAGCGATCTGCTCGATGAAGATTTCACGGACCGGTGCTCGCTCCATGCCTGGTTGCAGGTCTGGAAGGATCACATCGCCAGTGAGGTCATCCTTGGCAGTGCTCTTCGCGAGGTAATCGAGGTCCGCTTTGCTCTTGATCTCGAACGCAACCGATTGACGGTTACCGCTCTTCACCTCGGCTAGACTTTTGACGACGTTTTCAACGTCGAATGAAGCCTTTTTATCAGCATCCACCGTCACCTTGCTGGTGCGGCCCTTGGCCTTTTCCTCCAAAGCGTCGAAGAACTTTTCGACGGCTTCCATCGTCTTAGTGAGGGACGCTTCCGCAGCCTTGTCGCCGCGTTCAACCGCCTTCCGCATCGCCTCCGCGAGCATCTTGGTGGCTTCATCAACACCGCTGTCGATATCGACTGCTTCTGTGTCTTCTGCTTCAACCTCTACATCTGCGCCATCCTTCTGGATAAGGGCGCCTTTCTCATCACAGTAAATCTTCTTACCATTGATGAGCTTGAAAAATTTCAACATTAAATTGGTAGTTAGGTGTTAATAGAGCGCCCATTGCAGGGGTACGGTGGTATCGCTCACTTTTGGAGTTGTCGGACTGCCTTATTCAACATGAGTATAGCATTGCGCTTTCGGATGGCGGCCGGGTCGGCTGCTTCAATGCTGTCCTCAATGTCCTTTTTGATGTCTATTAGCCTGTCCTTTAGATCGGCGTCCTTGATCAGAGCGCTACGGTTGGCGCCAATACCGACAAGGGAACACTCGATCAGCTCGCACTCCTTGAGAATGAACGCGTCCTTGTGCTCATCGTACTCAACGACATGCGGGATGAAACCGACTGAGACCATGTTGAGATCGCCGCGAACGACGTGATCCCAGGCTCGCTTGATGTCTGCGTGTACCTCAACGGCAAACTCAGCGACGCCCATAAGCATCTTCTGGCCGGGGTTATCGAGGTCTGGTTCAAGCCAAACCTTCAACCACTTCCCGAGGGGGTAATCGTTGGACCGGTGGCCCCAAAACAAGGGAGCATTCTTGGCGAAGTGCTCCAGAATCCAACTGTCCTGGTCAACGATGTCGCCGTGGCGATCGATCGCGGCAGTGGACATGACAAAGGTCGCGGTATGCTTGTCGTCATCGATTGAGACGGCCTTGGTGGTAAGGTCTAAATCAACTCGCTTTCCTACCTTCTCCGCAGCCTTGGCCTTGTACTCTGTTTTCATACTGAAAATTATATCATGATGAAGAAACGCTCCTGCTAAACCGCTGGTAGAAGCACGCAGCGGCAATTCACTGAGTGTTCGCCAGGGTGGCTCTCACCGTTCGGAAACGCGGCACCTTTCGGGACAATCTGCCCGTTGTTGTCGGCGTGCTCCGGCCGGACCTTCTCATCGCCTACGGTCAGCCATTCCTTACCCGTCACGATGGCGGATTGCTGGTAGGCGTCATCGGTCGCTTTCGAGAGTACGAAGTTGGTCTCGGTCTGCGCGATCGTGCGAGCGCGCTTGACGCTCATGTCATCAAAGTAGTCTCGGATGTTGCGGCCGATCTTCTCGGGGTTCTGGCCTTCTTTGATGCCGTCTGTGATCTTCTCTTTGAGCACCTGGAAGGTGGTCTCGACCATTGAGTTGGTGAAGAAGCTCACTCGGCCGTCGATCGCTGCGAGTAGGACCGCATCGACGAAGAAGTGCTCGCCAGACTTCCTGAAAAGAGCATCTAGAGCCTCCTGGCCCGCCTCCTTGTACAGGTTCGTCATGATCGGACCGAACGTGGCCTTAGCCGCTGATTTCTCGCCAATCAGGTCCATGAACGTGGTCGGACTGAGCTCGTTATCGAGGATGCGCTTCAACATGCCGTCGTGGAAGGTATCGAGCGCTTCCTTGACCTTCTCAGCCTTGCGATCGGCGCGGTCATTGAATGCCTTAGCGTAGGCTTCTTTTTGCGATTGGCTGGTGAAGATGCTGTTCATTTGGCGCTTGGGCTCTTCGCGCAAAAGCACCCCTGCCATCTTCTCGATCACGTCGAGCTTTTTCACGAGTAGCGGACGTTTGCGGATGAACTGCTTGGCAGTCTCGGTGAGCGCTGGATTGGTTTGCTGGGTGGCGAGCTCGTCAGCGCCTTCAAGCGCCTCGTAGTTGAATAGGGACCGGGCTTCGTTAGCGGTGATGATCCCTTTGCTCTTGAGTTCGGTAGCCTCCTTCAAAAGCACCTCACGATCGACCGGCACAGGGTCCGTGAAACTGAAAAAAACTGAAATATCCACTTGGGGCACAAGCCGGTGATTGATGGCGTCTAGGAAGGCTCCAAAGACGGGAATAACCGCTTCCTGGAGAAAGACACGGTAGCCTTCTTTGGCGTTTGCGAGGTTCACGTCGTCGCTCGTGACCATGGCCTTGGGGATGCGGAGCGCTGCCAGAATATCGTCGCGAAGAAACTGCTGGGTCGCGATGAAATCCATCTCTTTCGGCGTTTTGTTGAGCTCTTGGACCGACTTCACGTTGCGGCCGAAGATCCCCACGCTACCCGTGCTGCTGCCCCGTCCACCAAACACGTTGCGCCAGCGGGTGCGGAAATCGTCGGCTTGGCCCTCAGTCACGTCCACGTCCGCGAACACGGCCATGTCCGGTCGGCCTTGGTTTTTGAAGAAATTGGCCTGGTAGGCGGTGGCCTCAGTCTCGGTCAGAATGCGGGATCGAGCCGGGGTCACAATGCCGATACCGCGGAGCGGGTTGTTTGGATCAATGTTGCGGATGTGAAGCACGTCCTCGGGCGCGAAGCGCTGCAATGTGTCCGTGCGGTACTCGTAGCCAACGATGGTACGGCCGTCCGGCGCCAGGGCGATCTCAACCAGGTCCGGCTTGAGGGTGGCCATCTGTTTGATGGTGCTGCCTTCCCTATCGAGCAACCAGAAACAGTCCCCGGAAAGCAGGTAGTAGGCCGTCGAAAGCTCCATGAACTCTCGGGGTGATTGGAAGTCGTTGGGGTCATTGATGAGCGCTAGAAGCGGGTGATCGAACACCTCCGCCACGTCGCCCTTCTTGTTCTTGATCTTGTAAAGCTCAAACGGGATGCCAGCGACGCGCTTGGCGATCATTGATACGCCGATAAAGAGGTACAGGCTGTCCTTGTATGAGCTGAGGCTGGCGATGTCCTTGAGGCCATCAAAGCCGGTTAAGCCTGGCAGTTTGTGGATTGTGACCGACTTGCTTCTGGTTTTTAGTAGTCCTCGAAAGGGATTGCGCATATAAGAAGATTATACATTAGGCGAATAGCAGCCCTGCCCGCTTTGCACCGCTGCCGTACCGGCAGGCGTCCAGCCCGTGATTGTCATAGTCCTGCGGATTGTTAGTGACCTTGCCCGCTTTGTCCTTGAGCCACATGTAGTTTCGGTACTCCTTTAAGAGCCAAGTGGACCGCTTGGTGACGGACACCTTCTGGTCCTGGATGAAAGCGATGCCTTGGTTGACACTCCCCGGTCCCTTGGTCGCGGCCATGATGTTGATGCCGTACAGTCTGATTTCATCAATAGATTTGGGTTCTGCGCCGTCGGCGAGCACAAGGGCCCCTTCGTAGGTCCCTAAAGCGTCGGCAATAGCCTTGTTGCTCATGCCTTTGCGGTAGATCACCTCATCGAAGATGAGCCCGCCGTTATACTCGTAGATTGCTATCGCTGCGGTTGGATCGTTGGTGTAGCCGAAGTCGAGTCCGATGCTCTTGAGCCTGGCTTCGTGCGGCAGCTCGTCGATAACCTGCCAGCCTGTGTAGATGCGGCCTTCGATCTCCCCTAGCTCGCCTAAGCCGTAGACCTTCCACCACTGCGGCCGGTTCTTGCGCTGCTCGATCGATGCGACGGTCCGTGGGTCTAGCGCCTCATTGTCCAGGTACGTGATCGTGATGTGGTCAACGTCGTCCCGCTTCCCCACCACGTCGGTGTAGAACCAGAACTCGGAGCTCGGATTCCAGTCGAGCCAAATGGCGTCGCTGGTACGCACCTCAAGCTGCTCAAAGGCGTCAAAATCGACGTTGTTGGCCTCGTTGATATAGAGGCGCTGGCGACGTGCCCCGCGGAGCTTGTCTGGCTGATCGGCCGAGAAGAATTCGATCTGGCTGCCGGTCTCAAAGGTGTAGACAAAATCGGACCGGTTCCACCTGGTGTCGTCGTAGTACCCATGCTCCTTGAGGATGCGTAGGAAGTCACGAATGGCACCTCGCTTGAGGTGCGGTAGGCTCTCGGAAACGATTGACGTGAGAGTGGGGGAGCTAGGATCGTCTGATTGCGCCAGGGCAATCAGGATCAGCAAAATACTGATGGTCTTAGAGGCTGAGGTACCGCCCTGAACGGCCCGTATGCGCTTGCTAAGCCGCTTGATCTTCCGGGTGGCTGTTGTCTCCTGAAACATTGATGATTGGGGTTGGCAGCGGCTTGTCGTCGCTAGTCACGTCGGTCTTCTCCCTCATGCCGTGGTTGGATGAGAGAACGAGTTTTGTGATCATGGGATTGTACTGGCCTGAGAGCCCTCCCTTGATGAGCATGTCGCGCTGTTTTTGATCGAGCTGCTCTAAAGCGACGGAAAATTCCGGGTGATGCTTGGCCCACTCCTGCACAGTATCCCGGTGCACGCCTAAGTGGAGCGCTAGCCCTTCCTTGGTCGGGATATTGGCGAACACCAGTCGCTCGAACGTGTCAGACTTGTCGCCGCGGGTCTTATGAAAGAGCTTCACGCTGTCCCGGCACGATGCGATGTACTCCCGCGTCTGCGTCAATACGACAGGAGTGTATTTGCTAGGACGGCCGACGGGCGCAGCTTTCTTTGGTTTGGACTTGGTAGTTGACATTATAGAAATTGTATCATCGCTTGCTTCCATGCTCCATCCATATCCAGCGGCGGCGATCCCATTGCTTGCGTTTTCGGACTGGTAGCAGGGGAGTTCGGCGGGCTAGTATCTGAGCCTCTTGAAAGAGCTGGTCCCGGTGCTCGGGCGTTAAATCGTGAAAGGGTACATCCCGGAGGTAGACCCCGCGCTCAATGCCCCGCTCGTACCAAGCTAAGACAATGAGGTGTGCTCGATCAGTGAGTTTCAATAGATGAAGATTGGCTGATAAACCGCGACCTTGCGTTGATTATAACAGTCTGGTGCAGCCCAACCTGGTCTGCTGCATGGGGATAGCTCAAACCCCTTCACCACTACCCTGCTGCCTTCGATGGCTCTAAATATGGCTCGGAGGAGTGACACAGCTCGGCAGGGGAGGGAACTGGCACGTCCTAGAAATCTCGGATAGGCGAGAGCGATGCACCTCAACGAAGACGAACAGCGCCGGATCATCCCTCTTAAGGTTGCGATCGCTGAGAAATTCGACCGGGAAAACTGGCTTGAACTCGGTCTGCTCACCGGCTGCCTCAATGAGGTCAAGGGTCACCAACGGCTGCTGAGAAGCTGGGATTTTGGCGACGATGACTACCCCGGCCATGTCCTCGATATGCTAGTTACGATGGTCTCAAAAAGCCAAGGCAATATCGACGTAATCGAAAACTTCGTGCTCGATAAAGCTGGTGGTGGCGTGGTCCTACCTGGTGCCAACGGCAAGAAGCGCGTGTTCTTCACTCCGACGATCTTTGAGGTGCCTGACGCGCCCGTCGATCCCTCTTTGGTCGCTGTCATGATGCCGTTCGATCCTGGCTTCTCCCGAGTTTACACGGCGATCAAAGCGGCCTGTGCGGCTGCTGGGCTGTCCTGCAAGCGCGTCGATGACATCTGGGAGCACTCTACCATCATCCAGGACGTGTTCTCGCTGATCTGGCGCTCCAGCATCGTCATTTGCGACTTTAGCGGCCGAAACCCGAACGTATTTTACGAGTGTGGCATCGCCCATACGCTCGGGAAGACAGTGGTCCCCATCGCGCAGCATAAAACCGATGTGCCCTTTGATGTGCAGCATCATCGGTACCTAGGGTACCTAAACAACGATGAGGGTTTGGCGGAGCTGTCTACCCAACTTGAGCTTAGACTTGCGAAGCTAGCGGGGCCGATCATCCCGCCTGGCTGGAGCCAGTCGTAGTCCCGTTGTAGCTTGCTCTTCTATGCAATTCGGGCTCTATTCGAGGCTCCGGGAGGGCGAACGTATGATCAAGCGTCAGGCACGTTATTCTGCGATCTGCGTGGCGGCCGCAAGTGCCCTATGGTTGGCGTCTTCCAACGCTGCGGCGCAAGAAATGCCGGTCAAAGTTGGAGCCTACGTCGCTTCCGGGACGCGCTGTAGCCAAGGGTCCAATGCGACACTGCAATGGTTCAATGGCGAGTTCATCTCGGCGGGGAGGATCCCCAATGTCTATCCCAAGCCTATAAGCGGTTCGACCTGGGGCGATAACGTCTTTGATCGCGAGACTGGCAAAGAGGTGCCCATCAGGGTGCGAGTGATCAGCCCAACCAGCTATAATTTTGGTGGCCAAACTTACACTCATTGCCCGGAAAGCTCGCTGTCGCCCACTTGGCAAGGATCGCTGCCGCCGAGATCAGGTGTAAGCCCAACTTCAGCCCAGGCCCATGCAAATTCTGCCGCAAAAGTCGCGATTAGCACGGCACCGACAAACGTAATTGGTCGGCCTGGCACCTGCGACGTGATAGTCCATGATGAGAAAGGTAAGCCGGAGATTCTGGAGACCATCCCGATCAGCCGCCGGACGAAGGTGGAGAAGGATGTCGCTTGGGCCAATCGGAAGAGCTCCCTCCTAAAGGCTCGCCTTGAATGCCGTCCTGAGGAAAATGCAGTAATCTCCCCTCCCGCCCGACCTGGCCTTCGAGAAACTGTGACCGTGAAGACGAATGGCACAAACACTCTGCGAACTACGCCAATTGTAAAGCCCGAGAATGGAACCTGGGCTCCACCCCCTCCCCATCCTGGAACAGGACCTGGCCATGAGGCCCGTGTAGCGAGCGAGGTAGCATTCACTCGCACCATGGTTGGAACCAAATGGGAGGATGGTGGACCAGGGTGTATCTCAATCAAACAGTCGCGCACTAGCAACAGAGCGATTGAACTCAGAGCTTGGTATTGCGAAGCAGGGGAGAGTGAGGCGGTGCCAGTCCGGTTGGATTGGGACAGAACGGTCGGGTATTACGTGCACGAGGAAACCGGCCTGCAGTTACGGCCGGTCGCACAAAACAAGATTAGGGTTCTCTCGACGCAGCGGGCGAGAAATCACCTCGGCGATGGTGTTTACCTTGCCGACGATAGTCAGGACTACAGTCGGCAGTAGCCTGCAAATGCGAAAGAAAGAGCCATCCCCGAAGGAATGGCTCTGGCTTTAAGCAAAGTGCGGCAATGCGAGCTGCTTGGTGTTCACCGGAGGGCAGTAGCCGTCGATGACATCGTGCAGCGCACGCGTGCTGGCGGGGTTTTCTGCCACCTTGCCCGCAAGAGCGAACGTGGTGGCATTGAAGAGGCGCCAGGCCGTTTCCCCTCCCCAATCATGGGGTGGTTTCTCGTAGGCTTCGAGCACATCCGCGATCCTGGTCACGTTGATGACCTCGCGGCGGTAGAGCTGCATGATCGCAGCATCGACCTCATGTACTTCGAGACGCCGACGCCGGTAGCCGTCGAACACCTGAGCTTGAAGCAACCGCTGATCGCGAAGCGGCTCCACCACCTCGGCAACGAGGCCGGGAAGGTCGCGCTTGGCGTTGGCGGTGTGCTTGCGGCGGATGACGTGATCGCCCGCGAATGCGAGGTTATCGCAAACGAAGACGCGACTGCCGAAGCTGATGCCGATCGGGAACTTCTTGTCGTGGCTGTTCCGCAATCCAACCGTGTCGGTGTAATCACCGTACTGGCTGCGAAGCGAGAGAAGGCCGAAGAAGCGCGCGCCGTCCGGGGTGACGCCGTAGTCTTCCTCGACGACTTCATGGCCGAAGAAGCCCAGGCTGTATTTCACCATATCGACGACCGCCTGGTGGGCGATCGGGACGTGGGTTGCAGTGGCTGCGGGGATGGGAAGGTGGCGAAGCTCGCCATAAGGAACGGGCTCGGCGCCCGCATGAAGCATCAAACCCATTGGTAGTCTCCTCTTGTTAAAGACCAAACTACCAAAATTGTACCATGCAAGAAGAAACCCCGCTTGGTGAGAGCGGGGTTAGTTGTATCAGTTGAGGTAGGGCTTCACTGCCCGTTCTAGGTTTTCGACTGTTCGCTCCAGCTCTTCTGGCGTACAAGCCATTCGGACATGCCTGGCCGCCATTTGGAGGCTCCACGCTTCTTGACCGGCGCGGGCTGCCTCCTGACTGAGAGCGTTGGCGATCTTCATTGCCTCGAAGTAGATGGGTGGGCGATCGCCTGCGCGTGAAGGTGAGCCGTAGTTGAAGCCGCGGGCTCGGGGATCGGCTTTGCTGGCCATGGCACTCTCTTAGAAGCCGAACCAGCTCTTCGCCTCTTTCGCGTAGGCGCGGCCGATGCTCTTGAACTCCTTCTTGACACCCTTACGGTAGGCAGCCCATGTGGGCTTCGTCTTACGACGGCGTTTCCGAGTAGTCATTGGTTCCCTTCCTCTCGTTGCTAGGGAACGCTTATTGATCACATATTTTCGGATCTGAAAACGGTTCGGATGAGAAGGTAAGATCAAACAGTACCTTATGAGGAAGCATGAGAAGCGCAAAAATTTCTCCCGAGTGCCCCAATGCAAAAAAAGTGTAATGTACCCCCAATATACGGATGGCTGAAATTGGAAAAAAACCCCGCACTAGGCGGGGCTTAGAAAAGTTTTTAGAGGTGCCAGTTGCTTGGTAGCTTGGCGTCGGTCACTCCGATGTAACCAAGCAATTTTCCCTTGCTACTCCTTACTGGAACGGCTATGGTGCCACGCATGACGCCTCTAGGGGCGTACCCGATACCAACCGATGCTGCGAACGTGGGGTCGAAACCAAGCGCAGTAACGGCATCGTGATCGGACACTAGGTATTCGAGCGGCTTGAAACCCTCACTGGGCTCTTCGGCCGCTCGTTCCTTTTCGGCCGCTTCCGGCTTCTTCTTCTCTGGCTGTTGATCCCCGACGATCCACGCGGCGGCGTCCTTCGGGGATAGACCGTGTACGAGCGACACCAGCGATATGCAGTCGCCGCCCTTGTTGAGCCCGAAACTGTACCAGGCTCCCTTCTCCGGGGTAATGACAAGCGCTCGCTCGCCACCCTTCCCACTCGGGCATGGCCCGCGGAGTTGAGCGCCGTTCTTCTTGAGCTCAAGGCCCAAGCGATCAGCGACGCTCTCAATGGTGTGATCTTCCTTGATTGCAGCAAAGTCGAGGTACGGCATCACAGCCTCCTTTGTGTACTACCTTGCTACATTCTAGCATTTTTGTGGTACTATTGGTGTAGATTGCTGTGCTGTCCGCCGAGCTTATGTTCGGCTCTCGTGATAGACCGCTAATACCATCGTGGGAGATCGAACCCGTTGCGATGGTCTTGGCGGATAGCACAGCAAAGCGGTGTGTTGATGGGGCTCGCCCTGGGATATTACGCTAGTGTGGAAGTCACCCGAAGGACTGCGGGCCACAACTCCGTAAGGGCGCTCCCCACCAGCACGTCGCTGGAGAAAGGTAGTCCCTTATGTCCGGGAACGCTCCCGTAAAGAAGTTCCGCATCGGCGCCGTCACGGCCTCGGTGTGGAAGAACGCCGGTACCAACGGCGACTGGCACTCGGTCACGCTTGAACGCGTCTACAAGGACGGGGACGAGCTCAAGAACACGGGTGCTCTCAACACCGGCGATCTGCTGAACGCCGCCAAGGTGCTCGAACGCGCCGAAGCGTACGTCAGCTCGCTCTAATACCGGACCCGCCTAAACAGCGGGTCCTTTTTCATAGATGGCGCGATCGTCACAACCGACGCGCTGCCACTTGTCCGTTGCCAAGTCGGGGTTCGGTAAGGCTGCACGGCTGTAGCCGTTCTCAGTGAGCCGGAAGGGAAGCTGGAGCGTGTGATAGAAGGGTCTCGCGCCTGTCGGGTACTGCTCGATCGGGTGCATTTCCCCGCACAGCTTGAGCGAAGCTGTCAGGTCCTTCTCCTCAGTGAAAACGCTCAACACGGCGAGGTTTGCGATGCCCCACTCTTTGAAGCGTTTGTTGATGATGATGTCGCCGTAGCCCACGTATTTTTTGCGCATCGAAGACACCCCAACGAGGGTGTCTGAGCGGACCTTGCCGGTGCGCTGATACTCAAGGGCAAAGTAGTTTGCCTGGCCTGGCGCATACTCCACGCCAAAGATGCCATCGGGCTCGATGTACGATTTTGGCGGCAGGGCTCGCCACTGGCCCTTGATCATGCAGCCACCTTCAACGCGGAGCTTGAGCGGTACGTCGTCGGGAATGCCCGCTAACCTGGTGATCTCGCCATGGGGGATGAAACGGGCCGTGGTCTCCATGAGGCCAGCGCGGACGTTGCCGATCGTCTGGCTGATACCGAGCTTGTGATCGAACTCGATCCGGTAATCCTCGCGAGGCCGATAGAAGTTTACTGCCACGTCGGGGCGGCCGCGGTGCTTGAAAAGGAAGTCCTCACCCTCGCTCGTGATCATATACACGTCGGGGTCGTAGCGATCGATCGTGATGCGGGTGATGAGCCGCGCATTCTTGAGGATCATGAGGGTGTTCAAGACGCCCCTGGCGTGGCGCTGCGGCAAGAGCGTTTGGATGAGCCGGGACCGGATGAGGTTGTGCTCGTAGATAACCTGGAGCACGTCCAAGCTCGCCGCTTTTGCGCTCGCGGTCTTCACTTCCTCTGGTAGTTCAGTGCGTGCAGTCATGCACTCATTGTAGCATCACAAAACCGCCCGAAATAGGACGGGCGGGATTATGTACTATGGGTGAGTAAGGTCACTATGAGGAGCGGAAGCGATTGTAAATTGTGTCGTTGTTTTTCGCAATTTCAATCAGGTCGCAAATTACATCGTCATAGGACGGCATGGTGCCGTGGACCTGGACTGCCTGAACCTTCAAATCGAGTAGCTTCCGGTGGGTTTCCGCATTGATGCGGATTTGCTTGTTGTCTGTTTCCATCATACAAGCTGAACGGTTGCCTCGATAAACATCTTCGCTTTCATCTCTCGGCCCATCTTGGCGGCTACAGCGTGAGAGATTTGCGCACCATCCTTTACAGAATAGAACACACCGTACTCGTTGTTGTTGAAGAAGAGCTCGCCCTTCTCGAACCGGCTAGCCTCAGTATCTTTAGGTCCGCTTAGGTAGTCAAAACTGAATGTGAGCTCGTAGGTCTTTAGATCGTTTAATTTCATACTTGTTTGTTGTTAACTTGTATGCATACAGTATATACAACGCATACAAGTACGCAAGGGTTTACACCACTCGCATACATAACCAGCAATCAGTCAAGTGGATAACTAGGTAGGCTCATCAGCGAAAGGATCGGCGCCTTTTGGTAGCGGCTCCGGCACAATGTCATCTTCGCTTGTGGCGTAGCGCTGCCGCATAGCATCGCGGATTAGGTTGAGCTCCTTTTTAGTGCGCTGCCCCTCAGCCTCCAAACGTCCAAATGGGACCTTGAAGCCGAACCGCTGTTGCCCCGCCTTCGTCATGAAGGTGCCCTTGTGCAAGAGCGCGAGATTTTCGTGAGGGACCCCTATCTCATTCGCCATAGCCCGCCGGTCTGCCGAAGATGTCTCACCGACCATTTTTATGATCGTGTTCGAGAGGATAGCTGCCCGAACGGCCACAGGGAGCTGATCAAGAAACTGGAAAGCCACGGTCAGGGCAACGTTATATTTGCGGGCCTGGGTGAACAGCTCCTCCACGAACTCTTCTTCCCGAGCGTACTCTTGGAACTCGTCGATGTAGATGGAGACCCGCTTGGCGTATGGGTGCTCTCGCTCGAAGATGGCTCTCGCGATCTGCGCGATGAAGAAGCGCCCGAAAATCTTGAAGGCGCTGCCCTTGAGAACGCGCTTACTGGCGTCGATCAAGATTACCCTGCCCTCGCCCATTTCCTGGGCGAGATTGAGCTTCATTTCCTTAGCCGTGAACATGGCCCGGAAGCTGTCGTTTTCGAGCAAGGTGTAGAGGCGGCGGCCGATCTGCTGCTTGGTTTCCTCGTACTGGCGCGTGTTGAACTCGTTCTGAAAGAATGCCTGAACGGTCGGCGGCAAGGTCGAGAGCTCGGCGTGATACTTGCCCGTTCCGCCTCGCTCCAAGAGCTCTTGCATCGTCGCGATGTTGCCACCGGGAATGGCCGAAACGAGACGCGCCAGGTAGCGGTAGAGCATCGCTTGTTTCGAGGTCATGTCTGCATCGAGCGCACTGAAAATATACTCAAAGAGCTCGGGGTCCTGCCCCTTCTCAAAGAGGTTGAGCGCGAGCGGATAATCGGTGTCAGTAGGCGTTAGATAGGTGAGGCGGTTAGCTGGGACCACGTTCAATAGGTTGCGAATGAGGTGTGTCTGGCTGTCGAGAACGACGACGGTTTGATCCTTATCGATGTCATCGAGGATCAGACTTTGAAGTAGCTGGGTTTTGCCGTGGCCAGACAGGGAAACAATCACCGTATGCGAGGTGCGTAGATCGTCCGGGAGCTGAGGATGTACCTTTGGCTCCACCACTGGCTCAGGTGGTGCCTGGATGGCTGCTGGCTTCTCCACATGGCGATCGATCACCATCAAGATCAGCGGATAGAGGAGCGCCACCGCCCCTACAGCCACAAGGAGTTGGTGAATGAGGGGATTGGTCAGCGCGATCGCGGCCGGTACACACGCCCAACTGGCGAACACGAGAAGGCCAGGGATGTTTGGACTGTCTTTGATGTAGCGCAGCGCTAGCCGACCGTTGAAAATGGTGTTGAGCACTGCGATCGCGATGATGACGTAGATCAAGCCTAACCCCCTCGGAGCGATCTAATAGCCCGGTCCGCTTCCTGCGGCGTCACAACCCGTCCCCGTCGTGCTCGCCAGCGGATGTCCTTTATAGCATCGGGATAGCGGCCATCTTGCAGCGCCGCAAATTCGGCGCGGTGAGAGGACCAGAACGGGGCAAAGCGGAACTGATATGGCACCAGTTGATCGAAGCGTGTGGTGCGCTTCTGATCGAGCTCCATGCGGTCATACAAAGCCGTGGCATCGTCACGTGAGGTACGAAAAATATAGGTCATCTGAGCGGCGCCCACCACGGCATCGTAGCAAGCGGGCTTGAGCTGCTTGATGTACTGCTGGACCACGGTCGCGCGGATGTTCGCCCCTGGTGGAGAGGCTACGAGCTGCTTGATCACTGACGGCGCAAACAGCCAGCTATCATCGGTGATGAAATTGAGCGGGATCGCCCCGTTGCGGCGTTCAGCATGGTGGAGCAAACCAGAGATCAACAGGGAGCCGTAGAGCTCCACCCGCGGCTTTGAGAGAATGCGCTGAGGTAGCTTCACCAAAAGAATGCCCCGCTTAAGCGTGTCCGATACGTTAAAGGACATCTCGGACATCGCGAGCGATCGTCTGATACGCGGGTCGCTCATCAAGAGCGTGGCCTTGTTCAAACAGGAAGCAATGAGCTCTGACTGCCTCTGAGGTTTGTAGCTTTCATGGTCCTCCCAAAAGGACAGGACCTCTATGTCCGTTACACGGTCAAGGACGCTCGATCGGTACATCGGGTCAGTGAGGATGTAGCGCCAGCCATACAACGGCTCCTTGGCCTCGCTGAG
This sequence comes from Tsuneonella sp. HG222, assembly GCF_053819185.1. Lineage (NCBI taxonomy): Bacteria > Pseudomonadati > Pseudomonadota > Alphaproteobacteria > Sphingomonadales > Erythrobacteraceae > Tsuneonella > Tsuneonella sp. HG222. The sequence continues at coordinate 557,640 of NZ_JBSOQZ010000001.1, read as the reverse complement.
CGCAGCAAAGGAAAAGAACAGGTAGTTCCACAAAACCGGCGTGGCGGTGTCCTCATAGCCGGAAACGTCTTTCACCATTTCAGCGCTGATTGAAGCGATCAATGGCGCGTTTTTGCCGTCACCGAGGAAGTTGAAAACCGGTACCTCATCTTCTCTGGAAAAGTCGAAAAGAACGGTGTGATTGTACCGTCGTGGGGGAATGATCGTGGCGAGCCGATCCACCGCATCACCGTTTGGGTCTATGAAAATTACCGCTTCGTCAGCTTGGATCGCTGCGTCGGTAGTTGTGAGAATATGTTCGGTTTTGCCAGTGCCAGGTTGTCCAATGTAATGGTTGTGCATGTGTCGAGTGCCCGCCGCCCCGAGCCGCAGGGATCACCGTGCAGTAACAGGATGTGCGGCTTGTACGGACCGGGCAAGAACTGTGGTCCAGTACCATTGTACCGTGAAAAAGTTTTGTCCTTTAGCGAATGGTCCGCACCTGTCCGTCTAAGCGAAACGAAGTGGAGCGCATGACCCCAACCTTCGACCGGCTTCCCGATAGTGGAACCAAGGGAGATAGGTTGGGGTCATGCGCGTAGCGCTGACGGACAGTGTGCGGAAACGTAGGTTCTGTAATGGTTCTGTGGTTGTCGGTCGATTTTTAAGACTGCACACAAATGCACGGACTGACCGCAGCCTTGTGGCTAGGGATGTGCCGTGTTTAGATGCCCGCGGGACGGTTGGAGGGAATAATGGATCTCGCTCGCATTAGAGCCTTCGATGTCGGCTGTGGCATCGCCTTCATCGTGGCCGCTTTGATGCTAGCGCAATCCGATCTCTCCTTCGCTTGGAAGCTGATACTCGCTGTCGCGATGATCGTCGGTAGTGGTGCGCTTGCTCGGCAGCGCACGTTCTCCTGGCCGGAAACGGTAAGGCTTACCGGATGGCTTGCTCTGATCATAATCGTGCTCAACTCGGGCATTGGAAGCCTCGTCACTAAGGCAATCGATAGTGCGGAAGGATCAGCCAGTGAGTGGGCTGGTTCGGAGGAGAGCCTGTTGTCTGGCGGCTGTCCCCCGGACGATTACGTGCCAGTTGTCCAGCTTGGCCAAATCTTTCGACTGAAAGCGGGTTGCACTCACACCTACGACGTGCGGGAACTGCCGCGCGATGAAAGTGGCCGTCCAGCGTGGGGGTATGACGGAGTCGGGCCGGAGTTTGCGACGCGGTACATTCGGGAGCTTATCTCCGAGGAATACACCGACAACGACCGGACCCTCAAGCTTACGCCGAAAGAGGAAGTGTTCAAGTACGAAGGCCGCGAGCCTGTGATCGATATCGCGTTCAATCGGCTTGGAGAACGGATTTCGGCTGACGCGATCGCTCGGCATGAGGCAAAGTTTGCGCCCCAACCCGAGTGCCCTGAAACCGTGCAGACGATCAATATCGGTTCGGTCATCGTGGTGCCGGTGAACTGTAATGTCGATACCGACGTGTTTATGATCCGCGACGGCAATTTCGAGCTAGATTTCGCGGATAGCACCCTGCCAGTCAGCAACGGCGCCCGACTGTTGAACGGGAAGCGCATCCAAGAGTACGTGACCACTAGCTATCATTATGAGGGTCGCGAGGGCCACGGTATGCGGTTCACAACGGTCGATCCGACCGCTTTCAAGCTAGCAGGCGTGAAAGCGGTCAAGATCGAGGTCTTGAGAAAGGGAGCTGTAGCTCGACAGGAAAGCCAAGCCGCGTCTGCTGCTAGTGCGGCGGTTAACGAACTCGTCGGGCTGAACTGACGGCTATCTACTTGGCTTTGTAGACACCATTGGTAGCAGTGATGCTGCCAGATTTTTTGAGGGCGGCTAAGGCATTGCTGACGCTTTGTTCGCCAGAGCGATCGCCCTTCACGTCCATGGCAGCAAGGAGCTGCGAGCGGTTCATACCCTGAGCGCTGCCTTGAATGGCGGATAGCACCTGATCACGAATGCCCGTGCGCCGGGAGCTACGCTGCTGCGTGGCGCCGGAATTGTTGTCCTGTACGAGTTTGTAATTGAAGCCAAGCTCGTTCAGCGCCCTGATGCCCTGGTTGGCGAGGTCGATTGCTTCTTGTTTGGCTTTGCTGAGTAGCGCGTTCTTTTGCTCGTCAAGTTTGCGGATTTCATCCAAGACAGACATCGTTGTACTCCTGTGTGGAAGCGGTGCGGTAGTAGCAACGAAAAGAGGGTGCAACACAAGAGTGTCACACCCTCTTCCAGCTCTGTTAGGAGCTGCCGCGTTCGGCATTCCTTGCGGCGGCGATCTTGTCGAGCACGTAGCGTTCGACCTCCGAACTAGCCCAAAAGACCCTGCCCCCGTCGCGGATGCGTTTGGGAAACCTGCCCTTTTGCTCTCGCCTGTCGATCTCAGCGAAACTTACACCGACAATTTCACGTACTGCCTTTTTGCTTAGTAGCCGTTCCATCACAGCAAAACTCCGGTTGGAGCCTCGCTGCGAGGCCAAGGTTGCGAGCCTAGGCGACGATGGTTGTAAGCCAATCCTCGTACTTGGCCAATGCCTCCCGGCTTTCCTCAAGGAAGTCGTGGCGGTTGTATATTGCTGCCACTCCGGAGACTTGGCCAGAACGGTGGGCGAGTATGCGCTCCGTGATGTGGAGCGGCACCCGCAAGCGAGCCATGTTGGTTGAGAATGTGCGCCGTAGATCATGGATGACCCACGGCGGTATCGGAACCGCTTTATCGAGCCTGGTCTTGCTCTTGCTCCATCCGCTCCAAGGGGTCAGCCGCTCCATGACCGCTTTGGCCATCGGCAAGAGAGGAATGGTGTGGTCGTCCTTCCCTTTCATGGCCTCAGCCGGGAAAAAGATGGTGGCGCCTCGGATTTGTGCCTGGTTGAACTGGTTGCGCCTTTGACCGGTGAGAATGAGGAGCTTCATATGATCACTGAACGGGCGATGCTCGTAGTGCCAGATTGCTTTCAACTCGTCGTCGGAGAGCACACGGGACCGCTTACCAAGCTGCACCTTGTCGTACTGGACCGGATTGTGAGTGGTTAGCCCCTCCCGGATGCACCAGTTGAAGAACACTTTCGCGGCCATGAGAGCGTGGGCCGTGTAGGACACGTCGGCCTTGGTCACGTCCTCCAAGCGCTGTTGATCGAGGCGATTGAGATAGAGACGATAGTTGGAGACAGTAGCTGGTCGGCAACGGTCCTCTGCATCCTTGAGAAATGCCGCCACGGCCTCTGTGGTCGATTGTGGGCGCTTTTTCTCAGGCGGAGCGACTTGGATAGCTTTTGCCTTCTGGCGGGCGTCCTTGAGCGAAATTTGCCCCACGCGGCCGATCGTGTGGAGCTTCCGCTCCTTACCGATCATCTGGACGAAGGTCTTGGTGCCGCCCTGACTGACCCGGACCCCGAAGCCCTCACGCTCGAAGTGGGTCTTTTGACCGATGTTCGGAATGGGTAGCGCCCGTATTCCGATGTCAGTAAGGTGTAGTCTCTCTCTAGTCACTTTAGTCTCTCGCGCTGGTGGTACCTGCTATGGCGCGTCATGATGTACCAAAGATCGCAAAGCGCTGCAAATAAACGACTTTCCGGTCAGCATGAGGAGCCATGAGGGGACTGATACAGGTTTTGTAAACCGAAGGTCGGGGGTTCAAATCCCTCAGCCGGCACCAGTTTTGGCTAGAACGCACCTGCCCGAGCGAGGAACTTCTCCCCTTCGAAGCTCGAAAGGTGACACGAAGTATACACCCAAATCCCGCGCCGCCGATCCCGGAGGCCCTTCATGCGGGGAGCGCGAAAGCCGACCATCCAAAGAGCCGGCAAGGCATGTTTCATATTTCGTGCGTGTAGGAAAACGGATTACGCCTCAGCCCCGGCCGCGGTAGCCGGCGACGCCCTGATCGGGCACCCAAAGGCCCTCGGGCACCGGGCCGCTCTGCCAGAAGACGTCGATCGGAATGCCGCCGCGCGGGTACCAGTAACCGCCGATGCGCAGCCAGCGCGGGCCCATTTCGGCGAACAGCCGCTGGCCAATACCGACCGTCACGTCTTCGTGAAAGCCGCAGTGGTTGCGGAACGCGCCGAGGAACAGCTTGAGGCTCTTGCTTTCGACGATGGTCTCGCCCGGCGCATAGTCGATCACCAAGTGCGCGAAATCGGGCTGGCCGGTCACCGGGCACAGCGAGGTGAATTCCGGCGCCGCGAAGCGCACGCAGTAGAGTGCGCCCATGCGCGGATTGGGCACATAGTCGAGCACCGCCTCTTCTGGCGAAGCGGGCAGCGCGCTCGCTTGGCCAAGGTGCAGGGGCCGTCTGGCCGTTTCGGGTGTGTCGCTCATGCCACGCCAGATGCCGCTTTGCCGCGCGTGGCACAAGCCGGTGCGCGTTGACGGGGCGGGTTAAGCGGCTATTCACGCCCTGCCGCCGAGCGGACACGCCCCGATGACCAGCCGCATTGCCCTTGTCCTTTCCGCCGCCGCGCTGTTCGCCGGCACCCCCGCGTTCGGCGCGGCCAGCGATTTCCGCCTGCCGCCGGGCTCTTCCACGCCCACGCCCCGCGCGCAGGGACCGGTGGACCCCGACAACCCCATTACGCGGCCCTCGCCGGGTCCCACACCAACGCCGACGCCAGCGCCGAGCCCGGCCGCGCCCGCAGCGACACCGTCGCCCGCGCCGCGCATCACCCTGCCCAGCTTCACCCCGACCCCGCGGCCCACGCCCACCCAGCGCCGTACGGTTACGCCGCCCGCGGCGCAGCCCACGCTAAGCCAGGCAGCGCCTCCTCCCGCCCAACCCGGCGAAACCGCCGCGCCGCTTCCCACGGCTTTTCCGACCACACTGCCCCTGCCCGGTGCGGCGCCCTCCCCGATCTCGCCCGCAGTCCAGCCCGCCGACGAAACGAGCGGACTGCCCTGGCTGTGGATCGCGCTCGGCCTGGCCGTCGCAGGCCTGGCCGGTGCGGCATGGCATTTCCGCCGCAATTTTCTTCCCCGGCGGGGCACGGTGATGATCGTGCCCGACATCGAGAAGCCGAGGGTCCCCGTCGCGCCTGCCCCGTTCCCGGAGCCGGAACCGGCCGCACCGGCGGCTCCCGCACTGCCGGAAGAGCCGACCCATCCGCTGCTGATCGCGATCACCCCGGTGAAGCTGACGCAGACCTTCATGAACGAGGCGCTGGCCTATCGCCTGACGCTGACCAACGTGGGCGCCGCCCCGCTCGGCCCCATCGCGGTTGCCGCGGACCTGGGCGGCGCGCACGCCTCGCTCTCGCGCGAGGAGCAACTGGCTCATCCCGGCACCGATTTGCCTGAGACGCACGCCATCCCCGGGATCGCGCCGGGGGAACAGGTCGAACTGACCGGCGAACTGCGCACTCCGCTGGCTAGCCTGCCGGTCATGCAGCAGGGCGCCGCGGCGTTGCTCGTCCCGCTCGCCCGCTTTCGCGTGACCGCGCCGGGAATGGAGCCGCGCCACTTCACGCTCGCGGTCGGCCAGCAGGTTCCGGGCAGCGCTGGTCTTGCGCCGATCCGCCTCGATCTCGGCCCGCGCACGACCGACGGGCTTGCCGGAAGGGCCTTCTAGGCCCTAGTCCGGGGGCATGGACAGCCTCGTAACCACCCGCTGGCTCGCCGAACGGCTTGGCGAACCCGGCCTCGTCGTGCTCGACGCCTCGTCGCACCTGCCCGACGCCGGACGCGATGCCCGCGCCGAATTCGCCGCGGCGCATATCCCCGGCGCGCGCCACGCCGATCTCGCCAGCCTCAAGGACGGGTCCAGCGACGTCCCCTATGCCGCCCCCACGGCCGAGCAGTTTGCCGAGCGGATGCGCGCGCTGGGGGTGAACGCGGGCGATCGCATCGTGGTCTACGACGACAGCGCCGTGCGCACTTCGGCCCGCCTGTGGTTCCTTGCCCGCCTCTATGGCGCGCAGGTGGCGATCCTCGACGGCGGCCTGGAAAAGTGGCGCGCCGACGGCCTGCCGCTGGAACGCGGCGAAGCAGAAGTGGCCAAGGGCGATTTCGAGGCCAGCGGGGGGCCGGGCACGATCAGGCTGAAGGCGGAGATGCTGGCCAACCTCGGCGCGCACCGCGAACAGGTCGTCGACGCCCGCGGGCGCGCGCGCTTCAATGGCGAAGAACCCGACTTTCGCCCCGGCATCGCCGAGGGTCACATCCCGCGATCGCGCAACCTGCCGTTCGGGCTGCTCTTCGCGCACGACGGGACCTACGCCGACGAGCGCGACATCCGGCGCGCGTTCGACGAAGCCGGGGTCGACCTTGCCCGGCCGGTCGTCACCACCTGCGGCAGCGGCGTGACCGCAGCCTGCCTGCTTTTCGCGCTCGACCGCATCGGCAAGAACGACGTGGCGCTCTACGACGGGAGCTGGAGCGAATGGGGCGCCGATCCCGGCACCCCCAAGGAAACGGGCCCGGCCGTTTGAAGATAACGCCCCCCTCACCGCTCGCCCTGAGCCTGTCGAAGGGCGGCTTGCGCGACGCCAGCGTGCTTCGACAAGCTCAGCACGAACGGTATTGTCGATGACCGACAAGCGTGACCGCAGGCCCGCCACCCGCCTGGTCGAGGTGGGGCGGCGCGCCGAGTGGACCGGACCGGTAGTCAATCCCCCCGTCTGGCGCGGCAGTACGCATCTCTACGCCGACAGTGCGGATCTGAAGCGCGGGCGGCCGAACGAAGACGGGCATTTCTATTACGGCCGGCGCGGCTCGCCGACACAGTGGGCGCTGGCCGATGCTCTGACCGAACTCGAGCCGGGAGCGGCCGGAACCGTGCTGTTCCCCAGCGGCGTGGCGGCGATCGCCGGGGCGTTTCTGACGGTGCTGAAGCAGGGCGATGTCCTGCTGATGACCGACAACGCCTATGAACCCAGCCGGGCGATGGCGCGCGGCCTGCTGGCGGACATGGGCATCGAGGTGCGGTTCTTCGACCCCCTCGATCCCGCAGCGTTTTCCGCTGCCTTCTGCGACCGGACCGCGGCCGTTTTGTTGGAGAGCCCCGGCAGCCTGACGATGGAGGTGTGCGACGTGCCGGCCCTCGCCAGTGCAGCGCGCGCCAGGGGAGCGACCGTCCTGCTCGACAACACCTGGGCCTCGCCGCTTGGCTTCCCCGCCCTGGCGCATGGCTGCGACCTGACGATCATGAGCCTGACCAAGCACGTCGGCGGCCATTCGGACCTGATGCTCGGTTCGGTCTCCGCGGCTGAACCGTGGCACGCGCGGCTGCGCGTCAAGGCGCAGGCGCTGGGCCAGGTCGTCTCGCCCGACGATGCGGCGCTGGCGCTGCGCGGGCTGCGCACGATGGGCCTGCGGCTGGAACGCTCGTCCGCGAGCGCGCTGGCCATCGCCGAGTGGCTGCGGGCGCGGGACGAGGTGGCCCAGGTCCTGTGCCCGATGCTGCCCGGGGCGCCGGGCTACGACCTGTGGAAGCGCGATTTCACCGGCGGCTGCGGGCTGTTCTCCTTCGTGCTGGCCGGCCGCGACGAGGCGGCGCGGGCCCGCTTCGTCGACGCGCTCGAGCTGTTCGGCATCGGATATTCCTGGGGCGGTTTCGAAAGCCTGGTGGTGCCGTTCGACGCCGGCCGGGCGCGCACGGCGAGCACCTTCCCGCCGGACGACTGGGGCGCCGGAAACCGCCTCGGCATCCGGCTGTCGATCGGGCTGGAGGACCCGCAGAACTTGATCGCCGACCTGGAGCGAGCCTTCGCAGCGATGGACGGCGCATGATCCAGCCCGACGAGATCGACCGCAGCCTGGGCGGAGACGGCGATTTCGCGCGTTTCGCGCAGATGCTCGAGAGCTGGGGCTTCACCATCGCCGACCACCGGATCTCGGTGTGGGGCGCGCTGGTGGTGGTCGCCGTGGTGATCGGCATCTACCTATTCGCCAAGCTGGCAACGCGCACCGCGCGCTACCTTCTGGGCAAGGTGACCAAGCTCGATTCCACCCAGCAGTTGCTGTCGGAAAAACTCCTGTCGATCGCCGTCTGGGCGCTCGCCTTCTTCCTCGGGATCGACCTCCTGGGTATCGACCTTACCGCGCTGGCGGTGTTTTCCGGCGCCTTCGGCCTGGCGATCGGCTTCGGCCTGCAGAAGACCTTCGGCAACCTGATCGCCGGGATCATCCTGCTGATGGACCGCTCGATCAAGCCGGGCGACGTGATCGCCATCGCCGACCAGGCGGGCAATTCCACCTTCGGGCAGATCCGCAAGATCGGCATCCGCGCGGTATCGGTGACGACCCGCGACCGCCGCGAATACCTGATCCCCAACGAACAGCTGATGATCAACCAGGTCGAAAACTGGTCCTACTCCAGCAAGACCGTGCGCATCCAGGTGCCGGTCGGGGTGTCGTACCAGGCCGATCTCGACCTGGCGGAAAAGCTGATGCTCGAGGCGGCCAATGACACGCCGCGCGTGCTCGACAGCCCCCCGCCCTCGGTCTGGCTCGACGGTTTCGGCGACAGCGCGATCAACTTCGTCATCCAGTGCTGGATCGTCGATCCGGAGGAAGGCGTCGGCAACGTCCGGTCGGATGTTCTCAAGCGGCTGTGGAAGCTGTTCCAGCGCGACGGAATCGAGATTCCCTTCCCGCAGCGCGACATCAACCTGCGCGACAATCCGCAATTCCAGCAATTGCTGGCCGCGGTTGCCCGGCGGACGGAGGACAGCGGGAAAGCCTGACCCGCTATCCCCCCTAGATTTGCTTTCAAAAGGCGGCCTGTCGCCGCGCATAACCATTCTCGCTGGCAGGCTGGCGGGCGGCAGCCCATTTCAGCCGCCATGGAAAATAGCGGCACTGTCTTTCTCGTCGGCGCGGGCCCGGGCGATCCGGATCTGCTGACGCTGCGCGCGGCGCGGCTGATCATGCGCGCCCGGCTGATCGTGCATGACGGGCTGGTCGCCCCGGCGATCCTGGCGATGGCTCCGGCCGGAACCCGCATGATCTCCGTCGCCAAGCGCCGCGCCCATCACACCGTGCCGCAGGACGAGATCTGCGCCCTGCTGGTGCGCGAGGCGCTGGCCGGCAACGACGTCGTGCGCCTCAAGGGCGGCGATCCGCTGGTCTTCGGCCGCGGGGGCGAGGAGGCGGAAGCCTGCCGCGCCGCCGGCGTCCCGGTGGAAATCGTGCCCGGCATCTCGGCCGCCAACGGCGCTGCCGCGGCCGCGCAGATCGCCCTGACACACCGCGACGCGGCCAGCGTGGTCAGCTTCGTGGCCGGCCAGTGCAAGGGCCTGTCGGACCAGGACTGGGCCGGGCTTGCCGGCAAGGGCCGCACGCTGGTCATCTACATGGGCGTGAAGACCGCCCCCCAGATCGCCGAGAAGCTGATGGCCGACGGCCTGGCCCCGGACATGCCGCTGGCCGTGATCGAGAATGCCTGCCTGCCGCAGATGCGCCTGCTGCGCGGGCCGCTCGCCGCGCTGCCCGATCTCGTCGCGCGCGAGCGGGTAAAGAGCCCGGCGCTGATCGTGATCGGCGAGGTTACCGCGCGCGAAGACCTGGCGGTGGCGCAGCTAGCCCTGGAGATTCAGGCATGAAGATCGTTACCGGCAACGACCTGAAGTCGGGCGCCGTCACCTGGTGGACCGGGGTCGACTGGTCAATCCATGTCGACGATGCCGTCGACGCAGGCGACGAGGGCGAGGCCATCGCCGCGCGCGAGGAAGCGGCCCGCCGCGTCAACGCCCCTTATGTCATCGCGGCCGAGAAGACCGCCGACGGCGTGCGCCCCGCGCACATCAAGGACCGCATCCGCGCCCTCGGCCCCACGGTGCGGCCCGACCTCACGCTCAAGCCTGCCGATCCCGCAGCCCGCGATTGGGTGATCTGATGTACAAGTACGATCAATACGACCAGACGATGGTCGACGCCCGCGTCGACGAATTCCGCGACCAGGTTCGCCGCCGGCTCGAAGGCAAGCTGACCGAAGACCAGTTCAAGCCGCTGCGGCTGCAGAACGGGCTCTACCTGCAGCTCCATGCCTACATGCTGCGGGTGGCCGTGCCCTATGGCACGCTGAGCAGCGCGCAGATGCGCGTGCTGGCCGACATCGCCGAGAAGTACGACCGCGGTTACGGCCACTTCACCACCCGGCAGAACATCCAGTACAACTGGATCAAGCTGGCGGACACGCCCGACATCCTGGCCGACCTCGCCAGGGTCGAGATGCATGCCATCCAGACCAGCGGCAACTGCATCCGCAACATCAGTTCCGACCAGTACGCCGGCGCCGCCGCCGACGAGCTGGTCGACCCGCGCCCTTACGCGGAGTTGCTGCGCCAGTGGTCGAGCTTCCATCCGGAATTCCTGCACCTGCCGCGCAAGTTCAAGATCGCGGTGATTGCCAGCGAGACCGACCGCGCGGCGATGCGGCTGCACGACATCGGCATCCGCCTGGTGAAGAATTTCGACGGTCAAATCGGTGCTGAATTCTACGTTGGCGGGGGCATGGGCCGCACTCCGATGATCGCACCGCTGATTCGCGATTTCGTGCCGCTCGACCAGCTGATCACCTACGCCGAAGCGTGCCTGCGCGTGTACAACCGCCACGGCCGGCGCGACAACAAGTTCAAGGCGCGGATCAAGATCCTCGTCCACGAGATGGGCGCCGAGGAATACACCCGCCAGGTCGAGGCCGAGTTCGCCCACCTGCTGGCCCAGGGCATCGAGCCGCCGCTGGCCGAGCTGGAGCGCATCGGGACCTACTTCACCGACCCTGCGTTCGACGCCGGGGCGAGCGACGAGCTAGACCTGACCGACCCCGACTTCCGCCTGTGGGTGGAGCGCAACTGCACGCCCCACAAGCAGCCGGGCTACATGATCGCCGCGATCAGCCTGAAGCCGGTTGGCGGTATCCCGGGCGATGCCAGCGCCGACCAGATCCGCCTGATGGCCGATCTGGCCGAACGGCACAGCTTCGACGAGCTGCGCGTCACCCACGCGCAGAACATCATCCTGCCGCACGTGCGCAAGGCCGATCTCTACGCGATCTGGCAGCAGCTCGACGCGGCGGGCCTGGGCACGGCCAATCTCGACATGGTGGGCGACATCATCGCCTGCCCGGGGCTCGATTACTGCAGCCTCGCCAACGCGCGCTCGATCCCGGTGGCACAGAGAATTTCCGAAAAGCTCTCGGCCCGCAGCGAGGAGATCGGCGAGCTCAAGCTGAAGATTTCCGGTTGCATCAACGCCTGCGGCCACCACCACGCGGGCCACATCGGCATCCTCGGCGTCGACAAGAAGGGGACCGAGAACTACCAGCTCCTCCTCGGCGGCAGCGAAGGGGCGGACACCTCGCTGGGCAAGATCACCGGGCCGGGCTTCGACGAGGACGGCATCGTCGGCGCGGTGGAAACCGCGACCAACGTCTATCTTGCGCAGCGCGAAGACGGTGAGCGTTTCCTCGACACCTATCGCCGGATCGGCATGGAGCCGTTCAAGGAGGCGCTCTATGGCTGAATTCGCCACCCCCGGCCCCGACGCCGTGCAGTTTCGCTTCCGCGACGACGAGCCGGTCGATCACGCCGCAGTCACCGTCGACGCGTTCCTCGACCAGACCAATGCCAGCGCGGTGCGGATCGAACCGGGCGACGATACGCGCGAGCTTCTGCCGTACCTGGGACAGATCAGGCTGGTGGAGGTCAACTTCCCCGGTTTCATGGACGGGCGCGGCTATACCGCCGCCCGCATGCTGCGCGAGGCGGGCTACGACGGCGAACTTCGCGCGGTGGGCGATGTGCTGATCGACCAGCTGGCGATCATGCGGCGCTGCGGGTTCGACAGCTTCCAGCCGGACAAGCCGCTGGATGCAGAGGATGCCGAGCGCGCGTTCGCGACCTGGCCCGAAGTCTATCAGCCTGCCGCCGACGGGCGCACTCCGATCTGGGCGAAGCGTCATGGCTAGTTTGCCCAAGGACAGGACCGTCGACCGGATCGACGCCGGCCCGCGCTATACCCAGGCCGATGCCGACGCGCTCAACGCGCGTTTCGCAGGAGTCGATGCGGCGACCATGCTGCGCGAGCTTCTGAACGAAGGCTCGCTCGGCCGGGTGGCGATCGTCTCTTCGTTCGGTACCGAGAGCGCGGTCCTGCTCCATCTGGTGGCGCAGGCCGATCCGGCTACGCCGGTGGTCTTCGTCGACACGCTCAAGATGTTTCCCGAGACCCTCGAATACCGCGACACGCTGGTGCGCGAGCTGGGCCTGACCGACAGTTCCACCGTCACTCCCGATGCCGCGGTCCTGGCCGCCAAGGACGACACGGGGCTGCGCTGGTCGTGGGACCCGGACGGCTGCTGCGCGATCCGCAAGGTCGAGCCGCTGGCGCGCGCCAAATCCGGGCTCGATGCCTGGATTTCGGGCCGCAAGGCGTTCCAGTCCGTCACCCGCGAAAACCTTCCCCGGTTCGAGGTGGAGAACGGCCGGCTGAAGATCAACCCGCTGGGCGACTGGGTGAAGGACGACCTCGAGGCCTATTTCGCCGAGCACGACCTGCCGCGCCACCCGCTGGAATCGCAGGGCTATCTCTCGGTCGGCTGCGCGCCCTGCACCAGCAAGGTCAAGCCGGGCGAGGATCCGCGCGCGGGCCGCTGGCGCGGATGGGACAAGACCGAATGCGGCATCCACGGCGTGCCGCCGGCGACCGACGAGGGCGACCTGCCCCCGGGTTACGAACCGGCCTTCTGACGCAAACGAGCCGCGGGCGCCTGGGCGCCGGCGGCTCGCCGTTGCATTTGCGGATCAGGCTTCGACGCGGACTATGGTCGATACCTTGCCGTCGGGACCTGTGGAGGTCCAGACGCCGTCCTTCATTTCTTCGGTGTAGCAGGTTTCCGTGCCGTCCACCGTCTCGCAGTATTTGCCCGGCTCCGGCTCGTTCCAGGTGCCGGCCATCGTCTCGCCGTTGGATGCCGTGGCGCTGAACGTGCCGTCGGCCTTGACCTCGTAGTCATAGGTCGCGCCATCGGCGTCGGTGATCTTGTATTTGCCCGCCGAGGGCTTGCCGTCGATCGCCAGGGCGGCGGTTTCGGCCGTAGCGGCTTCCGGTGCGGCGGCGACGGTTTCGTCGGCCGCCGGTGCTTCGGCGGCTTCCTGGTTGCAGGCGGCAAGCGCCAGCACGGCAGCCGCGCAAACGATTTTCTTCATGGTGATTCCCCCTTGAGTTCGCTTCGAGTCGCGTGCGCCCCTGCCCAAAGGGATAGGCCTGCGCCGGGCGCCGACCAACGGGATTCTACAGCCAGCCCTTGTCCCGGTACCACTGCGCGGTGGCGCGGAGCCCCTCGGGCGACGCGACCTGCGGGGTCCAGCGGGCGGCGGGGGGATGCAGCCTGGGGCTGCTGACCCAGTCGGGGTGCGCCATGTAGCCGACGCGGTCCGGCGTCAGCTTGGCGCGCGGGCCGCGAACCATCCGGTCGAGCTTCGCCATGCGCTCGAGCGTGGCCTTGGAGACATGCGGCACCCAGGGGCGGCGGCCGACCGCCGCGCCGATCGCGCGGGCCAGGTCGCCGTGGCTCCAGCCATCTTCATGACCGTCGTCAGGCTCGAAGATCTTGTGCGTCACGTCCTCTCCGCCCGGCACCAGCGCGAGCAGCAGGCGGGCCAGGTCGCGCACGTTGATCAGGCTCGCCCGGCCCGGCGGGGGCATCGGCAGCACGCCCCAGCGCGCGGCCTTGAACATTTCCAGCATTTCGCGGTCGTGCGGGCCGTAGACCGCCGGCGGGCGGACGATCGTCCAGTCGAGCCCGCTGGCCATGACCAGCTTCTCCGCCCGGGCCTTGCTGTCGCCGTAGTGCGAAAGATGCGGCTCGCGCGCGGCCAGCGACGAGACGAACACGAAGCGCGGCACCCCCTCTCCCACGGCCTGCTCGATCAGCCGCAAGGTTCCTTCGACATTGCCGAGATGGAAGCCGCCCTGGTCGGGCGCATTGACCACGCCGGCGACGTGGATCACCGCCTCGGTCCCGTCGACCAGTTCGGCCAGCGCCTCGCGCACCGAAAGGTCGCCGCGCACCCACGCGATGCCCGGCACCGGCGGCTGCTGGCGGCGGGTCAGCGCCTTGACCGCGATGCCTTGTCGCCGCGCTTCATCCAGCAGCGCCTGGCCAACGAATCCCGTCGCACCGGTAACGGCCAGGGTCACGACGCGACCTTGCGCAGCGGCGGTGCGACTGGGGCCCTCAAAGGAGAACCAGCTGGTCGCGGTGGATCACAGCGGCGCGCGGGGCATAACCCAGGCGCTCGCCCTGCGCGTCCTGCTTGCAGCCCATGATCGCGCCGCATTCGGCGGAGGAGTATTCGACCAGCCCCTGCGCCAGCCGCTCGCCCTTGGGGCCGTGGATCGTCACCAGGTCGCCGCGCGCGAAGGTGCCGCTGACCTCGGTCACGCCCGCCGCCAGCAGGCTCGCCCCGCCCGCCAGCGCCGCCGCGCAGCCGCCGTCGACCGTCAGCACGCCGCTGGGCGAAAGCCTGCCGCCCAGCCACGCCTTGCGCGACGAAGCGCTTCGCTGCGGCCGGAACACCGTGCCGAGGCCGGTTTCGAGCGCCCGGGCGACAGGCGAGCTGCGCGTTCCGTTGATGATCGCCAGGGTTATCCCGGCCCGCTCGGCAATCTGCGCCGCCTGCAGCTTGGAGGTCATCCCGCCCGAGCCGAGCCCCGACGAGGAATTGCCGCTGGCCATCGCCATGATCGCCTCGGTCACGCCTTCGACCCGCGGGATCAGCGCGGCGCCGGGCGCGCGCGGGTCGCGGTCGTAGAGGCCGTCGACGTCGCTCAGCAGCATGACCGCGTTCGCCCCAGCCGCCTGCGCCACGCGCGCGGCGAGCCGGTCGTTGTCGCCGAAGCGGATTTCCGCCGTGGCGACCGAATCGTTCTCGTTGACGATGGGTACCGCGCCCGCCTCGAGCAGGCGCTCGAAGGTGGCCGAGGCATTGAGATAACGGCGCCGGTCCTCGAGGTCCTCCAGCGTCAGCAGCATCTGCGCGGCAACGATGCCGTGTGCGGCCAGCGCCTGCGACCAAAGCCCGGCAAGCGCGATCTGCCCGACCGAGGCGGCCGCCTGCGCATCGGCCAGGCTGCCGCGCCCACCGCGCGCCAGCCTCAGCCGCGCCGCGCCCAGCGCGATCGCGCCCGAACTGACCACGACGACCTGCGTGCCCTTCGCCTTGAGCGCTGCGATGTCGGCCGCCAGCGACGAGAGCCACTCGGTACGCGGCTCCCCCTGCTCGACCAGCAGCGACGATCCCACCTTGAGGACAAGGCGCGGCGCGCTGGCAAGATCGGCAAGGCTGTCGAAGGACATGACGGCGCGTCGCTTAGCGAAACCGGCCGCCTGCGTCACCTAGATCGGCGACCACTCCTGCGGTTCGTCGTCTTCCTCGCCCTCGTCGTCGGACAGCGAGTGCGGCTGCTCGGTCGAAGTGCGTTCCGGCAGGTATCCGAGCACGGCATCGAGCAATGCCTCGACCCCCGCGCCCGTGGCCCCGGAGATCGGGAACACCTCGGCCGCTCCGGCAGCCTTGAGTTCGTCGGCGAATTCTGCGGCGAGCTCGGTATCGGCTAGGTCGATCTTGTTCAGCGCGACCAGCCGCGGCTTGTCGGCCAGGTCCGCGCCGTAGGCTTCCAGCTCGCCTTCGACCACGAGCATCGCCTCGACCGGATCGACCCCGGCGATGTCCACCAGGTGGATCAGCACGCGGCACCGTTCGATATGGCCCAGGAACCGGTCGCCGATCCCGGCGCCTTCCGCCGCGCCTTCGATCAGGCCGGGGATGTCGGCCAGGACGAACTCGCGGCCCTTGTGGCGCACCACGCCCAGCTTGGGCACCAGCGTGGTGAACGCATAGTCGCCCACCTTGGCCTGCGCGTTGGAAACCTGGTTGATGAAAGTGCTTTTGCCCGCGTTGGGCAGCCCGACGAGGCCCGCATCGGCGAGCAGCTTGAGCCGAAGCCAGAGCCACAGCTCCTCGGACGGGATACCCTGCTGGTGCTGGCGCGGGGCGCGGTTGGTGGAGGTCTTGTAGCTCGCGTTGCCGCGGCCGCCCATGCCGCCTTCGAGCAGGATGACCTCCTGGCCCACCTCGGTCAGGTCGGCCAGGACCTCTTCCTTGTCCTCGGCCAGGATCTGCGTGCCGACCGGCACCTCGATCACCAGCGGCGGAGCGCTGGCGCCGGTCCGGTTCTTGCCCATCCCGTGGCTGCCGCGCTTGGCCTTAAAGTGCTGGGTGTAGCGGAAGTCGATCAGCGTATTGAGGCCCGGCACCGCGCGGAAGACGACATCGCCGCCGCGCCCGCCGTCGCCCCCGTCGGGGCCGCCGTATTCGATATACTTCTCGCGCCGGAACGACACCGCGCCCGGCCCGCCGGCGCCCGAGCGGATGTAGATTTTGGCCTGATCGAGGAAATGCATGGTCGTGGGTACTTAGACGAGAGGTCGGGGAAAGTCGCCCCGTGCTTCGACACGCTCGGCACGAACGGGGATTGCGGACCGGTATGCTCGCGAGTGCCGCAGCGGAAGCCGGGAAAAGGAGGCGCCGAACGCAAGCCGCGCTGGAGCATCCGAAAGCATACTGGTGGAGCCGAGGGGGATCGAACCCCTGACCTCGTCATTGCGAACGACGCGCTCTCCCAGCTGAGCTACGGCCCCGTTCCAGTCTGCCATCGCGAGGGCTGGCCCGCCGCGAAGAACGGCCCCCTAGCGAAAAGGGTGACGCGGTGAAAGGGCTAAATTCCCCGCGCTAAAGGGCGGGGAAAATCAGCTGTCCTGCAGGTCGTCGACGATCTCGACCGCCTTTTCGCTCGTCGCCCGGGCGCGGTTGCCCACCCGCGGCGCGTCCAGGCTGGCCAGCACCGGCGCGTCCCGGCCGTAGATGTCGCTGAAGGTGCGCAGGTTGCCTTCGATATCGCGGCCCATGGTGAAATAGGTGATGTAGACCGGCATGGTCTTGACCACGGGCACGCGGGTGTACTTGCCCGACTTGGATATCTCGATGGCCTGCTCCTTGGGAGCACCCTGGCCGAGGATCGCAATGGTCATCGCCAGTTCGAGCGCGCGCTCGGTGCGGATGCAGCCGTGGCTCAGCGCCCGGTCGTCGCGCGCGAACAGGTTGCGGCTCGGCGTGTCGTGCAGGAAGATCGCATGCGGATTGGGCATGTCGAGCTTCATCTGCCCCAGCGAGTTGCCGGGCCCGGGCTGCTGCACCACGGTGACGAAGCCGTCCGCGCCCTTTGTGCCCTTGTAGCCGTTGGCCCGCGCCCAGCCGGGATTGCCCAGCACCTTCGCGCCCAGACCTTCGCCCTTCACGATCGACTGCGGCACGGTCCAGGTCGGATTGAAGATCACGCCCTCGACCGTCTCGGCGAGCTGCGGGGTCGCGCTGCGGCCGGGCTTGCCCACGATGGTGCGATAGGTGCGGATGATCTGGTCGTTGACCGTCAGCCGCAGCTGATATTCGGGCACGTTGGTGATCAGGTACTGACCGCCCAGATCGCGCGCCAGCCAGCGCCAGCGGTCCATGTTGGCGCGGATCATCTTGCGCCGCGCGGGGTCCTTTACCGTCGCGAGCTCGGCCTTGAGCACGCCGTAATCCGGGTGCGTCGGCGCCAGACCGGCCAGCGCTCCGGCCACGTCGTGGCTGGCCAGCGCATCGGCCAGCACCTTGCCGGTGGGAATGAGATCGGGGTCGGGATCGACCACGAACCACTGCTTGCGGGCCTCCATCGGCGTGCGCCCATCGCGCAGGTCCTCGACCAGCCAGCCGAAGATTTCGCTCGCGAGTTCGTTGAGCTCCGCGCTCGGGCCCAGCGCGATCGCCTGGCGCAGCGCTTCGGCCCGGTAGTCGCGCGGGTCGAGACCTTCGGCGCCGATTCCCTGCACCGCCTCGAGCAGCGCCTGGGCGTCGGCCACCTGCCACGGCTGTACCAGCGGGAAGCGCGGCGGCTGGACGGCCGCCTGCGTGGCCGGATTGGACACGACCTCGACCGCGTCTTCTTCCAGCACCTTCTGCGGCAGGACCTTGTCGAACTGCGCCTCCGCGCTCTGGCGCTGTTGCGCGGCGAGGGGCGTTGCGGCGATGATCCCGGCCATCAAGGCCAGCGAAGGGGTACGCAAGTAAGCGGTCATGATCCTTGCCCTGTTAAGCGTGGGACGATTGTGCCCCGATTGCGCCCAAGCATCAACCGGGGCAGGTGAAGCGGGGCTGAATCGCCCACCGCGCCATACGGTTCGTCGATCCGCGCCTTGCCCGCCGCGCCAGCCCGCGTAAAGGCCGGGAATGGATCGCCACCCGCATTTCGCGCCCTATCTGGCGACCCTTGCGGCGGTCGGGCTGCTGTCGCTGATGGACGCGGTGATGAAGCAGGCCGCGCTGATGACCGGCACCTATGTGACGCTGGTGGTAAGGGCGGGATTCGCGCTGGCCATGGCTGGGCCGATCTGGCTCGCGACCCGCAAGACCTGGCCTTCGCGCGCGGCGCTGCGCCTGCACCTGACCCGCGGCACGGTGGTGGCGGGGATGAGCTTCACGTTCTTCTGGGCGCTGACCGTCCTGCCGCTGGCCGAGGCGATCGCGCTGTCGTTTATCGCCCCGTTGCTGGCACTCTACCTCGCCGCACTGCTGCTGGGCGAGGCGATCGAGCGCACGGCGATCGCCGCCTCGCTGATGGGTCTCGCGGGGGTGGCGGTGATCGCCTGGGGCCGCCTAGGCGCCCCTGCGGCGGGCGGCGAGACCGCATGGGGCATCGCCGCGGTGCTGGCCAGCGCCACGCTCTATGCCTGGAACCTTGTGCTCCAGCGCCAGCAGGCCCAGGTTGCCGGGCCCGCCGAAGTGGCCACCTTCCAGACGCTGGTTTCAGGCACCATCTTCGTCCTGGCCGCCCCGTGGTTCTTCGTCCCACCGGAAGAGGCGGCCATACCCTGGATCGCCACCGCAGCCGCGATGAGCGTGGGCGGCGCCATGGCGCTGGCCTGGGCCTATGCCCGGGCAGAGGCGCAGAAACTGGTGCCGCTCGAATACTCGGGCTTCCTGTGGGCGGTGCTGTTCGGCTGGCTCTTCTTCCGCGAAGAGGTAACGACCCCGACCCTGCTGGGGGCGGTCCTGATCGTCATCGCCTGCTGGATCGCAGCGCCCCGCAAACCGCCTGAACTCACCGTGGCCTGAACGTCCTAACCCGCGTTGGGCGATGGAGCGGGGGGAGTAACGGTCTCGGCCGGCTCGGGCGCTTCGGCTTCCTCGGCTTCTTCCGGCGCGGTGCTGGCGGCGTCCTCCGCCACCGGCAGATCGTCGCCGGCGATCCAGTGCCAGATCAGGCCCGACGCGCCGCCCAGCGTGGCCGCCAGCACCAGCGCCAGCAGCATCCACCCCGCATGGAGCGGTTCATCGGGGCGGCGAGATGGGCCGATAGGCATGAAGAAGCGTTTTCCGATGCGAAGCGAGGATTGCGGATTGCCAAGCGGAACTAGCGCTAGTGACGGCCCGTTCCAATCCCGGACCCCTTGATTTTACGCCACGGAACGCGCAGTGCGCGCCACAAATCCGGCACGACTTCGGCTCTGGCGCAGCGCCCCTGCGTTCCGCCCCCGGCCGGACCCGAAAGACAGGAAGGATCCGCTCTCCCAATGACCCAGGTCGGCAAGAACTCGCTCGATACCCGCGCCAATCTCGAAGTGGGTGGCAAGTCCTACGCCTACTACTCGCTGGACAGGGCGGCCGAGAAGATCGGCGACGTCTCGCGCCTGCCGTTCAGCATGAAGGTCCTCCTGGAAAACCTGCTGCGCTTCGAGGATGCCGGCTTCACCGTCTCTATCGGCGACATTCAGGCGCTGGCTGACTGGCAGAAGAACCCGAAGACCGGCAAGGAAATCCAGTACCGCCCGGCGCGCGTGCTGATGCAGGACTTCACCGGCGTGCCTTGCGTGGTCGACCTTGCCGCCATGCGCGATGCGATCGACACGCTGGGCGGAGATACCGCCAAGATCAACCCGCTCGTGCCGGTCCACCTGGTGATCGACCACTCGGTCATGGTCGATGAATTCGGCCATCCCAAGGCGTTCGAGAAGAACGTGGAACTCGAATACCAGCGCAACGCCGAACGCTACGACTTCCTCAAGTGGGGATCGAAGAGCCTCGACAATTTCAAGGCCGTGCCCCCGGGCACCGGCATTTGCCACCAGGTCAATCTCGAGCATATCGCCCAGACGGTGTGGACCAGCACCGACCAGGCCGGCGCGACCGTGGCCTATCCCGACACCTGCGTCGGCACCGACAGCCACACCACGATGATCAACGGCCTGGGCGTCCTGGGCTGGGGCGTCGGCGGGATCGAGGCCGAGGCGGCCATGCTCGGCCAGCCGGTCTCGATGCTGATCCCCGAAGTCGTCGGCTTCAAGCTGACCGGCAAGCTCGCCGAAGGCGTGACCGCGACCGACCTGGTGCTCACCGCCACCCAGATGCTGCGCGCCAAGGGCGTCGTCGGCCGCTTCGTCGAATACTTCGGCCCAGGCCTCGCCTCGCTCAGCCTCGCCGACCGCGCCACATTGGCCAACATGGCGCCCGAATACGGCGCGACCTGCGGTTTCTTCGGGATCGACGACAAGACGCTCGACTACCTCAAGCTCACTGGGCGCGACGAGGAGCAGATCGCGCTCGTCGAAGCCTATGCCAAGGCGCAGGGCCTGTGGCTCGACCCCAAGGCGCCCGATCCGGTCTTCACCGACACGCTCGAGCTCGACATGGGCAGCGTCGTCCCCAGCCTTGCCGGGCCCAAGCGGCCGCAGGACAAGGTCGCGCTCGACGATGTCGACGAGGTGTTCAACGAAGACCTCAAGACCTCCTACAAGGCGAGCGTGCGCCGCGTGCCGGTCGAAGGCCGCGACCACGACATCGGCGACGGCGACGTGGTCATCGCGGCCATCACAAGCTGCACCAATACCTCCAACCCCAATGTGCTGGTCGCCGCCGGGCTGGTCGCCAAGAAGGCGAACGAGCGCGGCATGAAGCCCAAGCCGTGGGTCAAGACCAGCCTCGCGCCCGGATCCCAGGTGGTGACCGACTATCTCGAGAAGGCCGGCCTGCAGAGCCACCTCAACGCGATCGGTTTCGATCTCGTGGGCTACGGCTGCACGACCTGCATCGGCAACTCCGGCCCGCTGGCCGAGCCGATCAGCAAGGCGATCAACGCCAACAACCTGGTCGCCGCCAGCGTCCTTTCGGGCAACCGCAACTTCGAGGGCCGCGTCTCGCCCGACGTGCGCGCCAATTTCCTGGCGAGCCCGCCGCTGGTGGTCGCCTATGCCCTCAAGGGCACGGTGATCGAGAACTTCACCACCACGCCGATCGGCCAGGACCGCGATGGCGCCGACGTCTACCTGAAGGACATCTGGCCGACCAACGCCGAAATCACCCAGGTGATGAACGGCGCGATCGACCGCGGGATGTTCCAGACCCGCTACGCCGACGTCTACAAGGGCGACGAGCACTGGCAGAAGATCAACGTGACCGGCAGCGACACCTACAAGTGGCGCGCCGGCAGCACCTACATCGCCAATCCGCCCTACTTCGAAGGGATGGGCATGGAGCCTGCGGCGGTGACCGACATCGTCGGGGCCAAGCCGCTCGCCATCCTGGGCGACAGCGTGACGACCGATCACATCAGCCCGGCCGGCTCGATCAAGGCCGACAGCCCGGCGGGCGAATACCTGCTGGGCCACCAGGTCGCGCGGTCGGACTTCAACTCCTACGGCAGCCGCCGCGGCAACCACGAGGTCATGATGCGCGGCACCTTCGCCAACATCCGCATCAAGAACGAGATGGTCCCGGGCATCGAGGGCGGCATGAGCCGCTACGGCAAGGAAATCGGCGCGATCTACGACGTGGCGATGAAGCACAAGGCCGACGGGACGCCGCTGGTGGTCATCGCGGGCAAGGAATACGGCACCGGATCCAGCCGCGACTGGGCCGCCAAGGGCACCAACCTGCTGGGCGTGCGCGCGGTCATCGTCGAAAGCTTCGAGCGCATCCACCGCTCGAACCTCGTCGGCATGGGTGTCCTGCCGCTGCAGTTCCAGGACGGTGAGACCCGCACCTCGCTCGGCCTGACCGGCGACGACAGCTTCACCATCCACGGCCTGGCGGACATCAAGCCGCAGCAGGACGTCGAGGTCGAGGTGACCAAGGCCGACGGCAGCACCTTCACCTTCACCGCCAAGTGCCGCATCGATACCGCCAACGAGCTGGAATACTACCGCAACGGCGGCATCCTGCATTACGTCCTGCGCAAGCTCGCCGCCTGAGCCGGCCGACCCGCTCTGCTTCTTGCAGGGTGGGCGCCGACGAGGCTCGTCTGGGTTAGCGCGACGGTGCGCGGGGGTTCGAGTGCCCGTTAAGGCGCGAGAGCCAAAGTGACGACGATGCTCTGACTGGAGGACCTGCGCCAACGGAAAAGGGCGGCCGCACCGGCCGCCCTTCCCCCCTGTTGGACCGAGCGGGCAACTCAGTCCTGCTGGGCTGCCTTTTTCTTGCGCCGGACCAGAACCGCCGCGGCGCCCGCACCGAACAGCAGCAGCATCGGCGGTGCCGGAACCGGCGTGCCGGACGAACCGCCGTGGCTCGAACTGCCGTGGCTGGAGCTGCCGCCCCGCGACGAAGAGCCGCAGCCGTGCTTGCCGCCACCGCAGCCGTAGCTCGAGCTGCTGGTGCTTGTGGTGATGTTGCCCGACGTGGACTGGTGCTGGCCCTGGCCTTGGTTCTGGTTCTGGTTCTGATGCTGGTTTTGGTTCTGGTTCTGGCTCTGCTCGTTCGAGTTGTTGTTCTCGTTGGAGTTGTTGTTCTCGTTCGAGTTGTTGTTGTTGTTGTTGTTCGTGTTGTCGACGTCGACATCGACGTTGCCCGACGAGCTCGAGGTCGTCGTGCTGGTCAGTCCGCCGGTCGAGGACGACGTCGAGGTCGAGGTCGAGCCGCCGAAGTTCGAGTTGTCGACGATGACGTCGACGTCGATCACCTGGCCCTGTTCCTGGCCCTGGCTTCCGCTGGTGGTCGACGTGGTCGAGACGTTGACGCTGCCGCCGCTCGATCCGCCGAAGAAGCCGCCGAAGAAACCGCCGCCGAAGCCGCCGCCGAAGCCGCCACCGCCGACCGCCGCAGCGGCACCGCCACCGCCACCGCCGCCCCAGCCGCTGCCCGGTCCGGGGAGCGGCACGGCAACCGGCACCATGGCGGTCTGGGCAGCCGCCGCGTAGTAGCAGTAGGCCCCGCCGCCGAGCGCGACGAAATTGCCCTGCGAATCGCTGTAGCCTGCGCCAGGAGCGGCACCGGCCGGACCGGCTTCCCCGGGGCGGACGAGCGTGCCGCCCGGCGGGCAGGTCAGTTCCACCGTGCGGCGGATGCGCTTGACCTTGCGCGGGACGACGCGCTTGGCGGGCGTCTCCTTGACGTACTGGACGGCCCCCTTCACGTACTTGCCGCCCGAGCGATACTGGGGCGATGCCGTGGCGGGAGCTTCTGCGACGTGCACCGCGCCTCCTACGGCGAGGGCGCCGCCGGCTGCGACTGCGGACAGTTTCGCAAGGGCCATACGTACAGACATGGTCGGTCTCTCAAACTATGACAGAGTTGCCTGACCCTCCCGGAATGGAGGGCACGGCGCTTCTGATCACGGCCAAGAACACCCGGAAAACCTTTAACAGCAATTGCATTAACCACGAAAAATCACCTCGAACGTGAAATTTCGCGCCGCGGAACGGGTCGGGAACCGCAGTTGTCCCGGAATGGAACCGAACCGGAGGCCTTCCGTAAGAAAAACTTAAGGAAACGCGCGGTTTTCGGGCGCTACTTGGCAGTCCCGGGTTCGTCGAAAAGGCCGCTCTGCGGGCCTTGCGGGGGTGCGATTCCCAGGTGTTTCCAACCCCGGTCGTTAAGGCACCTGCCACGGGCCGTGCGTGCCACCAGGCCAAGCTGGATCAGGTAGGGCTCGACCACTTCCTCGATCGTGTCGCGCGGCTCGGCAAGCCCTGCTGCGAGCGTTTCGACCCCGACCGGGCCGCCCTTGTAGATGTCGGCGATCATGTGGAGATAGCGTCGGTCCATCGCGTCGAGGCCGAGCGAATCCACCTCCAGCCGGGTCAGCGCCCTGTCTGCGACTTCGGCGGTCACCGTTGGCGCCCCGGCCACGTGGGCGAAGTCGCGCACCCGGCGCAGCAACCGCCCGGCGACGCGCGGCGTTCCGCGGGCGCGGCGCGCGATCTCGCGGGCGCCCCCACCGTCGAGCCCGAGCCCGAGCAGCCGCGCCCCGCGCGTGACGACCTGTTCCAGTTCCTCGACGGTGTAGAAATTCAGCCGCACGGGAATGCCGAAGCGATCGCGCAGCGGCGTCGTCAGCAGTCCCTGCCGCGTGGTCGCCCCGATCAGGGTGAACGGCGGCAGGTCGATCCGCACGCTGCGCGCCGAGGGCCCCTCGCCGATAATCAGGTCGAGCGCGCGGTCCTCCATCGCCGGATAGAGCACCTCCTCGACCACGGGGTTGAGTCGGTGGATCTCGTCGATGAACAGGACGTCGTTGGGTTCCAGGTTGGTCAGCAGCGCGGCAAGATCGCCGGTCTTGCCGATCACCGGGCCGCTGGTGGCGCGAAAGCCGACACCCATTTCGCGCGCGACGATCTGCGCCAGCGTTGTCTTGCCCAGGCCCGGCGGGCCGAAGAACAGCACGTGGTCCATCGCCTCGCCCCGGTGGCGGGCGGCTTCGATGAACACGCGCAGGTTCTCGCGCGCCGCCTGCTGGCCGACGAACTCGCCGAGGCTCTTGGGGCGCAGCGCAGCGTCCGGATCGTCCGGCTGGCGCTGCGGCGTGAGGGCGGGATTATCGCTCATGCCGCTCCCGCAGGAACAGCGCGTCCAGCCCGAAGCGGCCCGATCCGGCCGCCGCGAAGTGCGCGCCCAGGAACACCAGCACCAGTGCCGGCCACCAGCCGCGGAAAGGTTCGGCCCAGTGAACCATGATCACCGCGACGACGAAGTTGACCATCACCAGCAGCCCGGCCCAGCGGGTCAGCAGCCCGAGCACCAGAAGCACGCCGCAGACGAACTGCACCCAGACCGAAAGCGGCGCCATCACCTGCGGAGCGGCAAAGCCGAACTGCGCCAGGAAGGCGACGAACTCGGCCATGCGGTCCGCGCTGGCGATATTGTCCCACACCTCGTGAACCAGGAACGCGCCCGTCAGTGCGCGCAACCCGAACAGCGTGGCGTCCTCGAACCGGGCCAGCCCGGAAAGCATGATCTTCATCTGACGTCCCTCCCCCAAAAGAGGGGACCGTAGCCGCCATCCGCCGCAACCGCAGGTGCCATCCGCCCAACGTGGCCGCAGCGCCGACGAACGCTGGACGCGCGTGGGCGCCTGGCGGCGGCACTGTGCGTGGCAAGCTCCCGATCACCCCGCCGCCCTTTTCAGCGCCACGCGGACCAGCTCGTTCAGCCCCGCCCCGTCCCCCAGTTCGCCTTGCGCGGCGGCGACGGCGCTTGCCGCCACGGCCGGCTTGAAGCCCAGGTTCTGCAGCGCGGACATGGCATCGGCCGCCACCGTCCCGCCCTTCGGCGCAACCACGCTCGCCCCGGACAGCCCGCCGCCCGGCAGCGCACCGGCCTTGTCCTTCAATTCGTTGACGATGCGGCCGGCCAGCTTCGGCCCCACGCCCTGCGCCCGCGCCACGCTGCCAGCGTCCTGCGCGGCGCAGGCATCGCGCAGTTCACCGGTCGAGAGTGCGGAGAGGATCGCCAGCGCGACCTTGCTGCCCACGCCCTGCACCTGGGTCAGCAGGCGGAACCAGTCGCGTTCGCCCGCCTCGGCAAACCCCAGCAGGCGCATGTCGTTTTCGCTGACCTGCAGGTCGGTGAAGACGGTGCAGGCCTCGCCGGTATTGCCCAGCGCGGTCAGCGTCTTGGCCGAGCAGTGGACGAGGTAGCCCACGCCCTGGACGTCGATCACCGCCCAGTCGGCCCCCGTTTCGTCCAGCACGCCCTTGAGCTTGGCAATCATGGGTTTCTTTCTGCGCTGTCGCGACGCTGGGTGAGCACCGTTTGTTCCTGCCCGACGCGCCGCCACTTGGGAAGCCCGGGCGCGCGGGATTCCCCCGCGCGATGCGGGCGCACCGGGTTGCGGCAACGGGCCCGGGCACCTAGCTTGGGTGCATGGGCGCGAGGCTTCCCCGGACTTTCAGGCTGTTTGCGGCCCTTATGCTGGCGGTCATCGGGCTGCAGGCGACGCCAGCGCAACCCTTGCCCACCCAGCAGAGTCACGGGTCCGCCTTCAGCGCCGATACGCGCGAACTCGCGCTTCCCGTGCGCAAGGAGGTGGCGGGCGAGACCGCGCTTCCCACTATTGTCCCCGTCCTTCCCCCGCAGACTTGGGCGGCCAAAATCCGCCCGAGGATTGAAGTTGCGGAGCCCAGGGGCGCGCATCACCAGACCGATCCGCCGTTGCGGCCCGAGCCTCTGCGCCGCTCCCCGGCCCCGAGAGCCCCGCCCGCCACGTCCTGACTCTTGCGACCCGCTGCCACAGGCGGCGGACCTTCTCGTACGTACAGGACAATCGACAATGACGCAGATGAATGCGGGGGCCGTGAGCTCCCCCGACCGCTTCGACCAGATCGAGGCGCTCCTTATCCGTTACCCGCGACTGAGCAAAAGCGAGCTCGCGGATCTCAAGCACTGGTTCCGCAAGGAGGCGAGCGCCTTCGAGGTGGCGACCTTCGCCAGCAAGGAATCGACCAGCACCGGCTACGACCAGTTCCGGGCCGAGCACGTCGACCGGTTCTCGACGCGCGACATCGTCGTGGCCGGCAGCGTGCTGGCGCTGGTGGCCCTGACCATTGCGATGAGCTGGGCTTTCTAGCCCTGGCGGGATCGGGGGAGAGCCGGCTGCGGCCCTCCCCCGGATCACATCAAGACCTGCTTTCGCCGCGCGAAGCACAGCGCAAGTGGACTTGCGCGGCGCTTTGGGCAAAAGCCTGCGGGCATGAGCTGGAACACCTTCGGACGCGTCTTCCGCTTCACGACCTGGGGCGAGAGCCACGGGCCGGCGCTCGGCGCGGTGGTCGACGGATGCCCGCCGGGCCTGCCGCTGGCCGAGAGCGACGTCCAGCCCTTCCTCGACAAGCGCCGCCCGGGCACCAGCAAGTTCACCACTCAGCGCCAGGAAGCCGACGCGGTTCGCATCGTTTCGGGCGTGTTCGAAGGCCGGACCACCGGCACTCCGATCAGCCTGATGATCGAGAACACCGACCAGCGCAGCAAGGATTACTCAGACGTCGCCAAGGCCTATCGCCCCGGCCATGCCGACTGGGCTTATGACGCCAAGTACGGGCTGCGCGACTATCGCGGCGGCGGCCGGTCATCGGCGCGCGAAACGGCGGCGCGGGTCGCTGCGGGCGCGGTGGCGCGGCTGGCGATCCCAGAGGTGACCGTCCTCGCCTACGTCAGCGCAATCGGCGGCGACGCGATCGACCCGGCGAATTTCGATCCCGCGCAGATCGGGCAGAATCCGTTCTTCTGCCCCGACCCGGCCGCGGCCGACCGCTGGGCGGTGCTGGTCGACGAGGCGCGGCTGGCGGGGTCCTCGCTCGGCGCGGTGGTCGAATGCATCGCCACCGGCGTCCCCGCCGGCTGGGGCGCGCCGCTCTACGCCAAGCTCGACGCCGACCTTGCTGCCGCGATGATGGGCATCAATGCCGTCAAGGGCGTGGAGATCGGCGAAGGCATGGCGGCGGCAGGCCTGCGCGGCGAGGAGAACGCCGACCCGATGCGCCCGGGAGACGACGGTGCGCCCCTGTTCACCGCCAACCACGCGGGCGGCATCGCGGGCGGCATCAGCACCGGCCAGCCTGTCGTCTGCCGCGTGGCCTTCAAGCCGACCAGCTCGATCCTGATCCCGCAGGAGACGGTCACCCGCGACGGAGAGGCGACCGAGCTATCCACCAAGGGCCGCCACGACCCCTGCGTGGGCATTCGCGGCACTCCGGTGGTCGAGGCGATGATGGCGCTTGTCCTGGCGGACCACAAGCTGCTGCACCGCGCGCAGTGCGGGTGATCGGCTGAGGCGACAGGCTGTCCCTGGTCACCCCGAGACTTCCCGGCCTTATCGGTAGGCCGCGAGTCCCAGCACCAGACCCGCTACCCGCTCGAACCACGCCGAGCCGACGACCGCTTCGTGCACCACGCCCTGCACCACGATCCAGCCCACGCCGAAAGCCGAATAGCGGTCGATCCGCCCTTCCCTGCGCCATTGGTGCAGCAGGATCGCGGCCGCCATGCTCCACAGCGTGAGGTAGAGCCAGAGCGTCGGCACCGGATCGTCCAGCCCCAGCGCGTTGGCCCAGAAGCGGTTCACGCCTGGCGGGATGACCGGCAGCATGGCGAACAGGATCATCCGCCGGTGAATGTCCGGGCGGCGCACGCTGCGGATCGCCAGGGTGAACATGACCGCGAAGCCGAGGAAGGCCAGCAGCCCAGGTACAGCCCGTCGGTCCCCGCCGGGCGCCCGGCCTGGAAGCCCCGGCCCGAGGCGACGATCTGCATCATCAGCCCGATCAGGATCGTGGCAGTCCCCTGTGCGATTCCCCAGGTGCCAGCGTGCGGTGCAGCCTGACGTTGCCCGTGCCGACCAGCGCCGACTGGACGAGCAGCAGCAGCATCCAGCAGATGAACACAATGCCGTGCAGGTGGACGACGGGCGGGGCCGGCGGGAAGTCCCCTCGCAGCGCCGGCACGAACGAATGGATGCCGAACCCGCCGAAGACGAAGAAACACATCGCCAGGATCATCCAGAACGAGAACGAGGGCCGGAAACTCCGCTCCGCCCGCTGTGCGCCGGTTGCCTGTGCCGTGGTCATTCCCCCTCCCCTGCAGCCGCTAGAACTTCGTGAAATCGGGCGGTCGCCGCTCCATGAAAGCGGTGAAGGCCTCGGCCGCCTCGGCACTCTGCAGGCGCTCGCGGAACACGGCCAGTTCGGCGCGGTTCTGCGCGCTCAGCGCCGGTCCGTCGCGCATCAGGCGCTTGGCCGCCTGCACCGCGCCCGGCGGCCGCTGGGCCAGCGCCGCGGCGGCGGCCCGCGCGGCGGCCAGCACCTCGGCGGCGGGCAGCGCCCTGTTCGCCAGCCCGAGCGTGGCCGCCTCGGCGCCGCTCAGCGACTCGCCCAGCGCGAACATGGCGAATGCGCGGGCATGACCGATGCGCTGCGGCAGCAGGCGGCTCGACACAGCCTCGGGCACCAGCGCGAGATTGACGAACGGCGTCGCCAGCCGCGCGTCCTCGGCCACGAAGACAAGATCCGCATGGAGCAGCATCGTCGTGCCGATACCGACCGCCTGCCCCTGCACCGCCACCACTATCGGCTTCTCGGCGGCGATCAGCCGGTCGATGAAGGCGGCCGCGGCCAGCCCTTCGCTGCCGCCGCTCGCCACCTTGGCGAAGTCCGCCAGGTCGTTGCCGGCGGTGAAGCTGTCGCCCTCGCCGTGGAACAGGATCGCGCGCACCGCCGCGTCGTCCCGCGCCGCGTCCATCGCCTGGCAGATCGCCTCGTACATCGCTGAGTTGAGGGCGTTCTTCTTGTCGGGCCGGGCGAAGGCAATCTCCAGCACCCCGCCACCGATCGTCGCCGTGACATGCTCGCTCATGGATCGCGTTCTCCCCCGGCCACGGATAATTCACTAATCGATTGATTCACTCAATCATGCTTGATTGATTTATTCACTCAACCTTATCGGACTATCGCGTTTCGGCTTCGCGCCGCCGCTTGCTAGTGTCGCCAGGTCATTTTCGCGCGGCATGAGTCGCGCCCGCAGCAACGAAAGACAGGAGAGCGAAACATGGACGCCAAGACAGGTTCGATCGAGGGCGGTTGCCCGGTGCCCCACGGCGGGGGCGTGCGCGCCCTGCTCGGCCGCACCAACAAGGATTGGTGGCCGGAAATGCTCGCGACGGAGATCCTCAATCCCAACGGGCCGACCAACCCGCTGGGCGAGGATTTCGATTACGCCGAGGCATTCAACGCCGTCGACTACAAGTCCCTCAAGGACGACCTGACCGCGCTGATGACCGACAGCCAGCCCTGGTGGCCGGCGGACTACGGCCACTACGGCCCCTTCTTCATCCGCATGGCGTGGCACGCGGCCGGCACCTATCGCACGGCCGACGGCCGCGGCGGCGCCAACAGCGGCCAGCAGCGCTTCGCCCCGCTCGATTCCTGGCCCGACAACGGCAACCTCGACAAGGCGCGGCGCCTGCTCTGGCCGATCAAGCAGAAGTACGGCCAGAACATCTCCTGGGCCGACCTGTTCATCCTGGCCGGCAACGTAGCGATCGAGAGCATGGGCGGGCCGACATTCGGCTTCGGCGGCGGCCGCGCCGACGTGTTCGAGCCGGAACGCGACATCTACTGGGGTTCGGAAGACAAGTGGGTCAACCAGGGCGTCCAGACCCGCATCGCCCCCGAACACGGGATGGAGATGCTCGAAGGCCCGCTCGCCGCGATCCAGATGGGCCTGATCTACGTCAACCCGGAAGGCCCGGGCGGCAATCCGCATGACGATGCCGGCGCCGCGCGCGACCTGCGCGAAACGTTCAAGCGCATGGCGATGAACGACGAGGAAATCGTCGCGCTTACGGCCGGCGGCCACACTTTCGGCAAGGCGCACGGCAACGGCGACGCCTCCACCCTGGGTCATGCCCCGGCGGGCAGCGATCTCGCCGCGCAGGGCTTCGGCTGGGTTTCCGGCGAAGAGCATGGCGGCATCGGCGAGCACACCGTGACCAGCGGCATCGAGGGCGCGTGGACCAACACGCCCGACCGTTGGAGCCAGAACTACTTCCGCCTGCTGCTCGACTATGACTACGAACTGGTGAAGTCGCCCGCGGGCGCCAACCAGTGGCAGCCGATCAACCAGAAGGAAGAGGACATGGCCCCGGCGGCCTGGGACCCCAGCATCAAGGTCCCGACCATGATGACAACCGCCGACATGCAGATGAAGCGTGACCCGGGCTTCCGCGCGATCAGCGAGCGCTTCCGCAACGATCACGAGGCGTTCAAGGATGCCTTCGCCCGCGCATGGTTCAAGCTGACCCACCGCGACATGGGGCCCAAGATCCGCTACCTCGGGCCTGAAGTTCCGGCAGAGGACCTGATCTGGCAGGATCCGGTGCCGGCCGGCACCATGCCTTCGGACAGCCTCGTTTCCGAAGTGAAGCGCAAGATCGCCGACAGCGACCTGACCGTCAGCCAGCTGATCAAGACGGCCTGGGCCTCTGCCAGCACCTATCGCAAGAGCGACTATCGCGGCGGCGCCAACGGCGCGCGCGTGGCGCTCGAGCCGCAGAAGAGCTGGGAAGTCAACGAGCCCGAAATGCTCACCATGGTGATCGACAAGCTCAACGGCCTGCGCGGCGACATGAGCCTGGCCGATGCGATCGTGCTGGGCGGCGTGGTCGCGCTGGAGAAGGCCGGCGCGGGCGATGTGCCCTTCACCGGCGGCCGCGGCGACGCAACGCAGGACCAGACCGACGTCGAGAGCTTCGACTGGATGGAGCCCGAGGCCGACGCTTTCCGCAACTACGTCGGCAAGAAGAAGCTGGCGGTGAAGGTCGAGGAGATGATGATCGACCGCGCCAGCCTGCTCGGCCTTTCCGTTCCGGAGATGGTGGTGCTGATCGGCGGCCTGCGCGTGCTGGGCGCCAACCATGGCGATCGCGGGCATGGCCACCTGACCAAGCGGTCGGGCCAGTTGACCAACGACTTCTTCGTGAACCTCTACGACATGACCAACGTGTGGAAGATGACCGACGAGACCGACCAGGAGTACATCGCCACCGACCGCGCCGAAGGTCACGAGAAATGGCATGCCACCCGCGCCGACCTGATCTTCGGCAGCAATGCCGAACTGCGGGCGATCGGCGAGGTCTACGCCCAGAAGGGCGGCGAGGAAAAGTTCAGGCGCGACTTCGTCAAGGCCTGGACCAAGGTCATGAACGCCGACCGCTTCGACCTGACCTTCGCCAAGTACCACAACTAGGGTAGGTTACCCTCTTCGGCAGCCTAACCACTCACGGGCGACCGAAAACAGGAGCCCCCGGTCGCAAGGCCGGGGGCTTTTTCGTGCCCCTTCGGTGCTCGGCCGCGCCCGTGCGAGAAACAATTCGGCCATCTTGGAACAGGCCCCCCGGCGGACCGTATCGAAGGTACATCCTCCAGCGAAAGCATTTCCCACATGGTCGATCACTTCAAGACACCGCCGACCACCACCGATGCGGGCATTCCCGTCCAGAGCGACGAACATTCGCTGACCATCGGCCCCGACGGCCCGATCGTGCTCAACGATCACTACCTGCTCGAACAGATGGCCAACTTCAACCGCGAGCGGATCCCCGAGCGCCAGCCCCATGCCAAGGGTTCGGGCGCCTTCGGCACCTACCAGACGACAGCCGACGTATCGCGCTATACCAAGGCCAAGATCTTCCAGCCCGGCGCCAGCGGCGAATGCGCGGTGCGCTTCAGCACCGTGGCGGGCGAGCGCGGCAGCGCCGACACCTGGCGCGACCCGCGCGGCTTCTCGGTCAAGGTCTACACCGAGGACGGCAACTTCGACATGGTCGGCAACAACACGCCGATCTTCTTCATCCGCGATCCGCTCAAATTCCAGCACTTCATCCGCAGCCAGAAGCGCCGGGCCGACAACGGCCTGCGCGATCACGACATGCAGTGGGATTTCTGGACCCTCAGCCCCGAAAGCGCGCACCAGGTGACTTACCTGATGGGCGACCGCGGCGTGCCCAAGAACTGGCGCGAGATGAACGGCTATTCCAGCCACACCTACATGCTGGTCAACGAAGCGGGCGAGAAGTTCTGGGTCAAGTTCCACTGGCATACCGACCAGGGGACCGAGAGCGGCAATGCCCACCTGACGCAGGACGAGGCCGACCGCATGGCCGGCATCGACGGCGACTATCACCGCCGCGACCTGTTCGAACATATCGCCAAGGGCGAATTCCCGAGTTGGACCCTGAAGTGGCAGATCATGCCGTTCGAGGATGCCAAGACCTACCGCCTCAACCCCTTCGACCTGACCAAGGTCTGGCCGCACGGCGATTATCCGCTGATGGAGGTCGGCAAGCTGACGCTCGACCGCAATCCGGTCGATTGGGATACCGAGATCGAACAGCTTGCCTTCGAACCCAACAACATGGTCCCCGGGATCGGCCTCAGCCCGGACAAGATGCTGCTGGCGCGCGGGTTCTCCTATTCCGATGCCCACCGCGCGCGGCTGGGGGTCAACTACAAGCAGATCCCGGTCAATTCCGCCAAGGCGGCCGAGGTCCATTCCTACTCGCGCGCGGGCAAGGCGCGCACGGTCAACGCGCTCGATCCGGTCTATGCGCCCAATTCCTACGGCGGCCCCGGCGCTCAGCCGCAGGTCGGCGGCGAGGCGACGTGGATGAGCGACGGCGACATGGTTCGCCAGGCCTACACGCTGCGCCCGGACGATGACGACTGGAGCCAGCCCGGCGCGCTGGTGCGCGAGGTGATGGACGACGCGCAGCGCGAACGCTTCGTCGGCAACGTCTCCGGGCATCTGGCCGACGGGGTCAGCGAACCGATCCTGGTGCGGGCGTTCGACTACTGGCGCAATGTCGACAAGGACATCGGCGACAGGATCGAGAAGGCCACACGCGACCTGATCGGCGGCGAATCGAAGGAACCGGGCATGGCCAGCGCGGAGTCGATTGCCGGCTACATGGGCGTGCCCGCCACGTCCGACCTTGCGAAGGGTGAAGGCACGAAGAACGCCGCCGCGGACCTGCGCGAGCCTGCGCCGGCCAAATAGCCGGCGACTTCGACCGAACAGGTGACGGCCCGGTGCATCCGCACCGGGCCGTCATCGTTTCAAACGATGGCGAAATCGCTCGCGGTTATGGCGTCGTGGTTGGGCAGCAGCGCCATCAGCACCTGCGCCCCTCCGCCGCTGCCGTCGGCATCGAAGTAGAGCCTGCCGTTGGCCTGGTCGTAGACGAAGCGGTCGTCGGCATCGCCGGCCGCAGTGCCGACCACGAAGGCCCCCGCTGCCAGCGATCCGGCCGTCAGCCCGCCGCCGAACGCGCTGGCACTGATCTCCAGCTTGTCCTCGCCGCTGACGAAATCGAACAACGTGTCGACGTTCGGGTTCGAGTTGGGATGGACGAATCCGCTCGACGAGCCCGGAGCGTGCTTGAACACGAAAGTGTCGGCCCCGCCGTTGCCCACCAACGTGTCGGCACCCATCGCCCCGTCCAGCCGGTTGGCCCCGTTGTCGCCGATCAGCGTGTCGTCGAACAGGCCCCCAACCACGTTCTCGAACCCGCTGAACGTGTCGCCCTGCGCTGCGTTGTTATAGCCCATGCCGGTCAGAAGATTGACGAACACGGTACCTGAGTTGTCCTCGAAGCTCAGCAGGTCGGTTCCCGGCCCGCCGATCAGCACGTCGGCACCCAGGCCGCCGATGATCGTGTCATTGCCGGCCCCGCCTTCTAGCCGGTTGACTCCCGGATCGCCGATCAGGAAGTCGTTGAATGCAGTTCCGACCACGTTCTCGATGCTCTCGTACGTGTCGCCGAACGAACTGTTCGCATACCCGCGACCGAGACTGAGGTTGACGAATACGGCGCCGATGTCGTCGCCATAGCTGGCGGTATCGGTCCCCTCGCCGCCAATGAGCCGGTCGCCGCCGGGGCCACCGATCAAAGTATCGTTTCCGCCGCGTCCGTCGAGCGTCTCAGGTCCGGAGGTGCCGATGAGCGTGTCGTCGCCTTCCGTCGCCGTCAGCGCGACAGAGGCCGGATCGATCACGAGTGCGTGGACGCCGTTCGCCGTCGTCTTCGTCACCAGCCTGAATTCGCCGTTCTGGATGGTGAGTGTGCCATCCGCAACGCGGTCGCCATTCCCATCGTATTGGACGAGTGTGCGGCCGCCGGCAGCCTCGTATCGATATTCACCAGCCTTGCCACTGAAGGCGGCCGTGCCGATGAAGGTGTTTACGAGAAATCCGGATCTCGAATTGCTGTTGAGGTCGATTATGTCATCCGCCGAAAAATCGGTAATGAAAGTCTTGTCGAAACTCGCAATTCCATTGACAAATAAAAATTGGTCGGCGCCAAGACCGCCCGTAAAAACGTCCGTATCGTCCCAACCATTTGGCAGGTCGGAAATTCGATTGTAAAAAATATCGTCTTTCGGACTTCCGATTACTGTGTCGCGCGCAACGTAGTCGAAAAAATAAATGCTCACCTCGGATCCGGATGCATCGAGCGGATTGTATGTCGAGGGATTTCTTTGGGGAGTCAATCCTATATATTCCGCGTTTACGATGTCGACCGAGGTTGGTGCCGAAACAGAAACATTAGGCGATTGGGTAACTCTGGTCACACCGTTGGTCGTCTTTATCGTGATTGGTCCGATACTGCCATTGTCAGTATAAATTAAAACTCGGTCCATACCGCTGCCTGCGTCGACGAATGTATTGACGCCCGATGCTTCGAGGTAGTCGTCGAAATTGGACCCGATGAGTCGGCTGTCCGACCCAACGCTGAGAAACAACTGAGACCCCGGATTTGCGGCCTGTGCCCATGCAGACGCATCGACCTCGCTCGGTCCAGTGTTATAGGGTGCGAAGAAAATCCGCTCGAAACCGTCAAATGTCACCGAGTAAACGCCGAGGCTCTCAGTCACGCGGCCTTCGGTAAAGACGTACCGGACGAATCCTTGGTAGTCGTACAGGGGATTGCCAGTCATGGGCCGGAATTGGAGCGAATCTAGGCCTGCGCCGCCATGAAGGACATCGTTTCCGAGAGAAACGTAGACGACATCGTCCGCACCAAGTGCGTTGATTACGTCGTCGCCCGAAGTCCCTTCGAGTGAGTCCCGGCCTTCGGTTCCAGTAATTTCTGGCATCGCAGTTCCTTTCACGTCTTGCTTCAGACCAAATGATCATCGCCGGTAACGGAAAGGTCGCGACCCGCCCTGCCGGAAGGGCATGGGGTAACGTCAGGAAGGCGGGGCGGCAACGCGCTTTCTTCGCAGTACCAAGTACAGCGCCCCCTCCCCGCCGTGCCGGCGGTGCGCGGTGCGGACGGCGGCGATGTCCGTGCCGTGGGGGCCGGCGGCGAGCCAGTCGAGCACCTTGGCGCGGATCGCGCCGCGTTTGGTGCCGCGATCGGCGGCGTCGACCGGGCGCGGCTTGCCGGTGATCAGCAGGACGACACGAGCGCCCAGGGCCTTGGCCTGCAGCAGCCCGTCGTCGAGCCGCCGGTGCGCTGCATCGAGCGTGTGGCCGTGCAAGTCGAGCGTGTAGTCGGGTGAAAGGGTACCCCGCGCCAGAGTGCGCTCCCACGTCGCGTCGAGCGGTTGCGCCGCATCGCGCGGAGCCGGCGGCGGCGCGGGAGCGGGGCGCGGCGCAGGGATCCTGCCGCGCGGCCTGGCCACCGGTGCCTGGGCCACGGCCGGTACGGGCGGCGCCACGCTGGCCGGAGCGGTTGCAGGCTTGCGCGGGCGAGGCACTGCGCGGAGAGGTTTCACGGTGCTCGCCAGCCGGGCCCAGGCCTCGGCCTCGCTGGCGCTCAGGCCGCGCGGCGGGCGCACCTCACCTGGCCCTGAGGCGGTCGAGCGTACCCCGTGGCAGCAGCAGCAGCGCCCGGCCGCGGCCGGTCATCCCGCCGGCGATGACCCGCGCGTCGGCGCCGTTGCCCCAGAAAGTGTCGAACCGGTTGGCGCCCTTGATCGCCCCGCCGGTGTCCTGCGCGATCCACAGGCCGTCGGCTTCGTTGCGGTCGAGGTCGAGCCAGACCGGCGTGCCCAGCGGCACGTACTGCGGGTCCGCCGCGACCGAGCTTTCGCGCCGCACGGGTACGCCCATCGCGCCCAGCGGCGCGTCGCCGTTTAGCTCGGTAAAGAAGATCCAGCTCTGGTTCTCACGCATCACCGCGCGCCCTTCGGCCGGATGATCGCGGATATAGGCCATGATCCCCTGCATCGAGGTGTCGTAGGGCGTGCCGTCGCCGATCATCCCGCGATCGCGCATGACCTTGCCGATTCCGGTGTAGCCGCGCCCGTTCTGGCCGGCATAGCCGATCCGCATTATCGTTCCGTCGGGCGCACGCAGCATCCCGCTGCCCTGGACCTGCAGGAAGAAAAACTCGACCGGATCGGCCACCCAGGCGATGATCGGCGCCTTGCTGTTGAGGGCGCCGTCCTCGATCGCGGCACGGTCGTAATAGGGGACGAAGGCCCCGCTCTCGTCATAGCGGCCGAGCGGCGCGCGGCCGGTGCGCTCGCTTTCTGGCATGTCGGCGGGCCACGCGCGCACCAGGTCGGGCGGCATGGCGTAAACCGGATAGTCGAAGCCCGGCGCACGGGTCCGCTGCCCGGCGATCTCTGGCTCGTAGTACCCGGTGGCGAAGGCCTCGCCGCCACCGATCACGGCGGCTTCGAACTGCTGCTCGAAGAAGGCATTGGCCTGCGCGGCCGGCCAGGTGCGGGCGGCGGTGCAGGCGGGCTCCCAGTGGCGCGCGCTGGTCAGCCCGCTGACATCCTCGCGCCGGAGCATGGCCGGGCACGATTCGACGAACGAGGCGAGGCCCGCCGCCGCGTCGGCCGGGGAGATCCGCAGCGAACCGATGGCAGGGCCGGGCTTCAGGCCGAGCGAGAGCGCGCTCGACGGCGCGGGGCCGGGGCCCGGCGTGGGCGCAGGCTCGCGGCCGGGGGGCACGATCGTGGTGCAGCTCGCCAGCAGGGCGATGGCGGCGATGGCGGAGGCACGGCGGCCGGTGAAGCTGTGCCGCATCGCGGTCCTCCCTCAGGTCCGGGCGAGGCCCGGGGTTCGGTGGATTAGCCCTCGTCGGTCTCGTCGAGCAGCCAGTCGGGCGCCGCCGAGCGCACGTCGCGCGAGAAAGTCCAGATGTC
This sequence comes from Tsuneonella sp. HG222, assembly GCF_053819185.1. NCBI lineage: Bacteria > Pseudomonadati > Pseudomonadota > Alphaproteobacteria > Sphingomonadales > Erythrobacteraceae > Tsuneonella > Tsuneonella sp. HG222. Next base: position 519,678 of record NZ_JBSOQZ010000001.1, on the reverse strand, counting down.
GCGGCTCTCGATAGCATCGTCGAGCGATCCGGCGATCGGATTGCCGTCCTTGTCGCGCACGATCGAGGCGATATCGGCCACGAATCGCACGGCCACGCGGGCGATGTGGCCGTCGAGCCGGGCTGAATGGACGGTCGTATCCTCGATCCGGATCAGGCGGTTCTCGAGAGTTTCGCCGGCCTTCTCGCGCTCGTCGATGGCCTGGGCGAACCCGGCATAGACATCGTCGTCGCACAACTGGCGCAGCTCTTCCTTGTCGCCGCTCCAGAACGCTTCGAGCACCATGCCATAGGCGCCCTTGGCCCCTTCGAGGAAGGGCAGCAGGTCGAAGCGGCGGTCGGCGGCAACGATATCGCGCAGGCCACGCTCGATGGCGGGCGGGAAACCGGCCAGCTCGCGCGCGGTGGCAGGCGCCAGTCCGGGTGCGGCGGCGGCCGGGACGGCGGCCTTGCCTTCGGGCGCGTCGAAGCGGGTCGGGATCGGTTCTTCCTCGTGCTCCGCCCGGCGCCCGAGCACCGAATAGAGCCGCAGGCCCAGGAAGGCCGCGATCATGGCGAGGATGACGATCTCGTAAATCACTGTGTCGTTTGTCCCGTAACTCCCGGATCAACGCACAAGCGCCGGTCCGGTTCAATCGTGCCCGAAATAGATACGAAACACAAATGAACAACCTCGGAATGGCCAGTTTCCCGCGCGAACCATCGGATATCTTCCCGCCATCGGATAAGTTGCGGGCGAGCGGCGCGGCTGCTAGGCGCGCGGCCGATTTCCAATTCCAGCAGAAAGTCCTTTCCCATGGCCGACGGCGACGTCCTGACCGACATTCCCCCGCAGAACCCGGGCAACCAGCCCCAAGGCAACGGCGCCGATACCGGCCCGGTGGCCGGGATCGTGTCGCAGTACGTCAAGGACCTGTCGGTCGAGAATCCGCGCGCGCCGGAAAGCTTCGGCTGGACCGACCAGCCCGAGCTGGACGTGCAGTTCAACATCGGCGCGCAGCTGGTCAACGACGAGCTGACCGAGGTCGAGCTCAAGATCTCGATCAACGCCAAGACGCCGCAGGGTAGCGCCTACATCGTCGAGCTGGCCTATTGCGGCCTCGTCGGCATGCGCAACATGCCCGACGAGCAGAAGCACGCCTTCACCTATGCCGAGGCGCCGCGCTTCCTGTTCCCCTTCGCCCGCGCCGTCGTGGCCGATGCGGTGCGCAACGCCGGGTTCGCCCCGCTGATGCTCGAGCCGATCGACTTCACCGGGCTCTACTACCAGCAGATCCAGCAGCGCGCCGCCGACCAGGGTGACGACTTCGGCCTCGCCCCCGCATCCGGCGAAGGCGGCGACGTCAACTAAGCCACGCGGCACCGGGGGCGGACCGTGAAAAGGCCATGAGCAGCCTGGTCCGCAACGTCGGCACGATCGGCGGGCTGACCGCGGTCAGCCGGGTCTTCGGCTTCATTCGCGACATGCTGCTCGCCCGCGTGCTCGGCGCCGGGCTTGCGGCCGACGCCTGGCAGCTCGCCTTCACCCTGCCCAACACCTTCCGCCGCCTGTTCGCCGAGGGCGCGTTCAGCGTTGCCTTCGTGCCGATGTACACCCGGCGCCTGCACCGCAGCGAGGAGGACGGCGGCGGTGAGGCAGCGGCCGACGCCTTCGCCGGCGACGTGCTGTCGGTCTTCGTCTGGATCCTGCTGGGCTTCTCGGCCGTCTGCATGATTGCCATGCCCGGCATCGTCTGGCTGCTGGCGCGCGAATACCAGGACGTGCCCGGCAAGTTCGAGCTGTCGGTCCTGCTCAGCCGCGTGACCTTCCCTTACCTCGCACTTGTCAGCCTGGTCGCCATGCTGTCGGGCCTGCTCAACGCGCGCAGCCGGTTCGGCCCGGGGGCATTCGCGCCGGTCTTCCTCAACCTGGTGATGATCGCCGGGATCGTAATCGGATGGTACCTGCGCGGCCGGCAGGGCGACGGTAACGACGACGCGATCGTCGCCTGGGCGCTGGCGATCTCGCTCGCGGTCTCGGGCGTGGTGCAGTTGCTCTATATGTGGTGGGAAGCGCGCCGCGCGGGCGTGCGACTCAAAGTGACCAGGCCCAAGTTCACGCCGGAAGTCCGGCGGCTGGGCATGCTGATTCTGCCGGCCACTTTCGGCGCCGGAATCTACCAAATCAGCCAGCTGGTCGACACGTTCTTCGCCACCAGCCTGCCGCAGGGCTCGCTGACCCTGCTCAAGATGGCCGATCGGCTGAACCAGATGCCGCTCGGCATCTTCGGCATCGCGCTGGGCACCGCGATCCTGCCGATGCTGGCGCGGCACATCCAGGCCGGCGATGCGAAGGAGGCCCAGCGGCTGCAGGGCAACGCGGTGGAGGTGGGCACGCTGCTCACCCTGCCGGCCGCCGCCGCGCTGGCGATCTGCGCCCCGGCCTTCGTCACCGCATTCTTCGTCGGCGGCAAGATGACCCCGGCGGACGGGGCGATCATGGCCAACATCGTGATCGCGCTGGTCTGCGGCCTGCCGGCCTACGTGCTGGTCAAGGTGTTCCAGCCGGCCTTCTTCAGCCGCGAGGACACCCGCACCCCGGTGCTGGTCGCCGCGTTCGCCCTGTCGGTGAACATCGCGCTCAATTTCTACGTCGTACCGCGCTACGGCATCGTCGGGCTGGCTGCGGCCACGGCGATCTGTTCCAGCCTCAACGTGATGACGCTCTACACCCTGCTGCAGCTGCGCGGCTGGTTCCGCATGACCGGCAAGCTGGCGGGACGGATCGCGCGGCAACTGGTGGCGACGGCGGTGATGGGCGCGCTCCTCTGGTGGCTCATGCCGATCCTCGCCCCGCATTTCGGGGGCAACGTGTTCGAGCGCGTCTGGTCGCTGGCGGTGCTGGTGCTGGGCGGCATGGCGGTGTTCTTCGTCACCGCCTACCTCGTCGGCGCGCTCGACAAGGATCTCCTCGCCCAGCTCAGGCGCAAGCGCCCGGCCCAGCCGGTCGACCTTGCCGAATAGCGCCCTTGTGGTATCGCGCCTGCGATGACTCGCCTGACCGCCCTGAACAGTTCAGCGCCGCTCCGCTTCGCGGTGCGCGGCCGGGCGGCCTGGCGATGGCTTGGGGCGATCTGAGCCCGATCCCCAACCGGCGGCACGGCCGTCGTCTTCCCAAGTCGTTTTCGAAAAGGACACCGCCATGCGCGTCGTCTCCGGCATCCAGCCCACCGGCAATCCCCACCTCGGCAACTACCTCGGCGCCATCCGCAACTACGTGAAGCTGCAGGACGACGTGTTCGCCCACGCTCAAGTAGCCGAAGGCGGTAGCGCAGACAAAAAGGCCGGCGGCGAGTGCCTGATCTTCATCGCCGATCTCCATGCCATCTCGATGCCGCACAATCCGGCCGAGCTTCGTGCCTCGACGCTCGAGCTCGTCGCCATGCTGGTCGCCGCCGGGCTCGATACCGAACGCACGATCCTGTTCAACCAGGCCCAGGTCCCCGCCCATGCCGAGCTGCAATGGCTGCTCAACGGTACCGCGCGGATGGGCTGGCTGAACCGGATGACCCAATTCAAGGACAAGTCGGGCAAGAACCGCGAGGGCGCCTCGATCGCGCTGTTCACTTACCCGGTGCTGCAAGCGGCCGACGTGCTGCTCTACCAGGCGACCCACGTGCCCGTGGGCGAGGATCAGAAGCAGCACCTCGAGCTGGCGCGCGACATCGCGCAGAAGTTCAACAACGACTTCGCCACCGAGGATGCCCCGGTCTTCACCCTGCCGGAACCGATCATCCCGCCCGAGGCCGCGCGGATCATGTCGTTGCGCGACGGCAGCGCCAAGATGAGCAAGTCCGATCCTTCGGAGATGAGCCGCATCGAGCTGCGCGACGATGCCGACACGATCATGAAGAAGGTGCGCAAGGCCAAGACCGATCCCGAGCCCCTGCCGTCCGAAGCGGCGGGCCTGGCCGGCCGGCCCGAGGCGCTCAACCTGGTGACGATCTACGCCGCCATGGCGCAGCGGCCGGTCGACACGGTGCTGGGCGAATTCGGCGGCCAGGGCTTCGGGACGTTCAAGCAGGCGCTGGGCGATCTGCTCGTCGAGCACCTGACGCCCATTTCCAAGCGCTTCATCGACATGCGCGGCGATCGCGAATCGCTCGATGCGATCCTTGCGCGCGGTGCCGCGCGGGCGCGGGCGCTGGGCGGGCCGACGCTCGACGCCGCCTACGAGGCGCTTGGACTGGTGCGCAACAGGAGCTGAAAAGCGCCTGAAATCATGCACATTTGTGAATCGCGATATTCAATCGCGGTTCACCCTGTCATGCGTACAACACGGACTATCGCCGACAGCGTGCCCGATCGACGGAGCCCCGCTGCAGCAAATTCGGAGCAACAGGACCATGACGTTCTTTCCCTTTACCGCGCGCGGCCTGAAGATCGCCGCCGCATCATTGGCTCTCGCGGGCGTCTCGGCCTGTACGACGGGCTTCAATGCCAACGTTTCGCGCTTCCAGACGCAGCTTCCCGCGCCGAGCGGACAGACCTTCTTCGTCGTCGCCGAGGATCCGGCGCTGGCGGGCGGGCTCGAGTTCTCGCAGTACGCCGGCGAAGTCGCCCAGAACCTCAGCGAGCTGGGCTATGTCCAGGCCTCGTCGCCCGACACCGCCACCATGCTGGTGCGGTTCGACTACGGCGTCGACAACGGGCGCGAGCGCGTTCGTTCGACCGGCATCTCTCGCGGGTTCGGCTACGATCCGTTCTTCAGCCCGTGGTACAGCTACAGCCGCCCGGTGGCCTATCGCGACCGGCAGGGTAACACGCGCCTCGCCTACATCCCGACGCGCCCCTGGGGATACGGCTTCCACGATCCGTTCTTCGATCGTGGCGGCTACGAGAGCTACACGGTCTACACCAGCGGCATCGACATGAAGATCGACAACCAGGCGACCGGCCAGCGTCTGTTCGAAGGCAAGGCGCAGGCGCTGTCGACTTCGAACCGCCTGCAGTACGTGGTGCCGAACCTGGTCGAGGCGATGTTCACCGGCTTCCCCGGCAATTCCGGCGAAACGGTGCGCATTTCGGTCGCGCCCGAGAACATGCCGGCCCAGCGCAACGTGCGCCGCTGATATTGCAGTCCAATTGGTGAAAGGCGGGTCCCTTGCGGGGCCCGCCTTTTGCATTGGCGGGCGCGGCCGGTTGCCTTAGCGTGGCGGCCGATGACGAAGCCCATGAGATTCGCCCTAGCGGCACTGGCCGCCCTTGTGCTGACCCCCGCCGCACAGGCTCAGGTCCCACCTGACATCGCTGAGAAGACCCGCGCGATCGGCCAGACGATGAACCCGGCCGAAGGGTACTCGCCGTGGGAAGGGCGCTTCGACGCCTCGCTGTTCGAAAACCTGACGATTACCCGCGCCATCAAGTACGGTGAGGATCCTGCGCAGGCGCTCGACATCTACAAGCCCGACGGAAGCACCGGCGGCACGTCCGCAACTCGCCCGGTGCTGGTGTTCGTCCACGGCGGCGGGTTCGTCGGCGGGCGGCGGAGCGGGCACCCCTACCCCGACAATATTCCCTCCTGGGCGGTGCGCGAGGGGATGGTCGGGGTCAGTATCGATTACCGGTTGGCTCCCGGCGCACCTTTCCCGGCCGGAGCGAACGACCTGTCGCTGGCCCTGCAATGGGTCCGCGCCAACATTGCCAACTATGGCGGCGATCCGCAGCGGATCGTGCTGCTGGGCCACAGCGCCGGCGGCAACCACGTTGCCGATTACATCGCCCATGCGCAGGTCCACGGGCCGGAATTCGCGGCGATCAAGGGCGCAGCCGTGCTTTCGCCGAACTACGCCGACAGCATGGCCCAGGGCGCGGCGGCGCACGTTTACTACGGCAGCGACGCCGCCCTGCAGACGGCGCGGCCGGTGGTCGACCAGCTTGGAAAGGCCGGGGTCCCGCTGTTCATCGGTTATGCCGAGTTCGACCCCGACGAGATGCAGCGCTTTGCCCAGCAGGCGCGCGGGTGGCTGTGCGACTCCCCGCTCGGTTGCCCAGGCTTCGTGCGCCTGGCGGACCATAACCATTTCACCGAGGGCATGGCGCTCGGCACCGTCGATCGTTCGCTTGCCGGGCCGCTCGCCGAGTGGTTTCGCAAGATCGGCGCGCTCTAGCGGGGCCGGTTGCCGCTATCCCAGGCGCGGGTGCCCGCCGGTAGAACCGAACCCTCCGGCGCCGCGCTCGGTCTCGTCCAGTTCGGTCACTTCCTCCCAGCGCGCCTGCACAACCGGCGCCAGGACAAGCTGCGCCACCCGGTCGCCGCGATGGATCGAAAACGGCTCGGTCCCGAGATTGATCAGGATGACCTTCAGCTCGCCGCGATAGTCGGAATCGATCGTCCCGGGCGTGTTGGGCACGCTGATCCCGTGCTTGAGCGCGAGACCGGAGCGGGGGCGAACCTGGATTTCGTAGCCCGGGGGGATGGCCAGCGCGATCCCCGTCGCGACGGGATGCCGGGCGCCGGGCGCGAGCGTCACGTCCTCGGCCGCAAACACGTCCATGCCGGCCGCCCCGGGCGTGGCATAGGCCGGCAGGTCCAGTCCTTCGCCGTGGGCAAGGCGCCTGACGCGCACCGCGACCGGTGCGTCAGCGCCGGGCAAGTTCATCCGCCATCCGAGCGACCAGCTTCACCGCGACCTCTTCCTTCGTCATGCGGTCCCAGCTTTCTTCGTTTTCGGCGCTGACCAGCGTGACCTTGTTGTTCGCGCCGCCCATCACGTCGTCCGACACGTCGTTGGCGACGATCCAGTCGGCACCCTTGTTCTTGCGTTTCTTGCGGGCGTTGGCGAGCACGTCGTCGGTCTCGGCGGCAAAGCCGATCAGCAGCTTGGGCCGCTTCTTGTCGGCGCTTACGTTGATGAGGATGTCGGGGTTCTCGGTCAGGAGCAGCGCCGGCGGGGCCGATCCGCGCTTCTTGATCTTGTTCGGCTCGTAGTCCCTCGTGCGCCAGTCGGCCACGGCGGCGACCATCACAGCCACGTCGGCCGGCAAGGCCTTCTTGACGACCTTGGACATCTCCTCGGCGGTCTCCACGTCGATCCGGTCGACGCCGCGCGGGGTGGCAAGATGCACCGGCCCGCTCACCAGGGTCACCCGCGCACCGGCCGCGGCCGCCGCGGCGGCGATGGCGAAACCCTGTTTTCCGCTCGACCGGTTGGCGATGTAGCGCACCGGATCGATCGCCTCGTGCGTCGGTCCCGCCGTCACCAGCACGTGCTTGCCGTACAGCGGCCGGTGCTGGTCGCCGTCGTCGAAATCGGGCTGGAAGGCGAGCGGATCGTTCTCGAGCTCCTCGACCAGCGGCCCGGCCTCGTCGTTGGCGGCCACGGGCTCGGGGAAGGATTGGCGCTCGTCGACCTCGTGGTTGATCGCTCCCGCGTCGGTCGGCGGGGCAGCCTTGGCCTTGCCCTTGGTCGCCATCAGCGGATGCGCGAGGTCGGGCTCGGCCTCGATCGGTTCTTCGACGGGAAGCTCGGGCAGATCGAAGTCCTGCGCGAAGGCAACCTCTTCCTCCGCAATGCGGCGGGGGGTGGAGCGCGGTATGATCGAGGAGAGCAGCCCGCCGAGGCCGCCTCGCTTCACTTCCGGTTCCGGCTCCGGTTCGAGCGCTTCGATCAGGCCGGCGATGTCCTGCGCGCCGGCATCGCCCGGGTCGAGGCCGAGCGCATCGGCGATCTCCAGCCAGACGGCCTCGGGCTCGGGCAGCCGGCCGGGTCCGTATTCGCCGCAGGCCATTTCGCCTTCGTCGGGCTCCAGCACGGTCACGCCGGCTTCGCGCAGCATGAGCACGTTGCGCCGGGTCGCCTCGTGCTGCCACATCCGCACGTTCATGCCGGGCACCGCAAGCACCGGCTTGTCGGTCGCCAGGATCAGCGTGGTGCCGAGGTCGTCGGCGATGCCCGCGGCCATCTTGGCGAGCAGGTCGGCGGTGGCAGGGCACACGACGACGAGATCCGCCTGGCGCGAAAGCTGGATGTGGCCGATCTCGGTCTCGTCCTTGAGGTCCCACAAGGTCGAGTGCACCTGGTTGCCGCTCAAGGCGCCTAGCGCCATCGGGGTGACGAACTGCGCGCCCCCCTCGGTCAGCACGCAGGTCACCTCGCCCCCGCCCTTCTTGATCAGGCGCACGAGCTCGCAGCTCTTGTAGGCGGCGATTCCTCCGCCCACGACCAGCAATATCCGTGGCCCGGCCATGTCCTTGGCGGTCCCTCCTGCTTCACGCGTCAAGCGACGGCACCCTAACGACGCCCCCGCAGCGAGGCCAGCCTTGCCTCGCGATGGTTAAGTTTTGCCTAGCGACGGGCGATCGGGCAAGAACCGACTGTCCGAATTCCGGGGGAGGTACTTTGCCCATGCGTTTCATCCTGACCGCGCTCGCCATGATCGGGGGCATCGTCTTCGCCTTCATCGGGCTGGGTTTCTTCTTCACGCCGGAAACGTCGGGAATGGATTTCGGGCTGGCCCCCACCGGCACGATGGGCCTTGCGGTCCTGCGGGCCGACATGACGGCCTTCTTCCTCGTAAGCGCGGTGTGCCTGATCTGGGGCGCCTGGAAGCGGAACGGCGAATTGCTGCTGGTTCCCGCCGGCCTGTTCGGCATCGCGTTCTGTGGGCGCCTGCTGAGCGCGGTGGTCGACGGTATTTACGATCAGTTCTGGCTTCCGATGACCGTCGAACTCGCGGTGACGATCGTCTCGGTCATGGCGAGCCGGGTTCTGCCGCACCGCGCGGTTGGTCACGCCGTCCAAGAGTGACGGCGACAAGGTCGCCCAGCGCGCGCGGGGCCAGTGCCAGCCCGGCACCGAAGGCGGGGACCAGCAGCGCCAGCCAGTAGAAGTTGTCGATGCGGGCGAACAGCGCGCACATCACGGCGAACCCGGCGAACCAGAGGGTGGCGGTCAGCCCGAGCCGCCCACCGAGCCCGGCCCAGCCGAGCAGCGTGAGCACCACGAGCGGCGCGCCGATCCAGTCCGGCAGCGCATTGAACATCGTGACGAGAACGAGCCCATGCAGGGGCAAATCCGGCCCCTGGATTGCGCCCCACCCGCTCGAGACGATGTCCCCCGGAAGCCGGTGGGCAATGACGGCCTGGGCATGGAGCGCCATGCCGATCGCGAACAGGGCCACAGCCGCCAACACCGCATAGACCTCCGCCCAGCGGCGGTGGAGGGCCGCCAGTGCGCCCCACAGGAGGAGGTAGGGCAGCGCAAGTTCGCGAACGGCCAGGCCCATGCAGGCGAGCAGGAAGGACGGCCACCACAGCCGGGGGCGATAAGTCGCCAGCGACGCCGAGATGAAAAGCCCGGCCATGATCTCCTGGCTCAGGCCGACCTTCTCGATCAGCGCCACTGCTCCGACCGCTAGGGTCGTCGCCGTGGCGCCGAACTGTTCCGGGCGCCGGACCTTACCGGCAAGCGCCATATAAATGCCGATCGCGGTCACGGCCCACAGCATCGCGGCGAGGATTCGCAAGCCCGGCAGGCCGAGCACGACGGAACTCAGCGCCAGCGTCGGCGGCCGCACGGTGACGAACGGCGTGGTGGGAAATCTCGACGTGCGATGCTCGTCGAGCGCGGCAGCGTAATAGTTCTCGCCGGCGGCCAGCCTCCGGTCGATCGCGAGATAGAGGTCGAAATCGCGCCGCGCGCCCTTGTCCAGCTTCTGCCGGTTGGCAACCTCGGCCGCCCGGCCATAGCTTTCCTCGGCCTTTGCCGCCCATACGCAGGTCGCGAGTGTCGCCAGCAGCGCCAGCGCGGCCGCCCAGCGCGGCAACCGGCGCAAGGGCCTGCCGAGCGATTCCCACCAGCCGAACAGCGAACCGGCGCCGCTCATGTTCGCGCCGCCCGCATCAGCGATCGCAGCGCCATCGGAACGAACGCGTACCCGACGAACCAGACCGGAACGACCAGCAAGGCCCAGTAGAAGTTGTTGTCCCGCCCGGCGATCATGAACAGCAGGCCATAGCCGGCGCAAAGCAACCCCGCGAGCAGGCCGAGGGGGCTTTTCCACCCCGCCCAGCCGACCAGCGGCAGGATGGCGAGGGGCGCCGCGAGGGAGGCGGGCAGAAACTGCAGCGGGCTGGTTTCGGCGATGTTGCGGGTCAGCCCTTCAATGCCGCGCAGGGCGAGCCAGGACGGGGACGGCCTGTCGCCGGGTTCCAGGAGAGCGTTCACTTCCGACAAGTGCCAGGCGAGGAATGCAGCGAACAAGGCCGTCAGGACGGCCCAGGCAATCGCCTCGATCCAGTCGCGGCGCCAAAGCGCGAGGGCGCTCATCAGCAGGACCAAGGGCAAGGCAGGCTCACGTATGGAAAGGGCGGCCGCCGCGGCCAGCCAGGCCCAGTGCCACCGCCCGGGTCGATGCAGCGCCACGGCCAATGCAATCAGCAATCCAGCCCAGACTTCGTGCAGGCCGGCATACTCGGGATTGAGCGCCGCCGAGGCGCCCACCAGCAGCAAGGCCACGGCCACGACCCTGCGGCTCCCTCCCCCCGGTTCCCCTGGCATTCGGACGTACCAAGCCCCCGCCGTCAGCGCGCCGAGGAGAAGCAGCGGCGCCAGCATCGCGCCTCCGGTCAGCGCCGTCAGATAGGCCATCGTCGGCAGCCTGACCGCAAGGCCGGGCCTGACCGGGAAATTCGCCGCTCGCTGTTCGGAGACGGCGGCCCGGTGGTAATCCTCGCCAAACGCGACCCGGGCCGCGATGCGATCGTAGAGCGACAGGTCGGTATCGCGCTGGGCCGGAGCCGCCTGGGGAGCCGTCGAGGGCACTGCCATTTCGGTCACCGCGCCGGAGGGCAGCGCGGTCGAGATCGATAGCGTCAGCAGGAGGGCGATTGCGGCCAGCGCCGCGCGCGCGGCCCACCGCGGCCAGGCGGCGAACCGGTCCCACGGTGGCGCCCCCCCGTCGCTCACCTAGCCGAGCCAGCCTGCCAGACTCGCCGCCCAGACGATCGCTCCTCCGGTCAAGGCCGCCGCGATCAACCCGAGGGCCCGGCCCCCGGCGCCGGGGCGCCGTTCCCACACCAGTTCGACATGGGGCAATGGGGGAGGATCGGGCGCGCCGCCCCGCGCGGGGAAGCGGTCCTCGATCCGTCGGACCAGCTCCGGAATGCGCAGCAGCGTTTCGACATCGGTGCGCAGGCGGTCGGCAAGCGCCGCCTCCGGCCCCAGTTCGTCGCGAATCCAGCTGCGGACGAAGGGCGCCGAGACATCCCACATGTTGATTTCCGGATCGAGCTGGGTGGCGATCCCTTCGACCATGACCATCGTCTTCTGCAGCAGAAGCAGGTGCGGCTGCGTCTGCATGTCGAAATCGCGCGTGATCGCGAACAGCCCGTCGAGCATCTGCCCCACCGACAGTTCGCTGACCGGCTTGCCGCGCATCGGCTCGCCCACCGCGCGCAGGGCGGTCGCGAACTCGTCCACCGAGTGATAGGCCGGCACATACTGCGCCTCGAAATGAATCTCGGCGACACGGCGATAGTTGCCGGTCGTCAGGCCATAGAGGATCTCGGCCAGCCACTGCCGTGCACGGCGATCGATCCGCCCCATGATGCCGAAGTCGATGGCGACGATCGTCCCGTCGGGGCGCACGAACAGGTTGCCCTGGTGCATGTCGGCGTGAAAGAATCCCGCACTGATCGCCTGGGTCAGGAAGGCCAGCACCAGCCTTCTGGCCAGCAAGGGCATGTCGTGCCCGGCCGCGCGCAGACCGTCGATATCGGATATCTTGATGCCGTCGATCCACTCGATCGTCATCACCCGGCCATTCGTCCGGTCCCAGTCGACCGAGGGGATGCAATATCCCTCGAACCCGCGCATGGCCTCGGCCAGTTCGGACGCGCTGGCCGCTTCGCGCCGCAGGTCGAGCTCGCTATTGGTCCAGCGCTTGAAGTTGGCGATGGTGAGCGCCGGGCGCAGCCGCCGTGCCTCGCCGCCCAGCTCTTCCAGATGCGCCGCAGCCCATTCGTAGGTTGCGATATCCTGCGCCAGCCGCTCGCGAATGCCCGGTCGCAGCACCTTGATCGCGACGTCGGTCCCGTCGGTGGTGATCGCCCGGTGGACCTGCGCGATCGAGGCGGAGCCGACCGCCTCGGGTTCGATATGGCGGAAAAGGCTGGAGACGGGCGCTTCGAAACTGCGCTCGATCTCCCGCTCGAAAGCCGCGAAAGGGACCGGCGGCAGGCTGTCCTGCAGGCTCAGCAGGTTGCGGACCGCCTCCTCGCCCACGAGATCGGGGCGGGTGGCGAGCGATTGGCCCAGTTTGATAGCCGCCGGACCGATGTCCTGAAATGCGGCGGCGTAATCTGGCGTCTTCGGCTGAATGGCACCGAAGCGGGCCACTCGGGCGAGGCGCTGGACCTGGGGCGGAGTGTTCGGATCGTTCTCGATCCCCCGCAGCGCCCCATGCCGTGCAAGGGTGCGGCCCCACTTGAGGAGGCGCCAGATATGGGTCGAAGGGCGGCTCACCCTAGGTCTTCCACCCCGAATGAATGGCCACCAGCCCGCCCATGATCGGCTCGACCCTGGTGCGGGCGAACCCGGCCGAACGGATCATCGCTTCGAATTCGGGCATCGGCGGGAAGCGCCGGATGGATTCGATGAGGTAGCGATAACTTTCCGCGTCGCCGGCAATGGCCTTGCCGATCTGCGGCACCAGCCGATGCGAATAGAAGTCGTAGGCTTCCTTGAAGCCGGGCCACTCGGTGGTCGAGAACTCGAGGCAGTAGAAGCGCCCGCCGAACTTGAGAACACGGTGCGCCTCGGCCAGCGCAGCGGGAATGTCGGTGACGTTCCGGATGCCGAAGGCGATCGTATAGGCATCGAAGGTCCGCTCGGGATAAGTCAGGCGCTCGGCGTTCTGGCGGCTCCAGACGAGGCTCGTCAGGCCCTTGTCCATCGCCCGCTCCAGCCCGACATCGAGCATGGCCTGGTTGATATCGGCCACGGTGACGTCCGCGCCCTTGGCCGCGAGCCTGAAGGCGATGTCACCGGTGCCACCGGCCATGTCGAGAATGGCCTCGCCCGGCTGCGGTTTGACCCGCCGCACGAACTGGTCCTTCCACAACCGGTGCATACCGCCCGACATCGCATCGTTCATGATGTCGTACTTGCGCGCCACGCCCGAGAACACTTCGCCTACGCGGCGGGTTTTTTCTTCGGGGTCGACCTCTTCGTAGCCGAAGCTGACGGTATGGCTCTGTGGATCGCTCATGTGCCGTCCTCTAGCGGCGTGCCCGCGCCAAGGCCAGCGTTCGCGGCGGCGCGCGCCTGCCGGCGCATGGCGACGATCGAAAGCACGATACCCAGCATGATCGTGGCCATGCCGGCGAAGTGATAGGCATGGAGCGGCTCGTCCAGCAGCGCGGCAGAGAGGAACGCCCCGATCACCGGCATCAGCGTGATCGATACCCCGGCCCGCGCGGGACCGACGATCCCCGCCGCGGAATTGAAGATGAAGTACGAGATGATCGACGGAAACACGCAGACATAGGCAAAGGCGCCGAAGGCTAGCTTGGTTGGCCGGATCCGCTCGCCGGCCAGCCATTCGCTTGCCGCGAACGGGGCGAGGACGATCGCGCCGATCAGGAAGGTCGCAAACACGAAGGTTACCGGACGGACCGCCGGGCGCAGGCGCAGGAACACGGTGTAAAGGGCCCAGACCAGCACCGCGAGAAGGATCAGCAGGTCGCCGAAGCCGAACCGCAGGCTCAGCGCGTGCGTAGGATCGCCTTCGAAGACCACCACCGCGACGCCGATGATCGCGCACAGCACGCCGGCGATCTGCACCAGGGGAGACCGCACGCCGAACGCCATCCGCTCGAACAGCACGACGGCGGCGGGAATGCCGGCCTGCAGCAGGAGCCCGTTGGTTGCCGTCGTGTAACGCAGCCCGGTGTAGATCAATGAGTTGAACAGGCCCACGCCGAGCAAGCCGAGAAGCAGCGTCTCCTTCCAGCCCTTCCGCAGCGCGGGCCAGTCCGCCCGCAGCGGGCGCCAGGCGAAAGGCAGGAGAATCAGGGTCGCGCCGGCCCAGCGGACGAAGGCCAGCGTCAGCGGCGGCACGTCGAAGCGCACGGCGCGGCCGACGATCGTGTTGCCGGACCAGAGTATCATCACGAAGCCGAGCAGGGCGAAGGCGACGAGCTGGCGGCGGTCGGCGGACATCGCACGGCCCCTAGCGAGCGCCATTCTACTTGGCGATGACAGATTGCCCCGGCCCGGCTATCGCCCGCCGATGCCCGAGCTGCCGGAAGTCGAAACCACCGTTCGCGGCCTCGCACGGTACCTGGACGGGGCTAGGCTCGACAAGGTCGCCTTAAACCGGCCGGACATGCGGTTCCCCTTCCCCGAGGGTCTGGTCCAGGCGCTGAGCGGTGCGCGCGTAACCGGGCTGGGGCGCCGGGCCAAGTACGGGCTGATTCACACCGACCGCGATTCCACGATGATCTTCCACCTGGGGATGAGCGGCCGCTGGCGGATCGATCCCGAGGCCATCGGCAAGCACGACCATCTGGTGCTGACCACGGCCGACCATCGCTTCGCCCTGTGCGATCCGCGGCGCTTCGGTTTCGTCGATCTGGTGCGAACCGATCACCTCGATGACTGGCCGGCGTTCGCCGCCATGGGTCCCGAACCGCTCGGCCCCGGGTTGACGGCCGCTCATCTCAAGACCGCGCTTTCCGGACGCAAGCAGGCCATCAAGCTCATGCTGCTCGACCAGCGCATCGTCGCCGGCCTGGGCAACATCTACGTGTGCGAGGCCCTGTGGCGCGCCCGGATCGATCCCCGCAAGGCTGCGGGCAAGATCGGCCGCCCGCGCCTCGCGGCACTCGTGGAGGCAATCCGCGCGGTTCTGGAAGAGGCGATCGAGGCGGGCGGCTCAACTCTGCGCGACTATGCCCGCCCCGATGGGCAGCTCGGCTATTTCTCCAAGCGCTTCGACGTTTACGACCGCGAAGGCGGAGATTGCCACCACGCCGACGGCGGCACCATCAAGCGCATCGTCCAAGGAGGTCGAAGCACGTGGTTCTGTCCTCGCTGCCAGCGGTGACGCCACGGCTTGCGCTGCGACCCGAACGAGATACAAACCTCACTGAATATTGAGCATCGGCGCAAGCCGATCGTCCAAGGCACCTAAGTGACGACGGGCCCGGCGCGGCCCGCGGGCAGCCGGGTGGGGAGTTGAAGGACATGGGGCCCGTCGAAGCAGAAAGCGACGATGAAGAAGACGTGCGCATCCGCAGCCGCCGGCGGCGGCTGGAGCGTGACACCAAGCTGCGGCAGGAGAGGCGGCGGACCACCATCCTGCACAACTTGCGCTGGATCGGTACCGCACTGGTTGTCGGCCTTCCAGTCATGATCGGCCTGCTCTATCTGCTTTACACCCTGTAAGGGTCGATCCGCTCGAATAAGTTGACGATTCGGACACGTGCCGCTAAGGGCGCCGCTTTCCGGCGGGCAACTGCCGTTCTGAACAACCCATAGCATACGAATCAGGCCGCTCACCGGCGGCCCGCAGTAAGGACAGACATGGCCAATACGCCGCAAGCCAAGAAGCGCATCCGCCGCAATGAACGCCGGGCCGAAGTGAACGGCGCCCGCGTCAGCCGCATCCGTTCGTTCGTCAAGAAGGTCGAGCTCGCGATTGCCGGCGGCGACAAGGACGCTGCCGTCGCGGCGCTCGCCGGTGCGCAGCCGGAACTGGCCCGCGGCGTTTCCCGCGGCGTGCTTCACAAGAACACGGCCGCCCGCAAGATGAGCCGCCTGACCAAGCGCGTTTCCGGCATGTGATTCGCGCCTCCGGGGCTGTCCGGAGGGAACGGAAATCGAACACCGAACAGGCGAGGCCGGCGTTTACCACGCCGGCCTTTTTTGCATCGGCAAGTGGCGCCGTCGTCGCTGTCATGGAAATGCAGCAATTCCCGCGATTCGCGCGTCTCGCACGGTGAAAATCGAGTAAATACAGGCAGCTCGACGGAAGTCTGCGGGCTTGCGGTGAGTCAAGCCTCAAAAAGATTCTATATTTCGCTCTGGCCTCTTGCGACTTCGTCCGAGTCCTTTTTAAGACTGCGCCACGGGCCACTGCTGTTTGCAGCTTTCGGACCTTACATCGAGAAGATGATCACGACGCGCCGCCCCGCATGGGGTTTTTGGCGAAGGCGGGATTTTGCCGGGGCGTCGTCGAATCGTCCAAAGGGGGTTCCAGTGATGAAAAGGACGGGACGGAAAAGATGATCCGCGGGGGATTCGGAACCAAGCAAACTGGAACGGTCGGGGGCGACAAGGTGTTGGAAATGGAAGATCAGGACGCAGCGGACCTGGCAGCCGACTGGTCGGACATCAGCCAGGGCCTGCGCAAGGATCTGGGCCATCAGCTTCACAGCCAGTGGATCAAACCCATACAGGTCGGCAGCTTCTGCAAGGACACCGGCACGCTGAACCTGTTCCTGCCGACCGAGTTTTCGGCCAGCTGGGTGCAGGACCGCTTCCATGACCGGTTGTCGCTGGCGTGGAAGATCGCCCGCGGCGAAGTGCGCCACGTCAAGATCTCGGTCCACCCCGGGCGCCGCAAGCTGGCCGACATCGACCTGCGCGGGCAGGACGGCTTCGGCCATCGCGCCGCGAACGACGCCGTGCCCGGCATGGCGATGGCCTCGATCGGCGAACATGGCTTCACCAGCTCGGTCGGGCTCGACCCGTCGCTGACGTTCGCGGCGTTCGTCACCGGCACCACCAACGTGCTCGCGTTCAATGCGGCCGAGCGGATGAGCAAGGTCGAGCAGCCGCAGTTCAGCCCGCTGTATCTCAAGGCCGCGACCGGCCAGGGCAAGACGCACCTGCTGCACGCGATCGGCCACAGCTATCTGCAGGCGCATCCGCGTGCGCGCATCTTCTACTGCAGCGCCGAACGCTTCATGATCGAGTTCGTGCAGGCCCTGCGCCAGAACGAGATGATGGAGTTCAAGGCCCGCCTGCGCGCCTTCGACCTGCTGCTGGTCGACGACATCCAGTTCATCATCGGCAAGGCTGCCGCGCAGGAGGAACTGCTCTACACGATCGACGCGCTGCTGTCCGAGGGCAAGCGACTGGTGTTCGCCGCCGACCGCGCGCCCCAGGCGCTCGACGGGGTCGAACCGCGCCTGCTCAGCCGCCTCAGCATGGGTCTGGTGGCCGATATCCAGCCAGCCGACATCGAGCTGCGCCGCTCGATCCTCGATTCCAAGCTGACCAGGTTCGCGCCGCTGGCGGTTCCGGCCGATGTCATCGAGTTCCTGGCCCGCACGATCAACCGCAACGTGCGCGAGCTCGTCGGTGGCCTCAACAAGCTGATCGCCTATGCCCAGCTGACCGGGCAGGACGTTTCGCTCCAGCTGGCCGAAGAGCAGCTGACCGACATCCTCTCGGCCAACCGCAAGCGCATCACGATCGACGAGATCCAGCGCACCGTCTGCCAGTTCTACCGCGTCGACCGCTCGGAGATGTCGAGCAAGCGCCGCGCCCGCGCCGTGGTCCGTCCGCGGCAGGTCGCGATGTACCTGGCAAAGGTGCTGACGCCGCGCAGCTATCCCGAGATCGGCCGCAAGTTCGGCGGCCGGGACCACTCGACGGTGATCCACGCGGTCCGCCTGATCGAGGACCTGAGGAAGCGCGACGCCGACATGGACGGCGACGTGCGGAGCCTGCTGCGCCAGCTCGAAAGCTGAGCCCCCCTGTCCGCATGATCTGCACAGGATCTGCCGGAATTGGCCGGCGGGTTCTGCGCAGGCTTTTGCACAGGGCGGCGACGCACTAGGGAGCGGCATGGCCCTGTCCCCCGACCGTCTCGACCGTTTCGCCCGGCACATCGTCTTGCCCGAAATCGGCGGCGCGGGTCAGGCGAAGCTGGCCAAGGCGCACGTCGTGCTGATCGGCGTGGGCGGCATCGGCAGCCCGGCGCTGCAATACCTTGCGGGTGCGGGCGTGGGCCGCCTGACGCTGGTGGACGACGACCGCGTCGATGCCAGCAATCTCCAGCGCCAGACGATCTTCACCGAGGATGCGATCGGCAAGTTCAAGGCTGCCCGTGCAAAGGCTTGGGTCGAGGATTTCGATCCGGGGCTAGAGGTCGAGGCCGTGCTCGAGCGGGTCGATGCGGCCAGTGCCCCCGGGCGGATTGCCGGTGCCGACCTGGTCCTCGACGGCTGCGACAACTTCGCCACCCGCCTGGCCGTGTCCGATGCCTGCGTCGCCTTGGGCATCTCGCTGGTGAGCGCTGCGGTGGGGCGGTTCCAGGGCCAGGTAGGCGCCTTCGCCGGGCATCTGCCCGACGAGGCCTGTTACCGCTGCTTCGTCGGCGATGCTTTCGACGCAGAGGACTGCGACACCTGCGCGGAAGACGGGATGCTGGGCGCAATGGCGGGTTGGACAGGGACCTTCGCGGCGCTTCAGGCGATCAGGGTGATCGTCGAACCGCAGATGGGGGAACCGCAATGGAGCAGGCTCCATGTCCTCGACGGCCTGAGCCCGGGAATGCGCACTATGCGCATTGCCAAGGACCAGGCATGCAAGGGCTGTGGCAATGAGGCCCGTCAGTAACCGAGCCGGACAGAAACCGAGGTAAGGCATGGCCCGCAAGCATTCCAAGCATGGCTACCGGGACGAGGCGCCGGACGAGGCCGCCGAACAGCCACCCGCCGGCCCCTGCTGGCTGTGCGGCCGCGAACTGGGCAAGACCACGGTATGGCATCACCCGGTCCCCAAGAGCCGGGGCGGACGCGACGTGGTGCCCATGCATCCGATTTGTCAGCAGACGCTGATCGTCAACTTCACCAATTCGGAGCTCGAGCGCCACGGCATGGACGTGCAGGCTTTGCTCGATAATCCAGCGGTGCGAAAATTCGTCGACTGGGTGGCGAAGAAGGACCCCGACTTCACCGCAACGATTGCCAAGAAGCGCCGATAGGCGGGGCGCGCGCCTTCAGCCTGTCCCGAGCATTTCCGTGACCCATTGCGGCACCAGCTCGCTCGCCGGGCCAAGCCGCGTTTCGTCGAACCATTGCGAGCCCTGGCTCCGCTCGAGATTGAGTTCGAGCGTCCGCGCGCCGTGCTGCCTGGCCTGCTGCACGAAGCCCGCCGCCGGATAGACCGCCCCGCTCGTCCCGATCGAAACGAACAGATCGGCCCGGGACAGCGCGGCGAAAATCTCGTCCATGCGATAGGGCATCTCGCCGAACCAGACGATGTCGGGCCGCAGCGCCACCTCGCCGCATGCCGGACAGGGCGGACCGTCCCTGAGCGTGCCCTCCCAGCGATGGCGTGCGTCGCATTGCGTGCACCACACGCTCAGCCCCTCGCCGTGCATGTGCAGGACGCGCGCCGCTCCGGCCCGCTCGTGCAGGTCGTCGATGTTCTGGGTGACGATCAGCAAGTCCCCTTCCCAGGCCGCATCGAGCCGGGCGAGCGCGGCGTGCGCCGGGTTGGGCCGGGCCGCCAGGATGCCTGCGCGGCGCTCGTCATAGAAGCGCTGGACCAGGTCGGGATCGCGGCGGAAGCCCTGCGGCGTGGCAATTGTCTCGACCGGGTGATCTTCCCATAGCCCGTCCTCCGCGCGGAACGTTCGCAGCCCGGATTCGGCGCTGATCCCCGCCCCGGTCAGGATGACGATGTTGCGAATATCTTCCATTGCCCTCAAGTAGCGTGGCAACGGCGCGGCGGGAACACCGCTCGCCTCGGGTTGGCGCAGCGGCAGGCAGACAGGATCGAATGGCACGCATCGGGATCATCGGCAGCGAAGGCCGCATGGGGCACGCGCTGGTTCGCGCGATCGAAGCCGCGGGCCACACGCTCGCCGGCGGGATCGACCGGGGCGAGGACGTCGCCGGACTTGCCGACGCGAGCGACGTCCTGGTCGATTTCAGCGCCCCCGGCGCGCTGCAGTCCAACCTCCATGCGGCGATCGGTGCCGGCGTGCCCATCCTGGTCGGGACGACCGGCCTCGAGGAGCGCCATCACGCCGAGCTCGAATCCGCGGCGGGAGCGATCCCCGTCCTGCAGACCGGCAACACCTCGCTCGGCGTCACCCTGCTGGCGCACCTGGTGCGCGAGGCGGCGAGCCGGCTGGGACCGGACTGGGATATCGAGATCGTCGAAATGCACCACCGGATGAAGGTCGACGCGCCGAGCGGAACCGCGCTGCTGCTGGGCGAAGCGGCCGCCGCGGGGCGCGGCATCGCGCTGCCGGATCACTCCGAACGCGGTCGTGACGGGCAGACGGGGCGGCGGGCGCAAGGCGCCATCGGGTTCGCCTCGCTGCGCGGCGGAACGGTGGCGGGCGACCACTCGGTGATCCTCGCCGGCGAGCAGGAGCGCATTACCCTGTCGCACAGTGCCGAGGACCGCATGATCTTCGCCCACGGCGCGGTGCGCGGCGCGACCTGGCTGATCGACCAGCCCGCCGGCCGCTACACGATGGCGCAAGTCCTGGGGTTGTGACGCGCTCTCGATGAAGCGGGACGACATCTTCGAGTTCTTCCGCCTGCTGGCGCAGGACAATCCCGACCCGGTGACCGAGCTTGAATACGGCAACGCCTACCAGCTCGTCGTCGCCGTCGCGCTGTCGGCGCAGGCGACCGACGTCGGCGTCAACAAGGCGACCCGCAAGCTGTTCGCCGAGGTCGAGACGCCGCAACAAATGCTCGATCTGGGGGAAGAGGGCCTGAAGGAGCACATCAAGACCATCGGGCTGTTCAATACCAAGGCGAAGAACGTCATCGCGCTGTCACAGATGCTGATCGACGAGTTCGGCGGCGAGGTGCCGAACGACCGCGATGCGCTGACGCGCCTTCCCGGGGTCGGCCGCAAGACCGCCAATGTCGTGCTGAACTGCCACTTCGGGCAGGAGACCTTCGCGGTCGACACGCACGTATTCCGGGTGTCCAACCGCACCGGCCTTGCGCGGGGAAAGACGCCCGAGGCTGTCGAAGCCAAGCTGGAGAAGGTCGTCCCCGGCCCGTTCCGCCGCCATGCGCACCACTGGCTGATCCTGCACGGCCGCTACGTGTGCAAGGCGCGCACGCCCGAATGCTGGCGCTGCCCGGTCGTCGCGCAATGCGCCTTCAGGGATAAGGTGCTGGTTAAGCCGCAGGAACGCCCGGCCAAACGACCCGTTGGACACGTGCCGGGCGCCGTCGTTTCCTGACGGGCCCCGCGGGAGATTTCCATGCGGCCGCTCATCGCCATCCTGTGCATTGTCCCGCTGGCCGCCTGCCAGCAGCAGATCGACAGCGCCCCTGTCGTCAGCCGGGGGCCGGCGATCCAGGCGCTGGGTCCGGCCGAACGGTGCATTTCCGTCAACCGGATCGACACCACGCGGGTGCATGACGACTACACGATCGATTTCGAGATGATCGACAACACAACGTACCGCAACACGCTGCCCAACCGCTGCCCGAGCCTGGGGTTCGAAGAGCGGTTCAGCTACAATGCGACGACCGGTCAGCTGTGCAGCGTGGACACGATCCGCGTGCGCTATTCCGACGGGCAGGAAGGCGCGTCTTGCGGGCTGGGCGAATTCCTGCCGGTCCGGATCAACAAGCCGGGCGCCGACTAGAACCCGATCTTACGCTCCGCCGTCTCCTCGTCGCCTGCGCTCAAGGCGCTGATGACCTGCGCGCAGACGAGATCGCCAATGACGTTGAGCGTGGTGCGGCACATGTCGAGGAAGCGGTCGACGCCCAGGATCAGCCCGATCCCCGCCGGATTGACGCCCACGCCGGCGAGGATCAGCGCAATCACCGGCAGCGATCCCGCCGGTACGCCCGCCGTCCCGATCCCTGCAAGGATGCAGACCAGCATCACGAAGATCTGGTCGGTCAGCGTCAGGTCGACTCCGAAGAACTGGGCGAGGAACAACACGGTCACGCCTTCGAACATGGCGGTGCCGTTCTGGTTGGCGGTCGCCCCGATGGTCAGCACGAACCGCGCCACCTTGCGCGGCAGCTTGAGCTCCGTGTCCGCCACCCGCAGCGCGGTCGGCAGGGTGGCGTTGGAGCTGGCCGTGCTGAAGGCCATCACGCTGGCCTCGCGCGTTTCCCGGAAGAAAGCGATCGGGCTCTTGCCCGCGACGAACTTGAGCAGCAGCGGGAAGACGCCGAACATCTGCAGGCTCAGCGCAAGCAGGACGACCGCGACATAGGCGGCCAGCTTGAACAGCAGCTCCCAGCCGAACTGGGCGGCCAGGTTGAACATGAAGCAGAAGATGGCGATCGGCGCGAGCTGGATGACGGCGCCGATCAGCTTCATCGCCACCTCGAACACGCCCTCGATGGCGTCCTTCAGCGTCTCGGTCCGCTGGGTCTGGACCATCAGCAGGCCGATGCCGAAGATCAGCGCGAAGACCATGATCGCCAGGATGTCGTTGCTGGCCATGGCCTCGACCACGTTCGTCGGGATCAGGCCGAGGACGGCCTCGACCCCGGTTTTGGCCTCGCCCGACCGCTCGACGATGCCGGCGGCGCCCTGCGCGCCCTGTGCCAGCAGATCCTGGGCAGCGTCCCGGTCCACCCCCGCACCCGGCTTGAGCAGGTTCACCAGCATGATCGACAGCGCAACGCCGATGCCGCTGACCACGACGGTGTAGACCAGCGTGCGGATGCCGATCTTCTTGAGCGAGCGGACCTCGCCCATCTCGGCGATACCCACGACCAGCGCGCTGAACAGCAGCGGGATGACGAGCATGAACAGCAAGCGCAGGAAGATCTGCCCGAGCGGATTGGTGACGTAGGTCACGACCGCTTCGAGCCAGGCCGCACCCCCGGCAAAGGTATAGGCCAGGAGACCGCCCGCCAGCCCCAGCACGAAGCCCAGCAGGATCCGCCACTGCAGCTTGCCCTGCCCGATCGGCGCGGCTTCCGCGGCGATTTCGCTGGCGTCGTTCATGCAATGCGTCCCCTGTTTTTCAGGGTCGACGTTGAAGCAATGTCAGCCGTCTTGCAACGCCGCCAGTGCGATACGGCGGTAGATCCGCGCGAGCGCGTCGAGATCGGGCACGGCCACGGCCTCGTCGCGCTTGTGCATGGTCGCGTTGACCAGCCCGAACTCGATCACCGGGACGATCTCCTTCAGGAAACGCGCATCCGACGTGCCCCCGCTCGTCGAAGGTTCGGGCTCGATGCCCGTTTCCGCCTGCACCGCCGCCGCGACGATCTGCTGGAACCGGCCCGGCGGAGTGAGAAAGGGCTCTCCGGAGATGACCGGGCGGGTCGTGCCGCCGTGGCGCCGGGCAACCTCGTCGACGAGGTCCGCCAGGCTCGCCCCGCTGTGCAGGTCGTTGAAGCGGATCGAGATGCGGGCCTTCGCCCTGGCGGGGATCACGTTGTGCGCCGGGTTGCCCACCTCGAGATCGGTGATCTCCAGGTTGCTGGGCTGCATCCAGTCGGTCCCCTGATCGAGCACCAGAGCGTCGAGTTCGGCCAGCATGGCGACCAGCTTCGTGACCGGATTGTCGGCCAGGTGCGGATAGGCGACGTGGCCCTGCACGCCCTCGACCTCGATCCACACGTTGATGGAGCCCCGGCGGCCGATCTTGATCATGTCGCCCAGGCGATTGACCGAGGTCGGCTCGCCCACGAGGCACAGGTCGGGAATGTCGCCGGTCTCGCGCATCAGGTCGATCAGCGCGCGTGTGCCGTGGAGCGCCTCGCCCTCCTCGTCGCCGGTGATGATCAGGCTGAGCGTGCCGGCCGACACCGGGATGTCCGCCGCCGCCGCGGCAAAGGCCGCGACCGCGCCTTTCATGTCGACCGCTCCGCGGCCGTAGAGCAGTTCGCCGCGGATTTCGGGGGCGAAGGCTGCGCTCGCCCACCCCTCGCCCGGCGGCACGACATCGACGTGACCGGCAAAGGCGAAATGCCGCGCCCCCTCGGGCCCGCGCCGGATGGCGAGGCAGTTCTCGACCCCTTCCTTCACGAAGCGGCGGCAGTCGAACCCCAGCGGCGCCAGAACGCCCTCGAGCGCATCGAACACCGGCCCGCGCGCCGGGGTCACGCTCTCGCAGGCCATCAGGGCCAGCGCATTGTCGAGCGCGCGGCTCACGTCAGGCAGCCACCTCGAACTGGTTGATGGTCCATTCCTCGGCCTCGGCGCCGGAAATCCATTGCTGCATCCACTCGTGTTCCCACACCGCCTGCATATAGGCCTGCGCGAAGCCCGGGACGCCGATGCCGTAGGTGACGAAGCGGCTGACGACGGGCGCGTAGAACACGTCCGCGGCGCCGAAGGTGCCGAACAGGAAGGGCCCGCCCCGCCCGAAGCGCGCGCGAGCCTCGGCCCAGAGCTGCAGGATGCGCACGATATCGCCGCGCGCGGCGTCGCTAATCTGGTGCCCTTCGATCCGGCGGCGAATGTTCACCGGGCATTCGCGGCGCAGCGCGAGATAGCTGGAGTGCATTTCCGCGACACAGGCCCGGGCCATCCCCCGAGCTGCGTCGTCCTTGGGCCAGAAGCGGTCGCGCCCGACCTTGTCGGACAGGTATTCCATGATCGCGAGCGAATCCCACACCACGGTTTCGCCGTCCCACAGCACCGGGACCTTGCCGGCGCTTGGTTGGAATTCGCCATCGGCACGCTTCATCGCCTGCCAGTCGTCGCCGTCGATGTGGACAGTAAGTTCCTCGAATGCGAGGCCCGACTGCTTCGCCGCCAGCCAGCCGCGCAGCGACCAGCTGGAATAGTTCTTGTTACCGATGATAAGCTTCATGCGCGGGCCCTGTTCTTCGCGCGTTTCGCCCTAGGCATTCAGGCAAGCGCTGTCGAGGCTGAACGGCCCGGCTGCGTGCAGACAGGCTGGATTAATGGCGGCGGCGCGTATATTGCGACCGTCAAAATCGGGCGAAAGAGGATGTCAATGAAGCGCTTAATCGTGGCACTAACAGCAGTGTTCGGGGTGTGTTCGACCGCAGCCGTCGCGCACCATTCGTTCGCGGTGTTCTTCGACCCGTCCAAGAACGTCACCGTGACCGGGACCGTCACTGCTTTCAGGTTCACCAATCCGCACGGGACCATCGCGCTCGACGTGAAGAAGGCCGACGGCAAGATCGAGCATTGGCGGGCCGAGACCAATGCCCCCGTCATCCTGACCCGCAGGGGATGGACGCGCACGAGCGTGAAGCCGGGCGAGACGGTGACGATCACCGGCTGGCCGGCGCGCGACGGCAAGCCCTACATGCGCCTGTCGGAAGTCAAGGATGCGGCCGGGAAGACCGTGGGCCACGCGCCCTTCGGTCGGCAGGACCAGAGCTGATGCGCCTTGCGCTGGCGGCGCTGGCCGCTTTCGCCGTAGCGACCCCGGCCCACGCCGAAGCCGACCTGAGCGGATACTGGAACGCGCCGATCAGCTCGTTCGACATGCCCGACGATCTCAAGGCCGGGTTGCCGGCCGATACCGTCGTGCTCGACGATACCGGGGCCGCCGAGTTCCCGCGCGGAGTCTATGGCGGCCTAAAGCTGACCGCCAAGGCGCTCGAGAAGGCGGCGGGCTGGCAGCCGACCGACGAAATGACCATCGCCCGCGTGTGCCTGCCGCAGTCGATCGTCTACACCGTCCAGGGCCCGTTCCCGTTCGAGATCATCCAGTCCCAGGGCCTGATCGTGTTCCGCTACGAATACTACGACCAGCACCGCCTGATCTTCACCGACGGCCGCAGCCATCCGGGGGAGGACGCACCCCATTCCAAGATGGGCCATTCGATCGGCCACTGGGAGGGCGACGAACTGGTGATCGACACCACGCACCTGGCGGCATCGACCATCACCAACAACGGCCTCGATCACTCGGACAGCGTCCACATGATCGAACGCTATCGGCTGTCGGCCGACGGCAAGACACTCGAGGGCGTGCAGTGGTTCGAGGATCCCGAAATGCTGGAGAACCGCGGCGCCCGCTATATCCGCTGGGGACGCGGCAACGACTACATCCGCCCGTACGAGTGCGATCCGACCTTCGCCCTCGAATACCAGGGCGAGAACGCGCCCGAAGCCGTCGAGACGACTGAACCCGCGGGCGATTGATCGAATGATTCAGCGGATCGTCGGCAGTCCCGGCGATCCGCTGATCTGCCGCCTGACACCAGCAGTGCGAGCCGCGGACGAGGCTTCGCCCCGCCCTGCCTAAGTCAGATTCGCACGTCGGCCAGCACCGCCGCCCGCAGTTCGTCGATGCCCAGTTTCGTTTCCGCACTGGTCACGTGGATGTGCGGATGGGCGGCCGGGTGCTTGCGCGCGGCCGCTTCGACTTGCGCCAGGGTTGCGGCAAGTTCGCTCGCCTTGACCTTGTCGGCCTTGGTCAGGACCAATCGGTAGACCGCGGCGCTCTCGTCGAGCATCGTCATCATGTCGGTATCGACCGGCTTGAGGCCGTGCCGCGAATCGATGAGCACCAGCGTGCGCTTGAGCACCGCGCGCCCGCGCAGGTAAGTGCGCACGAGCTGCTTCCACTTGTCGACCACCTTCACCGGCGCCTTGGCAAAGCCGTAGCCCGGCATGTCGACCAGCCGGAACTGGGTGGGTTCGCCGACCTCGAAGAAATTCAGCTCCTGCGTCCGCCCCGGCGTCACCGACGTACGGGCGATCGCCCGGCGCCCGGTCAGGGCATTGAGCAACGAGGATTTCCCGACGTTCGATCGTCCGCAGAAGGCGATCTCGGGCACCTCCGGCTCGGGCAGGAAATTGAGCTGCGGGGCCGACAGCAGGAATTCGACCCGGCCCGAGAACAGGCGGTTCGCTTCGGCGAGAAGGTTTTCTTCGGCAGCCATGTCCGTTCCCGTCCGGGCCTAGCCCTGGGCCTTGTCGCGTTCGGCAGCCCGCGCCTTGTCGGCCTTGTCCTTCTCCGCCTGCGCCTTGAGCTGCGGATGCTTGGAATAAAGATAGCTTTGCTGCGCCACCGTGAGCACGTTGGAGGTGATCCAGTAGAGCAGCAACCCGGCGGCAAAGGGGGCCATGACGAACATCATCATCCACGGCATGATCGCGAAGATCTGCTGCTGCACCGGGTCCATCGCGGTGGGGTTGAGGCGGAACGTCAGCCACATCGTTATGCCGAGCAGCAGGGCCAGCGGGCCGAGCGCCAGGAAGCTGGGCACGGCAAAATCGAGCAGGCCGAACAGGTTCAGGAAATGGGCCGGATCGGGCA
Source organism: Tsuneonella sp. HG222 (assembly GCF_053819185.1). Classification (NCBI taxonomy): domain Bacteria; kingdom Pseudomonadati; phylum Pseudomonadota; class Alphaproteobacteria; order Sphingomonadales; family Erythrobacteraceae; genus Tsuneonella; species Tsuneonella sp. HG222. The sequence goes on along the minus strand of NZ_JBSOQZ010000001.1, from coordinate 492,475 downwards.
CCGAGAGATCGTCGATCCACAGCGCGAAAGGCTTGTGGCGCATTTCGATCGCCAGCAGCAGCACCTTGTAGAGCGCGAAGAAGATCGGGATCTGTATGAAGATCGGCAGGCATCCGGCGAGCGGGTTGATCTTCTCGTCGCGATAGAGCTTGGCCATCTCCTGCTGGAGCTTGGGCTTGTCGTCCTTGTAGCGTTCCTGCAGCGCCTTCATCTTCGGCTGTACTGCGCGCATCGCCGCCATGCTGGCGAACTGCTTTTGGGCGATCGGGAACATGACCAGGCGGATGATCAGCGTCAGCAGCATGATCGCCACGCCGAAGTTGCCGACTGCGTCGTACAGCGTCTTGAGCAACCAGAAGATCGGCTTCTCGAACCAGCGGAACCAACCCCAGTCGATCGCCAGGCCGAACTTGTCGATGCCGGCCGCCTCGTAGTCGTCGAGTACGTCGGTTTCCTTCGCGCCGGCGAACATGCGCGTGGCGCGGGTGAGCTGCTGGCCGGGCGCGACGGTGACCGGATCGTAGATCAGGTCGGCGCGGAAATGCTCGGCGTCGAGCGCGCGGAAATCGGCGCTGGCCGAGACCCCGTCCTGCGGGACCAGGGCGGACAGCCAGTAAATGTCGGTGAAGCCGAGCCAGCCCGGCGCCCCGGCCGGCGTGACCCGGCGCGATTCGACGACGTCGTCGTAATCGCTGTCGAAATTCACCGCCCCGCCGAACTCGCCGATCGGGCCCGAATGGACGTTCCAAGTGTCCTGGCTGGCCGTGCGGCTGGTGCGGTTGATGAAGGCGAAAGGCTGCGCGATGACCGGGCCGGTGCCGGTGTTGGCCATCGTCTGCTTGGCCGTGATCATATAGCGATCGTCGATCGAGAGCTCGATCGCAAAGCGCTGGCCCTGACCGTTGTCCCACCGCAGCAGGACCGGCTTGCCGGGCGCCAGCGGTCCGCCGCTGGCCTGCCACACGGTTCGCGCATCGGGAAGCGTGACGCCTTCTCCGACCCAGCCGAACTGGGCGAATTGCTGCGCAGGAGTGCCCGCGGGCGAGAACAGCCGCACCGGGCCCGAATTCCTGTCGACCGCCTGGCGGTGCGACTTGAGCGACAGGTCGTCGATCCGCGCGCCGACCGGGTTGATCGATCCGGCAACCTCTGGCGCGTCGATCTTCACCCGGCTGGCGGTGGCCAGTTCCGTGTCGAGGTCCTTCTTCTCGAGCGCAATGTCGGCCGCGTCGGTCAGCCCGCCTTCGCGCGTCCGCCGCACGGTCGGCGCGTCGCCCGCGGCCACCGGCTGCTCGGCCGTCGCGACCGGCTGCTCGGGTCGCGGATAGAGCCGGTTCATGGCGAAGTCCCACCCGAACAGGAGCACCATGCTCAGCACGACGGCAAGGATGAGATTGCGCTGGTTGTTCACGAAAGATCCCTGATTAACGAATGCGGCCGGTCACGGGACCGGCCCGAGGCGCCGGCTTAAGGCATCGGCCTAAGGCACCGGATCGTGCCCGTGACCCCCCCAAGGGTTGCAGCGCAATATACGCTTGAAAGCCATCCATCCACCCTTGATCGCGCCGTGTTTCGACAAGGCGTCGATGGCGTACTGCGAACACGATGGCTGGAAGCGGCACGACGGCGGCAGCACACGGCTCGGCCCCAGCTGCCAGCCGCGGGCGATGAGGATGAAAACCTGTTTCATGCCCGCCGCCTGCGCGGCGGATCGCCCTTGCCTTCGCGCGCCTTGGCCAGGGCGCGGGACAATTCCTCCCGCAGCCGGGCGAAATCGCGCTCCACCCCGCCCTCGCGGCCGATCAGGACATGGTCGGTGTCGGGCAGGCCCTCGGCGGGAAGCGCGTCGCGCAGCAGTTCGCGAAAGCGGCGCTTCATCCTGTTGCGCACGACGGCGTTGCCGATCTTCTTGGTCACCGTGATGCCGAAGCGCTTGCCCGCGCCTTCGTTCGCCCGCGTCAGCAGGACGAACCCCGGCCGTGCGTTGCGCAGGCCCCGGTTGGCGGCGAGGAAATCGGCCCGCTTGCGGATGACGGAGAGCGGCGCGCTCATGACGGGAGGAGGTGTAGACGCCGATTCGGCCTGCGACTAGCGGCTCGCACGCGCGGACAGGAGTCCGCGGGGTCCACCGAGTGTGCGACAGGGGTCGGTGCCGGGGGCCGAATCCGCATCGGCGGATTCGGCAGGCAAGTGCCTCAGGCGCTCAGCTTCTTGCGGCCACGCGCGCGTCGGGCGCGCAGGACCTTGCGGCCGCCGACGGTGGCCTTGCGGGCGCGGAAGCCGTGGCGACGGCTGCGCACGAGGTTGCTCGGCTGAAAAGTGCGCTTCATGGTGAGTTCCCGTGAATCAATAAAAACGGCCGCCGGTGAAGGCGGCCTTCATGTCTCTGGCGGCGCGGTTAGTTGAGAGCGAGGTTCAAGTCAAGATAGGCGATGGCCGGGGCCGGACGATCCTGCTCCTGCCCGATCCAGCGGCGCATTTCCGCACCGCCCATCCAGCGCGCGCTTTCGAACGGCGTGGCATTGGTCATGGCATAGAACGCCCGCGCCTGGCGCTCGCTCATGCCCATATCGCGGTAATAGGCCAGGTATTTCGCGTTCTGCGGCGCGCCGAGCGCGAAATCCGAGGCCTGGCGTCCGTCCTCGTCCTCCCAGGCGTGGACGGCGAATTCGGCGCCGTCGGCCGCCTCGCGCGTCACTCCGGCGAGGAACAGCTCGACCCCGCCCGAGCGGACCGATCCCCCCGCCGGGACGTGGGTGGCGAGCCCGGCGGAGCGAATCATGCGGCCCAGCCGCAGGTTGGCCAGATCGTCCTCGGTCCCGGCGCATTCGAGCATCTCGAGCCGGGCGAGCTCCGGGTAATCCCGCAGCATGGCGGCGAACTGGGCCGGGCTGGCATGGTCGGTCGTCCCGACCAGCGCTGCCGTTCGATCGTCCAGCACGCGGAACGGGCCGTAAGCGGAGAGCGCGCCGCGCTCCGCCCCGGCCGCAGGAGCCTCGACGAAACGCTGACCGCCGATCTCGACCCATTCCTCGACCTCGACGACGACGCCTTGTCCGGCCTGGACGGGCGCGGCGCCGAGCGCGGCGAGGAGCACGAGGATGGCGGATGTCCGGCGCATGGGCAGGTACTCTCGCCCGCCCGCATGATTCGCAGGTGAAGGAAAAGGGTTGCCGCGCGATTCACCAGAGGCCCCTCGACAAGCGAGGCGGCGCCGTTATGGATTGGGCCATCAAGGGGGATGCTTGGTCGCACTCGTTCAAACGGTTGCCTATCTCGGGCTGGAAGCGCGCACGGTGGAAGTGCAGTGCCAGGTGGCCGCCGGGCTGCCCCGCTTCGCCGTGGTGGGCCTGCCCGACAAGGCCGTGGGCGAAAGCCGCGAGCGGGTGCAGGCGGCGCTGGCCGCGATGGGCCTGGCGCTGCCGCCCAAGCGAATCACGATCAACCTCTCGCCGGCAGATTTGCCGAAGGAAGGCAGCCATTACGACCTGCCGATCGCGCTCGCTCTGCTGGCCGCGATGGGCGTGACCGATGCCGAACAACTGCGCGACTGGATCGCCGTGGGCGAGCTTTCGCTCGACGGCCGCGTGGTGGCGAGCCCCGGCGTCCTCCTCGCGGCAATCCATGCCAGCGCGCAGGACAAGGGCCTGATCTGCCCCGCGGCGCAGGGGGCCGAGGCCCGGTGGGCAAGCGGCATCCCCGTCGTCGCCGCGCCCGATCTGGTCAGCCTGCTCAACCACCTCAAGGGATCGCAGACGCTACCCGTCCCCGAAACCGGCGAGGTCGACGAACCCGCGCACGGGCCCGACCTGCGGCAGGTCAAGGGGCAGGAGGTCGCCAAGCGCGCGCTGGAGATCGCCGCGGCGGGCGGGCACAACTTGCTGATGATCGGGCCGCCGGGCGCCGGCAAGTCGCTGTTGGCTAGCTGCTTGCCCGGCATCCTGCCGCCGCTGACCCCGGCCGAGGCGCTGGAAGCTTCGATGGTCCAGTCGGTCGCGGGGCTGCTCGAAGGGGGCCGGATCAGCCGCCGCCGGCCGTTCCGCGATCCGCACCATTCGGCCTCGATCGCGGCACTGACGGGCGGCGGGCTGAAGGTGAAGCCCGGCGAAGTCAGCCTGGCGCACCTCGGCATCCTGTTCCTCGACGAACTGCCCGAATTCCAGCGCGCGGTGCTCGATTCGCTGCGCCAGCCGCTCGAGACCGGGGAGGTCAGCGTGGCGCGGGCCAATGCCCATGTGACCTTCCCCGCGCGCGTCCAGCTGGTTGCGGCGATGAACCCGTGCCGCTGCGGGCACCTGGGCGATCCGGCGCTGGCCTGTTCGCGCGCACCGCGCTGCGCGGCCGACTACCAGAGCAAGGTCTCCGGCCCGCTGCTCGACCGGATCGATCTGCACGTGGAGGTCGATCCCGTCAGCGCGGCAGACCTGGCGCTGCCCCCGCCGTCCGAAGGCAGCGCCGAGGTGGCCGCACGCGTCGCCGCCGCCCGGGCAATCCAGACCGACCGTAGCGACGAGACCGGCGCGCGGACCAATGCGGAGCTCGACGGCGAAGCTCTGGAATCGTTCGCCACGCCCGACGAGCCGGGCCGCAAGCTGCTGATGCAGGCGGCCGAGGCGATGCGGCTTTCGGCTCGCGGCTACACCCGGATGCTGCGCGTGGCACGCACGATCGCCGATATGGCGGGGGCCGAGCAGGTCGGCCGAATCCACGTCGCCGAGGCGCTCAGCTATCGTCGCGTGGCGCCGCGCGCGTAAGATTCCCGCAAGACTTCAGGGCACCGATCGCGATCGGGGCCGTTGCTGCCGGATGTCCGCGCGAATTCTTGTGGTCGAAGACGACGTGCTCAATCGCATGTTCTATTGCGAGGTGTTGCGCCGCGAGGGCTACGATATCGCCGAAGTCGGCGACGGGGCGGACATGATCGACCGCGCTCACGACTACGCGCCCGATCTGGTGATCATGGACATCAACCTGCCCAATGTGTCGGGGCTCGAACTGATCGAGCGGATCAAGGCGGACGCGCGGCTCCAGGCCATACCCGTCCTGGCAGTGACGGCTTATGTCGGACGGCAGGAGGAGGCGCGCATCCGCGAGGCCGGGGCGGGCGACTTTCTCGCCAAGCCGGTGACCATTCGCGAGCTTGTCGGCGCAATCGACCGGCTGCTGTCGTGAAGCCCTAGTAGAGCCCGGAAACGAATTCCGCGCCGCCGTTCACGGGCAGCGCTATCTGGTCGAGATAGAGCGTCGCCCCCTGCGGTGCCGAGCGGACCGTGATCCGGCCGCTGGGCGCGACGGCCAGGGTCGCCGTCTCGCTGCCCTCCGTCGGGACCAGCAGGCGGATATCGCTGCGCGGACGGAAGCCGGGCGGCAAGGTGCCGATCAACTCGCCTGCGCCCGCGCCTGCCCGCAAGGCGGAACGAAAATGCAGGATATCGCCGGCCATCTTCCAGAACGCGAAGCCCGGCAGGGCCTGCCAGCCGGATGCGAGGCTCAGCGCCGCGCCGTCCTTGTAGGAGCCGTAGGTGCCGGTCCCGCGATCGAGCACGTAGAACAGGTCCTTGGGGTCCAGCGCATTCGCCTGGCCCCGCCGCACCCCTTCGCGCTCGCCGCCGACCCGGTTGTTGGGTCCGATGCGCGTACCCACCACGCTGGCCGATCGGATCGCGATGTCGAGCTTCTCGGTGCCGATCGAATTGAAGTAGTTCTCGTCGATCAGGATGTCGCGCGCGTTGCCGGCCAGGGTGATCGCGCAGGCCTGGTTGCTGCCCGATCCGAAGTTGCAGGCATGGATGCGGATGTCGCGCACTTCCTCGCCGTTGGGATAGCGGCCCGATCCTTCGATCACGAGGTGCGAGGGGTAGCGAGCCTGGTTGCCATCGCCGCCAGCGTTGCCGCGGCCCTGCTCGAACTGGACGCGCTCGATGTCGACCTGCTGGCCGGCAACGATGTGCACGCCCATGTCGCGCGAGATGATCGCCCCGCCGACGATCGAGGACTTGTAGGAGCCTGGCACCAGGCGCAGCCGGACTCCGGCGCCCTGCCCCGAGATGACGTTGTTTTCGAGCGAGTTGCCGTCGACGCTTTCGATCAGCACCGCTCCGTCGCGCGCACTGTTGCCGACAAGGGTGCAGTCGCGCACCGAATTGAAGTGGTTGCCCCGCCCGGCAAGGCGGATCGCATGGCCCGCGTTGCCGCCGTCGATCGAGCAGCGCGACACCAGATTGCCGATGACGCCGATGTCGCCGCCATCGAACACCAGTGCGTCGCGGCCCGGGCCGTTGAAGCCCAGCCGCAGACCTTCCACGACAACGCCGCGCATTTCTGCCGTCGGCGCGTAGCGCAGCAGGTCGGTGGCGGCGCTGCCCATCACCCCGACGATGCGCGAGTTTTGCCCCCGCAGGCTCAAAGGCTTGCGGATCACGAGCGTGCGGGTGACGCGGTAGTCCCCGCCTTCGTCCATCCCGGCGGCGAAATCGATCGTCGCGCCGGGCGGCGCGCTGTCGAAAAGGTCCTGCAGCCGCTGCGTGGCATCTTCGCCGTAACGCCCGGTTAGCCCGGCCTGGGCAGCCGAAACGACGGGGCCGGCGACCTGCGCGGCCACTGCGGCCGGGGCCATGGCCCCTGCGGCAACGACGCCGAAAGCGCCGCGCCGGGTCGTGTTATTGCTCTGATCCATGCTTTCGCCTTGCATCGCCCCGGGTTAACCGCAGATGGCACCGCCCTTCAATCGGGGGCAACGAGGTGCTAGATACCCTGCAAGGCAATGGAAAGGTCTGGTTAGATGGGTTCGTTTTCGCTCTGGCACTGGGTGGTCGTGGCCCTCGTCGTGCTCGTCCTGTTCGGCCGGGGGAAACTGTCGGAGACGATGGGCGACTTCGGCAAGGGCGTGAAGGAATTCAAGAAGGGCATGAAGGACGAAGACGAGAACCGCGAACGCGAACTCGCTTCGAAGAATCCCGAGATCGCCCCGCCGGGCAAGGTCACTCTCGACCAGACGGAGAAGGCGCCCGAAACGAAGGCGGACTAACCTTCCGCCGTCTGCCACCACGACGCATAAGGTGTGTTCTTCGCCAGGTGGCGGTTCCAGTCCGGCGCACCGTCTGTCCACCACGGGGCGCCGCGTTCGCCCAGCGCCACCTTGGCCGCTTCGACCCTCTTTCGCGCGGCAGCGAGCGCCGCCGGATCGCCCTTCGCATCGCGCACGGCTCGCCGGGCGCTCATGAGCTCGGCAACGAGGCCGCTGCGCTCGTCGGCCGACAGATGCGGATTGCTGGCGCGCCACAGCCGGCCGCGCACGACGATGTAGCGGCCGTCAGGTGTTCGGGGCGGCTGCTCCCGTTCGCTCAGCAGGTGTCCTCGGGCAGGTCAGGCCGCCCCTTCCCGCCGGCTTCCTCCCAGTCGAGATCGGAGTAGACCAGGGGGCGCCCGTCATGGGCATGGAGGCGCACGGGTTCGATCGGTTTGCGGTCACGCGAATCGACCAGGACGAGGTTGGGCGGCACCTTGCTGGTGTATTTCTCGCCCCATTGGCGCAGCGCGATCATGGCAGGCAGCAGGTCGATCGCCTTTTCCGTGAGGCGATATTCGATCTTGCGCTTGTCGTCCTCGCACGGCTCGCGCTTGAAAATCCCGTTCTCGACCAGCTTCTGCAGCCGGTTGGAGAGGATGTTGCGGGCGATGCCCAGTTCAGCCTGAAAACTGTCGAAATGCTTGAAGCCGTTGAAGCCGGCGCGAAGGATCATGAAACTCCACTTGTCGCCGATTACCTCGAGCGCGCCGGGCAGGCCGCATTCGACGATCTCGCGCAAATTTTCATGCAGGTGGCCCATCGGCGCCCTTCCACTCTCCAGCTCCGACGTAGACCACGCCGGGAAAGGTCGCAATCTGGATGGATAAGCCGGTTGCAATGTGAAACTCATATGGTAGGTAGCGAATCGAAACTGGTTGCACAAGGCAACCCTTTCGCAGGAGACCTTCGATGAACCGTCCGCTCGCCGCTTTCGCCATTGCCGCCGCCGCGCTCACGGCGACCGCTGCCCCCGCGCTCGCTGTCTCGCGCGAAGCCGGCCCTTACTACCGTGCGGAACTCTCGGCCCCGGCCGGGGAAGCAAAAGTCATTGCCGGTGGCATCTTGTGGAACTGCAGCGGCACCGAGTGCACGGCGCCCAAGAACACCTCCCGCCCGGTCATCGTCTGCAGGAAGCTGGCCGGCGAAACCGCCGCGGTGACGAAGTTCATGGTCGCCGGGCAGGAGATGGGCGCCGAAGACCTTGCGCGCTGCAACGGCTGATCGCGCCGCCTTTTGACGGGGCTGCACGACATCGCATCCGGCCCCCCGCGCCTTCCAAGGTGCGGGGGATTCTTCATGTGAGCAGGGACCTCGCCTGCAGCTCCGTCTGCAACATGCCGGGGTCGATGAACAGGTGGGCCTGCCAGCCGCGCGCGCGGGCAGCCGCGACGTTGGCCGGATTGTCGTCGACGAACAGCAGCTCTCCCGGCGGGTGGCCGAAGCGCTCCTCGCAGATCGCGTAGATGGCCGGATCGGGCTTGGCGACCTTCTCCTCGCCGGAGACCACGATGTCGCGAAACAGCTCGAAGATCGGTTCGGTCGGGCGAAAGCCGGCGAAGAATTCGGCGCCGAAGTTGGTCAGCGCGTAAAGCGGCACGCCGGCCGCGTGGAGCCGCCGGACCAGCGCGTGGGTCCCGTGGATCGGACGGTCGATCGTCTCGTTGAACCGGTCGCAATAGGCGCGAACGAGGTGCGCATGCTCGGGATGGCGCGCCTCGAACTCCGGCACCATCTCGGACAGCGGACGGCCGCCGTCGCTCTGGAAGTGCCATTCCTCGGTCAGGACTTCGCCGACGAACTGCTCGAGCTCGTCCCGGTCGGCGATCAGCTTCTCGAACAGGTAGCGCAGGTTCCAGTCGAACAGCACCCGCCCGACATCGAACACGACGGCTTTGGGCGCATCAGACATGCAAAAGGCCCCCGAACTCTCGGAGGCCCCATGCGCTTTCGACCATCTCTTCGCGGCCGCGAACGAATCGCGGCGCGGCCGGCATCAGCCCTGGCGGGCCTTGAAGCGACGGTTGGTCTTGTTGATCACGTAGACCCGGCCGCGGCGACGGATCACGCGGTTGTCCCGGTGGCGGCCCTTGAGCGACTTGAGGCTGTTGACGATCTTCATGACATGTCTTCCAAAAATAACTTCGGCACCGGAGTGGGCCCCCGATGCCGGAATTGCAAGGCGCGCCGTTACGTATCGGCGCCCGCGAAGTCAAGCATCAGCCGCGCAATTCGGTCAGCCTGCGCTCCCATGCCAGGGCATGGTCGACGATGGTGTCGAGATCGTCGTATTTCGGCTCCCACGGCAGGGTCGCCTTGATGAGCCGGTTGTCGGACACCAACGAATCGGGGTCGCCCGCGCGGCGGCCTTCGATCCGCCGGTCGATCTTCCGGTTGGTGATCCGGTCGACCGCGTCGAGCACCTCCATCACCGAGAACCCGCGCCCGTAGCCGCAGTTCATCTTCAGCGAACGGGCCGGCTGCGCGATGAGCGCCTCCACGGCCAGTACATGCGCCGCCGCCAGGTCGCTGACGTGGATGTAGTCGCGCACGCCGGTTCCATCGGGGGTGGCGTAGTCGGTGCCGAACACCCCGACCTGCTCGCGCTTGCCCAGCGCCGCCTCCACCGCAACCTTGATCAGGTGGGTCGCGCCCGCGGTCGACTGGCCGGTGCGGGCGGCCGGATCGGCGCCGGCGACGTTGAAGTAGCGCAGGGCGCAGAAGTTCATCGGATGCGCCGCCGCGACATCGGTCAACATGCGTTCGGTCATCAGCTTCGACCAGCCGTAGGGGTTGATCGGCTGTTGCGGGCTGTCCTCGGTCACCGGCGAGGTTTCCGGGATGCCGTAGGTCGCCGCCGTGCTCGAAAAGATGAAATGCGGCACGCCCGCGGCCACCGCCGCGTCGATCAGCGAGCGGGTCTTGGCGGTGTTGTTGTGATAGTATTTCAGCGGGTTCTCGACCGATTCCGGCACCACCACCGAACCGGCGAAGTGCATGACGGCGCGGGTGCCCTGCTCGGCGAAGATCCGCGCCAGCAGCCCGGCATCCTCGATATCGCCCTCGTAGAACGGCACCCCTTCGGGCACGGCGAAGCGGAAGCCGGTGACCAGGTTGTCGATCACCGCAACCGGCCAGTGCGCATCCTGCAGTGCGAGCACCGCGTGGCTGCCGATATAGCCGGCGCCGCCGGTGACGAGAACGGGGACCTTGTCGCTCATGCCGGTGCCGTAGCAAGCGCCCGGTGCGCGGTCATCCGGTTAATCGCCGGGCCATGCGCGGCGCGCTATCTCCGAGGGGAAATTTCCACCATTTCGGGCGTTTGCACCCCATGACCAGGCCTTTCCTCGCTTCGCTCGCGGCGCTCGCCGCGCTTGCCGGCTGTACCCAGACGGTGGTCTCGCCGGTCTCGGTAACGCGCTTCAGCGCGCCGCAACCGGCCCCGCTCGGGCAGGGCACGATTGCCATCGTGCCGGCCCCCGGCACAACCGGCGGAACTCTCGAGTTCAGCCAGTGGGAGCGGGCGATCGGCGCCGAACTGGCGCGCCTTGGCTACAACGTCGTCCCGGCGGGGGCAAATGCTCCGCAAGTGGCCGAAGTGCGGATCGACCGCTTCACCGACACGCCCGAACGGCGCCGCGGCCCGGTCAGCGTGGGTGTCGGCGGATCGACCGGCTCCTACGGCTCGGGCGTGGGCATGGGCCTCGGCATCGACCTCAGCGGACCGCCGCCCGAAGTCACCGCCAACCGCCTGGGCGTGACGATCCGTAACAAGGCGACCAACGCGCCGCTGTGGGAAGGCCGGGCGGAATTCAACGCCAGCACCAACAGCCAGTATGCCGCCGCACAGGCGGCCGCCCAGAAGATGGCGGCGGCGCTGTTCGCGGGCTTCCCCGGCGAATCCGGAGCGACTATCGAGGTGCGATGAGCACCAGCGACATCAGCATCAACGCCGCCTTCGACAGCGGCAATATCGAAGTCCTCTCCACGTCCGGCACCACGGCCAGGCTGCGGATTCGCAAGGACAGCCAGTCCGATTTCTACCAGTGGTTCCACTTCCGCGTCTCCGGTGCGGCGGGCCGCGAGCTGGTGCTCAAGATCGGCGACCTGAACAAGAGTGCCTATCCCGGTGGCTGGACCGATTACGATGCCTGCGTGTCCGAGGACCGCGAGTACTGGGGCCGCGCGGCGTCGGAGTACGATCCCGCAGAGGACGGCGGCACGCTGACGATCCGCTACGCGCCCGACAGCGATATCGCCTGGTTCGCCTATTTCGCACCCTATTCGATGGAGCGGCATCACGATCTCGTCGCCCAAGCCGCGGAATGTGACGGCGTGGGCCACCGCACACTCGGCCTCTCGCTCGACGGGCAGGCGATCGACTGCCTCGAGATGGGCGAAGGGCCCACCACGGTCTGGCTCTACGCCCGCCAGCATCCCGGCGAATCGATGGCGGAGTGGTGGATGGAGGGTGCGCTCGACTGCCTGACCGATCCTGCGGACCCGGTCGGGCGAACCCTGCGCGACAAATGCACACTGCATCTCGTTCCCAACTGCAACCCCGACGGAAGCCGGCGCGGAAACCTGCGGACCAACGCCTGCGGGGCGAATCTCAACCGCGAATGGCACGAGCCGACGGCCGAGCGCTCGCCCGAGGTGCTCGCGATCCGCAACGCGATGGACGAGACCGGGGTCGATTTCGCGATGGACGTCCATGGCGACGAAGCGATCGCCGCCAACTTCCTCGCCGGGTTCGAGGGTATCCCGTCGTGGAGCGAACCGCTGCAGGCGCGCTACGACCGCTTCAAGGCGATCCTCGCCCGCCGCAGCCCGGACTTCCAGACCGCCAAGGGATATGGCGTGGCGCCCGCGGGCAAGGCCAACCTGACGATGAGCACGAACCAGCTAGCCGAACGCTTCGGCGCCTGTTCGATGACGCTCGAAATGCCGTTCAAGGACAATGCCGACCTGCCCGATCCGGAGCAAGGCTGGAGCCCCGAGCGCTGCAAGCTGCTGGCACGCGATTGCCTGGCCAGCCTGGTCGAATGGCTCGAGGCCGAGGGCCGGTAGTCATTGCATTGCACCACGGACGCGCTACTTACATCTCTGTGAGCAATCCGCACCTCTATCCGATCGCCATCCAGCCCGGCGACATCGACTTCATGGGCCACGTCAACAACTCGCGCTATCTCGCCTGGGTGCAGGACGCGGTGATCGATCACTGGCGCACGCTCGCCCCGGTCGAGGCGGTGGCGCGGCACCTGTGGGTCGCGCTCAAGCACGAGATCACCTATCGCCGCCCGGCTTTCCTGGGCGACGACGTCGTGGCGCACGTGGTGCTGGAAAAGGTCCAGGGCGTGCGCGCGACCTACGAAACGCTGGTCCGCCGGGGCGAGGAGATCATTGCCGAAGTCCGCTCCACCTGGTGTTCGATCGATGCCGAGACGCGCCGCCCTGCCCGCCTCGCCAGCGAGGTCGTCGAGCGCTTCATGCGCGCGCGCTGAAGCGCTTGAGCTAGCGGTTGCCTGCCGGTTCGGCGCGGAAATCCGGCTCGATCCCGCACGCCCGCCAGTAACCTGCCAGCCCCATTGCCTCGCACAGCGGTTCGAACCGCGGGTCGGCACGCATGGCCGCGGCGGTCGGGATGAACAGGCATTGCGTGGCCCGGCGATGCAGTTCGTTGACGGTCGGATCGCTTGCCGACTTGCGGATGCCGACCGGCAGCGACCCGGCGCGCAGGAAATAGGCCCGCGCAACCTCGAACGCCGCGTCGAGCTCCCCCATGCCGGACAGCTGGATCAGCGCCTGCACGCTTTGCGCGGGGCCGCGTTCGGCGGCCGACAGATTGGCCGCCACCGCCGCGCCGCGCAGTTCGGTCGAGGGATCGACCAGCGCGCGCACCGTGGCCTCGAGATGGCCCAGCGCCACCGGCGGGATCGGCGGGCGGTTGACCTCGTCGTGCAATTGCTGGCGCGCCTGCACGGCCCGTCCGGTGAAGCACAACAGCCAGAAGCAGCAGAACCAGATCGCCGGATGGCGCGGCCACATCTGCATCGCCGCGTCCGCTACCCGGACAGCGTCCTCCACCCGACCCACCGTCCACAACTGATAGATCATCTTGTAATGATAGATCGCCGCCAGTCCGTCAGCGCGGAACAGCGGCTCCAGGACAGCGAGCGCGGCGGCCGGCCGCCCGGTCGACATCTCGAGGACGAGCAGGTCGTGCCGCAACGGTGCGCTGCCGGGATTGCGTTTCAGCGCGCCGAGCAGGACCGCCCGGCGCCGTTTCCAATCGCCGAAGATCGGCCACAGCCCGGCCAATGCGGCGAGCGCTTCGGGCTGTCCGGGCGCCAGCGCCAGCGCGCGTGCGGCCGTCTCCTCGCATTCGGCCACCAGCGCCGCGCAATCGGGCCCGTCGGCGTATTCGACCGCATGGCGCAGCAGCAGCGCCAGCATTCCCCAGGCTTCCGCCCGCGCCGGGTCGAGACGACATGCTCCGCGCAGCGCATCGAGGTCCGAGGGATTGACGGCCGGCAGCCCCAGGCGCCACGTCCGCCAGGCCGCCTGCACCGCCTCGCCCGCCGCGTCGCCCGCATCCGGCAGGGCGCGGGCCCCGCCGCCATGCTGCACCACCAGCGCATAGCCTGAGCCGGACACGGTCTCGATCCGGAAGGCATCGGGCCCGGCCTGGCGCGCCGCCCGCCTGATTCCGGCAATCGCGCGGTTGATGCTGTCGTCCCCCACGGCCACGCCGCTCCAGCAGCGGGCCGCCAGTTCCCCGCGGGTCACCAACTGGCCGGGCCGCTCCGCCAGCAGCAACAGCACCTGCATCATCCGAGGTTCGAGGACGGTGCGCCCGCCGGGACCCGTCATGCACCGCAGCGCCGGGCTGACGAGGACGCTGCCGAGCGCCAGCTCCCCGCGGGGCAAGTGCTGAACTGCGATGTGCGGCTGATCGATCATCACGGCCCCACCCATCGGCGGGAGCGCCCCCGCCATCGGTTTTCCATCATGGCCCAATGTCCGGTTCGCTGGCAAGTTCGACTGGCGCGACAAGGGGAGACGCACCATGGCGGCACCTGTTCTGTCCCGGCTTGCCATCGCGGGCCTGGCATATCTGGCGCTCGGCGCCTGCGGTGGAGACGATGGCGGTGGATCGCCATCACCCTCCCCCACGCCGACTCCCAGCAGCGGCCCGCCCAGCGTGAGCAATCTGGCGCCCGCCCCGTTCGGCATCACTGCCACCACCCAGCTGGCCGTGGTGGGGTGGCAGGAAACCCACCAGACGGCCGCCGCCCCGATCGTGGCGCTGGCGAGCGAAAAGTTCAGCCTGGGATGGTCGGCGAGCGAAAAGACCTACACCGCGGCGCTCGCCGATTTCGGCTCGGGCAGGCTCGTCTACACCTTTCCCGGCAACAATCCGGCAGCGTTCTCTCTGGTGGACGCCAACGGCGCCAAGCTGCCGGTCTATGTCTCGATTTTTCTTCAGACGAGCGCGATGGGCAAGCTCAACTGGCAGTCGGCCGACGGAATTACGCCGTTTACGAGGGGGAGCTACATTTCGGTATTCCTTCCAGCCCTTTGCCGACGACCGGAAAACGGGTCTTTGTGACCGACACCGGTACCACGCCGCAAAGCGTGTTGCTGGTGGATTTCGCAACGCGGAAAGTCAGTGGAACGCTGACGACGGCCTACACCGATGGATGGGGGCCCTATCCCGGTCTCAAGGTGCAGGCGGTGCTCGATCCTGCGGAGCTGAACGCGGATGGCACGTTTACCGGAGTCATCGGGGTCGCCGGCGCGCCCAGCCAGGGTGAGCTGCGCGGTCGCTTGTTCGGCGGCGACGCCAACAGCCTGGGGGTTTACTGGAACGGCCCCGCCAAGTGGCCGGTGTGGACGGACGATTCCTCGCCGCTGCAGCCCCCCTGGCTTCCGTGGCGGGCGGTCATGGGGTACGCGGCCTGCACGTCGAACTGCCCGCTCTGACCTACTCCGCGGCCTCCGCCAGAGCGGCGGGGTCCGCGTCGCGCCAGTCGCCATCCCTGGGGAAGGCGAAACTGACCGCGCGAATGCCCGCATAGTCCACCTCGTCGCCGGCGAACGCGAGCTGGCCGGTGTCCCGGTGGCGCTTGACCGCGTCGAGCAGCAGCTTGCGCGCGCGGTAGATCACCCGGTCGCAGGTGCCGAGATACTCTTTCGTGCGGTCGACGATGGGGCCCATCGATTCCTGCACGGCGAAATCCTCGTAGGCGTTGCCGCGCCCGGTGATCCCGCTCCAGTGCCCGTCGGCCATGGCCGCGCGGTCCTGCCCCCAGAGGTTGTCCGGCCCGCCCATGTCGGCGTTGAAGTGGTCCGCATCGCCGCTCCAGGTGCCGAATGCGGTCATCAGGTCGCGCTGCAGCGGTCCGCCGGTGTCGTACAGGATGTACCACTGCGCGGTCGTCACGTCGTCGAGCGGGATCGAGCAGCAGGCGACACGCGCACCGGTCGGCGCGGCGGGGATGAAGCTGAAGAACGGCAGCGCCACTTCGCGCACCCGGGCATAGCTCAGGTCGCCCAGTTCGGCGCGAATGGCGCCCTCGCGAAAGCCGTAAGGCCGCTCGTCGAACTCGAACACTGGCGCGCCGTCGCCCAGCATGTAGTCGCTCTCGTCCTTGAAGTAGTCGCGGCCGGTATCGCTGCCCAGGTTGGTCGCGTGCAGGAAGGTGACGTGCGCGCTGTCGAGCAGCGCCTCCAGCCCCTGCAGCCAGTTCGTCCGGATGATCCCGCGATAGGGCTGGACCTGCTCGGCGCCGAGCGCGGTGAACTCGTAGTCGGGAAAGCGCGGCGGCGTTTCGGCCTGCCCGAGATAGGCCCACACGATGCCGCCCGCCTCGCGCACCGGATAGGCGGTGACCGGCACGCTCGCGGCGAAGCGGTCGCGCTGGCTGCGCGGCTCGATCGGCGCATCGATGCACTGGCCGTCTGCGCTGAATTGCCAGCCGTGGAAGATGCACCGCAGGCCGCCGGACTCGTTGCGCGCCAGCCGCAGGCTTGCGCAGCGGTGGGGGCAGGCTTCCTGCATCAGCCCGGGGGTGCCGTCGGGGCTGCGGAATGCGACGAGGTTTTCGCCGAACAGCCGCACCTTCTGCGGCGAGCCGCCCGCCTCCAGGCCGGCGGAGCGATAGGCCGGGATCCAGTATTCGCGCAGCATCGCGCCCATCGGTGCGTCGCCCTCGACCCGGGTCAGCAGGTCGTTGTCCGCCTTGTTCACCATGCCTCTCTCCTTGCGGCGCAAGGCTAACACGAAGCCGCGCGTGGCCGAAGGCTAGTTCGCCTGCGGCCGCCCGCCGGGCTTCCAGCGGGGCTCGGCCTCGCTGTCCGCCAGCTTGCGCAGCGGCTCCGCGAGCGAGCCGATGGCACTGGTTATGAAGGCGAAGTCGATGTTGCTCAGGTCGTCGCGCGGGGTGTGGTAATTGGGCTCCGGCCCCCAGCCCGATACGGTGTGCGCAACCACGCCGCGCAGCGCGAGCGCGTAGTTGTCGGAACGCTGGAAAAAGAGCAGCTCCGGGTACGGATCCGGCACGACCTGGCCACCCATCGAGGCCAGCGTTGGCCCGAAGTCCGACCGCTCGTAGCCAGTCATCATCAGCGCGCCGGGCGCGAGCCTGGGGTCCTGCTTGCCGACGAGTTCGAATTCCAGGTTGGCGGCGATCCTCTCCAGCGGCACCGGGGGATACGCGGCGAAGTACCGCGAGCCGAGCAAGCCAAGTTCTTCCGATCCGTAAGTGACGAAGAGAATGCCCCGGCGGGTCGGGCCCCCGGCGGCCAGCACCCGTGCCAGCTCGATCACCGCCGCGGTGCCGGACGCATTGTCGTTCGCGCCGATGTAGACCTCGCCCTCGCGCACGCCCAGGTGATCGTGATGGGCGCTGAGCAGGATGGGCCCTGCCGTCGGATCGCTACCGGGCAGGTAGCCGATGACATTGGTCGTGACCGCGCGGTCCGACAGGTCGAGCGGCACCGAGAGCACGACCTCCTCGCCGGCCATCTTCGCCAGATCATCGACCTCCGCCTGCGAGAGCAACGCCATCGGCAGAAGCGGACTGGCTTCGACTCCCTCAATCCGCGCAGCCATTTGCGGCACACCGCCGGCTTGCATGAAGCTGCGCAGGACGGCCGCGGTTTCCGGGACAAGCAACAGCTTCACCCCGCGCGCGAACGCGCCGAGGCGCAGCGGTGTGCTGTTGGCAACGGGCCTGGTGAGCAGGACAACCTCCGCCCCTTCGGGAATCCTGGCAGCATCGGGCTTGTCCAGCACCGTCAGCCGGCCGGAGACGTCGCCGGTCAACCGCGTCGGAACCAGGCTGGCGAACGTCTTGTCGCCCACCCTCAGGGAGACTTTGCCCGACAGGCGCGGACGGACGAGGTTAACCTTCTGAAGCATGCCGTCCATGCCGGGCGCGGGCTGCAGCCCGGCAATGCGAAACTGGCTGGCGACATAGGCGGCGGCGATCGCCTCGTCGCGGGTGGCGCTGGCGCGGCCCTGCAGCTCCGGCCCGGCGAGAAATTCCATGTCCGCCCGGATGCGCGCTTCCTGCACGCCGCCAGAATCCGCCATCGCCGGGGCGGCTATGGTTGCAAGCGCGAGGGCCAGGGCGAGCATCGCGCGGCGCATCAGGCAAGGCTTTCCGGGCCGAACGCGGCGGGCAGCAGGTGCGAAAGCTTCATGCGCCGCACCTCGGACGGCCCGACGCAGAGCACCTCCGGATCGGTCCCGCCCAGCGCGGCGAGTTCGTTGAGCACCTGGCGGCAGCGGCCGCACGGGGTGATCGGATCTACGCCCCCTCTGTCTTCCGGCCCTATCACCGCGACCTGCACCAGCCCGCCGCGCCGCCCGTCCTGCATCGCCTTGGCCACCGCCACGGTCTCGGCGCACAGCGCCAGGCCGTAGCTCGCGTTCTCGATGTTGCAGCCGGTCACGACCGACCCGTCGGCAAAGCGCAGCGCGGCCCCCACCTGGAAGTTCGAATAGGGCGCATAGGCGCCCGCGGCCGCCCCCCGCGCCAGCGCGATCAGTTCGCGCTCGTCATCGCTCAAGGCTGCAGCACCACCCATCGCACAGGCTCCTCGCTCGCTTCGTTACGGTAGTGCGCATTGGCGGTCCACAGCGTCCACGGGCGGCCGCCGTAGTCGGGCTGCATCCAGTCGCTGTCGAGCCAGAGGTTGCGCTCCAGCTTGGCGGCGATGTGATATTCGCCCTCGAACCCGGACGAGATCTTCAGCACCGCCGGCTGGCCCGCATGCCCTTCCACCTGGTTGAGGAAGGTCGTCAACTCGCTCTCGACCATCGCCTCGCCCACGCGGGTCGGGCAGTCGGCCGCCAGCGTGCCGAGCTCGATCGCCGGGGGCAGCAACTGCGCGTCGCGCGGGACGATCGTCATGAAATTGGCGCTCTGCACCTCGGCGGTCAGGCACGGGTCGTAGCGGTGGACCGCGCCGACCATCAGCCCGGCCTCGCGCGCGGCGCGCAGGTTGCGGCCGAAGGCGGGATCGCGCGCGGCGGCGCCGTCGCTCGCCTCGAGATAGGCGAAGCTCGCCCCGATCGCGCGGAACGCCTCGAAATTGGCGCGCCCGTCCTCGGCGCCGATCAGAACGCCCTGGGCAGGGTATTCGCTCATTTCCGGCCGCCAGTTCTGCGCCTGCCACCACGTCCAGCCGCCGCCGGCCGCGGCCGCCAGCAACAGCACCGCAACGGCGCGCGCGCGCCAGCCGAATGCCCGTTTCCTGCCCATGATTCCCCGTGCGACCCCAGTCCGTCAGGCGCGAATATGCAGCACGCAGATCAAGGTGAAAAGCCGCCGCGCGGTGTCGAAGTCGGTTTCCACCTTCCCCTCCAGCGCTTCCATCAGATAGCGCCCGCCGCGGTCGTGGATGCCCCGGCGCGCCATGTCGAGCGTCTCCAGCTCGGCGGCGGAGGCCTTGCGCAGCGCCTTGTAGTAACTGTCGCAAATCGCGAAATATTCGCGCACCACGCGTCGGAACCGCGCCAGGCCGAGGCCGATCGTGGCGGCGTCCCGACCCGCGTGGTCGCGCACCCCCACCTCCAGCCGCCCTTCGACCACCGCAAGGTCGAGCGACCAGGGCCCGCGGTGGCCATTCTCCGCCGCGCGCAACGGTCGGAAGCGGCTGTCCACCGCCAGGTCGTGCAGCGCCGCCGCGCGTTCCTGCTCGACCTCGGGCCCGCGCGCCAGCACGGTCGTCTCGTCGAGCGAAATGGCCAGGATGCGGTCTTCCGACATGGCGCGGGCTTTCGCAGACGTGGCATGGCGCGGCAAGCCATCCCCGCTATCCACAGCCCCCAGTGCCCGCCTTTCGCCGCAGCGCCCTTGCCGCGAATCCTGCATCGGCGCACTAAGCCGCGATGTCCGACAGCGATCTCCTGCTACGCCCCCGACCCGACACCGCCAGCGCGCAAGGGACCGGCCCGGCCGGCCGCGCGCTGCCTTCCAACCTCGAGGCGGAGGCCGCGTTCCTCGGCGCGGTGCTGATCGACAACCGGGTTCTGGAAGAGCTGGTCCTCCCCCTGCGCGCCGACCATTTCTTCGATCCGCTGCACGGCCGCATCTTCGAACGGGTGCTGGTGCAGATCGACAAGCAGATGGTCGTTACCCCGGTAACGCTGAAGCCCTATTTCGAAGCCGACGAAGCGCTGCGCGAGCTTGGCGGCACCGCCTATCTCGCGCGCCTTACCGCCGACGGCCAGGGCCTGCTCGCCCCGCGCGAACTGGCCCAGCAGATCTACGATCTCGCGCTGCTGCGCGAACTGGTCACCGTGGGCCGCGAACTGGTGGAAAACGCGCTGGATACCTCGGAAGAGGTCGAGCCGATGCGCCAGATCGAACGCGCCGAGGCACGCCTGTTCGAGGTGGCCGAGGGGGCGACCAGCTCCAACGAGGCGGAAAGCTTCGGCGCGGCGAGCAAGGAAGCGCTGCGCATGGTGGAGGCGGCGCTCAATTCGGGCGGCCACGTCAGTGGCAAGACCACCGGCTTCGATTCGATCAACGACAAGTGCGGCGGGCTGCACAATTCCGACCTCATCATCTGCGCCGGGCGCCCGGGCATGGGCAAGTCGTCGCTGGCGATGAACATCGCCTACAACTGCGCCGCGCGCCTCAAGCGCGACCGGGCCGACGGGATCGACAAGTCGGTCGGTGCCGGGGTCGCGGTGTTCAGCCTGGAAATGAGCAAGGACCAGCTCGCCACCCGCATCCTGGCCGAACAGTCGGGCATCCCGTCCGAGAAGCTGCGCATGGGCAAGATCAGCCGCGACGAGTTCGCCGAGTTGTCCTACGCCAGCCAGCGCCTCGCCGACCTGCCGCTGTTCATCGACGATACCCCGGCGCTCTCGATCGGCGCGCTGCGCACGCGGGCCCGCCGGCTCAAGCGCAAGAGCGACATCGGCCTGATCGTGGTCGACTACCTGCAACTGCTGCAGGGATCGGGCCGCGCGAACGACAACCGCGTCAACGAGATTTCGGAGATCAGCCGCGGCCTCAAGACGCTGGCCAAGGAACTGCAGGTGCCGGTGATCGCGCTCAGCCAGCTCAGCCGCGCGGTCGAACAGCGCGACGACAAGCGCCCGCAGCTATCCGATCTGCGCGAATCCGGCTCGATCGAGCAGGACGCCGACATGGTCTGGTTCATCTACCGCGAGGATTACTACGTCGCCGCCAAGGAGCCGCAGCGGCCCAGCGAGGGCGACGATCCCAAGACGCACGAAGCCCACGCCGCCTGGGCCGCGCAGATGGAACGCGTCTACGGCCTGGCCGAACTGATCGTCGCCAAGCAGCGCCACGGCGCGACGGGCAAGGTGCGGCTCCGGTTCGAGCCCAAGATCACCAAGTTCTCCGACCTTGCGGAGGGAGATTACGGGGCGAATTGGGAGTAGCGGACGCGCACACCTTGCTGGTGCGCGCGTATCGCCGGTTACCCCACCATCAAGGCAACCTCGCGCCGCAGTTCCTCGGCCGACAGGGTCGGCGAGCGGTTCGGGCGGCGGGTGAATGTGGGGGAGTGCGCCATCGCCGCGTAGTTGAGCGAGAGCGTGGGGCGCTTGCGAGCGCCGAGTGTCTGGATTGTCATAAGTGTCGTGCGGCGCGCCCGGTGCGGGGCCGCCAATGTCTTTCAATATGTGGCGAGGCTCAGCGGCGGAAGCCGGCGCGCCGCTTGGGCGGGCCGCCTTGTCCGGGCGAGCGTTCGCGAAACACGATCCGGCCCTTGGTCAGATCGTAAGGGGTCATTTCCACGTGGACCCGGTCGCCTGCGACCGAGCGGATGCGAAACTTGCGCATCTTGCCCGCAGTGTAGGCGACCAGAACGTGCTCGTTGTCCAGAATCACGCGAAAGCGCCCGTCGGGCAGCATCTCGTCGATCGTTCCTTCCATGGTGAGCAGTTCTTCCTTCGCCAAACCGGGTTCCTTTCGTGGAGTGAATACGAATGCGCGGGCGAGGCGTGTGCCCCGTGCGCCAGTGCCGAAGCACCTGCCGAAAAAGTATCGAGATGGAAATGCGCGCCGATGTGGCCGCGAGTCCGTCGCAAACGACGTCAGCAAGGGGGCAGATAGGGATTTGCCGGGAAAAAGCAACCCCGCCGGCGCCGCGCTCGGCCGGCCACGGCGATGCGGCGAGAAACAACTTTCCTACAGGCAGGCGGCCGGGCCATGCTGCGCGCTGCTCTTTCTTACCGTCGATTCGCCGCGTGCCGGGCGCGCAAGGGGATGATGCTCCGCCCCGATTTTGCGCCTGCAGGCGGAAGGGAACGCGCCGCCTTTCAGGTGTATACTTGGTGTAACCTTTCGGCCCCGCGCCCCCGCCTAGAGCCCCAGGTTGAGCTTGCGGCTGACCGTGTAGTCCACCACCGAGACGAGGAACCAGCTGCTCCACCACCGGATGCGGTTCCACACGGTGGCGCGGCGTTCGTGCAGCGCCGGGGTGATTTCCAGGCTGGCGGGAATGTGCTGGCCGATGAAGGCGCTCATCCGGTCGGCCAGCGCCTTGTCCTCGATCCGCACCACGATCTCGAGGTTCACGTAGAGGCTGCGCATGTCGAAGTTGGCGCTGCCCATGTAGACCGCGTCGTCGAGTACGATCAGCTTGGTGTGCAGCTTGCAGGCGTTGAATTCCCACAACTGCGCCCCGGCCTTCAGGAGCTTGCGGTACAGCGCGCGCGACGCGCCGATGGTGGCGTTGTTGTCGCTCTTGCCGGCCATCACCAGCCGCGTGTTGCCCTTCTCCGCGATCCGCCGGATGCGCTTCCTGAGGCGGAACGGCGGCGAGAAGTAGGCCATCATCATATCCAGCCGTTCGCCGCGGATCAGGTCGCGGCTGACGCATCGGGCCCAGCTCGACAGGCCGCGCGTCGGCCCGCCGACGAGGAGCTGGACCGGGGCCGTCCCGCTGTCCCACTCGCGCACGCGGCGCCGGATGTCGCGGAACCGGCCGCCGGGCTGGCGGGCCCATTCCTCCAGCGTGTCGAACCAGTGCGCGACCCGGCCGACCAGGCTGCCGCGCACGGTGAAGGCCAGGTCGTTCCAGCCGTTCTCGGCCGGCGGGGCGAAATAGCTGTCCTCGACGTTGAACCCGCCGAGCATGGCGATCTCGCCGTCGACCACGACCATCTTTTGATGGTTGCGGATCAGGTAGCGGACCGACCAGCGCGGCATGAAGCAGCAGAACGTGCCGCCCGCCTCGACCAGCCCGGCGAAGAACTCCGCCCCCGCCTTGGCGCCGAACCCGTCGACCACGACGCTGACCGCGACGCCGCGCCGGGCGGCCTCGATCACCGCATCGCGCACCTGGATGCCGCTGGCATCGGGGCTGAAGATGTAGAACGCGATCCGCAGGCTCGTGCGGGCCTGCGCGATCAGGGCGAGCAGCGCGTCGAAGCGGTCCTGCCCGCCGGGATAGAAGACCAGCGACTGGCCCTGCGCCTCGAACGCGAACGGATCGGGGGCGCGCCAGTCGGCGGCTGCCGGCGGCAATGTCTCACAGGCCGGCCCGGCACTCTCCATCACCCCTCCATAGCACCTTGCCCGGCGGCGAAAACCTTGACTCTTGCGCCTGTCCGCCCTAGGTGGCGCGCTTTCCGTACAACCCTCGAATTACACCGGAGTGCCCGATGGCGCGCGTTACCGTCGAAGATTGCGTCGACAAGATCCCCAACCGCTTCGATCTCGTGCTCATGGCCGCCCAGCGCGCCCGCGAGATTTCCGGCGGGGCCGAACTGACGATCGACCGCGATCGCGACAAGAACCCGGTCGTCGCGCTGCGCGAGATCGCCGACGAGACGGTGCGCCCCAAGCACCTGCACGAATCGATCATCAGCGGGCTGCAGAAGATTCTGCCCGACGACGAGGAAGATGCCGACGAGATCGGCTCGCTCAGCCAGTCGGCCGAAGCCATGCGCCTGTCGGCGGCGGCCCCCGCCCGCTCGACGTCGATCGGCGGCGATTACGACGGCTGACCGTTAGCCATCGACGAACGATGAGGGCCGCCATCGCGCGGCCCTTTTTCGTTTCGGCGTTCCGCGCTAGACGACCCCTCAGGGGGTCACGATGAACGAACTTGGCGAAATGCTGGGCGGCGCGGTCGAGGGCGGCCTGGTCGCACGCGCAGTCGAACCTGCGGCCGGCAGCCCGGCGCGGGCCGCGGCCGACGGTCACACGCACGAGGGAGCCTGCCTCAACTGCGGCACGGCCCTGGTCGGCCCGCACTGCCATGCCTGCGGCCAGCGCGCCCACGTCCACCGCACGATCGGCGCCTTCTTCCACGACCTGCTGCACGGCGTGTTGCATTTCGAAGGCAAGACCTGGCGCACCCTGCCGATGCTTGCGTGGAAGCCGGGCAAGCTGACCCGCGAGTATATCGAGGGCAAGCGCGCCAAGTACATCAGCCCGATCGCGCTGTTCCTTTTCGTGGTGTTCGTCAGCTTCGCGCTGTGGAGCGCGCTGGGCGGGATCGGCGACGTGGACGGCTCGGTGGACCCGGCCTCGGCCGAGCAGATGCAGGCCAGCCTCGACGATATGGACAAGGAGATCGCCACCCTCGAGAAAGGCATCCAGCGGCTTGAGGCGGCGGGGGACGCGACCAACGAGATTGCGCGGCTCGAGAGTGAACTGGAAAGCAAGCGCAAGGCGCGGCGGCTGACCGCGGATTTGGTCGGGACGATCTCGGGCACCCGAAGCGCGCCAGCAAGCGGTGCCCCGAGCGAAGTGGGAGAGGTTGCCGACATCGTCGGCAACGAAGGTACCGAGGCCGAAAAGAGCGTCGCTGCCTGGATCGGCGAGGCCTGGAAGCACGCCAAGGCTAACCCCAGCCTGCTCGCCTACAAACTGCAGTCCAACGCCTACAAGCTGAGCTGGCTGCTCATCCCGCTGAGCCTGCCGTTCATGTGGCTGCTGTTTCCCTTCAGCCGGAAATTCCGGATGTACGACCACACGGTGTTCGTCACCTATTCGATCGCCTTCATGACCATCCTGGTCCTGCTGTCGAGCATCGGGGCGATGGCCAATATCAAGCCGCTGGTGATCCTGCCGATGCTCTACGCGCCGTATCACCTTTATCGGCAATTGCGCGATGCCTACGCCCTCTCGCGGGGAGGAGCGATCTGGCGGCTGTTCGTCCTGTCCGCCTTCATCTGGCTCGTGCTCGGCCTGTTCGCTCTCGTGATGATGGGTCTGGTGCTCTAGCGAGACTGGTCAGGCGCCCTGCGGCGCCGCCCCGCCCTCGGCATCGCCGGCGCCGCCGAAGCGCTTGCCGGCCTTGGGCACCGCGCTGCCCCGTGTCGGGCGGGCGATGGCCGGTCCGGTCGGCGCGTCGGGACGGTCGATCTTGCCATTCTCGAGCAGCGCCTTGATCTCGTCGCCGGTCAGCGTCTCGTATTCGAGCAGGGCCTGGGCCAGCAGGTGCAGCTTGGCCTCGTCGGTCTTGAGGATCTCGGTCGCGCGCCGGTGAGCGCCCTCGACCAGGCCCTTGATCTCGGCGTCGATCAGCTTGTTGGTCTCCTCGCCCATGAAGGTGCGCTGGGTACCGCCCATGCCGAGGTAGCCTTCCTGGCTCTGCTCGTACTGCAGCGGGCCGAGCTTGTCCGACATGCCCCACTTGGTGACCATGTTGCGGGCCAAATCGGTGGCATAGTGGATGTCCGACGAGGCGCCTGAGCTCACCTTGTCGTAACCGAAGATGATTTCCTCGGCCACGCGGCCGCCCATGCTGACCGACAGGTTCGCGTGCATCTTGTCGCGGTGGTACGAGTAGTTGTCGCGTTCCGGAAGGCGCATGACCATGCCCAGCGCGCGGCCGCGCGGGATGATCGTAGCCTTGTGAATCGGGTCGCTGGCCGGTTCGTTGACCGAGACGATCGCATGGCCCGCCTCGTGATAGGCGGTCATCTTCTTCTCGTCGTCGGTCATGACCATGGAACGCCGCTCGGCACCCATCATGACCTTGTCCTTGGCGTCCTCGAACTCCTGCATGGCGACGAGGCGCTTGTTGCGCCGCGCGGCGAGCAGGGCCGCCTCGTTGACGAGGTTGGCGAGGTCGGCACCCGAGAAGCCGGGCGTGCCACGGGCGATCGTGCGCGGATTGACGTCGGGCGCCAGCGGCACCTTCTTCATGTGCACCGCGAGGATCTTCTCGCGACCCTCGATATCGGGGATCGGCACCACGACCTGGCGGTCGAAGCGGCCCGGGCGCAGCAGCGCGGGATCGAGCACGTCGGGCCGGTTGGTCGCGGCGATGATGATGATGCCTTCGTTCGCCTCGAACCCGTCCATCTCGACGAGGAGCTGGTTCAGCGTCTGCTCGCGCTCGTCGTTCGAGTTGCCGAGCCCGTGGCCACGATGGCGGCCGACCGCGTCGATTTCGTCGATGAAGACGATGCACGGCGCATTCTTCTTGGCCTGTTCGAACATGTCGCGCACGCGGCTGGCGCCGACGCCGACGAACATCTCGACGAAGTCCGAGCCGGAGATGGTGAAGAACGGCACGCCCGCCTCACCCGCAATGGCGCGGGCGAGCAGCGTCTTGCCGGTGCCGGGCGAGCCGACCAGCAGCGCGCCCTTGGGAATCTGCCCGCCGAGCTTGGAGAAGCGCTGCGGATCGCGCAGGAACTCGACGATTTCCTCCAGCTCCTCGCGCGCTTCGTCGATGCCGGCGACATCCTCGAACGTCACGCGGCCCTGCTTCTCGGTCAGCAGCTTGGCCTTCGACTTGCCGAAGCCCATCGCGCCCGAACCGCCGCCCTTCTGCACCTGGCGCAAGGCGAAGAACGCCACGCCCAGGATCAGCAGGAACGGCAGCGACTGGATGAGGATGTACTGCAGCACACCCATCTCTTCCTTCGCCGCGCCGGAATAGCGCACGCCGTTGTCGTCCAGCAGCTTGGTCAGGCTGGTGTCGTTGTCGACCGGGACCGTCGAGAAGCTCTCGCCGTTCTTCAGCTTGCCCGAAATCGCATCGGGAGCGATCTGTACGGATTCGACCGACCCTTCGGCAACCTTGGCCCGAAAGGCGGAATATTCCAGCGCGTCGGCCGCGGCGGTGCGCGGGCCGCTGAACAGCGAAACCACGACCAGCAGGCCGAGGAAAATCCCGCCCCACACCATCATGGACTTCATCCACGGATTGCCGTTGTTTTCGGGCTCGCGGTTATCGCTCATTTTGCAGGGTCTGCCTTTCGCCCGCCAATGTAGGCGCGCAGGGGTGAATGGCAAGTTGATGGCGGCGCTTTCGCGCTCAGGCGCTCCACACCTGCCATGCCATGACGATGCCCAGAACCACGAACAGCAGGGCGGCCGCGGTCCGGATCGCGTTGAGCGGGATCCGCTCGACCAGTTTCGCGCCGGCGAAGACCACCGGGGCATTGGCCAGCATCATCCCCAGCGTTGTGCCTCCCGCGACCCACAGGACACTGCCATAGCGCGCCGCCAGCGCCACCGTGGCGACCTGCGTCTTGTCGCCCATCTCGACGAGGAAAAAGGCGACCAGCGTGGTCAGGAACGCGCCGTAGCGGGAAGGCTTGGGCGCCTCGTCCTCGTCCAGCTTGTCGGGCACCAGGGTCCACAGCCCCATGGCAACGAAGCCGGCGGCCACGGCATAGCGGAACCAGTCGCTTTCCAGCCAGGCGGCCGCACTGGCCCCGACGAGCGCCGCGAGGCCGTGGTTGGCGAGCGTCGCCAGCAGGATCCCGGCGACGATCGGCCAAGGCTTGCGGAACCGCGCCGCCAGCACGATCGCCAGCAACTGGGTCTTGTCGCCGATCTCGGCGAGCGCGACGACGAGGGTCGAGGCGAGAAAGGCTTCCATGCGCGCCGCCTAGCTGCGGGCGGGTGCCGGCGAAACCCCTACTCGGCCAGGTCGCCGGAGAAAGTCCGCTCGCCCCGGCGAACGACGTGGATGTCGCAGATCAGCCCGCCGCGCAGGGTGTAGGTCACCCGCACGGGGACGTCGTACCATTCGCCCTTGCGCAGCGGGCCGACGACGAAATCGGGCGCATCCTCCTGCGCGACGAAGCGGCTGACCGCGTCGTAGACGATCTTGTCGTCGCCGAACTCGAGGTGCTCGGGGATCACGGTCTCGCGCACGCTGGCGAACATCGGGCGGTAGAAGTCGACGATGCCCTTGCGCCCGACCACGTCGCCGACAGTGCTCGTCAGGTGCAGCACGACGTCCTCGGTGTAGAAGCGCGGGAAGCGCTCGAACTCCGCGCCGGAGAAAGCCGCGGAATAAGCTGCGAAGGCGGCCTGCTGGCTGGGGTGGGTGCCCAACCGGGGCAGCCTGCTGACGCCGTGGCCGGGTGGCCAGGTCATCGACTTGAGCTCGCGGATGAGGCCGGCGCGGTCTAGCGTGTAGGTGACGAAGAACTTGACCGTGACCATGTCGCCGGGGTGCAGTTCGCCGAACGGAAAGTCGGGCCGGTGCTTGCTGGCGTGGAAGTCCATGTCGACTTCGGCGAAGAGCAACCCGTCGCGGCTCAGCACGGTCTGCGGCCGCATGACCTCGCGCACCCCGTCGTGCGCCCAGCGCAGGAAGGCGAGCAGGCCCTCGCGCCCCTCGCGCACGCCGTTGGCGCTGATCATCCGGCAGTCGGGGGCGAAGAAGCGATCGACCAGCGCCGCGTCGTCGCCGGTGTTGAACAGCGCTTCGTAGGCTTGGTAGTCGAGTTCCATGGCAGAGCGGTATGCATGCTGCGGGCCAGATGGGGAAGCCCGCTGCGAATTGCGGCCGCCGCGAACGGATTGGCGCAAATTTTCGGCGTTCTGTCGACTCGCCTGGCTGAGCGCAGAAACCTTTTTCCTTTCCGTCGCTTGAGGCACGGGGAGCCGGATACGGCGGAGGGATCACTTCGTGTTCCGTCCGCTCACGACTCCATTCCATACGAACCTTGTTGCAATGCAGCACAATATATGTTGCATTGCGGAAACTTTGACCGACCGGAGAGTTGAGGAAGACACGTCCGACAACATGGAAAGGCGCCGATGACTTTCGATCCGTCCCTCAAGACATTCGGCCCGGTTTCGGATGGCGCCAACAGCGCGATCTTCGCCTTCGAACCGCGCAAGCCTTCGATGCCGGCCATTCCGTCGCGTCGCATTGCCCTGATCGGCAACTTCGCGCCCCGCAAGTGTGGTATCGCCACCTTCACGACCGACGTTTTCGAGAAGCTGACGCGGTACCACCCGGAAATCACCGTCGACGTCTTCGCGCTCGACGATCCGCGCGAACCGATCGCCTACGAAGGCGTCGCGGGGGTGATCTCTTGCAATGATCCGGAAGCCTACCGCGCGGCCGCGCGCCGCATCACCGACACCGGTTACGATGCCGTCTGGCTGCAGCACGAATTCGGCATCTTCGGCGGCCCCGACGGGGAGATGGTTCTCGAACTGATCGATCGGATCGCCGCCCCGCTGATCCTCACCCCGCACACCGTGCTGGCCGCGCCTTCGCCCCGGCAGGCCGCCATCCTCGAGCACCTTGTCGCACGGTCCAGCCGGATCATGACGATGAGCAAGCACTCACGTGACCTGCTCGCCACGCGCTATGGCGCGCCGCACGAAATCCTCGCCATCGTCGAGCATGGTGCGCCCGACAGGCCGTTCGGCCGCCAGGACGCCTTCAAGGAGCGGCTCGGCCTGGCCGGGCGTACAGTTCTCACCACTTTCGGTCTGCTCGGCCCCGGCAAGGGCCTGGAGACCGCGATCGAGGCGTTGCCCGCCATCGTCGCGCGCCACCCCGAAGTGGTTTACCGGATCGTGGGGGCCACGCACCCCAATCTCGTCGCCGAGCAGGGCGAGACTTACCGCGAAGGCCTGCAGGAGCTGGCCGGAAAGCTCGGGGTGGCGGACCATGTCTTGTGGGACAACCGCTTCCTCGAAACGGACGAACTGCTCGACCAGCTTGAAGCCTGCGACATCTACCTGACGCCCTATCCGGGGATGCAGCAGTCGACCTCCGGCACGCTGAGCTATGCGGTGGCGCTGGGCAAGGCGGTGGTCTCGACCCCCTACCTTCACGCCCGCGAACTGCTGGCCGAAGGCGTGGGCGAACTGGTCGAACCCAAGGACCCCGGCGCGATCGCCGATCGGGTCAACGACCTGCTGGGCGATCCCGCGCGCCTCGCGGCGCTGCAGAAGCGCGCTTATGCCAAGGGGCGCGAGACCATCTGGCCGCGCTTTGCCGACGGTGCGGCGGCCATCGTGGAGAACGCCATCGCGCGCAAGCCGACCCGCGGTCCCGCCCCCGCTGCCCCCAATCCGCAGGCAGTCATCGCGATGAGCGACGGCACGGGCATGTTCCAGCATTGCATCGGCATAATCCCCGACCGGGCGCACGGATACTGTCTGGACGACAATGTGCGCGCGCTGATGCTGATGAACCACGTCGAAGACCTCGATCCCGCCGAGCGGGACAAGTGGCGCATGGTCTATGCCTCCTTCATCCAGTACGCCTGGAACCCGGAAGCCGGCGCCTTCCGCAACTTCATGCGCTTCGATCGCGGCTGGTGCGAAGACCAGGGGTCGGAAGACTCCAACGGCCGCACGCTTTGGGCCTTAGGCCAGACGATCGAGCTGGCGAACGATCCGTCGATCGCCACTTGGGCCAAGCGCTGGTACGACACCGCGCTGCCGCAGTGCGGCGCCACCGGTAGCCCGCGGGCTACGGCCTTCGCCATGCTGGGCGCTGCCGCCCGGCTGCGCGCGCAGCCCGATCACGGCGCCAGCCTCGACCTGCTGCGCACGGGCGGCGACTTCCTCCACCGCCTGCTTGATTACTCGCGCCGGCCCGACTGGGCCTGGTTCGAGGCGGTCCTCGGCTACGACAACCCGCGCCTGTCGCAGGCGCTGATAGAGGCCGGACAGACGCTGGGGGACGAGCGCCTGCTCGCCGCCGGCATCGACAGCCTTGAGTGGATCGCTGAGCGCCAGGTCGCCGCGGGCGGTCATTTCCGCCCGGTCGGATCCGACACGTTCGGCCACCCTCACGCGCAGCTGCCGTTCGACCAGCAGCCGCTGGAGGTTCAGGCCGCCATTGAAGCCAGCCTGTCGGCCTTCCGCGCCACTCGCAATCCCAAGTGGATCGCCCACGCCGAAACGGCCTGGCGCTGGTTCTTCGGCGCGAACGACCGCGGGGTGACCCTGGCCGACATCGCGACCGGACGGTGCCGGGACGGGATCAATCCGCGCGGAGTGAACGAAAATTGCGGTGCGGAGTCGATCCTGGCCTTCCAACTCTCGTTCTATTCGTTGATAGCGCTGCTGCGGTCGAAGCCGCGCGCGACCACGACGACGACGACGGGAGAATTCATTGCACGGCAAGAGCGGAGCCAGCCAGAGCCCCTTGCGCATACTTGACACCCGGCTCCATGCGGATCCTTCGCGTGTCGTCCTTCGGCCGTTCCACCTCGGCTGGCAGGCCAGCAATGCGCCCGGCGGACGGGCGGCAAAGCTGGTCGACGACGTTTGCGGTCTGAGCGAACGCGAAGTCGTCGAGGAGTATGCCCGAGTCCGTACGGACTTTGCCGAACGGCATTGGCAGACCGAACTCCTGTTCGACGAGCGGTTCGCCGAGGTGGCGCAGAACCTCGGGCTCGACCAGACGAAGTACTCGGCCACCCGCAAGCGGCTGATCGGCGCTTACTTCTGCCACGAATACACCTATGCCGCCGCGGCTCTGATGAACCCGTCGATCGTGCCCCACCCGGACCAGTCCGGCCTGGAAAGCGGCGCCTGCCGTTTCGTCATGTCGCTGCGCGCGGTGGGCGAAGGGCACATCAGCTCCATCGCCTTTCGCGAAGGGATCGCCCGGCCCAGCGGCAACTTCAACCTGTGGCCACAATCGAGCTTCGCTACCTCGGTGGAACTCGACGATGCCAGCATGACGGACAGCGATTCGGCGGTCACCGTCCACCGCCATGCCGAAAGCAGCCTGTCGAACACGGTGATCTTCCCGATCACCGAGCAGCAGTCCAACGGGATGGAGGACCTGCGCCTGGTGCGCTTCGACCATGGCGGCGGCGACTACGAATGGATCGGCACCTACACCGCCTATTCGGGCCGCACGATCCGGTCCGAATTGCTGCGCACGGTCGACTTCAGCCGCTTCCTGCTCGAACCCATCGAAGGCAAGGCGGGGCGCAACAAGGGCATGGCCCTGTTCCCCGAGAAGATCGGCAAGAAGTACGCGATGATCGGCCGGCAGGACGGCAAGAACCTGTTCCTACTGAAATCCGACCGGCTCGACCGCTGGAACTCCGAAGGCACATTGCTGATGGAGCCCAAGTATCCGTGGGAATTCATCCAGATCGGCAACTGCGGCAGCCCGATCAAGACCGAGCACGGGTGGCTGATCTTCACGCACGGCGTGGGCGCAATGCGCAAGTACTCGCTCGGTTGTGCGCTGCTCGATCTCGACAATCCCGCCAAGCTGATCGGCCGCACGAAGGAACCGGTGCTGACCGCGGTCGATGCCGACCGGTCGGGCTATGTCCCGAACGTGGTCTATACCTGCGGGGTGCTGCAGATCGGCGAGCAGTTGCTGATCCCCTACGGCATCTCCGACAGTGCGGTGGGCTTTGCGACCGCGAGCATTGCCGATTTGATGGACCTGATGCGCTGAAGGATCGTTGAGCAGGCGATGTTGCTGGAAACCAAGACCGTCGAGAAGCCCTGGGGCAAGGACCACTTGCCCGCCCCGTTCGATACACCCGAGGGCAAGCGCATCGGCGAGATCTGGTTCGAACCGCCGGCGGAACTGCCGCAGCTACTCGTCAAATACCTGTTCACCTCCGAAAAGCTCTCGGTCCAGACCCATCCCTCCGACGCGCAGACCGAGGCGATGGGGATCGGCCGCCAGGGCAAAGAAGAGTGCTGGCTGGTGATCGATGCCGAGCCCGGCGCGACGCTGGGAATCGGGTTCGACGAACCGATCGATGCGGAGACCATGCGCGCCGCCGCGCAGGACGGCAGCATCGAGGACAAGCTGACCTGGCATCCGGTGAAAGCAGGAGATTTTTTCTACATCCCGGCCAACACCGTGCATGCCATCGGCCCCGGCTGCGCGATCATCGAAGTGCAGCAGAATTCTGACATCACCTATCGCCTCTACGACTATGGTCGCCCGCGCGAGCTGCACCTGGAAGAAGGCATGGCCGTGGCCAAGGGCGAGCCCTACGACCTCGCCATGGCCAACTACGTGGGCCACGGGTCGGACGTTGGGCTGGTGGACGGGCCGTTCTTCCGCCTGGACCAGCTGGCCGGCGGGCCCGATCCGGCGATTTCCGCCCGCTATCGCGGCGCGCTGCTGGTGATCCCGCGCGAAGGCGACGTGATCGTCGATGGCGAGACCGTCAGCCCCGGCCAGTGCGCGCTGGCCCACGAAATCGACGCGGTGGAATTCGCGCCCGGCGGCACCTGCCTGATCGCCCAGCCCATCGGCTGACCGCCGAAAGGTTACACGAAGTATACACCTGGATCGCCGGCGGACGGGGCCGAAGATGAGCCACGCGAGCCAGGCGCGAATCCAACATGGCGGCAGGTGTGTCATCCGCTCCGGGATGCACAACGCGGCGCCTGTAGGAAAATGAATTTCCTCGCCGGACGGCGGGCTAGAGGCTCTCGATATAACCCGAGAAATCGACCGCGCCGTTGCCCAGCGCCTCCCAGGCTTCGTAGAGTTGCCTGGCGCGCAGTCCCATCTGCGCATCCACGCCCGCGGTCTCGGCCGCTTCCATCGCCAGCTTCAGGTCCTTGAGCATCAGCGCCGTGGCGAAGCCGCCCTTGTAGCCGTTGTCGGCGGGTGTCGTCGGCCCGACGCCGGGGACCGGGCAGTAGGTCGTGACCGACCACGACTGGCCCGAGGAGATAGAGGCGATATCGTAGAACGTCTGCGGGTCGAGCCCGAGCTTCTGCGCCATCGAGAAGGCCTCGCAGGTGCCCAGCATGTGGATGCCCAGCATCATGTTGTTGCAGATCTTGGCCGCCTGCCCGGCCCCCGCACCGCCGGCGTGGATGACCGCCTTGCCCATCGGCTCGAGCACCGACTTCGCCCGCGCGAATGCCGCGTCAGACCCGCCGACCATGAAGGTCAGCGAGCCGCCCGCCGCCGCGGCGATGCCGCCGCTGACCGGGCTGTCGACCATTTCGTAGTCGCCCTCG
Source organism: Tsuneonella sp. HG222 (assembly GCF_053819185.1). Classification (NCBI taxonomy): domain Bacteria; kingdom Pseudomonadati; phylum Pseudomonadota; class Alphaproteobacteria; order Sphingomonadales; family Erythrobacteraceae; genus Tsuneonella; species Tsuneonella sp. HG222. Next base: position 458,716 of record NZ_JBSOQZ010000001.1, on the reverse strand, counting down.
GCCGCCAGTTGCTCGACCTCGCGCGCAGTGGCGACGTCGATCGTCGAGCAGTCGATCAGGATCGCGTCGGTCGGGGCATGGCCGAAGACCTCGCCGGTGAAGACCGCCTTCATGATCCCGCCATTGGGCAGCATCGACACGACCGCATCGACGCCCTGCACCGCTTCGCGAACGCCTGTGAAAGTTTCACAGCCATTGTCCTTCGCGGAGGCCAGCGCCTTTTCGCTCAGGTCGAAAGCACGCACCTCATGCCCCGCCTTGACCAGGTTCGCAGCCATCCCGCCGCCCATGTTGCCCAGGCCGATGAAAGCGATCTTCATGTCAGCGGCCTTTCCAAACACCGGGCCGTTTCTCGACGAAGGCGCGCATGCCCTCCATCTTGTCCTCGGTCCCGGCAAGGATCTGGAACAACCGGCGTTCGTGAAGAAGCCCTTGTTCCAGCGTCATTTCATAAGCCGCGCCGATCATTTCCTTGTTCACCATGGCCGCGATCGGCGGCATGCCCGCGATGGTCGCGGCGGTCTTCAGCGCGTCGTCCAGCAGGTCGGCCAGCGGCACTACACGGGCCGCCAGGCCGGAGCGCTCGGCCTCCTCGGCGTCCATCATCCGGCCGGTCAGGCACATCTCCATCGCCTTGGCCTTGCCGACCGCGCGGGTCAGGCGCTGGCTCCCGCCCATGCCCGGCGCGACGCCGAGCTTGATCTCGGGCTGGCCGAACCTGGCGGTATCGGCGGCGATGATGAAGTCGGCCATCATCGCAAGCTCGCAACCCCCGCCCAGCGCGAAGCCGTTGACCGCGGCGATCCACGGCTTGCGGGTGCGCCTGACGAAATCGGACTGCCAGCCGGAGAAATGATCCTGCAGGAAGAAGTCGACCGCCGGCTTCTCGGCCATTTCCTTGATGTCGGCGCCGGCCGCGAAAGCCTTCTCGCCGCTGCCGGTCAGCACCGCGCAGCGCTGATTTTCATCGTCTTCGAACCTGCCGAAGGCATCGATAAGCTCGGCGAGAACCGTCGAATTCAGCGCATTGAGCGCCTCGGGCCGGTTGAGCGTAACGAGCGTGACCGCATCGCGCTGCTCGACGAGGATGGAGGTGTAGTCGGCCATGTCATTTCACCTGAAACCAGTGGTCTGCCCTGCCCTGCCCAAGCGGGCCGCGCTTGGCAAGGCCGGCGCTGGAGGCCCAGGCTACAGGCCGCCGGCTGCCAGCATCGCGCTACCGCCCATTTCCGCGCCGTCGGCACCGTGGCGGAACATCGCGAACAGCTCGCGCCCGGTACCGGTAGCTTCGGCGGGCGCAGGCGCGGGCGTGCGCGTCGCGAGGTCGGCGGTGGTCGACAGGGTCCCGGTGGGCGCGCAGAGCCGCACGATGTCGCCGTCTTGCAGCAGTGCCAGCGGGCCACCCCCCAGCGCTTCGGGCGTGCAGTGGATCGCGGCGGGCACCTTTCCGCTCGCCCCGCTCATCCGCCCGTCGGTGACGAGCGCCACGCGGTAGCCGCGGTCCTGCAATACCCCCAGCGGCGGGGTCAGCTTGTGCAGTTCGGGCATGCCGTTGGCGCGCGGGCCCTGGAACCGCACGACGACCACGACATCGCGGTCCAGCCGGCCCTCGGCAAACGCCATCGCCACCGAATGCTGGTCGTCGAACACTGCGCACGGCGCCTCGATGGTCCACCGGCCGGGGTCGACCGCGCTGGTCTTGAAGCAGGCGCGGCCAAGGTTGCCCTGCACCAGCGCCATTCCGCCATCGGGCATGAACGGCTGCGAGACCGGCTTGAGCATGCTGTCGTCGCCGCTCTCACCGACATCGCGCCAGGCCAGCGTTTCGCCGTCGAGCCACGGCTCGCGGGCGTAATCGGCGAGGCCGCCGCCCCAGATCGTCGGGATGTCACCATGGACGAGCCCCGCGCCGAGCAGTTGCCCGACCACATAGGCCATGCCGCCAGCGGCGTGGAACTGGTTCACGTCCCCCGCGCCGTTAGGATAGACGCGCGCGATCAGGGGGACGGCGGACGACAGCTCGGAAAGGTCGTCCCAGTCGATCACGATCCCGGCCGCGCGGGCCATCGCCGGCAGGTGGATCGCGTGGTTGGTCGATCCGCCGGTCGCGAGCAGCCCCACCGCGGCATTGACGATCGCGCGTTCGTCGATGCAGCGCGCCAGGGTCCTGTTCTCGTCCTCGGCCACCGCAGCAAGGCGGTGGACCGCGGCGCGGGTCAGGGCCTGGCGCAGCTTTCCCCCGGGCGGCACGAAGGCCGCGCCCGGCACGTGGAGCCCCATCAGCTCCATCATCATCTGGTTGGTGTTGGCCGTGCCGTAGAAGGTGCAGGTGCCGGGGCTGTGATAGCTGGCGCTCTCGCTCGCCAGCAGTTCGGCGCGGCTCGCCTTGCCCTCGGCATAGAGCTGGCGGACCTGCTGCTTTTCCTTGTTGCCGATCCCGGTCGGCATCGGCCCGCCGGGCACGAACACGCACGGCAGGTGGCCGAAGCGCAGCGCCCCCATCAGCAGCCCGGGTACGATCTTGTCGCAGATGCCCAGCATGGCCATCCCGTCGAACATCGCGTGCGACAGGGCGACCGCCGTCGAAAGCGCGATGGTGTCGCGGCTGAACAGCGACAGCTCCATGCCGTCCTGCCCCTGGGTCACCCCATCGCACATGGCAGGCACGCCCCCCGCGACCTGCGCCGTGGCGCCTGCCTCGCGCGCCCAGATCTTCATCTGCTCGGGATAACGGCCATAGGGCTGATGGGCGGAAAGCATGTCGTTGTAGGCGGTGACGATCCCCAGGTTCGGCCCGCGCGCGGCCATGATCGCCGCCTGATCCTCCTCGGCCGCGGCAAAGCCGTGCGCCAGGTTCGAACAGGACAGCGTGGCGCGGTCCGGCCCGCCCGTCCCCTCGCGGTCCATCAGGTCGAGATAGCGCCGGCGGCCTTCGCGCGAGCGTTCGACGATTCGCGCGGTGACGCGCTCGACGGTCGGGTTCAGATCACTCATGCCAGCTCACCCCGTCGCGTTCGGCCAGCGCGATCGCGGCGCTCGGCCCCCACGAACCCGCGCTGTAGGTCTTGGGTTCCTGCCCCTCGGCGGTCCAGAGCGAGCGGACCTGGTCGATCCAGCGCCACTGGGCCTCGACCTCGTCGCGGCGAACGAACAGCGTCTGGTCGCCCTCGATCAGGTCGAGCAGCAGCCGTTCGTAGGCGATGCGCCGCACCGTTCCGCTGAAGGCATCGGGCATCGCGATGGCCAGCGGCACTTCGCGCAGCGCCATGCCCTCGCGGTCGAGGCCGGGCACCTTGGCCATCAGCGACAAAGTGATGTTCTCTTCGGGCTGGATGCCGATCAGCAGCTTGTTGGGGCGCATCCGCGCGCCGTTGAAGATCGAATGCGGCACGCACTTGAACTGCACGACGATCTCGGTGACCCGGTGGGGCATGCGCTTGCCGGTGCGCAGGTAGAACGGCACGCCGCGCCAGCGCCAGTTGTCGACATGGGCCTTGAGCGCGACGAAGGTCTCGGTGGCCGAACCCTTGCCCAGTTCCTCGTCGTAACCCGGCACGATCTGGCCCTGCACCGCGCCCGCGCGGTACTGCCCGGTCACGCTCTCACCCGCGGCGAGCGGACGAAGCGAGCGCAGCACCTTTACCTTCTCGTCGCGCACCTCGTTCGGGCTGAGGCCGCTGGGCGGTTCCATCGCCACCAGCGCGAGCAGCTGGAGCATGTGGTTCTGCACCATGTCGCGCAGCGCACCCGACCCGTCGTAGTATCCGGCCCGGTCCTCCAGCCCCACTGTCTCCGCCACGGTGATCTGCACATGGTCGATCGCGCGCGCGTTCCACAGGGGCTCGAACAGGACGTTGGCGAAGCGCAGCGCGATGAGGTTCTGCACCGTCTCCTTGCCGAGGTAGTGATCGATGCGAAAAATGCGGTCCTCGGGAAAGGCGGCCGCCACCGCCTCGTTGATCTCCTGGCTGCTCGCCAGGTCCGTGCCGAGGGGCTTTTCGAGCCCGATCCGCGCGCCATCGTTGGCGAGGTCGACCTTGCGCAGGCCCTCGATGGTCGTCTCGAACAGGCTCGGCGCGGTCGACAGGAAGATCGCCGGGCGCTTGCCCGGGCCGACTTTCGCGGCCAGCTCCGCAAATCCCTCCGGCGTGGTTACGTCGAGCGACTGATAGCTCAGCCGGTTGAGGAAATCGGCCATCCCGCCGCGCCGGTTCCGGGGCAGGTATGTCTCCAGAGCCTCGCGGGCGAAGTTGCGAAAGCCTGCGTCGTCCATCTCCGAGCGCGCGGTGCCGACGATCCGCAGGTTCGGCGGGAGCAGGTCGTCGTGGCTCAGCGCGCACAGCGATGGGAGCAGCATGCGCTTGGACAGGTCGCCGGTCGCGCCGAACAGGATCAGGGTGTCAGCGATCGGGCGCTGCGAGCGCGCCAGCGGCTCGGCCGCGTCAGCCATTGTGATGCGATATCGCCATGCGTGGCAGGCACTCTATCTCGCAGTTGCGAAATGGTCGAGCGCTATGCGCGGTAATCGTCCGGTGAAGCATGCCTATCAACGCAGGGGACAAGGCCATGGTTTCGGCAGGCGCAGAAATGCTTGCCGCCGCCCTGCTTGCCTCAGAGCAGAAGCCCGCATTAGGTCGCGCACCTTGGCGCGTGCCGCGATGGCGCGCGGGGGATGTGGGACAGTCATGCCGCAAGATCGCGTACTCATCGCCGGCGGAGGCATTGCCGGCCTGTCACTGGCGCTGACCCTGCACCAGATCGGCGTCGCCTGCACGGTGTTCGAGGGCGTGACCCAGCTTCGCCCGCTCGGCGTGGGAATCAACCTGCAGCCCAACGCCGTGCGCGAACTGGAAGACATGGGCATCGGCGAGGCGGCCCTGTCCGAGATCGGCGTACCGGCCCAGGAATGGGCGCTCGTCGGCCTCGGCGGGCAGGAGATCTACTCCGAGCCGCGCGGCAAGTTCGCCGGATACGGCTGGCACCAGTTCGCGGTCCATCGCGGAAAGCTGCACCTGATGCTGATGCGCGAGGTGATCGCGCGGCTGGGGCCTGACTCGGTCAAGCTCGGGCACAAGGTCACCGGCTATCGCATCGAGCCCGACGGTTCGGTCGTCGCGCAGGTCGACGTGCGCGGCCAGGGCTCGGCCGAGTTCGCCGGTGCGCTGCTGATCGGCGCCGACGGCATCCATTCGGCGATCCGCGCGCAGATGCATCCCGCGCAGCCGCCGATCCACTGGGGCGGCACCATCATGTGGCGCGGCACCGCGCGCGGCGTGCCGATCCGCACCGGATCCTCGTTCATCGGGCTGGGAACGAGCCGCCACCGCGTGGTGCTCTATCCCATTTCCGGGCCCGACGAGAACGGCCTTGCGGACATCAACTGGGTGGCCGAACAGACTTATGACGAAGGGCACGACTGGTCCCGGTCGGGCTGGTTCCGCGAAGTGCCCCTGGCGGAGTTTGCGCACGAGTTCGACGGCTTCGTCTACGACTGGCTCGACATGCCTGCCCTGCTCGCGCAGTCGGAAACGGCGTTCGAGAACCCGATGATCGACCGCGATCCCCTGCCGACATGGGCCGACGGCCCCGTCCTGCTGATCGGCGATGCGGCCCATCCGATGTATCCGACCGGATCGAACGGGGCGACGCAGGCGATCATGGACACGCGCCAGCTCGGCCGCATCATGCTCGACCATGGCGCGACGACGGCCGCGCTCGAGGCCTTCGACCGCCAGTTCTGCGAACCCGTCGGCGGCGTGGCCCTGCGCAACCGCGGGGCCGGCCCGTTCGGCCTGCTCAACCTGGTGGACGAGCGGTGCGGCGGGCAGTTCGAGGATATCGACGCCATCATCTCCCCGGCCGAGCGGGCGGCCTTCATGCTGGCCTATCAGCAGGCGGCGGGCTTCGCGAAGGATCGCCTCAATTCCGCGCCCCGGACCATCCCCGAGGGCGCGGCGGTCGCCCCCGTGCCGGCATGATCCCGGCGCTCGACCACGCGTTCGACCTGGTGGTGGAACTCGCCCCCTCGCACGAGATGGGCGGCGGCCCGGCAGGGACGCGGCGGATCATCCCCATCGTCGGCGGCACCGCCAGTGGCCCAATGCTCAACGGCCGCATTCTCGATGTCGGTGCGGACTGGCAGACGGTGTTCGCCAGCGGGGTCGCCGATCTCGATGCGCGCTATGCCGTCGAAACCTCCGACGGCGCGGTGATCGAAATCGTCAGCCGCGGCATCCGCGACGCCTCGCCCGAGGTTGCCGCGCGCATCGCGGCGGGCGAGCAGGTCCCGCCGGCCGAGTACTACATGCGCACCGCGATCAGGCTCGAAACCGGCCACCCCGCCTACGAGTGGGTCAACCGCTGCCTGTTCCTGGCCGCGGGCGGCAAGTCGGGCTCGACCGTGCGGCTTTCGGTCTACCGGGTCGGCTGAACCTAGACGGGCAGGCCGACGTAGTTTTCGGCGATGCTCGTCTGAGCGGCGCGGCTCTGGGCGATGTAGTCGAGCTCGGCCACCTGCATCGCCCGTTCGAACGGACCGTCTTCGGGGAAGCGGTGCATCAGGCGCGTGAGCGACCATGAGAACCGCTCCGATTTCCACACCCGGGCAAGCGCGCGATCCGAATAGGCGGCGACAGCGTCGGCATCGTTCGCCCTGAAGAACCGCGTCAGCGCCTCGGCGGCGTAGAACACGTCGCTGGCGGCGAGATTCAGGCCCTTGGCTCCGGTCGGCGGGACGATGTGCGCTGAATCGCCGCACAGCAGCAGATTGCCGTGGCGCATCGGGGCGAAGACGTAGGAGCGCAGCGGAGCGATCGACTTCTCGATCGCAGGGCCGCGGGTCATGTGGGCCGCCGCTTCGGGGCCGAGGCGGATCGCCAGCTCGTCCCACACCCGTTCGTCGGGCCAGTCCTCGATCCGCTCGGTCAGCGGCACGTCGACATAATAGCGGCTGCGGGTCTCGCTGCGCATCGACGCGAGCGCGAAGCCGCGTTCGTGGTTGGCGTAGATCAGTTCGTGGTTGCAGGGCGGCACATCGGCCAGGATGCCGAGCCATCCGAACGGGTATTCGCGCAGGTACTCCTTGCCGACGCTGGCAGGCACGGCCTTGCGGCTCGGCCCGTGGAACCCGTCGCAGCCCACCACGATGCGGCAATCCACGCGGTGATCGGCCCCGTCCTTTGCGTACGTGACGTATGGTGCATCGCTCTCCACGTCGTGCAGCGCCACGTCGGCCGCCTGGTAGACGACCTCCAGCCCGCGCTCCTCGGAGGCTTCCATCAGGTCGCGGGTCAACTCGGTCTGGCCGTAGACCACGACATGCTTGCCGGTGAGTTCGGCGATGTCGATGCGGATCAGCCGCTCACCGTCGGCCAGGTTGAACCCGTCGTGCGGCAGGCCTTCGGCCTTCAGCCGCGCGTCGAGACCCAACCGCTCCATCAGGCTTACGGTGATCTGCTCGAGCACGCCGGCCCGGATGCGCCCGAGGACGTAGTCGGGCGCCTGCCGCTCGAGCACCACGCACTCCACGCCTTCGGCGCGCAGCAGGTGGCCGAGCAGCAGTCCGGCAGGACCGGCCCCGACGATGCAGACCTGGGTCTTCATCAGATCGGATAATGGCCCGGTTCGGTCTCGAAGGTGATCCACCGCAGTTCAGTGAACGCGTCGATCCCCGCCTTGCCGCCGAACCGGCCGTAGCCGCTCGCCTTCATGCCGCCGAACGGCATCTGCGGCTCGTCGCTCACCGTGCTGGCATTGACGTGGCAGATGCCCGACTGGATCTGCCGCGCGACCTTGATCCCGCGGGCCGTGTCCCTGGTGAAGACCGCGGAGCTGAGGCCGTATTCGGTGTCGTTGGCAAGCTCGATCGCGTGGGCCTCGTCGCGCGCGCGGGCGATGCCGACCACCGGCCCGAAGCTCTCGTCGCGGAACAGCTTCATGTCGGGGGTCACGTGGTCGACCAGATGCGCGGGCATCAGGACGTTGTCGGTCGTCTCGCCGCCGGTCAGCAGGCGCGCGCCCTTGCCCACCGCTTCCTCGATCAGCGCGTAGCACTTGTCGACCGTATGCCGATCGACCACCGCGCCGAGCGGCGTGTTGCCTGCAACCGGGTTGCCGACAGGCATCGACTTCACCTTGGCGGTGAACTTCTCGGCGAAGGCATCGGCCACGCTTTCGACCACGATGATCCGTTCGGTCGACATGCAGATCTGGCCCTGGTTCATGTAGGCCCCGAACGCCGCCGCCTTGACCGCTTCGTCGAGGTCGGCGTCCTCCAGCACGATCATCGGCGCCTTGCCGCCCAGTTCGAGCAGCACCGGCTTGAGGTGCTCGGCCGCGCGCTTGGCGATGATCCGGCCGACCGCGGTCGATCCGGTGAAGTTGATCCGCCGCACCTGCGGCGCATCGATCAGGGCGCCCACGACTTCGGCCGCGTCTTCCGGCGCATTGGTCACCACGTTGACCGTGCCTTCCGGAAAACCAGCCTCGGCGAAGGCCTCGACGATCAGGGCGTGGGTCTGCGGGCAGGTCTCGCTGGCCTTCAGGATGACCGCGTTGCCGCAGGCGAGCGGCACGGCGATCGCCCGAACCCCCAGGATGATCGGCGCATTCCACGGCGCAATGCCGAGCAGCACGCCGACCGGCTCGCGCAGCGCCATCGCGATCGTGCCTTCGTGATCCGACGGGATCACCTCTCCCGAGATCTGCGTCGTCAGCGCCGCCGCTTCGCGGACCATGCCTGCGGCCAGCGCGAGATTGAACATCGCCCAACCGGCGGTGGCGCCGATTTCGCCCATCATGGCGGCGACGAAATCGTCCTTCTTCGCCATCAGCGCATCGGCCGCCTTCATCAGCACCGCGCGGCGCGCATTCGGACCCATCTTCGACCAGGCAGCGAAGCCTTCCTGCGCCTTGGCCGCGATCGCCGGCACGTCGCCGGCCTTCATCGCGGCAGCGCTGCTCGCGACTTCGCCGGTCACCGGGTTAAGGCGTTCGAACTTCATTTGGATCTCCCTCGCGCCGATCGCCTCCATGCGGCGAATCTCTCGGCCGCGGAGCTAGCACGCCAATCCGCCCGGCGTGAAGAATACGTTCTTCAAGGCCCGATAGCTGGGCGTTCCTGTCAGGCCGGGCGCCTGGCGAACACGCCAAACCCGGCGATCACGGCGTAGCACAGCGCGGGCAGGGTCAGGGCGGCGGCGAGGCCGACGATGTCGGCCAGCGCGCCGTAGAGGGCCGGCACGATCGCCCCGCCCGCGATCGCGACATTGAGAATCCCCGAACCGTCGGCGGCGCGCGGCCCCAGCTTTTCGCAGGCCAGCGCAAAGATCGTGGGGAACATGATCGAGTTGGTCAGTCCGACCGCGAGCAGGCTGTAGCCGCTCAGCGCCCCGGTCGTGTTGGCCGAGACGAGGACGAGCAGGATCGCCCCGATGGCGTTGAATGCCAGCACCTTGCCCGGGCTGACCACGCGCATGATCGCCGAACCCAGGAACCTGCCGACGAGCGCGCCGCCCCAGTAGAGCGAGATCAGTTTCCCCGCTTCCTGCTCGGCCACTCCCAGCACGTCGGCCTGCATCAGGTAGTTGACGATGAAGCTGCCGATAGAGACCTCGGCGCCGACGTAGAGGAAGATGCATAGCGCGCCGTATCCGAACCGCGGGCGCGTCAGCAGGCTCAGGCCGTCTGCCAGGCTGGTCGTTTCGTGACGTTCGCCCTTCAGGCGGTTCCGGAACAGCCACACGATGAATGCAACGAGGGCCAGAGCGGCGGCGAGCCCGAGGTACCCATTGACGATCGCCTGGCTCTCGGCCGTGCGATAGGCGTCCAGCCGGGCTCCGGACAATTGGTCGGCACTGACGGACGCGAGGGAACCGAGGATCAGGATCGCCCCGAAATAGGGAAAGATCGTGGTGCCCAGCGAATTGAATGCCTGCGCGAAGGTCAACCGGCTGTGCGTCGTGCGCGAAGGGCCCAGCAGGCTGATCAGGGGATTGGCGACGATCTGCACCAGCACCACCCCGGTCGCCAGGACGAAGTAGGCGAACAGGAAGACGCCGAACTCCGCGCTCTGGCTCGCCGGAATGAACAGCAGGCAGCCGGCCATCATGGTCACCAGCCCCGCCACCGCGCCGCGCATGTAGCCGAGCCGCTTGACCAGCCTGGCGCCCGGTATGCCGACCACCGCATAGGCGATGAAGAAGCAGACCTGGACGAGGCTCGCCTCGAAGTAGGACAGCGTGAACAGCTCTTTCAGTTTGGGAATGATCACGTCGTTGAGCGAGGTGACCCCGCCGAAGATGAAGAACAGCGCGAAGACGAAGACGTTCAGCCCCGGCGCATCGACGGGAGGGCTCTCGTCAAGAACCGACTGGGGATCCGCGCTCGACGCATGGTGCGGTGCCAGTGCCATTCGTGCCGTTCTCCTCCCACCAAGCCCACCCCGACGATTGACCCCCGCCGCGAGGATTTGTCCAGCCCGACGCGGAGTTTCCGCACGGGAGCGCGGGATGAGAGTCGGGTTTCGAGAAGGTCAAAGCAGGCTGGTCCGTGCCAGGATTGCCTGAACAGCACGGCTATAACGGCGAATGAAACGCACCGGCGGAACCGGGAACGTCAGCGCGGGACGCAGCTAACCAAATTGCCAAAGGAAATGGTGCCGGAAGGGCACCCCAACATGTAAAGTAAGAAACTAATACCTAAGTGATTTTTTTCTCAAACATTTAATAAAATGTTCTAAGTCAATCCACCAAGAGAGCCCAGAAAGAGACGCGTGCTAGCCGCTCACTCGCCCATCGACCGGGCAACACGCCTCAGCGACTCGCCGTTCTTCTCGAGCAAGAGGGAGTAATAATCCTCCAACCAAAAGACGGCCTTGTCGGTCAGCTTGACCAACCGTGCCCGGCTGTCGGAAGGATCCTCGATCCGCGAAATCAGGCCGAAGGTCTCAAGGTGATCGAGATAGCGCAGCACCGTCGTCGGCGCCATGACCTCGTGATCGAGGATCGCCTTCGACCTGGGCATGTAGTTGGCCAGGTGCGCTGAATAGAGCTCCTCAAGGACGTGCCAGCAGGAATCGTTGACAACCGTGCTGTCGAACATCTGGTGCCGCAGCGAGCGCTTGCGGCATTCGAACGACACGAGATCGCGCAGCTGGTCGCGGTCCAGCGGCTTGGTCGCGGTGTCCGCCACGCCGAAAGCCGGCCGTTCGCTCTTAAGGTCGCTCTTGAAGAAGATAGACATGCGTTGCCCCAAACTCGTCCTATTTGCCATGACCGAGCATCCCGGCCTTGCGCATGCTGAAGGTGCTGTCACGCGTCACGATCAGGTGGTCGTGAACCGCGATGCGCAGCGGCGACCCCAGCGCCGCGAGCGAGCGGGTGGCCACGATGTCCCCCTGGCTCGGCGTACGCCGACCCGACGGATGATTGTGCGCCAGGACGAGCGCGTGCGCGCCGCAGGCGATCGAATCCCCCAGGATCGACCGGTACTCAGCGGTCGCCGAATCCATCCCGCCCGACTTGACGATGCACCGGAGGAAACGGTGCTCCTCGGTCAGGGCGAAAATCACGAGAAATTCGGTGCGCCGCTGCCCGATCGTAGCGATCAGCGCGACGAGCATGTCCTCCGAGATCGAGGTCAGCGAGCCTTCGGCGCGCGCCACTCCTTCCAGGCGACGTCCGATCCAAGCCGCTTCACGATCCGCCGGTGATTTATCGTGCCGACGATCAATGCGAGTTGGAAGAACAGGGTGGGTATGGCCTTCATCAAGCCATAGACCATCTCCGGCATTTCGAAGTGGAGAGCCCGAGCGAAATGAGCGCTCAAACTCAGAATTTGAAGCGATGCGCCCCATACAGGCCACAACCTTTCCGCGTAGATCGCCAAGGCCAGCAGGTTGACGAAAAGAAAAACGTCGATGACGACCGACACCGGATCCACGTCATGGTAAAACTGCGGATGCACGATGTGCATAAGCGTCTGCAGAACGGCCATTGACAGGACCACCAGACCGCCGATGCGTTCGGGCGCTCCACCAAAGAGCAATGCCGTCGCGATCGAAATCAAGGCAAACGCGTAGGTAAGGACGACCGGGTCTAGATCCATCGATCGTCCTTACCGGGCGACGTCATGCCGTGGCAGCAGCCTCGTTGAGCGCGGGATCCTTGCACGGACATGAAGTGGTCATATCCTTCAGGCTTGGAACCAGTTTCGCCAGATCGCCGTGAACGCCTGTCAGCTTGAGGCGTGCTGTGGTGAGCAGCTGCTGGATTTCCGCCAGGCGGGCCATCGGCTTTTGCGTATCGAGCATGGAAGCCTTGCCTGTGGTGCGCAGGCGCGAGACGCCGCCCATCAGCTCGGCGGACGCGGCGATGATCTCGTCGAACTGATCTTCGGCGTGAAACAGGCTCGCTCCGACTTGGTCGCGGGTTTGGGGATCGATCATGAATGTCTCCGTGGGCGCAAGGCGCCAAAAAGTTGCGGTCGGAGACGCTGGATCAAATCAACCGGTCGATCCCGTCTGCTATCGCCAGCGACAAGACGATGGTCATGGCAAGGAAGCCCGCCAGAACCACGACCGCTGCGACCCTTCCGAAAACTCCGAAGTTTTCGTCCAGCTTCTCCAGGACCGGCCGGCGCCGCCGCGGCATGACCCAGTCGCCGAACGCGGCTGCGTCATGGACCGTGAAAAGCGGCGAACCCGGCAAATCCCGCAACTCCGATGGGACAAAGCCTGCCTGCGGGTCGAGGGGTGAAAATTGGGGGGGTAGTTTTCGTGCCGCCTCACCCACCGGCTGCGCCGGGCGGTGGGCCTGCATATCGGCCCATTCGCGCGCGGCGGCGTTGCGGTCCGACAGACCGAGCTTGTGGGATGCGCGAAGGATGTGCTTGTCGACCGAGCTCGGCGAGATGCCCAATTCTTGGCCGATCTGCTTGCTCGTCATGTGACGCGCGAGCAGGTCCATGATCTCGACCTGGCGATCGGTGAAATCGGTCCTCGTGAATGGCACTTCGGTAACAGGCATGAGTAAGCGTCCCTCGGGGGCGTTCGTCGCCCCTCCATAAAGTTAGGATTAGCAAATACTCGTTTTCCTGACAACGCGCGGCCCGGCTGTCAGTTGCCTCAAACCTTGCGGATGGCCTCCAGCGCTTCTTCGAGAAGCGCCACGGGAAGGGTCAGTCCCATGGTCAGGAGGATGGTCTGGGCTTCTTCGATCCGCCGGATCGCGCCCTCGCGCCCCTCACCGTCAGCACCGGGCGCACGAGCCGCGGCGTCCGCGACGGCCCGAAGATGTTCGCTCAACCTACCACTCCTGGCTTGGGCGCGTTCCCAAGCACGAATATGACAAAGGATGTCTTTAGCTGGAATATTTCGTTAAAAATAGGACCATTTTGGAGCCAATTGTCCCTTTTCGGGAAAGGGTTTGCACGGTTAATGCGTAGTCCTACCGAGGAGATAAGTTTTGCGGGCAAAGATTGCGCTGGTCGACCGCGACCCCGGCCGACGCGCATCCGTCTCTCGCCTGCTCCTGGGTGCAGAGTACCATGTCGAACCGTACGAGACGCCGGGCGAGCTGGCGCTTGACCGGCGCCGGCCCGACCTCCTGCTCGTCCACGACGAGGGAAGCGATCTGGCCCAAGTCTTCGGGGTCCTCCTGCGCAAGGACTCCTGGGATCCGGTCATCGCCTACGCGGCCGATGCCCCGATCGCCCGCGTGTCGCAGGTCCTTTCGACCGGCGTGATGGAATACCTGGCTTGGCCGATGGACGAGAACGTCCTCGCCCGGAGCGCGGAGTCGGCACTCGAAAATCAGGGAAAGCTGGCCACCCTGCATCGCAAGGCCTTTGCCGCCCGCGGGATATTCCGGCGGCTCAGCACGCGCGAACAACAGGTCCTCATGTCGCTTTCACGCGGGATGTCGAACAAGGAGATCGCGCGCGAACTCGACATCAGTTCTCGCACGGTCGAGATTCACCGGGCGAACATGCAGGGCAAGCTGCGCGAGGAGGACTGGACCCTGCCGGTGGAGGTGGCGTTCTACCTGCGCGTGCCGTCGATCGCCGACGCCGACGCGCTCGACCCCGCGCCCGGCGTCAGCTTTCCTGGACGGCCAGACACAGAGCGCTGATCGCGGCGCCGATCACCGCCACCGCCTCGTTGTCGGCATCGAACATGGCCTCACGGCCGCCCGGCGACATAACCGTAGCGATGAAAATCGCCGAGGCGTTGCCGGACAGCATGAAGCCCCGGTTGCCCTTGAGGCGCAGGGCCGCGCTTTCGATGGCACCGCATTCGAGCAATCGATCGAGCTCGGCCCGCTGCATCGGCGGGCCGAAGAAATCGGCGCACAGGCGCGGTGGCCCCTGCCGGCAGACGGTGTGGAAATCGCGCAGGATCTGCGGTGCTTCCTCGCTGGTCGCGCCGACACAACGATCGAGGAGATCGGTGAGATCGGTCAGCCAGCTTTGGCGAATATCGAAGTCCATGAAGTCCCCGGCAGTCGCCGCGGAAAAAGAACCAAAATGGACCTATGTCAATAAGGGGTACCCCGGTCAGCGCAATCTTGCGTAGCGCCGTCCGTGGCGCTTCACGAAGTCCGACCGAATGAACGGCGGCACCGCGACAGTGAAGGACGTGCGCAGGAGCAGTTCGTCGATCTGCTCCTGGGCGAAGTCGAACAGCGGCTCCGGCAGCGCATCGAGCGCGAAGAACCCGGCCTCGCTGATCTCGCGCTGATCGGGCGTCGGAATGTCGTCGGTCAGCGCAGTCACGACATAGCCATCGATCGTGCGCGGCGGGACTTCCCAGTGGAAGAATCCCTTGAGTTCTAGGTCGCTCAACTCGCACGACAGTTCCTCGCGCACTTCGCGCATGGCCGCCCGCAGCGGATCCTCGCCCGGGTGCATCGCCCCGCCTGGCAATGTCCACAGTTCCGGATCGCGATAGGTATGACGCACGAGAAGGATTTCCTGCCGGCTGTTGCCCACGGCGACGAAGCAGGCGACTTCCCGGTTGGGGACGATCGAGCGCCAGGCACCATTGAGCCGCGAGGCGACCAGCAAGGCCGGGCGGGCGATAGGGGCGGGCAGCAGGGCCAGGACCCGTTCCGCCAGTGCCTTCAGTCCCACGCTCGCCCTCCGGTGCTCCGGACAATTACTTACGTACCGGGGTGCGCTCAACGGGATGGGACCATTCCGGACCATTCTCTCCGCTCATCCCAATAAAATTCCGCTTAGCCACACCCGCTCGGCTCGACGTGCGCCCGCGTTAGCCGGAATGCTGCCAGTTGAGCCAATCTACCGGCCCCTCGATCATCAGCGCCTTGCCGCGCGGCCGGTGCTCGGTCATCATCGCCACCGAGTGCCCTTTGATGGCGACTTACCAGCGCACCGGCCACCGATCCCGCACGTTGGGTTGGGCTTCGCTTTTTTTTCAATGCCGTGTAATTCGAGTTCTACTGCCGAACCCGGTTTTTTGACCTTAATCTCGAGTTGTCCAGCCTCGAATCAGCGGGAGGCAAATCCGACGCGCTTTTTTGAGGCCCGGCCTCTCATAGAGCAAAGTTTGCGACATATGGCGCCTGACCCTCTGCGCGTTAGGACCGTTCTTGTCCGCTGCTTTGGGAGCAGAGGGTCGCATCTTCGAATCCTGTCTCCCCGACCAGTTCAACCGCGGAAAAGCACGGTTTCGGCTAAAGACAAAGATCCGGCAGTGCACAGACCGAGTTCTGTCTATCTGCCGTGTATACACAGAACCCCCCTGAGATGGAGGCCCGTCGCGTCAGGAGGTACAGCAGAGGCCCGCAAGCCCCCGCTGAGGTCAATGCGAGATCCTACGCGTGGCAAGCCACTCAAGTTCAAAGCTGCAGAACGAACCATTTGCTTTAGCCGGCCGTCATGCAAGAAAGAAAGCTGCTAAGCTCCGGCCCAACTAGGCACACGCGGCAGGCCGACGCGGAGCGAACCATCTCGTGGGGTAGGGAATTTGGAAGTTGCCAAAGAGGTCAAGCCATAAGGTCGGTAGCGAGCTTTTCATTGTCGACAATAGCGCAGAGGACTGGAAGGCGCTTCGGTATCTCCACGACTGGTGCCAGCTTTTCAAGCAAATCGATATCGCCGCCGGCTTTTTCGAGATTGGCTCTCTCCTTGCTCTCAATGGCGAATGGCAGAAGGTCGACAAAATCCGAATTCTCTTCGGAGACGAGGCTTCCAAACGTACGCGGAGAGCTTTTGAGAGCGCCCTCAGCGCTGTCACAAGCAAATTCGACCAAAGCTCGGACGTCGAGAAGCGCAAAAAACCACTTCCTCTCGGGTGTCGAGGCCGTCGTCGAAGCCATTCGCTCTGGGCAGATCGAGTGCCGAGTCTATCGCAAAGATAAGTTCCACGCGAAAGCCTACATCACCCACGCGCGGCTGGAGGTAGTCGGGTCATCTGCACTGGTCGGATCATCGAACTTGACGCTGCCAGGCTTCACCGAGAACGTTGAGTTGAATGTTCAAATCACCAGTACGCCGGTGGCCGTGCTTCAGGAATGGTATGAAGAGCATTGGGATGAAGCCGAGGACGTCACGCCAGAAATCTTAAAAACGTTTGGGCGCCACACACGTTCGTTCTCTCCTTTCGAGAGATCTATGCCCGATCGCTGCAGCAGTACTTCGCCGGACACGAGGAGACGGCTTCGGAGTGGGAGGAAACCGGTTCTCGGATATTTCCCGTCCTTGCGCGATACCAACGGGATGGATACGGCGGTCTGCTTAAGCGCGCGGAACGCTACGGTGGAGCGTTCCTTTGCGACGGCGTGGGCCTCGGTAAGGCGTTCATCGGACTTATGCTGACCGAACGGTTCGCTGTTCACGAAAAGAAGAACGTCGCGCTCTTCGTCCCCAAGTCCGCCAAGGAGCTGGTTTGGGAGCGAGAGCTAGGCAAGCGGCTCCCCGACGTTTTCAGACGTTACAGTCGGCTCAAGATCTTCAGTCACACGGATCTGATGCGGGAAAAGGGGGCAGAGGAACTGGAGCAGGTCACGCAGGAAGCCGACGTCATCATCATCATCGACGAGGCTCATCATTTTCGAAACACTGGCACTCGTGGTGAAGAAGAGGGTGATCGGCAATCACGCTCTTGGAAGCTGTTCGACATCGCAGCGGGCAAGCAGATGTTCTTGCTCACGGCTACACCGATCAACAACCGACTTACCGACTTACCGACTTCCAGCATATGGTCCAGCTCTTCAGCCAAAAACAGACCGACTATTTTGTCGGAGGCACGCTCGGAATACATTTCTTGCCCGGATACATCCGCCGGCTGGAGAAGAGAATCGAGAAGGAAAACCATGGCGGCAAGGACGACGACGAACTGGTCTTTGACGACCCTGGAGCGACAGTCAGACTAGCGGCTGACCCCCCTTTTCGACGCTCTTGTCGTGCAGCAAGTCGCAGCTACGTCAAAGCAAGTATGAAGCGCGAGGGCGATGGCGAGGTCATGTTCCCTGAGCCGCGGGAGCCGACGGTTGCCGAATATTCCGTACGGCAGACCTATGGCAAGTTGCTCGATATGGTCGGCGAGGCTTTTCACAAGAAGGAGCGGCTCTTTGTCCTCGGCGTCTACAATCCATATGCCTATTTCAAAGGTGACAGCGAGGACGTCGCAACCGCTCTTGAGACAGGACGCCTCAAGCAGGTTGTCGCCCTGATCAGGACCAACTTCCTGAAGCGCTTCGAGAGCTCGGCGGAGGCGTTTAAACAATCCTGTTGGCGACTTTTGATCAAGTTGCTCGCCTGGATGGAGGTGAATTGCGAGACTGACCACGAAAAGGCCAGGCTTGATCGCTGGAAAAGCCGAACGGCTTCCTCAGTGGTGCGATAGGTTTTCCCCGTGGCAGGAGGGCCTGCCTCTCCCATGAAGCGAGCGGAGCACGTATTGCGAGCCTCCGTTCACGCTGCGAGCTTCCTCCAGGATCACGAGGCACCTGGCTCGACAGCGGAACGGCGTGAGGCCCTCAAGACTTCATCTCGCCGGCTGAAATTCGCCAAACCGCTGCTTCCCAGTCAAACTCGTCCGATTCGGCGTGACGGAGCTCGCGAGGCCGGACATACATATGCGGAGCAATCTGAAGTGCGAACCGGGTGCTCGGGTACCCTTCGTAGACGTCAATCGCGCGCAAGAGCTTTCGTAGCTCGGCGGGACCGGTGATCGCCGCATAGTGCTTCGGCTTCGGCGAAATCAGTGCGCACTTCAGAGGCGCACATGGATCGTACTCAGCTCGAAGCGTCGACACCGCGTATCGGAACACGCGCGACGCAAAGCTGCGTAGGCGCCGTGCCTTTTCATAAGTCCCCCTCTGCTCGTGGCGCTTGAAAACGGCCAGCATTTCGTGGAGGTGATCTCGGCAATCGGCCTGTGACCGATCGACTTGCTCAGCACGCTCGCCAGCCAGTTGTTCTTGACCAGTGTGGCCATTGCCAGACCTTTGGCCTCGCGCTTGGCTATGTACTCGAAGGCGACCGCTTCAAACGTGTCGCCAGCGCGGATATACGCAGCAATTCTCTCTTCGCGCTTGCGCCGCGCCGGTTCGCCACCGCGGCCGATTTCGATCCGCGCTTCGTCGCGCAGCAGGCGCGCCTCGCGCAAGCCTACCTCGGGGTAGCTACCGAAGAAGAGCTTCTTCTCCCTGCCGAACCTGGCGGTACTTCATGCGCCACAGCATGGTGCCGTTCGGGCGTACGAGGACATACAGCCCGCCACCATCGGCGAGCTTCCATTCGCGCTCGCGCGGAGCTGCTTGCTTGAGTTGGAAATCGGTCAGAGCAATGGGGGCCTCCCCTCGAAAAACCATCGATTCGGAGCCGTTTCGACTGGGGGCCTCGGGCCAAAAAGTGCCCCCAAGGCCCCCAGATCGTCAGCGAACGGACTCGAACCTAGATGAACGAACCGGAGGCTATGTTACCGTATTTCAAGGGGTTTTGGAATCGCCAACGGACGTTGGCGAAAAAACAAATGGTGCCAGAAGAGGCATCCAATTTGAGATAATTTCTGCTTCTGTAACAGAGGCTTCTGCGATGTGGGCATTTAGAAAGGTCCGCAAAAGGCCCGCAAAAGGCGTGTAAGGTATTGGTTCGATGCCTTTTTAGGGACCTAGCACCACTTTTGGACCCTTCTGCCGGCGACCGATAATAGCCGCTTTCAACTCTTAGCGGACAACCGTGACCCATGGCGTAAAAGTGAGCAAACGCACACTCGTTTCGAGATTGGTCAAAATATATCTTGACCAGCGAGATCACTAGCGATATTTCGATTCTTATGGAAATGAGTTCAACCGCCGCCGTCGAGGCGCTTGGCGCCCTTGCGCAGGAGCATCGCCTGGCACTGTTTCGCTTGCTGGTTCAGGCCGGCGATGACGGTATGCCCGCAGGCGCCATTGCCGAGATGCTCGGTGTGCCCAACTCGTCCCTATCGTTCCATCTGGCGCAGCTCACGCGCGCAGAGTTGATCCAGCAGCGGCGGCAGGGACGCTCGCTCATCTACACGGCCAACTATGGGGCGATGAACGCGCTGGTCGGCTACCTCATGGAGAATTGCTGCGGCGGTGCGGCCTGCGCGCCGACGGCACAATGCGGCGAGGATGCCGCGCAGCCTCAGGAAAGGATTTCCGCATGAAGCGTCTGCATGTCCACGTCGGTGTCGCCGATCTGAGCACGTCCATCGGGTTCTACTCAACCCTGTTTGGAGCGGAGCCGACCGTGACGAAAGATGATTATGCCAAGTGGATGCTGGAAGACCCCCGCGTCAATTTCGCGATCTCCTCGGGCCACGCTGCCAAAGGCATCGAGCATCTCGGTATCCAGGTCGAAGACGGCGAGGAATTGACCGAGGTTTACGATCGGCTCAAGGCAGCCGATCGTCCTGTCTTGGAGGAAGGCGCGACCACCTGTTGCTACGCCAAGTCGGAAAAGAGCTGGATTGCCGATCCGGACGGCATCGTCTGGGAAGCCTTTCTCACCAATGGCGACGCCACAGTCTACGGCGATCGCCCCGCGCTGGCGGCTCTTTCCACCAATGCCGCCGACGGCGCATGCTGCGCCCCGGCCGTGCCCGCACAATCAGCGAGCTGCTGCGGATGAGCGTCACCATCTACCACAACCCGGCATGTGGGACGTCGCGCAACACCTTGGCGCTGATCCGCGCAACAGGGATCGAGCCCGAAGTGATCCACTATTTGGAGAGCCCGCCAAGCCGGGAAGAACTGGCCTCGCTCATCCAGCACATGGGCATCGGCCCACGCGATCTCATCCGCGAAAAGGGCACGCCTTACGCGGAGCTTGGGCTTGGGGAGCCGTCGCTCACGGACGACCAACTCATCGACGCGATGATGGAGCATCCGATCCTGATCAATCGCCCGATTGTGGTGGGGCCGAAGGGCGCAAGGCTCTGCCGCCCGTCCGAAGAGGTGCTGTCGGTCCTCGACCGGACTCTTGACGCCGATTTCGTGAGGGAAGACGGCGAGGTTGTGCCCGCCAATGGCTGATGCTGGATTGGCGGCGCGGCCCGCAATGTCGAAGTTCGAGCGGTATCTTTCGGTATGGGTGCTGCTGTGCATCGTAGTCGGCATCGCTCTCGGGGCGGCCGTTCCGGGCGCCTTCGCGGCAATAGCCGCTGCCGAGATCGCGCGGGTCAACCTGCCCGTTGCGGTGCTCATCTGGCTGATGATCATTCCCATGCTGCTCAAGATCGATTTCGGGGCGCTCGGGTCGGTTCGTCAGCACTGGAAGGGCGTCGGTGTCACCCTGTTCATCAACTGGGCAGTGAAGCCGTTTTCGATGGCGGCGCTGGGCACCTTCTTCATCGGCTGGCTCTTCGCGCCGCTGCTGCCCGCTGGCGAGATATCCTCCTATATCGCCGGCCTCATCATCCTGGCCGCCGCGCCGTGCACGGCGATGGTCTTCGTCTGGTCGAACCTCTGCGAAGGGGAGCCCAATTACACGCTTAGCCAGGTTGCGCTGAACGATCTCATCATGGTGTTCGCCTTCGCACCCATCGTCGGGTTGCTGCTAGGCGTAGCGTCGATCACCGTGCCCTGGGACACATTAATGCTCTCAGTCGTGCTTTATATAGTGATCCCGGTCGTGATCGCGCAGCTGATGCGAGGGCGCGTGCTGGCAACGGGCGGACAGCCTGCGCTCGACAGATTGCTTGGCGTGCTTGGGCCGATCTCGCTCGTCTCACTGCTGACGACGCTTGTATTGTTGTTCGGCTTCCAGGGTGAGCAGATCCTGGCGCAACCGCTGGTCATTGTGCTCCTCGCTGTGCCCATCCTGATCCAGGTCTATTTCAACGCCGGCCTGGCATACTGGCTTAGCCGCAAGTTCGGTGTGGCCTGGTGCGTTGCCGCGCCAGCGGCGCTGATCGGCGCTTCGAACTTCTTCGAACTCGCCGTCGCCGCCGCCATTTCGCTGTTCGGCATCAATTCCGGAGCAGCACTGGCCACGGTCGTCGGAGTGCTGGTGGAAGTGCCGGTGATGCTTTCGGTCGTGGCCATCGTGAAGCGGTCGCGCGGCTGGTACGAACGACAAGAAGCGCTCGCCTAGGCCAAACTGCGGACATACGATGACGGTCCATAGGAACGCGGCACCAGCAGCATTTCCATCGTGGTTCAACGACCACTGGCGGATCCTCTTGACCCTGACACGATGTCAAACATCATAAGGTGCCGCATACCGATTCGCTTCGAAGGAGCCGGACATGCACGAGACCCATAAGCACCACGACTGCAAGCATGGCTCGCCCGCGGCTCTTCCGGGCGAGCACGATGGCGGGATAACGACCGACCCGGTCTGCGGCATGAAGGTGGATAGCCGCACCAGCTCTCACCGGTTCGAGCTCGACGGAGCGCCCTACTGGTTCTGCAGCGCCAGCTGTCTCGGCAAGTTCCAGGCCGATCCGCAGCGCTATCTCTCGGCCCCGACTTCGGAAGCAAGAACAGCGGGTCTGTCAGATGTGCCCGCCGGCACGATCTGGACGTGCCCAATGCATCTCCAGATTCGCCAGAATGGTCCCGGCACCTGCCCCATCTGCGGCATGGCACTGGAGCCGCTCGAGCCGACGCTGGAGGAAGGTCCCAATCCCGAGCTCATAGACATGACGCGGCGCTTCCGGGTGAGCGCCGCGTTCAGCGTCCCGCTTGTGGTTCTGGTCGTCCTGATGGAACTACTCGGCTGGGAAGTGATGCCCATGCGCACGTCCCAATGGGTGCAGCTGGTGCTCGCGGCGCCGGTCGTCCTGTGGGGCGGCTGGCCGTTCTTCGAGCGATTCTGGCAGTCGCTGCGAACCCGGAACCTCAATATGTTCACACTCATCGGGCTCGGGGTGGGGGTCGCCTTCGGCTACAGCCTGGTCGCGACCCTCGCGCCCCAGATATTTCCTCCAGCGCTCCGAACCATGGGTGGCTTGGTGCCCGTCTATTTCGAGGCTGCGGCCGTTATCACCACGCTCGTGCTGCTAGGTCAGGTTCTCGAGCTTCGCGCCCGTTCCGCCACCGGAAAGGCGATCCGCGCCTTGCTCGGCCTGGCTCCCAAGACCGCCCGCAAGGTCAACTCCGACGGTAACGACGAGGACGTCGAACTGGACCTTGTGCAGGTCGGCGATCTGCTTCGCATTCGGCCCGGCGAAAAGGTACCGGTCGACGGAATCGTGATCGAGGGCAGGAGCTCAATCGACGAATCCATGATCAGCGGCGAGCCCGTCCCAGTTGAAAAGAGCGAAGGTGACCGGGTCACCGGCGCCACGGTGAACGGAACCGGCGGTCTGGTCATGCGCGCCGATCGCGTCGGCCGCGATACGATGCTTTCGCAGATCGTCCGGATGGTTGCCGATGCACAGCGTTCGCGCGCACCGATCCAGGCCCTTGCCGACAAGGTTTCCGGCTGGTTCGTTCCCGGTGTCGTGCTGATCGCCATCGCCACCTTCATCGTGTGGAATTTCGTAGGGCCCGAACCGCGCGCCGCGCACGCACTGGTCAATGCGGTAGCGGTGCTCATCATCGCCTGTCCGTGTGCGCTCGGTCTTGCGACGCCGATGTCGATCATGGTGGGAACCGGTCGCGGGGCGACATCTGGAGTACTGGTCAAGAACGCCGAAGCTCTCGAGCTGACGGAAAAAATTGACACTCTGGTTGTCGACAAGACTGGTACCCTGACTGTCGGCAAGCCGAAGCTGGTCAAAGTTCAGCCGACAGGTGGTTTCGATGAGAGCGAAGTTCTCCGCCTGTCCGCGGCGCTGGAACGCGGGAGCGAACACCCGCTGGCAGCGGCGATCGTCGAAGGTGCGAACGACCGGGGGATCGTGCTGCCGGAGAGTTCCGATTTCGCCTCGATAACCGGCAAGGGCGTAACCGGGCGGGTGGATGGACGCCAGGTCGCGTTGGGCAACGCTGCCCTCCTCGAAACGATCGGCGCGAACACCGGCCCGCTTGAAGGTCAGGCAGACCGGCATCGTTCAGACGGCGAAGGCGTCATGTTCGTCGCCGTCAATGGAAAGCTCGCCGGCATCGTGGTGGTCGCGGATCCGATCAAGGATAGCGCTTCCGAGGCCGTCGCGGAACTGCGCCAGAGCGGCATCCACGTCGTAATGATGACCGGCGACAAC
Source organism: Tsuneonella sp. HG222 (assembly GCF_053819185.1). Taxonomy (NCBI): domain Bacteria; kingdom Pseudomonadati; phylum Pseudomonadota; class Alphaproteobacteria; order Sphingomonadales; family Erythrobacteraceae; genus Tsuneonella; species Tsuneonella sp. HG222. Next base: position 435,075 of record NZ_JBSOQZ010000001.1, on the reverse strand, counting down.
CGCCGGACAGCGGAAGCAGTGGCTCGCCGCGTCGGGATCGACGAAGTGATGGCGGATGTCCTGCCCCAGCAGAAGCAGGCGAAAGTAGAGGAGCTCCGTCGCGCGGGACGGCGCGTGGCAATGGCTGGAGACGGCATCAACGACGCGCCGGCTCTCGCGGCTGCCGACGTTGGCATTGCCATGGGCACGGGCACCGACGTGGCGATGGAAAGCGCCGCGATCACCCTGGTCAAGGGCGATCTGCGGGGGATCGTCCGCGCGCGCAAGCTGAGCCGCGCGACCATGGCGAATATCCGGCAGAACCTTTTCTTCTCGTTTGTGTTCAACGCCGCCGGCGTGCCCATCGCGGCAGGGGTTCTGTACCCGTGGTTCGGCCTCCTGTTGAGCCCGATCATCGCAGGTGCGGCGATGGCGTTCAGTTCGGTGGCGGTCATCGGCAATTCGCTGCGCTTGCGGAGCATCCACTTGTGAAGATCGGCGAAGCCTCCAGCGCGTCCGGCGTGAGCCAGCGGATGATCCGGCATTACGAGAAGGTGGGTTTGATCCCTGCTGCCCCAAGGAGAGATTCGGGATACCGGGACTATGATCGGACAGACGTTCACACGCTCGCCTTCATCGGGCGGGCCCGCGATCTTGGCTTCGGTATCGAGGAAATACGGCAGCTGCTGGGGCTCTGGCAGGATCGCAGCCGCGCCAGTGCCGAAGTCAAGGCACTTGCCCTCGCCCGTGCGGCCGAATTGAGGTCCAAGTCTCGGCAGTTGGATTCGATGCGCCGATCGCTGGAGCACCTGGCCGCCGAGTGTCACGGCGATCAAATGCCCGATTGCCCCATCCTCGATGACCTTGAGTCCGTGGGATGATGCGGGCGCATAGGGGCAAACGTGGAAAGCAAGCGCGTACCTTGGACCTCACAAGGAAATTGACCCCTGTTCCGCCCGCGCCTAGGACAAATTCCTGATGCTTCGCCGAATCCATCTCATCCTGGCAGCGCTGGCCATGGTGGTCGCACCTCTCGCGATGCAGTCCGGCGTGGCCATGGCGGCGATGCCGATGGATCATCGCGAGATGGCGAAAACAGGGCATTGCGGCGACGAGAATTCCGGCGGCGACGACGAGTCCGGCGCGATGACACAGTGCTGTGTCGCGATGTGCTCGGCCGTGGCGCCGCTCGGCTCGCCCGCGCTCGACCCGGTCGTCTATCATGCGCCCATTCTCGCCGGCTTCCGGTCGACCGAGCATCGTGCGTTCCTGGCGAAGCTTCCAACACCGCCTCCCAAACTTGCGTGAAATCGCTCTTCTTTCGATTTCACGGAGTTTAGGAACATGAACAAGTTGATGACTGCGGTCGCTTTGGCGATCGCTCTTCCCGGCGTCGCGCACGCCCAGGCCGCTCCTGCGGAAAAGCCGAAGATGGAATGCTGCGAGAAGATGAAGGAGAAGTGCGCGTGCTGCGACAAGATGGCGGGCAAGCCCGCCAGCGGCACCGCGGCGCCTTCCGCGGATGATCCGCACGCAGGCCATAACATGACGCCGACGGCCCCCGCCAACGGGCACGCGCACCACTAAGCACGACTGACCTGCCGGCGGGGCGTCAGTCCCGTCGGCAGGCGATCGTCTTCGCGCCAGTGAATCAGGGAACTCCCTCATGAATGAACTCGTCCTCGGACGGCGTGCGCTGCTGCGCGCCGTCGCTATGTCCGGCGCAGGCTTCGGCTTGGCGCAGGCTCTGCCCGCCTGGGCCCAGCCGCTCTCGAAAGGCCTCGTGCGCCCGTTGCCGACAGTCGGTGGCAACGACATTGCGCTTACCATCGGTCAGGTCAGCGTCGAGGTGGACGGCAAGGTCACCCGCGCCGTCGGCATCAACGGCACCGTGCCGGGCCCGCTGATCCGCCTCAAGGAAGGCCAGCGGGTACGCCTGCGCGTGCAGAACACGCTCGATGAGGACAGCTCGATCCACTGGCACGGCCTTCTCGTGCCGTTCGAGATGGATGGCGTTCCCGGCGTCAGCTTCCCCGGCATCATGCCGCGCTCGACGTTCGACTACGAGTTCGATCTCAGCCACGCCGGTACCTACTGGTATCACAGCCACAGCGCCTATCAGGAAGAAGACGGCGTGTATGGCCCGATCGTGATCGATCCGGCGGGACCCGACTCGGTCGCCTACGACCGCGAGCATGTGCTGGTGCTGTCCGATCACAGCCCGCTCGCCGGCGCGACGATCTACCGCAAGCTCAAGCAGATGGGCGGGCCCTACTTCAACCGGCAGCGCATGACGCTGTCGGGACTGCTCGCAGGGCGCGACCTCACTGCGAAGGAGCGCTGGGAATGGGCGCAGATGCGGATGGACGCGGCCGACATCGCCGACGTCACCGGGTCAACCTACGCCTTCACCATCAACGGCTTCGGCCCCTACGACAATTGGACCGGCCTGTTCACGCCCGGCGAGCGAGTGCGTCTGCGCGTGATCAACGCGTCGGCGCAGACGACCTTCAACATCCGCATTCCCGGCCTGCCGATGACGGTCGTCCAGGCCGACGGTCTCAACGTGCGGCCGGTCACCGTGGACGAGTTCCAGATCGGCACCGCCGAGACCTACGACGTCGTCGTTACACCCGGGGACCGCGCCTACAGTTTTGTCAGCGAGGCGAGCGACCGGTCGGGCTTGGGCCGCGCGACCCTTGCGCCGCGCGAGGGCATGAGCGCGCCGGTTCCGCCGCTGCGCCCGCGCCCGCTCCTGACCATGAAGGACATGGGCATGGGCGACATGGACCATTCCGGGATGGATCATGGCGCGATGGGCAGTGGATCATCGAACCCGGCGAAGGTACGCGGCGTCGATCCGACTGCCCAACAGAACGCCTCCGGCGAGTTGTGGAAGCTGACCGGCTGGAAAGAGACAGGCGCCGTAGTTGCAACGGCAGCGGCGGCTGGCATGGCGGGTATGGATCACGCGGCGATGGGGCATGGCTCCGCTGCGGCATCTCCGGCGGCAGCACCCATGGACCACGCCGCGATGGGACACACGGCCCCGGCGGCCGCCGGCCAGGCAGCCGCTCCGATGGACCATGGCTCGATGGGCATGCGCGACTTCGCCAACGCGCCGCAGGTCGACAGGAACCCGGGCGTGCAGACGATCTCGCCGATGCCGGTGGATCGCATGGGCGATCCGGGGACGGGCCTCGAAGATGTCGGCCACCGTGTGCTGACCTATCGCGATCTCATGGCGCTCGAGCGCAATCCCGACGTGCGCGCGCCGTCCCGCCAGCTCGACATCCACCTCACCGGCAACATGGAACGCTACATGTGGTCGTTCGACGGGGTGAAGATGAGCGAGCCGGCCGAGCCGATCCCGTTCCGCCATAACGAACGCGTGCGCGTGCGACTGGTCAACGACACGATGATGCAGCACCCGATCCATCTGCACGGCCATTTCTTCGAGCTGGTGACGGGTCATGGCGCCTGGTCGCCGCGCAAGCACACGGTGAACGTGCAGCCGGGCGGGACGGCGACCTTCGACGTCACCCTCGATGCGCAGGGCGACTGGGCGTTCCACTGTCACAACCTCTACCACATGACCGCCGGGATGATGCGTGTCGTCACCGTGCGTCCCGACAAGGGAGACGCGTAAGATGATCTGGCTTCACAGACTTCCCCTGCTTGCCGTGGCGGCTTTCGCCAGCGTGCCAGCAGTCGCGCAAGAACAGGCTTCGCCGGACCAGACATCGGTCCCTACCGCAGCCACGAGTTGCACTCCCGAGCATGCTGCCATGGGGCATTGCACGCTGCCGGCAAATCGATCGGCGGTCGCTCAGCCGCAGCCCGGGCCCAAAGCGCCGCCTACCTGCCTGCCCGAGCACGCCGCGATGGGACATTGTACGTTAACGGAAAACCAACCGGCTGCCGCTCAGCCACTTCCGGTACCGCAAGCGCCGAGCACTTGCCTGCCCGAACATGCTGCAATGGGCCATTGCACGCGTCCCGCTGCCGCTCCCACAGCGACGCCACAGACCGCGTCCCCGGCCCAAACCACTTGCTCGCCGGAGCATGCGGCGATGGGGCATTGCACACTCCCCGCAGCGCAACCTGTGGCTCAGGTGACGTGCGCGCCGGAACACGCGGCGATGGGACATTGTACCCCGGCCGAAACGATCACGGCAGAGGGGACGAACCTCCCTGCCGGCTCGGGCACGGCTCCGCCCGTGCCCACGGACTACGCCGCGGACGCGATCTATGGCCCATCCGCGATGGCCATGGGGCGTCACCATCTGTCGCTGCATCACGGCGGCCAGAACTTTTCGATGGTTATGCTCAACATCGCCGAGGTGAAGATCAAGAGCGGGCGGGACGCCTACGAATGGGGCGGCGAGGCCTGGTATGGCGGAGACATCAATCGGCTGGTGGTCAAAACCGAAGGTGAAGGCGAGTTCGGCGCCGGGGTGGAATCGGCTGAGGTCCAGGCGCTCTATAGCCGCGCCATTGGCCCTTACTTCGATCTTCAGGCCGGTGTCCGGTACGATTTCGAGCCAGACCCATCGCGCGTCTACGCCACGATCGGATTCGAGGGGCTGGCGCCGGGTTTCTTCGATGTCGAGGGCGCGCTGTTCCTGTCGGATCGGGGCGAACTGTTGGGCCGGCTCGAAGGCTACTACGACCAGCGCATCACCCAAAAGCTGATCCTGCAGCCGCGTGCCGAGCTCAATTTCGCGGCTCAGAGCAGCGAGGACATTGGTGTCGGCGCGGGTCTGACCGATGCAGAGATCGGCGTCCGGCTGCGCTACGACATCGCCCGCGAATTCGCTCCTTACGTGGGCGTCCAATACGAGCGGGCGTTCGGCAGGACGCGCGATTTCCTGCGTGATGAAGGCGAATCTGCCGGAGGCTTTAGCTTCCTGGCGGGCATTCGCTTCTGGTTCTGAGGGGAGAAGAGCAATGTTGATAACGACCATGATCGCAGCCTTGCTGGCGCTCCAGGCGGCACCAGGGCACCATCCTTCAAAAGCGGGGCCGACGGCACCGCAAACCGCGCCGCTCGGCGCCGACGAGAGCGCCGTTCGCGACGTGCTGGCGCGCTACAAGTCCGCGATAGAGCGGCTGGACGCGAGCGGCACCGAAGCGCTCTTCACCGAGGATTCCGCGGTGTTCGAAACCGGCGGGGTCGAAGGCACCTACAAGGAGTATCTCGCGCATCATCTGGGGCCCGAGCTCGCGGCTTTCCGCGCGTTCGCGTTCTCCGACTACGCGGTCGCGGTGCGCATCGAAGGCGATCTCGCGCTCGCAACCGAGACCTACAATTACCGGATCGAGACGGAGAGCGGTGAGATCGCGATGCGCAGGGGCGTCGCCACGAGCGTGCTCACGAGAACGGCGGATGGCTGGAAGATCCTGGTCATGCACAATTCGGCGCGCAAGCCGAAGGGGACCTGAGATGAGCATGTTCATCCGACGATCGCATCGCTTGCTGGCGCGGTCGGTGCTGGCGATGTTTGCAGCCATCGCTGTCCTGTCCATGCCAGCGGCACCTGTATCGGCGCACAAGGATCACAAAGCGAAGCAGGAGGCAGCGCAACTCGAGGCACAACGTGCGGCGGCTGGCGGAACGCGGGACGCGGCTCCCATGGCCCACGATCCTGCGATGCCGGGTCATGCCGCGGCCATGGCGGCGATGGACGCAGCAGACGATCCGCCGCAGAACTTCGCGGCCAGACTGCTCGACTGGCTCGGCCGCTTCCATCCCATGCTGGTGCATTTTCCAATCGCCTTCATTCCGGCGGCGCTCTTCACCGCCATCGTCGGGCGCAAGCGGCCCGGCTTCGCGAAGCCCGTCCAGTTCCTGGTGGTGACCGCAGGAGTGACCGCTCCGTTCGCCCTGCTGTCGGGCTGGCTGAGCGGCGGGTTTGAACTCGGCCTCGACGACTGGATGATGCAGAGCCACCGCTGGCTCGGGACCGGCATCGGGATCGGCGCGTTCGCCTTGGGTGTGTTCGCGCTCAAGCGTCCCGAGCAGGATCGCGGCACAGCCATGATCGTGGTGCTGTCGATCCTGACGGCAGCGATCCTCGTGCAGGGGTGGTTCGGCGGCGCGCTCGTGCACGGCGTCGATCACCTGAACTGGTAAGGAGAACGACCGATGGAAGACCACGCAAAGTCCGCGCATCACGAGGGCGGCTCGAAGCCCTACATGATGCTGGCGGTCAATCTCGGGCTGAGCCTGCTGGTGATGTATCTCGCCATGTTCGCCATGATCTGGAGCTGGGGGGAGTTCATCCAGAACGTGAACTTCTTCTACATGGCTTTGGTCATGTGGGCGCCGATGGGCGCGATCATGCTTGCGACAATGGGAGGCATGTATCGCAACCGGAAGCTCAACGCCGCGCTCTATGTAGCCTTTGCGGCGATCTTCGTCCTGTCGCTTGTCGGCATCCGGCAACAGAGCCTCGTCGGCGATGACCAGTTCCTGCGCTCGATGATTCCACACCACTCAGGTGCTATCCTGATGTGCGAGGAAGCCAAGCTCACCGACCCCGAGATACGCCAGCTCTGCGGCGAGATCATCCAGGCGCAGAAAGATGAGATTGCCCAGATGAAGCGGATCATGGGCCGCCACTGACCCGATACGACGGAAAACCACGGAGATACTCGATGACCAAACTCACCGGAATTGCAGCGCTTGCGCTGCTCGCGTCGCTGAGCGCCTGCGGAAGCGAAAATCAGCCTACCGAAGACGCCGCGCCCGCTGCCAGCATGACCATGGACGGCCCCTACGCCGAATCTGAGATGACGATGGACAAGGCGATGAAGGCGGCTGTCGGCGTCGATGCCGCCGACACCTGGGTCAAGAAGATGATCGCGCACCACGACGGCGCGATCGACATGTCGCGGATTGTGCTCGGCCTCCAACCCACCGCCGATGTCGCGAAGATGGCGCAGATGACGATCGACAACCAGGGCGCCGAGATCGAAGCGCTCAAGGCGCTCGCCCGCAACGGCACCGCCGATCCGGAAAGCGCCAGGCTCTACGAAGCGGCAATGACCGAGATGCACAGCGAAATGATGGGGGCATCGGGCGCGACCCCTTCGGAGACCTATCTCGCCAAGATGCTCGCCCACCACCGCGGGGCCGTCGCGATGTCGGACATCGCACTCGCGAACGGCGCGAGCGGGGCCGTGCGCGCGCAGATCGTGGAGACCCGGTCAGAGCAGCTCAAGGAAGTGGGGATGGTCGAAGCCATGCTGCGCGGCAAGCCGATGGCCATGCAGGCGCAAGCCAAGAGCGAAACCTCTGCGCCGGCGGCTACCGCGAAACCTGCTGCTCCGAAGGCTGCCGATGCAAAGCCGGCCCCGGCCAAAGCGGCTGCGCCCAAGCCCTCGGCGGAACCTGCAGCGGAGCCCGACGCGTCGCCTACCTGCGCTCCCGAACATCGGGAAGCGGGCCACTGCTGATCGCCCCTTGATGGCCCCGGCGAGAACTTCGCCGGGGCCACTCTCATCCAAGGCCGGAGCTTTCGCCCGCAGATGCGAACCCACGTAATCGCCCGCAAGACGCATAAATGGATCGGGCTGTTCGTCGGCCTGCAGGTGGTCGTCTGGTCGCTTAGCGGCCTTTACATGACCATCGTCCATATCGATACGATCCACGGCGACCATCTCATTCGCGTGGCGTCCATTCCGGGCGTCCATGCGAACGCCTTGCGGGATCCGCTCGCGCTTGCCGCGCGGGAGAAAGCTTCCAGCATCAGGCTGGCCTGGGTTGATGAGCGCCCGATTTATGTCACCGAAGGGCCCTCGGGAGAGCGCGCCTTCGGGGCAACCTCGGCTACGCGGTTGGACCCGCCGAACGAGCAGGCAATCAGAGCCCTGGCTTCGTCGTACTACACCGGGTCCGAGTCCATCGCATCGGTCGAACTCTTTACGGATGTGCCCGGGGAAATCCGCGGACGAACGCCTCCGCTCTGGCGGGTGGAGTTCGATCATTGGAACAGTCCGACCTTCTATCTCTCACCGGTTACCGGCGAACTGCTGTCGCGCCGGCACGAACTGTGGCGCGTGTTCGACTTCGTGTGGATGCTCCACATCATGGATTATGACGAGCGCGAGAACGTCAACAACTCCCTTCTTCGCGTCTTCACGTGGGGCGCGGTACTGATGGCGCTCTCGGGCATCTGGTTGCTTTTCCATGCCTTTCCCAAGCGCAAGAAGAAGGGGCGCAGCACCCTATGACAATCAAGTCGACCTGGCTGCGGAAAATCCACAAGTGGGTCGGGCTGGCGATCGGCCTGCAGTTCGTGATCTGGGCAATCAGTGGCGCCGCGATGGCGCTGCTAGACATGGAGGCGGTTGCCGGAGGCCCCCGGCCTCAAGCGACCCAAGCGGCAGTCGCTGGCGAAGCGACCGCGTGGCCAGGGATCGTCCGCGAGTTGGGCAGCGCAGAAATCGAGGGTCTGCGGCTGAAGACTCTGCTTGATCGGCCGGTGGTCGAAGTGCGGACCGCGCGATCGACCCGGATGTTCGATGCCCGAACGGGAATTCCAGTGACGATCGATGCGCCCGCCGCCCGCGCCATTGCGCAGTCGAACCATCCCAACGGGGCGAGGCCCGGCGCGGCGAAGCTTCTTACCGAGCGATCGCTGCCGGTCAGGGACCACGAGCCGCCGATCTGGCAGGTCGATTTCGCCGACGACGACGCGAGCACATATTACGTGTCGGCCACCACGGGCGCCGTGCTCGAGCGGCGGAATGACACCTGGCGCTGGTGGGATTTCTTCTGGATGCTTCACAACATGGATTACGCCGACAGGACAAGCTTCAACCATCCGCTGATCATCACCGCCGGCGTCGCGATGGCGTGGCTGGCGGTGACGGGCTTTTGGCTGCTGTTCCGGACGATGTGGAAGCATGATCTCGCTTGGGTCCGCGCGCGCCGGGAGCGCATATCTCGGTGAGATGCAGCAATCTTCGCGCTCAGCACAACCTTGCGTGGCCAAGACCAGACTGTTCGGCGAATTTTTCACCCGCGTGTTCGATCAGAATCTGGCTGCAACAAGCCTGCACCCGAACTAGCAGCCTCGCGCTGGATAGGCCTGAAGATTATTGGCCGTTCATCTGCCGGTCGCTGTCGCCGCTAGATTCGGGGTACCCCCGCTTTGCACCGCATTACGCACTGGCCGCCCGTGTCCATGAGCGACTGATGGGAAAAGGGACGATGAGCTGAAGCCTAACGCGTCGGCTCCGACACCTCACGTACTAGATCGCCAGTCTCATGCTCACTAGCATGGCGCGCAATATCAGCTTGGGACACGATCCCACAGCACTTACCGGCGTCATCGACGACGGGGAGACGACGGACTTGGTTCTCTTCCATCTTTTTGCAGCACTCAGCAACGCTCGCATCGATGGTCACGGTGACGGGAGAAGATGACATGATCTCCTCCACCTTCGTTTCGGCAGATTTGCCTTGGGCAACGCAGCGGCAAGCGATGTCGCGATCGGTAATGACGCCGACCAACCCACCATCTGCGTCGATCACTGGAATTTGGCCGCAGTCGTTGCTTGCCATCAGCGAGGCGGCTTCCTTCACACTGTCCGACGGGCTGCAGCATGCCGGATCCTTCGTCATCAGTTCGCGAATTTCCACATCGTCTCTCCTAAGCTCTTGAAGTGGCCGCGCGCCAATCGCGCGCTCAGTCGTCCAACGCAGCGCGGGGCTCCGACGTTCCTTTCAGCGAGAGATCCCATGGGCTTCTTTCGCCCCGTTCATACCTCATCGTCGGAACGACGGCATATCTTGAGGTTGTCTAGCTGCAATTGCCGTGGCATTAGCGCGCGGTCGATGACACTTCGCTCAACCTCGCCCTTCCGGACACTCGCGGCCCTGCTGCTGTTGTTCGCTGTCGTTTTCGGCGGCGCGTCCGATGCGGTTGCGTGCGACGATGTGGGAACCTCGATAGAGCAGACGATCCAGTCCATCGACACGTCGCCAGCACCTGAAAAGTCGAGCGACGACGCGCAGCCGCACGTTCTGTGTGCGCATGGCCATTGTCACAATGTCTCGCCGTTGGATCGCGGAGTGGTCTTCGTGACGGAGCAATTGGCGACAACCACGCTGCACTTTGCCCTGCCCATGGTTGCGCTCAGCGCAGCTGAAATCACCTCAGACAAAGAGCCGCCTCGAGCCTGACACCAGCCGTGCTGCAGTCGCAGCGCGTGTTTTGTGTCAGCAGAGGAACTCTCGAAAATGCTTTCCCAATTGCGAGTCCGCGCCCTCTGGCGACGGATTCCCGGCCCGCGATCGAGCGGGATCGGTCAGTCGAGCGAATATGCTCGGCATGTCCTTGCGGCTGCCGTTCTCGGGTGCAGCCCCGCTGCGGCCCTAGCGCAGGTAAGCTCGCCGGCAACGCCCCAGGTGGGTTCGCCGATCATGGGTCCACCCGCGCCGATCGATCGCACCGGAGACGATGCGTTGCTGCCGCTGCTGGTGCCGAGCGACGAGCTCTTGCCTGATAACCTTACCCTCGAAGGGGCTCTGGGCGCGGCGGAGGCACGGTCGCCGGCAATCGCATCGGCGCGCGCATCCGTCGCGGCGGCGCAGGGCAGGCTCCGTCAGGCGGGTTTCAGAGACAACCCCGAACTCAGCGTCGAGGTTGAGAACTTTCTGGGCACCGGAGAATTGGGCGGGCTGCAAAGCACTGAGGTGACCGTAGCCGTCAATCAGCGGCTCGACTTGGGAGGCCGGAGATCCGCGCGCCAGGCCGTCGGACGCGCCGAGCTTGCCGTGAGCGAGCTGCGCTTGCTGATCACGCGCGCGGAACTGGCTCGATCGGTGAGGCAACAGTTTGCCACGGCGGTCGCGGCGCGCGACAGGCTGCGTATCGCGGCGGAGAACGAGGAGAGATCGCGCGAGCTCGCACGGATCGCCAACATTCTGGTCGAAGTTGGCCGGGAGCCGCCACTGCGTGCGCTGCGCGCGCAGGCCGCAGCCAGCCAGGCCGCGGCAGAGCTTCGCGGCGCGCAAGCCGAAGAAGCCGCGTCACGCCGCACTCTTGCGGCTTTGTTCGGTGCAGACACGGCTCCCAGTTCGATTGCGGGCGACCTCGGCGACCCGATCCCAAACACAAACTTGCCGGTCGAATCCTTGGACGTACGGCTCGCCAATGCCCAGCTCGCTCTGGCCGAGGCGAGTCTCCAGCAACAGCTTGCGGAGCGACGGCTCGATCCCGCGGTTGGGCTTGGCATCCGCCATGTCCAGGAGCTTGGCGATCAGGCGCTCGTCGCGGGGTTTTCGATGCCGCTGCCGATCAGGGACCGCAACAGCGGGAATATCGAGGCAGCTCGAGCCGAAATCCGCGCTGCGGAGGCTGAGCGGGCCAGTGCGCGTGTTGGGGCCAGCACCCGGATCGCCAACGCGACGGCCAATCTCAGCGCAGCCAACGCCCGTGTCGAAGCGCTCGAACGCGGAGCCATCCCCGAGGGACGTGAAGCACTGCGGCTTGCGCAGCTATCGTACGAGGCTGGCAAGATCGAGCTTATCGAACTGCTCGATGCGCAGGCCGCGCTGACAAGCGCCGAAACCCAACTGATCGAAGCTCGCCTGGCGCAGGCCGAAGCCACCGCGGAACTCGCGCGCGCGACGGCGCAGTAAGGACATGACCATGGACCTCAATCCAACTGATGATCGCAAAAAGCTCATCGCCATCGCCGGAGGCATCGCCCTGTTGGCGGGCGTTGGCGGCATACTCATCGGCCGAGCTACGGACCAGCCGACCGCAGCCGGTGCGACTGCCGAAAAAGCCGAGGCGGGCGAGGAAGAGGGCGAGGAGGAGCACGGACCCGAAGGGTTTGTGGCCGTGCCGCTTGCAAATCTGGAAGCGGTCGGAATTCGGACCGAGCGTATTACTGCGGGCTCGCTTGGATCCGAAATCCTTGCCCAGGCGACCGCGACCGCTCCCCCGACCGGTCGCTCGTCCCTGACCGCTCGGGCGGACGGTGCGATCACGAGCATCTACAAGCGCCTCGGCGATGGAGTCGGTGCCGGTGAGACCGTCGCCTTGCTCGAGAGTCGCGAAGCGGCCGCGATCATGGCCGAGCGCGCTTCGGCCGCAGCCCGCGCGCAGGCGACGGCCGCCGCGCTCAATCGTGAGCGGCGTCTGTTCGATGCCAAGATCACCGCTCGGCAGGATCTCGAGGCTGCCCAGGCCGAGGCTGCGCAGGCTCAGGCGGAGCTGCGCCGCACCCAGGCGGGGGTGACCGCGGCCGGGGTGACCTCAGACGGACGGCACATTGCCGTCCGCAGCCTGATCAGCGGCCGGATTACCAAGATGGATGCGGAGCTTGGCGCCTTTGTATCGGCCGGGACCGAGCTGTTCGAGGTCGCCAACCCGCGCAGCGTCCAGATCGAAGCGGCGGTGCCGTGGTCAGACGCTCAGCGCATCCGCCCAGGCGATCGGGCCGTGATCGAGCTGGGCGATGGGGCGACCCTGGATGCGGTGGTCCGATCGACCACACCCTCGCTCGACACCGAGAGCCGCGCCGCAACCGTGGTGCTGTCTCCATCGGGCATTCCTGCCGGGCTGACCCAGGGCCAGGCATTTCGGGTCCGGATCACGCCGCGTGGTGGCGCGACTGGAAATCGCATCGTCATCCCGGAGGGTGCCGTCCAATCGGTGGAAGGCCGCGATGTCGTGTTCGTTCAGGTGAACGGCGGCTTCCAGGCAACCCCCGTGACTGCGGGCCAACGCAGCGGTGGCCGCATCGAGATTCTCGGAGGCATCAAGCCGGGCGCCGTGATCGCCACTGAAGGCGCATTCGTTCTCAAGTCGCAGCTTGGCGCCAGCGAAGCCGAGCATTGATACAGGCACCTCCCCATTTTCGAGGCTTCGGCCGCGCCCGCGATGCTGATCTCGGCATTGCCGACCGCTTACGCCTCCCAGGAACGTATTTATGTTAGATCGTCTCCTCGACGCTTCGGTCCGATTTCGCTGGGTGGTCATCGCCCTTACCCTGCTCGTTGCGGCGTATGGCGCCTACCAGCTATTCCGCCTGCCGATCGACGCAGTGCCGGACATCACCAACAAGCAGGTGCAGATCAACACCCAGGCGCCGGCCTTGGGTCCACTCGACATGGAGCGGCTGGTCACGTTTCCGGTTGAGACGGCGATGGCCGGGATTCCCGGCCTAGAAAGCACGCGCTCGATCTCGCGCAATGGCTTCAGCCAGGTCACGGTGATCTTCGAGGACAGCGTCGATATCTTCTTCGCGCGGCAGCAAGTTGCCGAACGCCTCAACCAGGCACGCGAGAGCCTTCCCGAAGCGGTTGAGCCCCAGATGAGCCCGCTGTCGACTGGCCTCGGCGAAATCCTGATGTGGACGGTCGATTACAAGCGACCGTTGTCGAAGGAATCGCGGATGATCGCCGGGCAACCCGGTTTTCAGCCCGACGGCGCGTTCCTCACCCCGGATGGCGAGCGTCTGACGACCGATGTGCAGAAGGCCGCCTATCTGAGGACGATCCAGGATTGGGTCGTCCGCCCCCAGCTCCGCAGTGTCGAGGGAGTTGCCGGAATCGATTCGATCGGCGGCTACGAAAAACAGCTGGTGGTCCAGCCTGACCCAAGCCGCATGGCGGCTTACGGCGTCTCTTTTACCGAGCTCGCCGAGGCCCTCGAGCGCGGAAACATCTCGATCGGTGCCAACTTCGTGCAGCGCGCCGGCGAGGCCTTTCTGGTGCGCGCGGATGCGCGCATTCGCACCGAAGACGAGATCGGCCGGACGGCCATAGGGACCCGTGGAGGGGTGCCCGTGCTCGTCCGCGACGTTGCGACCGTGCAAAGCGGCGGCGATCTCAGGACCGGTTCGGCTTCCATGAACGGGCGCGAAGTGGTTGTGGGGACCGCGCTGATGCTGCTGGGGGGTAACAGCCGCATCGTTGCCGAAGACGTGCGCGAGCGGCTGGAGGAGGTCGCGAAGTCGATGCCTCCGGGCATCGCGGTGAACGTGGTCTACGATCGTGCCGCCTTGGTCGAAGCCACGATCGGAACCGTCGAGAAGAACCTGCTCGAAGGGGCCCTGCTCGTGGCAGCGGTGCTGTTCTGGCTGCTTGGCAATATCCGCGCGGCGATCATCGCAACGCTCGTGATCCCGCTTTCCTTCCTGTTTATGGCCATCGGGATGAACCGCTTCGGCGTGTCGGGAAATCTGATGAGCCTCGGCGCACTCGATTTCGGCCTCATTGTCGATGGATCGATCATCATTATCGAGAATTGCCTGCGCAGGCTGGCGGAGCGCCAGCATCATGAGGGCCGGCTTCTGAGCCTGCCGGAGCGCCTTCACGAAGTGTTCGAAGCCTCCAAGGAGATGCTCCGGCCCACCATCTACGGCCAGGCAATCATCCTGCTCACCTTTGCGCCGCTGCTCACCTTCACCGGGGTCGAGGGCAAGACGTTCTCGCCGATGGCGATCACGGTCATGCTGGCGCTGGTGGGTGCTTTCCTCCTGTCGCTGACCTTCGTGCCCGCCATGGTTGCCGTCCTCATCCGCGGCAAGGTCGCGGAGAAAGAGGTCAAGGCGGTTGCCTGGTACAAGGAGCGGTACGAGCCCGTGCTGCGCCGAGTGGTCCAGCGGCCTTGGCCGTGGATTGGCGGCGGCTTGGCCACCATGGCGGCAGCCTTTCTTGTCTTCACAAGTCTGGGGCGCGAATTCATTCCCACTCTCGACGAGGGCGATCTTGCCATGCAGTCGCTGCGGGTACCTTCGACCTCGCTCGAGCAGTCGACCAAGATGCAGCTGGCGGTCGAGCGCGCGGTGTCCAGCCTCCCGGAGGTCGCCTATGTGTACTCGAAGACCGGTACGGCCGAAGTCGCTTCCGATCCCATGCCGCAGAACGCATCCGATGCCTTCATCATCCTGAAGCCGCGCGACGAGTGGCCGGACGGGGTCGATAGCCGCGAGGACGTTCTCGCCCGGATCGACGAGAAGCTGGGGGGCCTCGTCGGTAACGCCTATGAAACAAGCCAACCGATCGAGCTGCGCTTCAACGAGCTAATCGCCGGTGTCCGCGGCGACATCGCAGTCAAGGTCTTTGGCGACGACATGGACGTTCTCAATCGCGTCGCGGGCGAAGTCGCAGCCGCTATGAGCGGTGTCGAGGGAACTGCGGATCTGAAGGTCGAACAGACCGAGGGCTTTCCCACGCTCGAGGTGCAGTTCGATCGCGAAGCGATCGCTCGCTACGGCCTGGCCATGGAGGACGTGACCGACACGGTCGCGGCCGCCCTGGGCGGACGCGAAGCCGGATTGGTGTTCGAGGGTGACCGCCGCTTCGACATCATCGTTCGGCTCGACAATCTCAACCGTGACGACCTCGACGTGGTCGGCTCGCTTCCCGTGCAGCTCCCCGAAGGTGCTTCCGGTGCCGGAACGTCCGTCCCGCTGCGCGAGCTGGTCGCCTTCCGAACGTCCGAAGGCCTGAACCAGGTCAGCCGTGAGAACGGACAGCGCCGAGTAGTGGTGCAGTCCAATGTGAGGGGCCGCGATCTCGGCTCCTATGTCGAGGAGGCGCAGGAGCGGGTCGCGCAGGTTAAGCTTCCACCCGGTGTCACCATCACCTGGGGAGGGCAGTTCGAGAATTTGCAGGCAGCCTCGCAGCGCATCACCCTGATCGTGCCAGTGGTATTCCTGCTGATCTTCGGCATCCTGTTCCTGGCGGTGCGCAATTTGCGCTCTTCGCTGGCCGTCTATTCGGCAGTTCCGCTGGGGCTCGCCGGTGGCGCGTTTGGATTGGCGCTGGCGGGCTTGCCGTTCTCGATCTCGGCGGCGGTCGGTTTCATCGTGCTATCGGGGGTGACCGTGCTCAACGGTCTCGTGGTGATGACCAGCGTCCGTCAGCGGATCGATGCTGGACGACCGGTGGACGAAGCGATCGTCGAAGGCACTCTGGAGCGGGTCCGCGCGGTGCTGATGACCGGCATCGTGCCGGCGATAGGCTTCGTGCCCATGGCGCTGGCCACCGGGCGAGGGGCAGAGGTCCAGAAGCCGCTCGCGATCGTGGTCATCGGCGGCCTGATCGTCGCCACCATCATGACCCTCTACGTCCTTCCCGCGATCAGCCATCTCATCCTGAGGAAGCGCGGGGAGCCCCATCAGCCGGGCGATTTCGAGGACGGAATACCTAGGTCGGAACCGCTGCCAGCATGATCCGTCCAAGACCTGTCTTCGGGGAGAACACTTTGTGACGACACGCACACGCCTCGACCTTCCGCTCCTTCTCCCGACAGTTCCCGATGAAGCGGATCGCTGTGTCGCGAGGCTGCTTGACGAGCTGACGGAGCACCACGGCGTTAGCGAAGCGCATGTGGTCGGCGCTGCAGAGAGCGAGCCGGCAAAGCTGTGTGTTCATTACGATCCGGAGAAGGTCGGGCTGGCACAGATACGCAAGGCGGCGCGCGCGGCCGGGGCCGCGCTGACCGCTCGCTTTGGGCACATCGTGTGGCAGGTCGAGGGGATCGAGCAGGAGCGGCGGGCGCGAACCGTGGGGGAAACGCTGTGCCGTATCGAGGGCGTGTTCGAAGCCCATGCGACGGGCAGCGGAGCTCTGAGGGTGGAGTTTGACCGGAGCCTCGTCGACGAAGCAGAGATAACGTCGGCGCTTGCCTCGCTCGGCGTAAGTCGCCGAGGCTCTAGTAAACCCGCTACATCGGCTTCGGTCGCTTCTGCCGATCCGGTTACGACCGCGACTGCGACTCCTGCCGGCAAGCACGCGCACGACCACGCTAAAGATGCCGATCACTCCCATGACCATACCGAGGGCGGGGGTCACGCGCACGGCGGCGTATTTGGGTCGAACACCGAATTGTATTTTGCGCTCATCTCCGGCGTCGCGCTAGCTATCGGATTTGCACTGTCCTGGGCCGAGGCCGCGCCGGAGGTTGTCTCCCCTGCGCTCTACCTTGCCGCCTACTTCTTCGGCGGGTTCTTCACTGTCCGCGAAGCTATCGATTCTCTCAAATTGCGCCGCTTCGAGATCGACACGCTGATGCTCGTCGCGGCCGCCGGCGCGGCCCTGTTAGGGGAATTCGCCGAAGGGGCCTTGCTCCTGTTTTTGTTCAGCCTTGGCCACGCGCTCGAGCATTATGCCATGGGGCGCGCCAAGAAGGCGATCGAAGCGCTGGCGGAGCTCGCGCCTCAGACGGCGGTCGTGCGGCGCGGCAGCGCCACCGAGGAAGTGCCTGTTGAGGCGCTGGTCGTCGGCGACATCGTCGTCGTCAAACCCAACGAGCGCTTGCCGGCTGACGGGTTCGTGATCGAAGGCACCAGCAGCGTCAACCAGGCGCCGGTGACTGGCGAAAGCGTTCCGGTCGACAAGCAGCCGGTAGAGGACGCGGCGGCCGCTGCGGCCGCAGCGGACAGCGTCGCGTCCACGTCCAGAATATTTGCGGGCACGATCAACGGCTCTGGCGCACTGGCAATCCAGGTCACCCGTCTCGCCTCTGACACGACATTGGCCAAAGTCGTGAAGCTCGTCAGCGAAGCGGAGACGCAGAAGTCTCCCACTCAACGCTTCACCGACCGGTTCGAGCGCATCTTCGTGCCGGTCGTTCTCGGACTGGTGGTGCTGCTGCTGTTTGCATGGGTCGTGATCGACGAACCCTTCAGTGCCAGCTTCTATCGGGCGATGGCTGTTCTGGTCGCGGCCAGCCCCTGTGCTCTCGCGATCGCAACACCGAGCGCGGTCTTGTCGGGCGTGGCACGGGCGGCGCGCGGCGGGGTGCTCGTGAAGGGCGGCGGGCCGCTCGAGAACTTGGGCGCACTGAGCGCTATTGCCTTCGACAAGACGGGAACGTTGACCGAAGGGCGGCCGCGCGTGACGGATGTCGTTGCGGCGGCCGATGCAACGGAGCAAGAATTGTTGCAGACGGCGGTCGCGGTGGAAGCGCTCAGCGACCATCCGCTCGCCGCGGCGATCGTCCGCGATGGGACGGAGCGGCTCAAGGGCCCGGCCGCGAAGGCGACCGACCTTAAATCGATCACGGGACGCGGTGTCGAAGCCGTCGTCGACGGCCAGACCGTTCACATCGGACGCGACGAACTCTTTGCCGAGGCGGGCGGCGAACCGCTTTCCGGTGCAGTGAAGGCCTCGGCGGATGAACTGCGTTCCCAGGGGCGGACCATCATGATCGTTCGCCAGGGCGCGCGGTACCTTGGCGTAATCGGGCTGATGGATACTCCTCGGTCGGCGGCTCCGGCAACGACCGCACGCTTGCGCGAACTCGGCATAACGCGGATGATCATGCTGTCGGGCGACGCGACACCTGTCGCCAAGGCCGTCGCCGCGAGCGTCGGCATCGAGGACGCCTGGGGCGATCTTATGCCCGAAGACAAGGTCGAGGCGATCAAGAAGCTCCGCGCAGCGGAGGGCAAAGTCGCGATGGTCGGTGACGGTGTCAACGATGCGCCCGCACTTGCCACGGCCACGGTCGGAATTGCGATGGGAGCGGCCGGGTCCGACGTGGCGCTCGAAACCGCCGATGTCGCCCTGATGGCCGACGACCTCTCCAAACTACCCTTTGCCGTCGACCTCAGCCGGCGCACGCGGCGGATCATCCGCCAGAACGTGTTCGTCAGCATGGGCGTGGTGGCAGTGTTGCTGCCTGCCACGATACTCGGGCTTGGGATCGGGCCTGCCGTCATTGCCCACGAGGGCTCGACGTTGATCGTGGTCTTCAACGCGCTGCGGCTTTTGGCGTTTCGAGAGGTGCCTTTCGCCGGGCTGCAACCGGCCACGGAGGAGCGCAAGGGATGAGCGAAGCCAATTTCGATCTCGGCTCGGCCGACAAACGAAAGACCCTGTGGCTGGTCCTGGCGCTCAACGTCGCCATCGCCGCAGGCTTTTTCGTGACGGCTTTCCTGGGGGATTCGAATGCACTCCTGGCTAACGGTGTCGACAACTCCTCGGACGCAGTTGTCTATGCTTTGAGTCTGTTGGCGCTGACGCGGTCACGTCGCTGGAAACGAGGCGCCGCGCGTTTCTCAGGCGTGATGCTGCTCATTTTTGCCGCCGGTGTAATGGCCGATGCTGTGCAGCGTTATCTCAACGGATCGACTCCCGGCGGCGCGCTCATGATCGGCATGGCGATCGTGGCCGCTGTCGTAAATCTGTGGTGCCTGCGCCTGTTGAACAAGCTGAACAACAAGGACGTGAATTTGCGCGCGGCAACGACGTTCAGCTTCAATGACTTCGTCTCGAACGGCGGCATCGTCCTTGCGGGGATCGCGGTCATGCTGACAGGGGCGAACTGGCCCGATTTGATTGTTGGCATCGCTGTCGCCTGCATCGCGGTTTATGGTGGGATCGAGATCTTGCGTGATGCTCATAAGGACACCCACCAGTAATTCTCAACCGCTCTGCTCGAGCAGAAAAAGCCGGACCATCCCCCCGGCGTGAGGACAAATTCGAGCGTTCGAGAGATTTCGATCGCGTCGTTAAAGACCAATCCCGCACCAGGTCATATGTGCATACCTTGCCCCAGCAAGACGAGAGCCGCTTCCTTCAGCGACTCCGGCAAGGTGGGATGTGCATGGGTCGTCAGTGCGAGGTCTTCGGCCGTTCCCCCATATTCCATCAACAGCACCGCTTCAGGGATCATTGTGCCGGCGTCGGGGCCAATGATGTGGGCGCCGAGCAGACGATCGGTATTCGCATCCGCCAGCAGCTTGGTAATTCCACGGGTGTCGCCGTTACAGCGCGCGCGGCTGTTCGCCAAAAATGGAAATGTGCCAGACTTGTATTCGACACCAGCAGCCTTCAATTGCTCCTCGGTTTGTCCAACGCTCGCGACTTCGGGCGAGGTGTAGATGACGGCCGGCACTGTATTATAGTCTACCCCAGCGTAGCGTCCGGCGATCCCTTCCACGCACCTCACCCCATCCAAGGTCGTCTTATGCGCGAGCATCGGTCCGGCAATCACATCGCCAATCGCGTAAATCCCTGAAACCTGAGTCTTGAAACCAAGCTCGACCGGAATGCGCCCCTTGGGGTCCAGCGTGATTCCCACCCGCTCCAGTTCCAGGCCGTCGGTGTACGGCCTGCGCCCCACCGCGACGAGTACGACATCGGCGGTGAGCGTCCCGGTTTCGCCGCCTTGAGCCGGTTCGACCGATACGAGCAGGTCGTCAGGGCGCTTCTCGACACTGGTCACCTTGGTTTCGAACTGAAATTCCAGGCCCTGCTGCTTCAGTGCCTTGAGCAGATGCCGCGCAATTTCGCGATCCATGCTGGGGACGATACTTTCGAGGAACTCGATCACCGTGACCTTGGCCCCTAGACGCCGCCAGACGCAGCCAAGCTCAAGGCCGATATAGCCGCCGCCGATCACGACCAGATGCTCTGGCACCCTCGTTAAGGAGAGTGCGCCGGTGTTGGAGACGATGCTCATCTCGTCGATATCGATCCCTGGCAGGTGCGCCACGTCGGACCCAGTCGCGACGAGTATGCCTTTGCTCGCGGTCAGCGATCGGGCGCCGCCTTGGACCAAGTCAACGGTGAGCCGGTCGGCAGCCTCGAACCGCGCGCTTCCTCTCACCCATTCGACGCCGTTTTTCTTCAACAGGTGCTCGACGCCCTTGGTAAGTCCGGTGACGACCTCATCCTTGCGGCTGATCAATTGGCCCAGGTTCAAGGCGACCCCGCCGATACCGATACCGTGCTCCTCCAGTCCCTCGCTCACTTGGGCGAACAATTCCGTGGAATGGAGAAGAGCCTTGGAGGGAATGCAGCCGACGTTAAGACAGGTGCCGCCCAGCGTGGGCCGACGTTCAATGCAGGCGACGCTCATCCCGAGCTGAGCTGCGCGGATGGCTGCTGGGTAGCCCGCGGTGCCACCGCCGATTACGATGATATCGAAGTCGTCGCTCATCCGTGGATCCTTGGTAGCCACATCTTTTGAAGTGAACGCCGCTCATGGCGAACCGGTCCGCAGCAGCCGACGCGCGCTGCTTTGCCCAATGCCACATCGCGATTATATCGAATTGGCGGGGCGGACGCCGGGCGGGATGCTCTTTCGGGCCACTCGCCGATTGTACCAGAAGCCGAACAGCACCGCGGCCAGCATGACCAACTGGGCGAGCACTGACTGCACCGTGGGGGTGAGGCCGAGCAGGTCGATCCGCGGCACGAGTGCGAGGGGCTGCACGTCGATCAACCCCGCCTCCTGAAGGGCCGCTACGCCTTTGCCGGCGAGGACGACGGCCAAGATGGCGATGAGGGCGGAGCTGTACGCGAAGAACCTCGCGATCGGAATATTCCGGCTGTAACGGAGCATTCCGACGGCGATCACTGCAAGCAGAACAATGGCCGCGAGCGCTCCCGCGGCGACAGCGCCAGAATTGCCCTGGTTCCAGAGCGTTGCATAGAAGAGAACCGTTTCGAACACTTCGCGATAGACGACGAGAAAGGTAAGCCCAAACAGGAACCAGGCAGACCGCTTCGAGAGCGCCTTGCTGAGCCGCTCGTTGATGTAGCGCTGCCATGCCCCGGCCTGGGCTTTCCCGTGCATCCAGATTCCGACCGACAGGAGTATTATCGCAGCCAAGATCGAACCGAAGCCTTCGGTCAGCTCGCGGCTCGCCCCGCTTACACTGATCAAATACGTCGCTGCCGCCCAGGTGGCTACGCCAGCCACCAGCGCTGCCACCCACCCGCCATGAACATAGCCCAGCACATCCTGGCGATCGGCCTTCCTGAGGAACGCGATCATCGCGATAACGAGGAGAAGCGCCTCCAGCCCTTCGCGCAAAAGAATGGTGAAGGCACCCAAGAAGCTGGATGCAGCGCTGGCCTTATCGGGGCTGAGCTGAACTTCGGCGTCTGTGAAGAGGGTCTGTACTATCGCGACCTGCGCTCGCACCTCGTCTACCGGCGCGCCGCGGCCGATGCGGGCGCGCAGCTCGGCCATCGCCCCTTCGATCCGCCTCATCAGCGAAGCATCACGCGCGGTCAGGAGCGGCTCAACGGGTTCGAAACCGTCGAGGTAGGCAGAAAGCGCCAGGTCAGTTGCTCTCGCCCGTTGACCAGCTTCATAGGCGTCGAGCGCCTCCTGCAATCGCTCCTTGGCCAGACTGAGTGAGCCCTCCGGTCCGGAAAGAGCCTCTGGATTGCCGCGCAAGTAGGCGGTGACGGCCCGCGCCTTCTCAGCTCCCAGCTTCTCTTCGAGCTGCGCCGGGGTCATGCCGGCCAAGGCAGTCATGTTTGGGATCAGTCGGCGCAGTGCATCGTCATTCGACCAGGCCGTCTCTCCAGAGCGAGCAAGCTTGTTTGGATACGCGTAGCGGCCAACGTGGAATGCGAGCGCCCATCGGTCATCAGGGCTGAGCTGTGCAAAGGAAGGCATGGCCGTGCCTTCGAGGCCCTGCTCGATGACCTGATAGAGGCCGAAGAGGCTCCGTTCACGCGCTCTAGCCTCGTCGGTGAAGCCGATCGGAGGCGGGTCCATGCCGCCTGCCGCCGAACCTCGCCCGTCGCCCATCGATCCATGGCAGCTGGCGCAGTTCTGAGCATAGAGCGTTGCGCCTCGGCTGAGATCGGGCAGGTTCGACGGGGCAAGCGGCACCGGGTAGGCAGCCAAAAGGACTCTTCCCAGCTCCCGGGCCGACGTGGCGATGCTTTCCGGGGCCGCCTTCGCAGCGATATCGGCCTCGAGTCGCTTTGCTCCTTGCAGCAGGTTTGCGCGCGCTTCGGTTGGCGCTAGCTCGTCGAGGCGCTGGCGCACGCTCGCGGAGAACTCCACCATCTCGACGTATTCGGCCTCGTTCACCACTCGGCCGTCAGAGACCGCACCTGCGTAATCGACTGCGATATAGTCCAGAAGACGCCATATGGTCTGAGCCGGCGCCGTCTGCGCACGGGCCGGAGCGGCGAGGACGCAGCCGAGCAGAAGCGCGAGGGCCAACGCCTTGAGGTAGCGGAAAGTCGTCATGCCTTCGCACGCAACTCGCCGCCAGCGTCTCGGATGATCTCCCACGCCGACTGCAGGAAAATTACGGCAATTACGGCAGCCACGATGATGTCGGGCCACGCGCTGTCGAGGAAGAAGACGAGCGCAGCTGCCGCGATTACCGCCACGTTGTTGATCGCGTCGTTGCGCGAGAACAGCCAGATCGCTCGGGCTTGTGCGTCGCCACCGTCCCGGAAACGAGCGAGGATCAGGGCCGCGGTCACGTTCACGATCAGCGCTGCGATGCCGATGCCCCCCATCAGCTCGGGCTCCGGCGGAATGGCGTTCAGAGCGCGCCAAATGGCCATGGCGATGACGGCGAGGCCGAGCGCGCCGAGAAAGAGCCCCTGTGTTATCGCTATTCGCGCCCGGGTGGATGCCGCCCATCCGAGAGCGAGCAGACCGACGAAAGTGATCGAGCCGTCGCCGAGAAAATCGAGCGCGTCAGCTTTCAGCGCCTGGCTGTTGGCGATGAATCCGCCGACGATCTCGACGAGGCCAAAGCCCACATTGAGGATGACCACCCACCACAGCGCGCGGCGGTACGCGGGATCGGTTTGGGCCCGCTTGGTGTCGCCAGTGCAGCCGCAGCCGTCTGATTCGTTCGCTTCCATTGCCGCTCCCTACAACCTCCAGCCGCTGGAGGATCAAGCCCCTTTCTGCGAATGTGTCGCAATTAATTCCGGAAGGGCTTAATCGCCTGGAAGAGGCTGATCGCACCGGTGGCGGTCGGCACGACGGCTTGAGGTGCGACGGCGGCCTCATCATAGTCGGAAAGGATGCTCTCCAACGCCCCATCTGCGTTTGGCTGCGTGTCTGCCAGGCCGTCGATCCCCTGGACCGTCAGGCGGAACAGCGCACGCATCAACGCGCCGCTTTGGTGAGCGTAATCCGCGATGTGGACTTCGCCACCCGGCCTGATGCTAGCGAACATCGCCGCCACACCCTCTCGTTTGCCCGCGAGCGGAACCTGATGGAAGACCAGGCTCGACACGGCCTTGTCGTAGCTGCCGCCAAGACCGGCGACGTCCCGAGCAAACCCTTGCCGCCAGGCGATCTCGATGCCAGCGGCCTCGGCCTTCTTCCGAGCTAGTGCGAGCACGTGTGGGTCCGGATCGATCGCGGTAATCCGGGCTCCCGGCGCCGCTCGCTTCAACATCAGCGCGAAAGTTCCGGTACCGCAGCCGACATCGATGATCGTCTCGTTGTTATGCGGCGCGACCTGTCGAAGAAGTTCGCTCCGCCAGACGGTCTCACGCGTCAAGAGTCGGATTGCCAGGTCATAGGCACGCGTTAGCCCCGGTCTTCCCAGTGCGGGAGTGAAGTGGTCGCTATCCATCTTGCGGGCGTCTCTACTCCGGCCTTGGCGGCGGCTCTTCGCTCTCCTACATCCTCCAATGACTGGAGGATCAAGCGGAATGTCGAAGATGTTGATGATAGGCGATCTTGCCGCCGCAACCGGAACGAAGGTCAACACGATCCGCTTCTATGAAGAGATCGGGCTGATGCGCCGCGCAGCGCGGACCCAATCAGGCCGGCGGACTTACGGTGCGGGTGACCTGGAACGACTGCGTTTCATCCGGCATGCAAGGAAGCTAGGGTTTGAAACCCAGGAGATCCGGTCGCTGCTCGCGCTGGGTGACGATCCTGAAAGACCATGCGACGAAGTGACGCAAATCGCGGTGCGGCACCTCGACGATGTGAACGAAAAAATCGCCAGGCTCGCGCTTCTGCGCGATGAACTCGAACAAATCGCTCGTTCCTGCGCGGGCGGAGCGGTTTCGGAATGCCGGATCATGGATAGCCTTGGCGCCTAGCGGCCCGCCCGCCATCTAGATTGCCTGCGTACACACGGAGATGACCGTCACCCCGGAGCAAGCAGGAACGGAAAAAAGCAGACTCATTCAAGCTGAGCCCGCTGTCGGAGTCGACGTTATGGATGATCATTCTAGTCGCGCGGAAATCCAGTGCTCGATTTCATCTTCTGGCCACGCCACCACATTGCCGCCAAGCTGGACCGGTTTCGGAAACCTGCCCTCGGCCATCCAGCGGTAGATCGTCGATCGGCCCAGTCCGACCCGGTGCCTGACTTCAGGGAGACGGATAAGGCGCGGGACCTTGCGCGGCTCAGGCGCTGCAGGATCGATCGCCTCACCCATGATGGCCTCCCTGGCTGGAGGGGAAACCGTCACCAAGCAGCGCATCCCTGCGTTCGAGTTCCTCGATATGGTCGGACAGGAGCCGGGCGACGCGGTGCGCCGTGCCTTTGGCCCAGCGCGGCCTCACATTGTGGACCTGGTTGCCCAGGACGCGTTCGAGCGCGGATGGCAGCTCGCCGGTAAAGTCCTCGAAGAACTGCGCGAGATCCGATTGCAGCCAGGCAATAGCATGATCGCCGCTGCTCACGAGGAACAGCAGGATATGGGCCTGGGGGGTAACGCCGCTCGCGGCAAGAATGCGCAGGGCCTCGCCAAGGCTGGCGGAGCGTTCGCCTGCCAGAACACGGCGCAGGGCATCCTTATGAATCTGCGCGTCGCGCGCGATATCGCAGCGCGTCCGGCCGCTGGCTTCGACTGCGGCAAGCAGCAGCCGGGCGAGATCGGCGCGAACCTCCTGTTCGGCAAAGAGCGCCATGTTGGTCATCGACAAATCCTTTCGCGTGTTGGTGATCGACTCGAGGGCTAGCCGCGAAGGAAGGCTGTAGGAAAACGAAAAGAACAAGAAGAGAACATAGAGGAAGGATCGAATCGGCTTCCTATGGCGATTCGCGCGGATTCCGGCTGACGGATCGCAATCCGCGGCACGCCGCGCGCAGAAGGCGGCCAGGTTTGCGCACTTCGCTGCCCGACCCGCGCGGAACCCGGCCCGGACCCATGTCGATGTCGCTTTTTGCTTGGTGAGACAGCGCCCAACGCACTTCGCGATTTCCTACACCCCGGCTCCAGGGCGAGGAATGAACATACAGCGAACATGCTCGCTGGTTCGATGTTCAACCTTCCCGGAGTTCCTCCCGATGATCACCAAGCCACTCAGCGCCGCCCGCCCCCGGGGCCGCGACTACATCCTTCCCGCCATTGTAGCGCTCGCCTGTGCCGGTGCCGCCTATGCCGGCGCCGACACCACTTTCGATCCGGCGCTGCAGAAGTTCACCGACTTTCTGGAAGGTTCGGGCGGCAAGATCATCACCGTCATGTCGCTCGCCGGCGGCCTCATCGCGCTGGCCTCGGGGCGGTTTGCGCTCGGTCAGGTGGCGGTGCCGGTGGGTGTCGGGATCGGCGTCGGCACCGGCGTGCCGATCGTCACCTCGGTCGTGACCGCGGTCATCTGACAGCGGTTTAACGGCAGGAGGGCGGCATCATGGCCGACAGATACCTTGTTCCACGGCGGCTCGACGATCCGGAGCTCATCGGCTTCTGGACCATCGACGAGTTCGCGGGACTTCTCGTCCCGTTCGCCTGGGGCATTCTCGCGCAGCACATCATCATCGGCACGGGCCTATCGGTCGTGACCTGGTTCGCCCTGCGGAAGGCGAAGGCAGGCAATGCTGGGTCGAAACTGGTGCATGCTGCCTACTGGTATCTGCCCGGGAGTTTCCTGGGATTGAAAGCCACGCCGCCCTCCCATTGCCGCCTGCTGGCCGGGTGAGGGGAGGACCGACATGCAAACCGAATTCGCGCATGCGCAGGCCCAGCGATATCTCGCCCAGCGCAACCGCTTCGCAGGGCTGAGCGCCATTCTGGCAGCGACCAGCGTGCTGGGTATCGGCGCCGCGATCACCCGCGACGAGCAGGTCGTTCTCGTGCCGGTCACCGCCGAGACGCTGACGGTCTCGAGCGGCGGGATCGATACGCATTACCTCGAGCTCGTCACCCGCGACACCGCGCTGATGCTGCTCAACCGCGCCCCCGAGAGCCTCGACTACTGGATGGAGCAGATCCTGAAAGTGGCCGATCCGGCGGCGCACGGTCGTCTCAAGGCCGAACTGGTCAAAATCGTCGACGAGCAGCGCGGCTCGGACGTCAGCCAGGCCTTCGTGATCCGCTCGATGCTGGTCGACACCAAGAGTCTCACCGCAACCGTCACCGGCACGCTCAAGACCTTCGTCGGAGCGCAGGTGATCGCGAGTCAGGAGCGGACCTTCCGTTTTGCCTGGGCGAAGCGCGGGCTTTCGCTCGGCCTCACCGGCTTCGAGCAAATTACCACAGACGAGGAACAGTCATCATGAGCCTCTTTTCCATGCCGCTGAGCGCGGCGCTCGCCGGGACCGGCCTTGCCTGTTTCTGCATCGGCGCGACCCGGGTTCCCGACAACGGCCTGCGCGCGATCGGCGGGGCCTTCGTGGCGGCATCGTTCGCGCTGGTCGCGGTTCCCGCGCACGCCGACCAGTTCGTCGAGGCGGCGGACAATGCGACGATCGACTGCGAGCTCGCACGCGGCGAGCTGACCCGCATCGCGCTCGTCGAAGACGGGTTCGCCAATGTCTCGAAGATCGCCAGCGGCTTTCCCTACAACGACTTCCAGGTGACCCACGAGCCGGTCCGCGGCGACATCTACATCTCGGTGCCGCCGCAGTTCGCCTCGGACAAGGTTAGCTTCTTCGCCACCAGCAAGGCCGGCTACGTCTACCGGTTCGCCTGCCGCCTCGGCGGCGCAGAGGCGGGCCAGCTGTTCATTACTAATCCGGCGCTCGTCCGCCGCGAGGCGGCCGACTGGGAGCAGGAAAGCGGCCACAACGAAGCCGCCATCCGCCTGATCGAGGCGATGGCGACCGACGGCGTCCTGCCTGGCTTCTCGGCCCGCGCCGAACTGTCGCGGCCGCGCCGCACCGGCGCCATCGAAGTTCAGCAGGTTGCGCAGTACGACGGGGCGGCGCTGACCGGCCAGCGCTTCCTCATCCGCAACATGGGCAAGGAGCCGATCGCGCTCGGCGAGGAGCGTGAGGCACCCGCCGGCGCGCTCGCCTTCGCCTATGGCCGCGACACGTTGCCTCCCGGCGAAGCGACCAGCGCTTTCCTTGTCTTCAACACTGGAGGGCTCGACTGATGGCCGACGCATCCGAAACGACGCACGAACGCGCGCCGCACGACAGCGGTCATGCCGAAGGCCGGCGGACCCTCAACACCCAGATCGCCAGGCGGCAGAAGCTGCTGCTCGCAGGGCTGGGCGGTCTTGTCCTGATCGGCGGGTCGTGGATCGTCTTCGGCGGCGAGGATGATGGTGGCGCCGCGGCCGAGGGCGCGGCGACCATCGACACCGGCGGTCTCGTCAACCGCAATCTTTCCCAGCGCGAGTTTGTCGCCACCTACGGCAATCGGCTCGACGCGCAGGGCCGCGCGATCAAGGATCTGCAGGAAACGCAAGTGCCGCGGCCGGCAATCGAGCAGGAACTCGAAGCGCTGCGTTCCGAAAACGCGCAGATGATGAGCGACGGACAGACGGCGATCGATGCGATCTCGGCCGAGAACGCTGCCTTGCGCGGCGAGCTGCAGCAGGTTCGCCAGGCCGAGCCGGCGGCACCGGCCGCCCCACCGCCGACCTATGGGCCGGGGGTCACGCCGCCGAAGCCGCAACAGGGCGACGCGCTTGCGTCCGGTCCGCAGAGCGGAGGCCTCAGCACGCTCAGCTTCGGCGAGGCGGGCGAGGCAAAGAGCCGTCCGGCGGCGGAACGCACGCCTGCGCTGATGCTCGAGGCGAGCCGCGACTACCTGCCGCCCAATTCCTATGCCCCGGCGCGGGTAATCGTCGGGGTCGATGCTTCGACCGGCGTGGCGAGCCAGACCGATCCGCTGCCCGTGGTGCTGAGGATCACCGGTCCCGCACGCTCGGTGGTCAGCGGCAAGCGGTTGCTTACCACCGATATTACCGGGTGCCTCGTCAACGGCGCGGCGCGCGGCGACCTCTCGGCCGAGAAGGTCTACGTCAAGCTCGCGCGGATGACCTGCGCGCAGCCCGGCGGCCGCTACGCGGTGAGCGAGGTCAAGGGGTTCATCGCCTTTGCCGGCAAGTCGGGGGTGCGCGGCCGCGTGGTCAGCCGCGAAGGCAGTCTCGTCGGGCAGGCGCTGCTCGCCGGGATCGTCGGCGGGTTCGGGCGCGGCTTCTCCGCCAATGCCAACGGCATCTTCACCGGACAGGTCGGTGCCAATGGCCAGCGCGAGGCGCTCTCGCCGACCGACATTCTTGCCGGCGGTTTCGGCCAGGGCGCGGGCGACGCCGCCGACACGGTCAGCCGCTACCTCATCGAACGCGCCGAACAATACCAACCCGTCGTCGAGATACCGACCGGCATCGAGGTCGAGCTCGTCTTTCTCGACGGCGTCCATGTCAGGAGCACCAAGTAACATGAATTTTTCCCACGCCCGGCCGGGCCTCAAAGCCCGCGCCGCCCATGTGGCGCTTGCGATGACCGGCGCCGCCACGGTGCTGACGCTCGGCGTCGCCGCCGTCACCGCGCTTCCCGCCAATGCGGCCGGTCTTGCAAGCGACGTCGCCGCCGCGCTCAAGCTGCGCCTCCCGAAAACACCGGTCGATGCGCTGACCTGCGATACGCTCGGTCCGTGGTGCGAGGTCGTCTCGGGCGACACGCTGTTCTATATCGACGAGACCGCCCGCTACCTCTTCGTGGGCCGACTCTACGACATGGAAGAGCGGCGCGATGTTACCGCCGCGCGGCTGCTTGAACTCAATCCCGATCTGCTCGCCGCGGGCGGCGCCCGGGCACGTTCGGAACAAAACGAGACCATCCCGTCGGAAGCGGCAAAGACGGTCGATCTTGCGAGCCTGCCCGCCGAGGGCGCAATCCGCTGGGGCAACCCGAAGGGCGCGAGGCTGGTGGTCTTCTCCGATTTCCAGTGCGGCTATTGCCAGCGTCTCGCAGGCGAACTCGTCAAGGCGAAGCTCCAGGTCGAGGAGCGCCCGATCTCGATCTTCGGCGCGGCGAGTCGGCAGCTTTCCGAGACGGTGCTCTGCGCGAAGGACCCGGAAAAGGCGCTTCACGCCGCCTATGCCGGAGAATTGCAGGGCACCGGCAAATCCTGCGCCAATGCCAAAGCGCTCGACGCTAACGAAGCGTTCGCGAAGGCCAACGGCTTTGCCGGTACGCCGGTCATCGTTCGCGCCAGCGACGGCGCGGTGCTCCAAGGCTTCCGCGATGCCCAGACGCTGCGTGCATTCGCCGCGGGCGCAAAGGAGCCGCGGTCATGAGCGCGTGCATCCGCAACCTCGCCTGCGGGATCTTCGCGGCATCGCTTCTCGCCGGCTGCGCCACGCTCGGCGGCAACGTCGAGGGCAATTTCGCCTGCCGCGCGCCCGAGGGCACCTGCGCACCGACCTCGCTGATCGACGCGCAGGCCACCGGCGTGGCTGCCGGTCAGGAGACGCTGCCCGTCTCTTCCGCACAGGGTCGGACGTCCGTGGGTCGCAGTCTGCGCATCGTGCTCGCCGCGCACCGCGACGAAGCCGGGCGCGAGCATGAGGCCCGCGTGGTCCAGGTCGTGCTGCCCGAGCCAGTCGGCGCGGGCTGGCGGCAGCCGAGCGGGACCGGCGAACTGCTGCGCGCGATCGGCCAGGCGGTTGCCCGCGCGCCCGAGCCCGAGAACTCCAAGAATCCCAACCTCCCCGAATTGCCGGACCAGCTGTTCCTCCCCTCGCAGCCCGGTCCGGCGATACCCGGCGCAGACGCGCCGGAACCCGGGGCACCCGGTCGTAACGCCTCCCCTGGCCGGGTGCCCCTTTCGCTTTCCCAACCAGATCCAGAACAAGGAGACCAGCAGTGAGCTTTTCGCTTGGCGCCGCGCGCGACGCGGTGCTCTCCGGCCTTTTCGCCGATACCGACCGCGCGGAGCATGCCCGTGCGCCGCTGATGCTCGACATGCTGTCGGACTGGCTGCCCTACCGGGTCTATGACGAGCGCACCGGCCTCTACCGCAACCGCGCGTCGAAGGGTTTCGTGCTCGAAGTGACCCCGCTGGTGGGCGCGGACGAGCGCACCGGCGAGATCCTCGGGCAGTTCTTCTCCGAAGGGATGCCGGCGGGCGCCTGCCTGCAGGTGCTCAATTTCGCTTCGCCCCGGATCGGTTCGGTGGTCGGTCCCTGGTTCGCGCCGCGTTACGAGCAGGGCGGGATTTACGAGGCGATCGCGCGGGCGCGCACGCAGCGGCTGTATGATCTGGTCTGGCAATCAGGCTCGGCGCATGCTCCGTTCCACGCGCGCGCCACCCGGCTGATCCTGTCGCTGGGCGTTCCCCTGCCCGGCAATGTGAGCGATGCCGAACTTACCGAATGCCGCGAGGGCTTGCTCGGCATGCTCCATTCGCTGGGATTGCACGCGGCGAGCCTCGAGCCGCACGGCCTCCTGTCGCTGATCGACGAGCTGACCTCGCCGACCACGGCGCGCGAGCCCGACCGGATAGACTGGAACCGCCACGAGACGCTCGACCTCCAGGCGATCCGCCGCGACATCGAACTCGAGGTCGAGGACGACCGGTTGATCCTGCGCACCGAGCGCTTTCGCGAGACCGGCCGCGACCGCGACGGCGTGCCGCAGGTCGGCGAATGCTATCCCGACCGCTTCGATCTGCGCCACTATGCCGTGCGCTCGACGCCCGAGCGCTGGGCGCCGTGGGAATGCGCGCGCCTCATCGGCGACATGTTCACCGACAAGCTGCGTTTCCCGTGCCCCACGGCGACAATGCTGTGCCTCGTCTATCCCGACCAGGAAGCCGCCGCCGCGCGCGCGGGCTACAAGTTCATGCGCACCACCAGCCTCTCGGACACGAAGAGCGCGCGCTTCCTGCCCCGGCTCGGCGAGCAATCGGCCGAATGGCGCCATGTCCAGGCCGAGCTCCAGGCGGGCAAGAAGCTGGTCAAGCTGTTCTACGGCCTGACCACGATCTCGCCGCTCGGCCAGGGCGACACGCACGAGCGCGTGGTCAAGGCGATCTACAAGGCGGCGGGTTGGGACCTCGCCGACGAGCGCTTCCTCCAGCTCCAGGGGCTGATCGCCGCTTTCCCGCTGAGCCTTGCCGACGGGCTCGCAAGCGACATGACGCGGCTCAAGCGCCTCAAGACCATGCTCTCGACCACCGCTGCGAACATCGCGCCGATGCAGGGCGAGTATCTCGGCAGCGACATCCCGCATCTGCTGCTCGTCGGACGGCGCGGCCAGCCCTTCTTCTGGTCGCCCTTCGAGAACCGCGCGGGCAACCACAACATCGCCATCTGCGGCAAGTCGGGCTCGGGCAAGTCGGTACTGCTGCAGGAACTGTGCGCGGCGCTGCGCGGCGCAGGCGCCAAGGTCGTGGTGATCGACGACGGCCGCAGCTTCGAGCACTCGGTCAAGCTCCAGGGCGGGCGCTTCGTCGAGTTCACGCTCGCCTCGGGCTTCTCGCTCAACCCGTTCTCGATGGTCGACGATGCCCGCGCCGAAAGCGACGAGGATTACCGGCTCGACTGCTTTGCGATGATCAAGGCGATCGTCGGGCAAATGGCGCGTCCGAGCACCGCGCCCAGCGATACCGAGCGCGGCCTCATCGACCGCGCGATCACGCAGGTCTGGGACAGCCTCGGCAGCGGCGGCAGCATCGACGATGTCGCGCATGCGCTGCACTCTTCCGAGAGCGAAGCCGGCAAGGACCTAGCGACCGCGATCGGGCCGTTCTGCCGCGGCGGCAGCTATTCCGGTTTCTTCTCCGGCAAGGCGAGCTTCGCCTTCGAGGACGATTTCACGGTCTTCGAGATGAGCGATCTTGCTTCACGCGAGGAGCTGCGGAGCGTGGTCCTCTCGGCGATCATGTTCATGACCGGTCAGGCGATGACCCGCTCCTCGCGATCGACGAAGAAGCTGCTGCTGATCGATGAGGCCTGGGCCATGCTCAAGGGCGGTTCGATGGGCGAGTTCGTCGAGACCTATGCCCGCACCGCGCGCAAGTACGGCGGCGCGCTTGCCACCGCCACCCAATCCCTCAACGACTACTACAAGTCGGACGGCGCGCGCGCCGCGCTCGAGAACAGCGACTGGATGCTGGTGCTCCAGCAGAAGGCCGAGACCATCGCCGATTTCCGCAAGGAAGCGCGGCTCGACATGGACGACCGCACCGAGACGCTGATCCGCAGTCTCAAGCGCTCGGGCACCGAGTACAGCGAGGTCTACATCAAGGGTCCGGAGATCGAGGCGGTCGGCCGGCTCGTGCTCGACCCGTTCTCGGCGACAATCTTCTCGTCCGATCCCGACACCTATGCCGCGATCCACAAGCATGTCGCCGACGGCATGCCGCTCGACAAGGCGATCGGCCATGTCGCGAGCATCGCCGGCTCGACCCGAGGAGCCGCATGATGGCCCTCGACTACGAAACGCCGGTCGATCGCATGGCAGGCCGACGAAGCCCCGGGAGACAGATCGACACGAGGTCGCTGGCGCAGGGCACCTGCCTCGTTCTGATCGAGGCGGCGGGATTTGCGATGAACATCGTGCTCGTCGTGCTCGGCCTGCCGCTGTTCGCGTTCCTGTTCCTCGCAGGGTGGGATCTTGGACTGCTGTTCGCGCAGCTCGGCAACCTCGCCGATCACTACCGGCTCGCCGAGCCGGTCGCCCGGCACCTGTTCAGCCAGGATCTCAAGGTCGCGTTCCTGTTCGCCGCGGGCGGCTACGCCCTCTTTCGCCTGCCGGCCTTCCTCCGCCGGCTTGAGCGCCGCCTTGGCGAAGGAGACAGGGACCATGACTAGACTGCGGCTTCCCCAGCGCAGGCTGGCCCTCAGTATCCTCGCGACGCTCGGTCTTGCCGCTGCGCTGCTCTGGGCCGCGTGGATCACGCGCGCGGTGACCGAGAACCCACCGCCGCGGATCGTTACGGTCCGTCTCGCCGAGACCATCGGTAAGTTCGTCGACGAAGCCGCGCGCGCCGAGGCCGAGCCGCAGGCGGTGCAGGCGGCGAGCCTGGCCTATCTGAAGGCAGCCGAAGCGTCGGTCGCCGAAATGGGCCGCGACGGTCGGGTCGTGCTGGTTGCCGAGGCGGTGCTCGCCGGCGCGGCCGAGGATGCGACACCCGAGCTCGAGCGGCGGATTGCCGGGCAGCTCCAGCAGGAGCCGCGCCGATGAAGCTTCCCTTCATTCACTGGCGCCGTCCGTTGATCCTTTGTTCGCTGTGCGCCGTGCCGCTGGCCTGGGCGCCGCTCGACGCCTTCAGCAAGGACCACGCTCTGCTGCTCAACGCGAGCCCGAGCCTGCCCAACTGGGCGTTCTGGCTGGACAAGCGCGCGCCGATCGAACGCGGCAACCTCATCTTCTTCGAGCCGCCGC
The DNA here is from genome assembly GCF_053819185.1 of Tsuneonella sp. HG222. Classification (NCBI taxonomy): domain Bacteria; kingdom Pseudomonadati; phylum Pseudomonadota; class Alphaproteobacteria; order Sphingomonadales; family Erythrobacteraceae; genus Tsuneonella; species Tsuneonella sp. HG222. The sequence goes on along the minus strand of NZ_JBSOQZ010000001.1, from coordinate 400,803 downwards.
CGAGCGCGCTGGTCGAAAGACATTTCGGGCCCGACCCGCAGATGTTCGGCAAGCGCGTGCTCGGTTTGCCCGGCGATGTCGTGAGCCATCACGGCATGGATGTCCGCATCAACGGCAAGAAGGTTGCGACGCGCCTCAACAAGACCCGCCTCGGGATTCCGCTGACGCGCGGTCCCGCCGGGACGATCCCGGCAAACTGCTACTACACCGGCACCGATCATCCGCGCGGGCTCGACAGTCGCTACGGCGCGATCGGCTTCGTCTGCGCAGGGCAGATCCTCGGCAGCGGGAGGGCGATCCTGTGATCCGGCTCCCGCTTCTCCTGACAATCGCTCTTGCTTTGCCGGCTGCCGCGCAGGCGCGCGACTATGGCCAGCAAGGCGCGGTCTTTCCGGTGATCGAGCGCGATCTGCTCGAGCAGATCCAGTCGCGCCTGATCGCGATGGAAAAGTCGGGCGAGACCGCGAAGCTCAACGACCGGTTGAAGCGGCGCACGGCGGCGCGCGTCAATCGCCCGGACCCGGTCGCCGGGATCGCGCGCGCGATCGACGATCGCAGCTGGTCGTTCGATCCGACGATCACGCTCGCGGCCGATATCAGGGGCGCGAAGGGCGAGCTGATCCATGCCGCAGGCACCAGGGTCAACCCACTCGACAGCGTGAGCTTGCGCGCCGACCTCTTGTTCCTCGACGGCGACGACGCAGCGCAGGTCGCCTGGGCGCTGAAGCAGGACCGGCAGGCCAAGCTGATTCTGGTCAGCGGCGCACCGCTCGAGCTGATGAAGGCCCGCCAGCGCCGCTTCTATTTCGACCAGGGCGGCAAGCTCACCGAGCGCTTCGGGATCAGGGCCGTGCCCGCGCGCGTGCGCCAGCAGGGCCGACTGCTCGCGGTGAGCGAGATCGCGCTTCCCGCGAAGAAGGAGACGGCGCGATGAGGCTCTTCCACAAGCTCGCAGCGGCCCTCCTCGCTGCCTTGTCGCTGGCACTGGCAACGCCCGCCGCGGCCGATGCCGGGCCGGGCAAGTGCACCGGCAGCTTCGTCAACCCGATCACCGACATCTGCTGGTCGTGCCTGTTCCCGATCTCGGTCGGCGGGCTCGAGATCTGGCCCTCGAACAGGCCCGATCCCGACAATCCCGACCTGCCCGTCTGCCTGTGCGGGATCAGGCCCGGCATCGCGATGGGTTTCTGGGAGCCGGTACGGCTCGCCGATGTCAGCATGAAGCCGTGGTGCTTCGTCAACCTTGGCGGGATGAAGCTCGATCCCGGCTTCGACATCGGGTTCCGTTCGATCTCCGGACCCTCGGCGGTGGGCGGCGCGAGCCAGTATTATTCGAGCTGGCACGTCCACTGGTACGCCTATCCGCTGATTTACTGGATGGAGATCGTCGCCGATTTCCTCTGTCTCGAGCCCGGCTCGATCGACATCCTCTACATCTCCGAGATCGATCCGCTGTGGCAGGACAGCGAGCTCACCGCGATCATCAATCCCGAGGCGGTGCTGTTCGCCAACCCCTTGGCGCTGGCCGCCTGCGCGGCCGACTGCGCCGCTGCGACCGCCAAGCTGCCGATCGATGAGATGTTCTGGTGCGCGGGCTGCCAGGGCTCGATGTACCCGATGAACGGCAATGTCTCGGCCTCGATCGGGCACGTCCAGGCCTCGCGGCTCGTGCTCTCACGGTTCGCCTACAAGCTCCACCGCGAGCTCGTCTCGTGGGGCACGATGGGCTCCAAGGGCCTGTGCGGCAAATACCTGATGCCGGTGATGCGCAAGCAGCAATACCGCTTCCAGGCAACCAATCCCAATCCGGCGACGAGCGGGCGCTACGCCTGCCCGCCGATCGGCACCTCCACCACGCTCCAGGAGCCCGGACAGGTCGTCCCCGCCATCGGCGAGGACATGGGTTATCTCGTCTGGCGCAAGAGGAACTGCTGCGCGCTATGAACAAGCCCCTCCTCCTTATCCCGCTTGTCCTCGCGCTTTCGATTGGCGGGCTGGCGCTCGCGCAAAGCGCATCGGGCGACCTCGATCTCGATGCGATCCGCGCGCGCGCAGCCGAGCATGCCGGCGATGCCGAGGCGCTTGCCACCGCCGTACGAACACGCGCCGACGGGCTCGCCGAGGATGCGCGCAGCACGCAGGATGCCGCACAGGCCAACCGTGCGGCCTATGCCCAAAGCGTCGGTACCGACCTCACTGCTGGTCCGCTCGATTTCGACGCCATGGTTCGTGCCCAGGCGCAAGCCGAGGCGGCATCGCTGGGCGAAGGCCCGCGCTTCATCGCCTTCGCCTCGCTGTCGATGCCGCCCGAGGCGCTCAAGGCGCTGGTGCGCGACATGGGCCGCGCGGGCGGCGTCACGGTGCTGCGCGGGTTTCCGCAAGGCGACAGCGAAGGCTTCAAGAAGCGCCTCGCGGCGATTTGGAGCGACGGCAGCGAAGCGGGCTCGCTCGGCATCGATCCGCGGCTCTTTCGCGCCTTCGACATAAAGGCCGCACCGAGCTTCGTCATGCTCAGCACCGATTTCAGCCCGTGCGACGGGTTCGAATGTACGAGCGCGGTCCCGCCGCACGACCGCATCGCGGGCAATGTCAGCGTCGTCCATGTCCTCGAAACCTTTGCCGGAGGCGGCGGGCCCGGCGCGGCGCTGGCACGGCTCCACCTCGCCCGCCTCGAAGGAGACCGGCCATGACGCGGATGATTGCCGCTGCGCTCGCGCTGATCCTTGCTGTGCCGGGCGCGAGCACCGCACAGACCACCGACGCGGCCAAAACCGATGGCAAGCAGACAGCAAGCGACCTGCTCGAAACCGCGCGCGACGCGGCTTCGGCGCCGGTCGATGCTACCCAAGTGCCCAATTACGATCCGCAGGCGACGCGCGGCTTGCAGGACCTGGCGCAAAACCCCGACCAGATCGAGGCTCGCGCACGCGCCAATGCAACGACGAACCCGGCGCTGCGCACGATCCGCGACAGCATGACCACCCGCGCCGAGTTCGACGCGCAGGACATCTCCGACATGCTCGCGCGCAGCCGGACGATCAGCGAGACTCCGCTCGATTACACCAGCGGCATGAGGGTTGGGGGCGCGCAGGGAAGCTGCGTACCGCTTCCTCCCGGCGCCGGGTCGGCGGGGACATACTTGGCGACCTGCAATACCGGCACGCGGATCGACCAGAGCGCCGGCCAATGCACGGTGCCGCTCGTCGCAAGCGTTACCCGGCGGTCGCAGTATCATTACCTTTGCAGCAGGTTCGGCGACTTCAACAATTCGGGCGAGCCAGTCTGCGAAGGCTTCGCCGGCGCGAGCTGCCGTGCGACCGGCCAGCGCGAGGGCCGCTGCCTGCAATGGTTCGACAACGGGCACACGCGGTTCTGCTCGGAACCGGGCGAACCGCTGACCGAGATGACCTGCGACGCTCCGGTGTCGGGCCGGACGCCCTATGCAGTCACAAGCACAACGGATGTAGCTGCCGCCCCCGACGAGAGCCAGTGCGCCGGTTTCGCGAGCAACGGCAATTGCACGCTCGACGCGGAAATCTGCATCGACAGCGATCCGCAGACCCGCATGGTGGGCGGCGTCGCGGTCACCCGGCCCTGCTGGGCCTGGCAGCGCAGCTATACCTGCATCACCCGAAGCGCCGCCAGCGACTGCTCTGCGCTCGAGGACCAGGGAAGCTGCCGTTTCATCCGAGAGGAGTGTCTGAGCGGCGACGAAGCATGCGAGACCTGGGAGCGCGTCTACGAGTGCCCGCTTCCAGCCAGCGAAGCGGATGGCACGCAATATGTCTGCGACGGCGACGTCTACTGCATCGACGGATCGTGCGAGACGATCGAGCGCAAGGCAAACAACGAGTTCAAGGACGCGGTAACCGCGCTTCACGCGATGAACGAGGCGCGCGGACAGTTCGACCCGCAAACGCTGACGCTGTTTCGCGGAACCCGCAACACCTGCTCGTCCAAGGTCTTTGGCGTGCTCAACTGCTGCAAGGGCAAGGGATTCCCGCTCATCCCCGGGATCCAACTGCTGGTGGCGCTCGGCTGCAACCGCGAGGATGTCCTGCTCCACGAGCGCGATGCGCAGGGGCTGTGCGCCTACGTCGGCACTTACTGTTCCGACAGCTTCCTCGGCGTGTGTCTGACCAAGAAGAAGGTCTACTGCTGCTTTGAGTCCAAGCTCTCGCGGATCCTGCAGGAGCAGGGCCGGAGGCAGCTGCCCAAGCCTTGGGGCAAGCCAAAGACCGAGACCTGCACGGGTTTCACGCTCGACGAGTTCGCGCGGCTCGACCTCAGCCAGATGGATTTCTCCGAAGTCTATGCCGAGTTCACCGACGCTGCTCGGCTGCCGGACGAGCTCGAGACCAGCACCCTCATCCAGCAGAAAATCCAGGATTATTACGCAAGGGAAGCCCAATGACGCGCGGCGCCATTAAACTCGCGCTCTGCGCGGCTACAGGCTTGTTCATGGCTGGCCCGCTGGCGGCTCAGGACGCAGGCCCCCGAACCGATGCGGCCGACGCCCTCTACTGCGCGGAGCGCAAGCTCGGCTACTGGTTCTACTGCGTGAGGCCTGCGCCCGCGCCTCGTGAGACAGAGCCGCAGCCGCAGGCCGCTACAAGTGCCTCGGAAGAGCTCGACGCGATCACGGGGACCTTGCGCGAACTGAAGGCGCAGGCGATCCTTCGCCCTACGCCCGATAATGTCGCCGCCTACATCCGCTTCCAGCGCGAACAGCTCGACCGCGCCTCGCTGTTCTCCGACGTCTGGCAGCGCGCGCTTTGGCAGGATCCGGCGCTCGACTACACGCTCGAACGTCCCGTCGGCGCGCTCGCCAAGAAGCAGTGGCAGGATACCCGCGCGACGGAACGCGACCTCGTGATGGCCCGGCTCTCCGAGCGCTACGGCCTGTTCTACTTCTTCGCCCAGACCTGCGGCGCCTGCGAGGTCATGAGCCCGATCGTCAAGGCGGTCGCGTCACGCTGGCGCATCACCGTGCGCGCGATCTCGACCGATGGCGGGCCGTCGCGGCACTTCCCGGACTACAGCGTCGAAAAGGGCCAGCGGCCGCGCATGGGGCTCGAGCCCGGGATCACCCCGGCGGTGGTGTTGTGGGACAGCGTCGGCAAACGCCCGATCCCGATCGGCTACGGCGTGCTCTCGGCCGACGAGCTGCAGGACCGCATCTACCTCCTCACCTCGAAGGAAGCCGGACATGATTACTAGGCTCAGCACCATTGCGCTTGCGCTCGCCGCGACGAGCATGGTCGCCGCCCCGATCTTGGCCCCCGCATCGGCAAACGTCGGCAACAGCATGGATCGGTTCATGGATGACATGGGCGGGGCGGCAAACGTCACCGGGCCGACCGCCTTCGAAGGCCAGTCGGCGGGCTACTACAGCATGGGCAATGTGTGGACGCGCTTCCCGCAGAAGACGACCAACATCGCCAATCTCCAGCTGCCGCGCGCGCGCGCCGGGTGCGGTGGGATCGACATCTTCGCTGGCTCCTTTTCCTTCATAAATGCCAGCGAGATGGTCGCTCTGCTGAAGGCCGTCGCCAACAACGCGGTTGGCTTCGCCTTCAGCCTCGCGATCGACACGATCTGCCCAGAGTGCAACAAGATCATGCAGGAGTTCAGCCAGAAGGCGCAGCTCATGAACGAGCTGTCGATCAACTCCTGCGAGATGGCGCAGGGCCTGGTCGGGGGCGTGTGGCCGAAGGGCGATCTTGCCGACAAGGCGATCTGCGAAGCGATCGGCAATTCCGAAGGCATCTTCACCGACTATGCCGCGGCCAAGCATGGCTGCGGCACGCGGGGGCAGCGCGCCTCGACCAACGAGAACGGCGGCGAGGACTTCGCCGACGTCAATCCCGGCGTCGCGCGCAACTACACCTGGCATGTCCTCAAGCAGAGCGCCTTCTTCAACCCCAGCGGCACCTTCGACCGCGAGCTTGCCGAATACGCGATGACGCTGATCGGCACGGTGATCTACGTGCCGCCGGCGGACGATGCGCCAGGCAAGTTCGTGCCCTTTGCCGGCGACGCCTCCTCGACGCTGGTGACCGCGCTGCTCGACGGGACGCAGGGCCAGAACGTGCGCGTCTTCCAATGCGACGAACCCGTGCAGTGTCTCAACCCGACGTTCCAGCAACTGAGCCTTGCCAGCGCGAAGGCTATCAGGCCGCGCGTCGCCCTCCTGATCGGCAACATGGTCGAGGCCATTCGGACCGACACCGCGATCGGCAATACGGAGAAGGAACTGCTCCAGGTCGCGTCGCTACCGCTCTACAAGATCCTCACCGTGCAGGCGGCGTTCGGGCGGGGCATGGCGACCGACGATCGCGCGACCCTCGCCGAAGTCGCGAGCATCGATCTTCTCCACGCGATCCTCGAGCGGATCGTCTCCGAAGCTGGCCGCTCGATGGCCAGTTTCATTGCCGCAGACGAAGCGAAGCTCGCGCTGTGGCGCGCGCAGGTGGCGGAGGTACGCAGCCAGCTCGCGCACCGGCAGGCCAACGGACAGGCGCGCATCACCGCGATCGTCCAGATCATCGAGAAGACCGCGATGATCGAGAATATGCTCGCCGCCTCGATGTCGCCCTCGATGGCTGCGGCGCTCGACTGGTCGCGCGGGCTGCAGTCGCGCTCGATCGTTCCGTAAGGGATCATCGCAAGTGGTCGAGATATTCACGGTCGGCGGCGGCGAATACATCGTCAACGTCCTGAACGCAGTCGCCGCCTGGACCGGGGCGGGCGGCTACAAGAGCCTGATCCAGGTCGCGCTGGTGATGGGAATGGCGCTGGCGGTCGTCGTGCTCGCCTTCAATCAGGACTGGCGCGCCTGGCTCAACTGGTTTCTCGGCGCGACGCTCATCTACATGTGCCTAATGGTGCCGCGGATGGACGTTCACGTCACCGACCGCGTCAACCCGGGCCTCGCTCCTGCCACGGTCGCGAATGTCCCTCTGGGGCTCGCGCTCATGGCGAGCTTCACCAGCCAGGCCGGTGACTATCTCACGCGTTCGGCCGAACTGGTCTTCGGCCTGCCGAGCGATCTCAACTATTCGAAGAACGGGATGATCTATGGCGCGAGGCTGCTTGAGGCGACGCGCTCGCTGCGCATCAACGATCCCGAGTTCGCCGCCAATTTCGACGAGCATGTCCGGCAATGCGTGTTCTATGACATCCTGCTCGGCCGCTACTCGATGAAGGAGCTGTCGCAGAGCAGTGACATCTGGGCGACCATCGCGCCGGGCAGCGCGGCGCGCGCGCAGAAGTTCGTCACCCGCCAAGGCGACGACAGCGTCACCGCCTCGATCGTCACTTGCCGCGAGGCCTATACCGCGCTCTCGAACCAGTGGGCGGGCCTGATCGACGAGATGACGCTGGTCGCCGGTCGCCAGCTCTACCCCCGCCAGACCGAAGCGCTCGCCAGGGCCAAGCTGCTCGCTGATCTGCCGGTCGCCTATCAGTATCTGAGCGGCGTCTCGCAAAGCGCGAGCGCGATCTTTCGCCAGGTCCTCACCATCAATGCGATGAACCAGGCGATGCACGGCTTTGCCGGAGCGAGCGGCACGACCAGCGTCGACGTCTTCGCCCAGACCCGCGCCGATATCCAGACCGAGCGGACCTACTCTTCGATCGCGCACAATGCCATGAAGTGGGTACCGATCCTCAATGTCGTGCTCACCGTCGTGTTCTACGCGCTGTTTCCGGTGCTTTTTCCGCTGTTCCTGATGCCCAAGACCGGCCCCTTGGCTCTCAGAGGCTACGTCACTGGCTTCTTCTATCTTGCCGCCTGGGGACCGCTGTTCGTCATCCTGCACATGATCCTGATGTTCAAGGGCGCGAGTGATGTCGCCGCCGCGAGCGGCAGCACCGGGCTCAGTCTGGCGACCTTTGGAGGAATGAGCGACGTCAACAGCGATATCGGCGTGCTCGCAGGCTATCTCGTCGCCTCTGTGCCGTTCCTCGCCGGCGGCGTGGCAAAGGGCGCCATGGCCATCTCCACCCAGGCAACCTCCTACCTCAACCCGAGCCAGAACGCGGCCGAGGAGGCCGCGCGCGAGGCGAGCACGGGCAACGTCTCGCTCGGCAATTCGAACATCGACAACTCGAGCGTGTTCTCGCGCCAGTTCGCGCAAGGCAACCTTGCGCCCAACATCGCCTATGGGACGGGCCAGACGCGCAGCTTCGGCGACAGCGGCACCCAGACCACCAGTTTCCCCGGGGCCGAGTTTGCCCATGTGCCGACCTCGAGCTATCCGTTCAGCCCGACGCTGGGCCAGGATTTCAGCGGCAGGCTCTCGACCATGGCGAGCCAGAGCCGCGGCCAGAGCGAGACCTTCTCGAACCTCGCCCAGCAATCGACCAGCTCGGCGGTCACCCGGTTCCATGAACTCCGCGATGCTTGGTCGACGAGCCGCTCAAACGAGACGGTCAGCGGCACCTCCACCAGCGACAGTATCGGCAGCGCATTCAGCCAGGTCGACAATGCATCGCGCACGCTTCAGCAGCAGTTCGGCCTGTCGCGCCGCGCCGCAGATGACATCACGGTCTCATGGTTCCTGAACGGACAAGCCTCCGCAGGAGCAGGCGGCGAACTCGGGCCGGTCGAACTGGGCGGTAAGGTGAGCGGAGGGCGAAACAAGTCATGGACCGACAGCGACATAGGTATCGCTTCCGAGGACCGGTCGCGGGTGCTCGGCGCGCTCAGGCAGATCTCCGAGAGCCAGAATTGGTCGAACACGCGCGAGGGTTTCCTGCGCGAGACAAGTTCGAGCTCGGAAGCGCTGGTTTCGAGCAGCGCCTCGGGTCTCACCACCTCGCTCACAGAGGCGCAGAGCTACATCGTTGAAGCGCGCCGCGCCGAAGAGCTTGCCAGCCGCCTCGAGAATCAGGCGAGCTGGTACGAAAGCGCCACCGCGACCGGATCGCTCAATCTCAGCCAGGCCTATCGCGAGTGGGGCATGTCCGAGATCGAAGCCAACCGGGATTACTACGGCCCGGTGCACTTCGATGACATAGAGTTCCAGATGAGCGCCCAAGGGCAGCAGTTGCAGGCGCGCTTCGTCGAGAGCTATGCGGACCAGTTGCATAATGACATCGCCGACGAGCTTGTTCTGCCTTCCTTTGCGCCAGTCACACGCCCCGACGTAAGTTCTCAAGGCGATGTGCGGGGTTCGGTCAGGCCCGGCGGCGTAGGCGTAGGCCTGACTGAACAGTCAAGCGATCGTGAGGAGATCGCGCACGACATCGAGCGGGTTCAGCTGCAGGGTGGACAGCGGATCGACACTTTGACGAACTATCTCGATGGACAGACTCGCGACGCAAAGGGCGCATCCGCTGAGGCGGCAGACGGTGTTAAGGAGTGGCGACCTTAATTCAGTCGGTTCACCTCATCAATTACGAGGTAGATCAAGAAAGCCGCAAACAGCAGGGTGACGACTATCACCTTCAGTCTGCCCCAGGGATCGGCCCAGGTCTTCTTCCAGGTGTAAGCCGTCAATCGGTTCTCGGCGATGGCTCGGTCGACCTCGCGAAAGCCCTGCCAATCCTGGCCACCGGCGTTCCGGGATTTGTCTGGATCGCTCATCGACCATCTCCTTCACAAACCAGCGCCGCCCATCTCCGCTCTCTGAAAGAAATTGGGAGAGGAGGTGCCCGCATCTTAGCACAAAAGCTTCGGAACTACGATATGCAGGACTTGGCTCGTTTCAGGGGTGATGGCAGACAATCAGGATGAAACGCGGGCTCCTCATCACGACCTGTGTGGCCTCGGCATGATGTTCCGGCGCAGATCAAAGAAGCTGTGCGGCAGCAGACCGGGTGCGCTGATCTTCGACTTCCGCCAAGAGTTACGTCGGCAGAAACGGACGAAGCGCCGCTCGCTCGCAATGCTTATTGGCGGTGGTCTGCTGGCGGGAGCTATCGGCGGGCTCGTCGGAACGAATTGGCCGACTAATTCAGCTAGCGCGCAAGCCAAAGCGGCGCACACCTTTGCCGTGTGCGGAACGATCCGAAAGACGTGCGTGGTCGATGGCGATACGATCTGGCTTGAGGGCGCGAAGATCCGCATTGCCGATATCGACACGCCGGAGATTTCCTCGCCGAAATGCAGCGCCGAATACGAGAGAGGAATTCGTGCGCGCGATCGGCTTTTGGTGCTGCTCAACGGAGGCGAGTTTGAACTGCGTTCGATCGGCAGTCGGGACGAGGACCAGTACGGGCGCAAGCTCCGCGTCATAGTGCGAAGCGGCCGGTCTTTGGGCGATCAGCTCGTGTCGGAGGATCTGGCCCGAACCTGGACGGGCCGGCGGGAGCCGTGGTGCTGATGCGGGATTGGCAGACCGACGAAGAGCGCGCCGAAGACGAAGCAAACGCCTGGAAGCTCCATCTCGAAGCGTGGTTGATCGGGGCGGCGACGCTGTTAGCGGTCGCCGGCGCTCTCGGGTGGCTGATGTGACGCTCACGCCGGAACAGGAATTGTGGGGAATGGCGCTTTGGGTTGAGAAGGCGCACGGCAGTCGCGGGCCCTCTTTCATTGCCCGAAAAATAGACGCCCTTGCTCGATCCGGTGAACAGGACGGGGTTCGGCTATGGCGGGAGGTTGCGCGCCGCTTTGATTGTCTCGCCGGCAGGCAGGAAGACAAGCGGTCTTCATAGGGTCTTTTCCCTATCTGCCGCTCTCGATCCACTCGAGATAGACGTTCAACCGCGCAAGTGTGCGCCTTCTGGGGCACCTCCCCTTTCTCAGGTCGAGCACGAATCTCGGGTCACCGACTGCGCGACGGCCGAAGCGTGTCGCCGAAATGCAGTACGTGATCAGGTGTCTCTCGATCCTGTCCAACAACGTCATCGCTCCTAGCCTCGACTCGCATCTTGCTTGTGTTCCTGATATGTTCCTACTAGGAAGGGTTTTGTGAGTCTAGGAAGAATCCTACACCCTACGAGAAGCACGAAGGACCGATCCATGGAGAATGTCAGGGAAGAGCTCGACCGGCTGATCCAGAAGCACAGATATGGCTATGCCTCGATCTCGAGGCTATTGGGGCGCAATGCCAGCTACATCCAGCAGTTCATCAAACGAGGCTCGCCCCGCAAGCTCGAGGATGAAGACCGCAGGAAACTGGCGAGCTTTTTCGGTGTCGATGAGCAGGTTTTCGGCGGTCCAGCCAATGTCGTCTGGGATGGCCTCGTGGAAATCCCCGTGCTTGATGTCGAGGCGTCCGCTGGTTTTGGCGCGGTGGCGGCCAGCGAGGCTGCGCACACCCGCTTCGGCTTTGATGAGCGCTGGCTCCGCAGTCTGACGTCGGCCAAGAGCGCCAGCCTGTCGATCGTCCGCGTGATGGGCGACTCCATGGAGCCCACGCTAAGCGACGGCGATGAAGTGTTGGTTGATGCGTCCGATCACGCATCGCGGCTGCGCGATGGAATCTATGTCCTGCGCGCCGACGATGCACTTGTGGTGAAGCGCGTCGCCATCAAGCCAGGCGGCAGGCAAATCACAATCGCTAGCGACAATCCCGCATACCCGACCTGGAACGACATGAACCGCTCCGAAGTGCACGTGGTCGGGCGGGTGATCTGGTTTGGGAGAGCCCTCTAGGATCGACCGAAATTGGGCCGGAAGCGGAAAGGCAGCTTTTATATCTTTGAGCGGATTAAGCGGACAGCGACTGCTGACCGAATCGCAAGCCGGTGCATTAGAGAATGGTCTGGAGAAACCCCTCTTGGCATAGACTTTTGCCGTCGTTGAAACGCCCCTGCAGGACAGCCAACACGGAGCCGAGAGCCACAAACTAAATTGGTTTACTATTTAGCGCGCCTTTCCTACCATCCGGAGATGGCGAGAGAAACCTTTACGATTGAGGGCGCAGGCGCGATTTCTCTTACAGCCGAGGCTGAGGGGGATGCCTACGCTAAACCCGTCCTTCTTGCGCACGGCGGCGGGCAGACACGGCGCGCGTGGAGAAGGGTGGTCAGCGAGCTGGCTCAAGCCGGCTTTCGCGCAATCGCCTTCGACATGCGCGGTCACGGAGACAGCGATTGGTCGCCATGCGGAGCTTATGAAATGCGCGACTTCGCGGCGGATCTGGTCGCTGCAGCGTCGCGCCTGGACCAGAAGCCAGCGCTGGTTGGCGCTTCACTGGGCGGGCTCGCTGGACTGATTGCCGCAGGGGAGCTTGCTCCAGGTAGCTTTGCTTCACTCACATTGGTCGACATTGCCCCGCGCATGGAGCCCAGCGGTGTGATGCGCGTGGTTGGTTTCATGGAAGAGCATGTCGATAGCGGCTTCGCCTCACCAGAGGAGGCGGCCGACGTGATCGCTCGCTACATGCCGCATCGTCCCAAGCGGGGCGCGAGCGATGGTCTGAAAAACTATCTGCGGCAGAAGTCGGATGGGCGCTTCTATTGGCACTGGGACCCGGTGTTTATCCGTAATATAATGTCAGCCAGACAAGGCGACCCAGACAGCCAAGAACGTCAATCGGCAATGCTGAGCCAAGCTGCGGCGAATCTCACGCTTCCGCTTCACCTCATCCGAGGCGGCTCTAGCGATCTTGTTTCCGAAGAGGCCGTTTTGCATCTGCGACAACTCGCCCCCCATGCAGAATACACCGATATTGCCGATGCCACGCACATGGTCGTGGGCGATGCGAACGATGCCTTCTCCGCCGCTATCGTCGATTTCCTACGAACCCATCACTCTTGCGATACGGCTCAACCACAGGGGACGAGGGAGCTATGATCGATCGAGAGCGCTTGCAGGAAATGCTGAATATCGCGCCGTTTCATCGATGGCTTGGGCTGGAGATTGCAACATGCTCCGACCAGGGAATCGCGATCACCATGCCATGGCGCGAAGAGATCGTGTCGAACCCTATGATTGGGTCGGCGCATGGAGGGATCCTGGCTTCACTGGTCGACCTCACCGGGCTTTATACTCTGCTTGCCGGGGGCGTCGCGGCGAGAGCGACGGCCGATCTGCATGTCGATTACCACCGTCCTGCAACCTCAGGACCTCTCACTGCTCACGGACAGATCGTGAAGATCGGGCGACAGATTTCGGTGGCGGAAACCCGGGTTCTCGAGCCCGACGACAAGTTGGTCGCCAGCGGCAGGGGCGCCTACTTCTCGTCAACCGGATCACTTGATCAGCGCGGCGGGACTATTGATCTCGAACAGGCTCTTGCCACCCAAGGCCCAGCGACTTCTGCAGCGCGATCCACGCCAGCGTAAGGGCACCTTTTGCCCGGACGAGGTCTGCTGAGGCCTGCTGCTGTTCTCGCAGGGCCCGGTTGAGGTCAGCCTTCGAGATCGCTCCTGCGGCAAAACGTTGGCGGTTCAGGTCCGCCGCGCCGTCAGCCTGCTTCTTGATTTGCATACTGGCAGCGAGCGCCACACGCTGCTGGCCGAAGCGAGCCAAGGCACGTTCGGCGTCTTGCAGTGCCAGAAGCACCGTCTGCTGGTAATTGGCGACTGCTTCGTTGCGCGCCGCCCCGGCTTGGTCGATCGCAGCGTCTACCCTGCCGAAATCCAGAAAATTCCACTGGAGGCGTGGGATCGCGAGTGCGGAGAAATCGCCGACATCGACAACGTCGTCCAACGAGGATCCGCCGAGGCCCAGGATCCCCGTGAAGGACAATTTCGGGAACCGCGCCGCCTCGGCCACCCCGATCCGCGCCGTCGACGCGGCAAGAGACCGTTCGGCCGCCCTTATGTCAGGCCGACGCGCCACCAGGCTTGCCGGATCGCCGATCGCGACCTGCTCTGGCGGCATGGGAATGGAATGCGCAGTCGTGAGCGCTGCATCAACTGATCCCGGCACCTGTCCGGTCAGTATAGCGAGTGCATCAGACAGGACTGCGATATCCGCTTCAGCTTCGGCAAGTTGTGACTTGAGCATCTCCAGTTCGGCATTCGCGGTGCCTACCGGGAAAAGCGGCAATGCACCGCGCTGATAGCGTTGGTATGTCAGCGCCAGGATCTCTTCCTGCAACGAAATCTGCGCCTCAAATTGCTCTGCGCGGAATTGGGCCTCCCGCAAATTGACGTAGGTGCTGGCCACTTGGGCAGTCAACTGGACCTTTGCGTCCTCTGCATTGGCCACCGTTGCAGCAGCTTGGGCATTGCTGGCTTCAATGCGCCTGCGCGAGCCACCGGCGAACTCCAGCTCCCAGTTGGCGTTAAGGCCCACATTGAAAAAGCTGAGCGAGTCATCGGTTTCTGCGTCGGAATTGGTTTGCTCTGACGGGGGGGGCGCCCCGCCTTGAATGTCGAGACCACGAAGCCGGCCCTGCACGGTGGTGGCCTGTGCCCCAAGCGATGGCATTCGACCCGCACGGTCTTGCCTGATGGATGCCCGTGCCTGGGCAATGCGCGCCTGCGCTGCGGCGAGCGAAGGGTTGCCGGACAGCGCAGCCTCCACCAGCCGCGTCAACTCGGGATCGCCGAGCAGCAGCCACCATTGAGCGACAACCGGATCAGATGCGCTCACATCACTGCCAGCGCGCACAAAGCGAGTGCCCGTGTCTGCTGACACAACTTCCGGGGGGCCTGCATAATCGGGCCCAGCCGTGCATCCAGCTAGCAAGGCGATAGTGATAATCGGAGGTAGCAAGTGGCGCATAATCTCGGGCTCAGTGCATCGAAAGGGAGACATTTTCCGGAAGCGGCTTGAGGAACAGAACAAGCGGGACTGTCGCGAGTGTGAGAAGTCCCATCACCAGAAAGACATCATTGTAGGTCATGATGAACGCTTCGCGCTGGAGAGTGCCGCCGAGTGCCGCCATCGCTCGTTCCATATCGCCCAAGCTTCGCGCCAGTCCGTCGAGATAGGTCTGCAGCGAAACGCTGTTCGCATTCAGCGTTTCTTCCATGCGCCTCGTATGGTGCCAAATTCGCTGGTCCTGGAACGAAGCGAGGGCCGAGAGGGCGAATGATCCGCCAAGATTGCGGGCCGCGTTGAAAATGCCCGAGGCATCGCCCGCGTCTTCCTTGGCCACCGACGCAACCGTTGCCTGATTCAGGAACATCATCGCAAGTATCATTCCGGCCCCGCGGATAAGCTGACTTTCAGTGAAGACAGCGCCGCCGGATTCGGCGGTCAGACTCGTGCTGACAAAGCAGCTGATCGCCATCAGCAGCATTCCGGTGCCGACGGCAATGCGGATGTCCACCTTGCGGATCATCAGGGGCAGAACCGGCATCAGGAGAAAGGCCGGGACACCCATCCAGAAGATGACCAGTCCCGTCTGAAAAGCATTATAGTCAGAGATGATCGCCAGAAACTGCGGAATGACATAGGTCGAACCATACATCACCATGCCCAGGGCGAGCGCCATGATCGCGACGCTGGCGAACTGTCGATTGAACAGGAGCTGCAACTTCAAGACTGGCTTGCGTGCCTTCACCTGTCCGTAAATCAAACAGGCAAAGCCGATAATGGTCACCACCGTTAGCCAGCGAATGAGTGAGGACTCGAACCATTCCTCACGGTGCCCTTCCTCGAGTACAACAGTCAGACCGCCCAGTCCGAGGATCAGCCCGAGAATGCCAGCCCAATCGGCGTCCGTGAGATATTCCCACTTGGGCTTCTCGTGAGGCAGCCCGATAAACAGCAAGAGCAGCAGGATTGCGCAGACTGGCACATTGACGAAAAAGGCATAGTGCCAGCTCAGGTTCTCGGTCAGCCAGCCGCCGATCAATGGCCCCATCACGGGGCCAAGAACCACAGTCATGCCGAACAGGGCCATTCCGATTGGCTGTTGGTGCGGCGGTAATCGTTTAGCCACAATAGTCATTGCGGTCGGAATGAGGACTCCGCCCGTGAATCCCTGACCCGTTCGGCCGATGATCATGGTCGTAAGGTCGGTTGCAATCCCGCATAGCACCGAAAATGCGGTGAACGCGCTAACCGCGATGATGAGGAGGGTTCGCAGACCGAACAGCCGTTCGAGCCAAGCGCTCAGCGGAATGACGACGATTTCAGCAACGAGAAATGACGTAGCAATCCAGGTGCCTTCGGCGCCTGTGGCACCGATCTCGCCCTGAATGACGGGGAGTGCGGAATTGACGATTGATATGTCCAGCGTCGCGAGCATGGCGCCAAGCGCGCCCGCGGCCACAGCGACCCAGGCAGTCACGTCTGCGTTCTTTCGGCCCCCGGCCGGCCCGATCGAAGTGTCCTGCGCTGCCAGTATCTCGGTCATTGAGTCCGACTCGAGATCTCTTCCAATTCGCCGGCAGCATTCCGGGTGTCGACCGTAGCCACTACCGACATGCCGGGAACGAGCAGACGCCGCACTTCAGGGGGAGCATCGATACCGATGCGGACGGGTATCCGTTGAACGATCTTGGTAAAGTTGCCGGTGGCATTTTCGGGGGGGAGGATGGAAAATTCCGCGCCCGTTCCCGGCGATATGCTGACCACTCGTCCCGCGATCTCAAGGTCGGGTAGGGCGTCAACTTCGAGCCTGACGCTTTGGCCGGCCCGGATCAGGCCGACCTGCGTTTCCTTGAAGTTTGCCGTCACGTAGATCGCCCTCACCGGAACCACCGTCATCAAACGTTGACCCGGTTGCACGAACTGGCCCACCCTCACCGAGAGATCGCCGACGCGGCCGGCCTTGCTGGCGCGCAGCAAGGTCGATTCAACCGTAAGGTCGGCTGTTTCCAGCTGAGCGCGAGCAGCGTCCGCCTGCGCCTGGGTCTGGTTGATCTGCTCGAACAGGGTCCCTCGGCGCGCGGTCGCGGCAGCCACCGCCGCCTGCGCGGCGACGAGTTCGGCCCGCGCTTGCCGCGCCTGCGCCTCATACTGGTCTAGCTTTTCCCGCGGTTCGGCTCCTGTCGCGGCAAGGGGCCGATATCGCGCCACCTGGTCGTTCGCGAGGTCCAGTGCTGCGCGCGCGGCGGCGAGTTGGCCCCGCGCCTGGCGAATGGCTGCATCCTGTTCGGCTACCTGAGAACGGATTGTGTCGGCACCGGCCAGGGTCGCAGCGATCTGTGCGCGCGCCTGTTGCGCTTGCGCCTGATAATCCCGCAGATCCAGTTGTACGAGGGCTCCGCCGCGAGCAACCTGCTCGTTCTCCCCCACGAAGACCTCTTCGACGTATCCCGCTACCTTGGAAGAGATAACGACGCTGTCGGCAGCGACATAGGCGTTATCGGTCGTCTGCATGTACTGTCCGTAGGTTACGTGCCGGTAGTACCACCAGATCCCGCCAAGCAGCACGGCAAGACCAACGATGATTAGCACGATGCGCAAGCCACGCCGCGATTGCGGTTTCGTTGGGGTTGTGCCCTCCTGCTCCGGTTGGTTGGAGTTATCGGTCATCTGACTCTTTCGGCAGCCTCAGTAAAAGGTGAACGCGTCTCGCGCCCTATGAGCCGTGAGTCAGATAGTAAAGGCATTTAGCAGTTTGCATTTGGGCATCCGAGGCTATCCGACTACACAGCGCTATGGATGAAAAACCAGATACCATGTCACGGTCTCAGCGTCGGCAGAAGGTCATCACCGATGATGACCGCATTCTCTATCTTATGGACGAGATCAGTCGCGGCGCGCGCAGAGTGTACGATGCGAGGGTCGCCAGGATCGGTCTCAATCAGACACAGTGGAGGATCATCGGACAACTTCTTCGCGATCCTGCCCTTACGCAGGCTGAAATCGCCAAGAAACTGGAACTGGAATCGGCGACCATCGGCCAGGCGGTTGCAGGTCTTTGCGAACGCGGGCTGATGAAAAGGCTTCGAGCTGAGACGGATCGGCGAGCGTGGCAGCTCATCCTCACGGAGCAGCTTGACGATCTGCTGCCCGAACTGAGAGGCTCCGCGGATAGGCTTCATGGTCTGCTTTGGCGCGACATTGCCGCCGACGAGAAGCAAACGTTGCAGCAGACTCTTGAAAGGGTATCGGAAAATCTGGACCAACTCCGGGCCGAGGCTGAGTAAAATCATGGCATCGCCCCCGGAAAAGCCTATCAGCAGCATCGCTCGCGCCGCGGAGATCGGCCAAATCCTAATGAGGCACGGCGCGAAGAATCTCGCCGGAGCCCTCGGATTTATTCCCTCTTCGAGCAATGTCATCGATCCTCGCGAATTTCATCCGGCTGCAGTTGTGGCGTTCCTCCGTGACATCGGGCCAGTCGGCATAAAGCTGGGGCAACTCCTCGCCACCCGAAGCGATCTGTTTACCGAACACTGGATCACGGCATTCTCAACCCTGCACGATCAGGTGTCGTCAGTGCCCTTCGCAGATATCGAGCCCGTACTTGCTTCAAGCTGGGGTGAGGACTGGCGGAGCGACTTTGCGCAGTTCGACGAAAAGCCTTTGGCCTCTGCCTCCATAGCGCAAACCTATTCCGCCAGACTGCGGGACGGAAGCGAGGTCATCGTGAAGGTTCGGCGGCCAGGCACTGCCGCTCGGATGGAGGCTGATGTGCGCCTCCTTATACGCCTTGCCGGGATCGTGGAAGCACGGTCGCCGGACATCGCGCGTTACCGGCCAGTCGAGTTTCTGCGGACCTTCGGCCGCAATCTTGCCTGGGAGATGGACCTCGCTGCGGAATCCCGAGCCTGCGAGCGGATCGGCGCATATCTCGATACCATCGGCGTCAGGTCCCCGGCCATCCATTGGGAACTGACCGGGCTGCGGGTGAACGTTCAGGAACGCCTGTACGGCAGGCCCGCGTCTTCGCTGGGCAGCCCATCGGGCGACCCGCGGGTGGCGGCTTTCGCTAAAAGCTATGCCAACGCTGTCCTGCGGATGATCATCCTGAACGGCGAATTTCACGGCGACCCCCATCCCGGTAACGTCTTCATGATCGGCGAGCAGGATGTCGGCTTCATCGACTTTGGATCGGTCGGGACGCTCACCAAGGCCAGGCGCGACGAGATCGTCCGCCTCGTCCTTGCGATCGCTGGTGAGGAAACCAGCGATGTCGCGAATGTCCTGCTCGCATGGGCGGGGGAGCCGAAGGTGGATCGCGATGCGCTCGCGGTGGATCTGGATCAGTTGATCGGAGAGTTCAGGGGGACCGTGCTATCTGGCATCGAGTTCTCGCAGATTTTTTCCCGCGCTTTCGACCTGTTGCGGGATTATCGACTGGTTCTGCCACCTGATCTGGCCATTCTTCTGCGTACCTTGTTGACTGCAGAGGGCTTCGTCCGATCGCTGGCACCGGACTACAACATCGCCGAAGAGACCCGGCCGATCATCACGGAGCTTCTCGCCGAGCGGTTCTCGCTCGGCAGCGCTCGGTCGGGTTTGAAGAGACTTCGCGGTCAGCTGCTGGGTTTGTCGGCGTCCTTGCCCGACATACTTGCCACTGCGAACTCGATCGCAAAGTCAGGATATGTGCCGGTTCAGCTCGATCCGCTCAGTATCGAGCAGCTCGCTGGACTTCGCAATGAGCGTCAGTCCTTGAAAGGCCCTCTAGCTGCCGCATTGATCATAGCTAGCGCGTTGCTTGTCGATCAATCCTGGCTTCTGGCTGGCGGCGCGCTTGTGATTGCTGGGGTGGTGCTCATCCGAAAGTCATAATGAAGGAGCAACTTAATTCGTGCACGGTCACGATACGGCAAAGCCGAACTTAACGAGGATTTCATGCGCCTCACTTCAGCGACCAAGACGCATCGCGAAGAAAATTTTTCGACCTATTTGCGATTGAAGGCTTATTTTCCTCAATCAGACGAAACTTTGGAACGGCAGCTTTCAAGCGTGTCCTCGCCTGACTTTATGGCCGCTATTGGGGCGCATAGCTGCCGGCCACTGCTGCTAAATTTTTCGAGAAGGTGGAGCTAATCCGCTACTTTCACCTAACCGAGCTTGGTCCGCCTCGTCCGCACGCATCGGAGCGCGTTTTACACCTAGAGCAGTCTCGATTTCACAGCCACACTCCGTCGCGATGGCGAAAGGAGCTTTTGCGAGCAGCTCACCGCTAAATCGCGATATCGATCGCTCTGTTCTTCTTGAACAATTCGCGCTCGGAATCGCGTCCAGGCTGCTCGGCACGGCCCTTAGCGACTCCGCTCGCCGCGGCTTCTCGCAGGCGTTCGGTGACCTCCAGCGCCGAGGCCTTCTCGCCCTTGTTGCGTGCCAGCACGCCTCCCAGCTTCGCAGCGCTGTCGACCACCAGCATCAGATGATCGCGCAGACGCGTGACGGTCACCAGAAACGTCTTCTGATTGGAAAGATTGCGCTCGCGGCTGTCCATGACGGCAATGCCCCGATCGGATGTCAGCCCTTGCGCCATGTGCGCGTTGAGCGCGTAGGCGAGATCGATCCGCTTCAGCATCGGATCCCCCTCTTTCAGCTGCAGCTGCTCGCCCTTGGACGTCTCCACCGTCACCCGACCCCACTCGATTGAAACCACGGTGGCCCGGTCGGCATTGAACAGTCCCCTCCGGTGATCGTTGCGCGTCCAGCGAATCCGGTCGCCCTTGTGAACCTCGAGCTCGCGCCGCTCGTACAGCGCAAGATTGCCATCTGTGCCGGTTTTTCGCATCCGAGCGGGGCGTATCGCATGCTGGCGGCCGCGATCGTCCTGGAGCCGAACGACACCTTTCGCCTCGTCGATGCCGCTGACAGCATACTCACCGCGCTTGAGCCCCAGAGTACGCTCGGCCTTCGCGACCTCGAGTATCATGCCGGGCCGGTAGGCTGCGAGGTAGCGCAGCTCCTCGCGGGTCAAGTTCACACGATCGAGCACTTCGAGTGCGATCTTCTCGGGGCCGATTTCCCCGTTCGCCTGCAGGCCGCGTTGGACCGCCTCGTTGACCGCAGACCGGATATCGCGACCCGAGGCATAGATCGCCGTGAGCTCGCGCTCAGAGGGCGGCAGCGAGAGCCAGCGTTCCGCCGCGACGATCGCTCCATCGCCTTCGGCTTCAATGGTGTGCCCTTTGAGGTGGTCCAGCGCCGATCGCACGAGACCCGCCTGCGCGGCCGCCTGCGCTTGCCGCAGAACGGGGTCGCGGCCGCGAAGGTTGGCGTTCATCTCTGCCTTGGCTACGCCCCCCTGCTGAAGCAGCGCAAAAGGCTTGCCGGCATCGACTGCACCGAGCTGCTTGCGGTCGCCCATCAGGACCAGGCGATGCACGTCGGCCAGGTTGGCGATGCGGATCAGCCGCTCCTTGTCGGCGTTCGAAACCATCGAAGCCTCGTCGAGGACAAGGACATGGTCCCTCAAGGCCGCCTTCGCCTCGGTGTGACTAGGGCCATTCCCCGGCTCGTCGATCAGCATGCCCCAATCCTTGAGAAAGCGGGCGAGCGTCTGCGACCGAATGCCAGTGTCGCGCTCGAGCATCTGCACCAGCGTGTTCTGAACCGCGAGGCCGATCACCGGATGTCCTTCCTCGCGCAGAACTTCGGCCACCGGCTTGAGCACGCTCGACTTGCCCGCACCCGCAACGCCCTGGATGGCGATCGTCCGGTCGGCCGAGGACAGGATGAGCCGCGCGGCGCCAAGCTGTCCTTCGTTGAGCTTGAATCCGTGATTGATCTCGGCCGAAGCCTGAACGCGGCTTTCAGCTTCGTCACCCGCAATTCCGGGCTTGATCGCGCCTCGGCCTTCAGCCGCCCCGGCAAGGATGCGCGTCTCGACTTCAACCGCCTCGCGGCTCGTGACCCAGCCCCTGTGCTTGCCCGTCCCCTCCAGAAGATGACCGGAGCGGACCAGCGAGCGGACGGCGGTTTCGACGTTGGAGATCGTTGTGGGAAGTCCGAAGTCGAGCGCCGCCTTATAGAGCGCCTCGCGCTCGAAGCCCGCCTCCCGCTGCGAGAGATGGCGTACCCCCGAGGCGACCGCCTGCGCCGCTGCGATGGCTTCGGGACCCTTCGTAAGCACATGTTTCGGCATCAGCGGGTCGCGCTCTTCGCCCGAAATGCGCGCGGCAAACTCCCGCAGACGCGCGATACCGCGCTCGACCAGCGTGGCCGGGCGCGCGGCCTCCCGCTCCTGCCGCGCGGCCCGCAGATGTGCGGATTCGACCAGCGTCTTGAGGTCGAGACCGATCTCCTTCGCCGCCTGATCCCAGCGAACGGCGAGCGCGCCGCGATCCTCGATCGCCTCCTTCGGCGAGCGGGTGACAAGGGCGGCAATCCGTCCGGCCTCCAAGCTTGTGCCGCGGCGCGCATCGAGCACTTCTTGACGCCGCGTCGAGAACGCCATCAGCTGTTCGCGACTGATCCCGCGCGCCTCGAAATTGCCGTGCTTGAGCGCCGGACCAGCCTCGTAGCCGAGCTTTTCGACGCTCGTTCGAAAGCGCGCCATCGCGATCGAATTGAGCAGCGTGTTCAACGACCACAGCCGGTCGTTCTTGAGCGTGCGCCACACTCCGTCGGGCCCGCGGGTCACATTGGCGACGACCGCATGAAAATGCAGGTTGGGCTCCTGGTTGCGGTTGGTGTCGTGCTGGAACAGACCGATGGCAAGGTTGCCGGTGGCGACCGTGCGCACCTGCCCATTCCCGACTAGCCTGGTTTCGGCGGCATTCTTTTCCGCCCAGGCAAGCGTCTCGATGACCGCCTCACGGTAGGCCTCGACGATCCGTTCGTCCTTGCCGAGGAGAGCCAGTAGCGACCAGCTCTTGGGCAGCGAGAAGGTGAGATCGGTGCCCGGCCGATGCCATTGGCCGGGATTGCCGACGCTCGATCCATCGAGCAGCTCGCCGCGCAGTAGCGCATCGAAAGCTTTGGTCTCGACGCGGCCCTTCAGGCCCAGCAGATCGGCGCCCTTGCCGATCCACTGGCCTGAGCGGTCGGCATCGGCGCTGGCGTAGTAGTTGTCGGCGGCGAAGTAGCTCGCGGCGGCCGAAGGCGAGCGCACATTGGCGACAGAGAGCATTGGCGGCAGATCCCGTTCGGCCCCTCAAGCCTCCCGCCAGGCAATCAGATATCGGGCCCGATATCGCCCAGGTCGCGGTCCTGCTGTTCGCGCGCGGCGCCTCCGAGCAGCGCGCGCTGCTGGTTCTCCTGTTGCCGGTGATCGGTGCGGTTACGGTCCCGTGCCGCGTCCTGTGAGGCTTGCGGATCAGGGACATCCGGGCGCGACGGCTTGTCCGTCAGGCCACACCTCTCCTCCGAGCTCTCCCTGGCTTCGCCGAGCGGCAATTCGGATTGAGCGTTAGTGCCAGTCTCTGCTCTCGCGTTCGACCGCGATGAAAGCCGCGCGTTACTTGCCGGATCGGTGGGCAAGGATGGCTTGGCCAAAGCTTGCTTCCCATTCTTGCCCGGTTCCGACGCGTTCGACTGCGCCGCGCGATTGCTCCGCGAAGGTGCCTTCTGCGGTTCAACCGATGGGCGATCCTGGCGCGCCAGACGGCGCGGCTCGCCGCCCTCGTCGTCGCTCCCTGCGCAATGCTCAGCGTTGCCCTGAGTATCAGAACGATCGCTGTCGCTGCGGTGTGCTGCGCCGGTTCGCGATGGCATCTCACGCGCGATGAAACCTTCGGCGACCCGTGGCCAATCGCGCGGGATAAGCGTGATTGGCGCTGCCGGGAAACCATCCGGAAACTTGATGAAGCCCGACAGGCTGGGAAGCTCCATAAACTCGTCCGGAAGGAGCAGGGGAACGACCTGTCGGCGGGGCGTCAGGCTAACCGCGTCGCGGGCGTTGTTGTAGCCATAGCTGTAGCCTTCTTCCATTTCGCGGACCTCGCGGTGCCCAACGACATCGGAGCACCAGGTCGCGGTTTCGCGGTCGGCGGTGGCGAGGATCAGCTTGGTCCTGGCAAGCGAGGACAGGGTCATCGCCATGTTCTCGCCGTAGACCTCTTTGAGCTTGGCGAAAGCGTGCACACCGGTGACGATCGCGCCGCCAAAGTTGCGCGCGGTCTGCAGGCCCTTCTCGAGTGAAGGCAGGCGGTGAAGCGCTCCGAGTTCGTCGATCAAGAACCACAGTTTGAGGTCGCGCGTGCGCCGCCCGGACATCAGCGTGTTAATCGCGGTATCGAGCCACAACGTGAGCAGCTGAGAGAGCACGCTCATGTCGACATAGCGCGCCGAAAGGAACAGCAGCGAGCCCGGTTCGCATGTCCCCCGGACCCACTGGTGGATCGAAAACGGCTCCCCGTGCGAGGGTAGCATCTGCATCGCCTTAGCGTTGACGTTGAACACCGCGCGTACCGATTCCGCCATTTTGGCAGCGCTCGGAGTGGTGATCGGGCCCGCCATCGTATCCTCGAGCAGCTTGTGCAGATCGGGCAGGTCGGCGTTCATCAGCTCGTCGGCGAGCGCCTGGTTGCTGCCCCGTCCTTCCGCGGCGAGCTTGATGCAGGTCTCGACGAACATGGTGCGCGCGGCGAGCACCCAGAACTGCTCCGAGCCGCCCCCGTCGTGGGGCACGAGCGATTCAGCGGCGGAATGGAATTCGGCGCGCGAGGTGCAGTCGTTAAACACGCTCCAAGCCGGGCAGCGGGCGTCGAGCGGGTTCAAAATGACGTCTCGGTCCGCTTCGTAGAAGGTCTCGATGAAGGCCCCGGTGAGATCGAAGATCACCGCGCGTTCGCCCCGCTCGCGGATCTCGGCGACCAGATCGGTGAGCGCCACGGTCTTGCCGGTGCCGGTGGTCCCGACCAGCATGGCGTGGCTCTGCTCGCGTCGCCACGGCCAGTTCACCCCAGCGAGGTGTGCGGGAGTATAGAGCCCCGCTTCGCGCAATGATGCGCGACCGGCCAGACGCCATGACCAACCCATTTCACTGCCGTATTCGCGCGCCCGTTCGCGGGCGTTGTGGCGGGCGATGTCGCGCTCCAGTTCGGGCAGCGTTGCGAGCGAAGAGCCGCGCACATGCTTCTTCTGTTTCGAGCGCTCGCCGAAGCGTTCGGCAATCCACCAGAAGGCGATGAACAGCGGGACGAGGACCATGCTTGCAACCAAGAACGTACTCCGCAGGGCCTCCCCGAATGCGGCGACCGCGGCGCGCATCGGCGGGTACTGGGTGACGACCGACATGGGAAAGGCGGCGGTCTCGCCGTCGCCCAGTTTGAGGTGCACGAGCTTGGCGGGATCGAACTCCATGAAACCGTAGGCGGAGGCGTAGAGATGCATCCACAGAAGATAGACCTCTTGCTCGCTGAGCGAGGATTGGACCTCCCACCAGCCAAGACCGAGAATGACGAGCACGGTGACAAGCAGCGGACCCTTGAGGCCCGCCGCAAACATGAAGCCGAAGTGGCCCAGCAGCTGGCTACCGCGGGTGAAGTTGACCAGATTATGCTTCATGCTCGCCTCCCTTGCCGGAAGCCGGAATGAGACCGAGCCGCTCGAGCCGGCGGTGATAGGCAGCCAGCGTGCGCTCCCTCAGCGTATCGTCGGAATGGTGGGTTAGCAGCGCGTCGAGCGCGACTGTGGCGAATACCCTCTGCCGCTCCGGATCGGCTCCGGTGGGGCGCAGAAGCGCATCGTTGTCACGGGTCCAGGCGGCGACCAGCAGGTCGCGCACGACGATGCTGACGCTGACCTGCTTGAGGCGCGCCTGGTCCCTGATCCAGTCCGCGATAAGCGGTGGGACATAGCTCTGCAGACTTTGATGACGTTGCACTTTTCCAAGCTCCTTGAACGATAAGGAACCTGGTTCACCCTGCGGAAGGCGAGGATCAGACTAAATCACGGGCAGCCTGTAGGAAAACGGAAAGTTCGCCCATTTGTTCAAGGCCTTATGGCAGCGTGATTTACCTGCAATTTGCGAATCCGCTTCATGCCTCACCGGCAAATCAGTTGCTGCATCTCGCGAAATCGAGATGTATCCCATTGAAGAGACGTTGAAACATCCGGCAGCACCGCTGCGTACGGTGTGCCTACCGTTCCCCATTGCACGGCCAGTGCCGGTGACCGAAGATGTTGTGTTCCCGGGAGCATTTGCCGCCCTTCGTTTAGGGAGCGTGAGCAATCTCTAGTCGGCGACGTGTCAGCCAGACGGAAATAATGTTCGGCCGCTCCCCGACAAGAGATCGCACCTGCGAAAGAGGCGGCGGCAAAGGACCATGTGCGAAACAAGGGAGCGGGGCCTGTCGCTCCCGCCAGCTTCGCGCTGGTCCGACCCGCCGCCGGTTCGCAAGTGCGCGCGGGGCCCAATACAAGAAGGCCGCGCCCTCAGGAGCGCATCGCCAGATGCGCGGGACAGAGCGCGTCCACAGCCCCGCTCCTTATCCCCCGACGCCATCATCCGACGAGTATGAAAAAAGGGCGGAACCGTCGCCGGCTCCCGCCCTCTGTTCACCCTCAGAACTCGTCGAGCATTCCCCCGCGCACGGTGTGGACCACCCGGTTCGTCAGGTGCGCCGGCAGGGCGTTGTAGTCGCTCTCGTCGAGCGCGAAGTATCCCAGATCATCGTCCTCGACGATATGCTGATCGAAGTAGCTGTGCAGCGCGCGCCGTTCGGCAACCGCCAGTGCTTCGAAGTAGCTATCCGCGTTCGACGCGATTGGAGCAAGTGAAGCCATGATATCCTCCTGATGTCTGTCCTTGAGACGACAGGAGGTCGGCCGATGGTCTTGCGGCTCCCGGGTCCAGGATCGCCCTTCGGGCGACCGCGTCAGCGGCGGTGGGGGCAACGATTTTGTCGGACCGAAGCGAAGCGAAGGGGAGGCAAAATGGTGGGGCCCCGCCGTCCTTGACGCGGGAGCCGCAAGGCCATCACCATGGACGATCCGTGAGCCAGGACCATTCCCAACCTCTCGGATGAATCGGGGCCCATCGAGCAGCGCAAAAAACTCTTTCCTACACCCCGGTGAGCCCGCCACACTTGACCGCGGAGGCATCAGAGAGGGGACGTAGAAAGGACCCCAGGAATGCCGACGAAACGAAGTGCGATCGATGCGCTCAGGAAGCTCGAAGCCGACCGGCAAGCTCTCGACGAGCGGCAACGCGAACTCGAAGAGAAAGCCGCTCTCGAGCTGGGGCAACTGATCCTCGGATCAGGTATCGAGGCGTTTTCGAGGAAAGGCCTCAAACAGGCCAGCGAGATGCTCGGCAAGCTCGGTGAAGCCGAAGCGCTCCGGCGGCTGGGAAGCCAACCGGCTGCATCCGGTCGCAGCGGAACGCCAGCTATTGCCTGAGCAACACGAGAAGGAGCCCTGCCGCGCTTGCGGCAGAGCCCCTTCGCCGCTCGCCGGTTGATCGATGACGTCAGTCGATCTCGGGCGCGTCGCGGTTATCGCCGTCACCATTGCTGGCGTTGCCGCGCGAGAGGAAGTCGACCTTGTCGGCGAGGATCTCGCAGCCGTAGCGCTTGACGCCATCCTGGTCTTCCCACTGGGTGTAGTGAAGCCGGCCCTGGACCGAGACGAGCTGGCCCTTGGTGCAGAACTGCCCGACGGTCTTGGAGAGGCCGTTGAAGCAGGTCACCCGGTGGAATTCGCTGTCCTTGGCGGTGTAGCCGTTTTCATCCTTGTAGGTCTTGCCGTCCTTGTCGCGCGCGGGGCGGTCGGTGACGACGGTGATGCCGGTGACGGAGGTTCCGCCTTTGGTCTCGCGGGATTCGGGATCGCGGGCGAGACGGCCGGTGAGGATTACGAGATTGGTCATGTGACTGGTCCTTCGGTGTGCCAAACCGGAAACCATTTCCGGCTTGCGAACATCCAGAAGAAGCAGGGCATGGGAGGGCTGCACCGCAGGGCCGTCAGGCCCAAGGGAAACGCCTTTTCGAGGGGTGGTGCGGGCAGGCAGCGCAGCTGCCAACACGGCCCGAAGGCAAAGGCGTTGCCGGCCTCAGCTGACCTGATTCAGGACTGTTCGCGAAGAAGCCGGATTGGGTTCGGGTGGCTTAGCGAAGGGGCCTTGGACCCCGCTCTCCTATCCGCCCGGTCCCTCGCCCTCGCTGGCCGCCAGCAGGTCCATGAAATTGCGGGCCGCCTCGCGGTCGTCAGCATCTTTGAACGCCGCCTCAAGGTCAGGCGCGGAGCCAAGCATGTGAAGCAGCGCCCACAGGGCAAAGCGCTTGCCGCGGTCCTTTTCGAGGCCGAGATCGACCTGGCAGCGCTCCAAACCCGTCGCCAGCACGTCGGGGCTTACCGCTGCAAGATCGGTGGATGAGAAGTAGCGTCGAAGCAGATCGTCGAGGTCCATGACGAAGACATAGCGTCATTTCGCAGGGGACGACATTTGCGACTTTGCGGCGGGATTGATCGTCGCTTTCTAGGCGAGGAGCGGCAGCGGACAATCGCGTTGAGCACGCGAGATTCGAAACTCCGCGAGAACCTTTGCGAGCAACGTAACTGGAAGAGGATTTCACCTGCCGATCATGGCCCGCAGCAAGCGAGAGTTCCACTGATGCGCGGACTGCGAGATACTAAGACGACCTTAGGCTTACCCTGGTGCCGATATGCTCCCGCCAAAGGCCAAGCCTTTTGATTCGATATTCGACCAACTCGGGCGAGGTTCCATAGAAAGCCGCGATTTCTGCGGCGCCATTGCCTCGTGCCACCATATGCTTGACAGCATCTCGCGGAAGGAGCGTAGCTGACGCTAGAAAATACGCGTCGTGCTCTTCGGAGCTGTCATATGTGCGACCGAAAGAGTCCGCGATTTTCGCGATCTTCGTGAGCTTATGGCCGGACAATATGTGCCAATACTCTTCCAGCAGCGTCACGCGCTGTCTCTCCAGCGTATGGCAGTCATTCAGAAATACCACCCACCTGTCCTGAGCCGCGTTGAGGGGCACGCTCATGGCCGACCACTCATTACAAGCTGGTCCGGCCAGCGTATCGCGAGTCTTGGCATCGAGACAAGTTGACGATTGCAGCCGCTCGACCGTGACAGGTGCGACGATGAGGTGGAACGGATCCAAGGGGTCGTTCTTACCGAGCCCTAGGTCTCTGCGGAAATTCTCGGCGGTTCCCTCAAGCTCCTCCTTCGACATCGGGAATGCGTCACCGTCAGTCGGCGGATTGCTTGGCTCCGAATTGTCACCATCGGCGTAATGCTGCCGAAGGCATACTGCGGCCCGCAGCAGCGTCTGGATCGTTCCTGAAGACGCGTTCTTCCCCGCGCGGAAATGCACGAACGCCACACCATCGAAGCCGAGTTCATGTTCCTCGGCGTCGGGACCAAGCCACTCTAGCAACCTAATCTTGGAGTTGTTGTCGGGCGACCCTTCCCCTCGCTCAATGCGGGCTAGGGTCGAGAAGCTGATCCCAACGATTCCCGACAAGGCCCTGATGCTGAGCCCTTCGCGATCGCGCTTAGCGCGGACCGCCTTGACGAGCTTTTCCTCAAAATTGTTCATTTTCACCCGATTGTGCGATCAGCACGCGTTGACACACCTCCTGGCGGAATGCATCATCCGTGCTGGTGACACAGATTCGCACATCGACAGACAAAATGGAAGTCGCGTTGAACGGCGATGCACGATCTGAGTTGCAACGGATTGGCGAAGGTTTGGACGCGCGTCAGCCTGTTCGGGTGAAAGACGGGGGCATTGTGATCCTCGATCCGGACCCCGCTTCAACAGCAGTCCAGGAGAAAAGCGATGAGCAACGACAAGGAGCGGGAAGACCCGCAACCCGGTCACGGAAAGGGTCCGCCCGACGGCAAGGGCCGTCCCGTCGATCACGGTCGCCCGGTGCCGAACCACGGGTCGTCGGCCTCGCCGGCCATTACGCCCGGCAACTAGAGGATGTGCAGCGGGCATACCGCGGTGTATCTCTCATTCCCGACGATGACGGGGTATGGCTTCTCGCGCGAAGCCGCATTTTGGACGGACTAGCGCGGGAAGCCATATTCCTTATTGCCCTGCCCGGTATTCTCGACGTTCAGCCGCGAGGATGGGCGTTCTGGGAACAAGCTAGTCAGGTCGAATGGATCGGACCTCGACACACCAACATGGGCGACGGCTCGGTTTGCGCATACCACCCCGAATTTGACAAAGCGTGGGCACCAGGCGGGGACCTTCGGATCCTGCTCGACCTCTACAGCGTTTGGGCGCTCCGGCATCTGCACTTAGCGGTGTTTGATCGCTGGGCTGGGCGTCAATACGCGATGCCGGACGAAGCTGGCAGATGCGATCCCTACTACCGGCTGGTCCAGTTCAAGCCCGACGAGCTATGCAGTTGTGGGTCAGAGAAGCGGTATAGCGCGTGCTGTCGCCCTCGCGATCTGAAATTGCCGTTTCTCGGCATCAGGCGGGCATTCGAGATACGCAACTGCGGCCAAAATATTCTAGACCGCGCGCCGCCGAAGGCAGTGTTGGACACAGCAACCGGATGCCGAAATGCTCCGCCTGCCATCGTAGAGGTCCATGCGCCTCTACGAGTTCACCACGCCGCCGAGCAGGGGAGAAATCGCGGGTAGTCGCCGAAGTCGGATCCTAATGCCGCGGATTCCTAAGGGTCAGGCTCTCTTTGCCTTCTCCTGAGCGGCATCTATCCGAAATGTCCGTTAGCAGCTTGTTTCACCACACCGCTGAACAACTACGATCGGGGCGCTCAGCCAGCGCCAGGCTTAGTGCCCAGCGGGCCGCGGCGATCGACCACCGTAATGCGGCGTGCCTTGGCTTCGATGACGAGACGCTCGGTGACGCCATTGCCGGGAAAAGCGATCACATAGCGCGGGGCCATCGCCAGCATCTGCTCATTGCGCTTGAACCCGGCCCGGGCACCCAGCCTGCGATCGAGACCGAAGGTCAGTTGCTGTACCTCGTGGCGTTCGGCCCAGGCGGCTGCAAGCCGATCGGCGCCCTTGCCGTCGCCGCCATGGACGAGGAGCATATCGGCCACCTGCTCGCGCACTCGGTCGAGCGTGGCCCAGATGTTGTCCGCATAGCTCTTCGCCTCCTCGGTCGTGGCGAAGCTCGCGCGTCCTCCGGCGAAGACCACGGCTGTGCCTTCGGGCGTGAGAGCGGCGCGCCGACGTTCTGAGCGGACCTTGAGGAAATCACGCGCATCGATGACCGCAGACGTGAGGTTCTTTCCGTGCGCTACGCGAGACCCCGACATCGGCTTCCAGGACGCACCGGTTTCTTCGCGGTAGAGCATCGCCGCGATCTCGCGCATGTGCTCGAAAGCGAGCATGCTGGCTTCGGCCGCCTGCGCGCGCTCGACCTGCTCTTCGAGGTTGCTCGAGTGGACTTCCGAGCCATCGGCCGCGGAAAGCAGCGCGCGGATCTCGTCGCTCGCGCGATCGACCTGCGCGGACTTGCGGGTCGCCGCGCGGTGGAAGAGATTGACGAAGCCCCAGGCGATGTCTTCAGCATCGGCCTCGAGCGCGGTGTCGGCGAACAGGGCAAATAAGTCCGACCAGACGGCCGCGAGGGTTTGCTCGCTCGCCTCTTCGGCGGGAAAATCTGTTTCGTTGAAAGGTGCGGGTTGAACCGAAAAGCCGGTCAGATCGAGTCCGGCAAGCTGGGCGGTGAAGCTGTCGTACATGGGTCATTCCTCCTGAGCGAAGGCGACTGCCGCAGGGGAAGAGAGAGGTTTCCTGCGGCCTGTTCGCCGGGCCCGGAAGGGACCGGTCAAGGGGACTGCCGCACCGCGCAGCGGGAAACCCCGCAAGGCAAGGCTGGCGCGGGCCACACGGGCCGCAGCCTTGCGCGGGTTGCGGCGGAACCGGACCGGTCCAGGGCCCGCACGAGCGAACAGGACGGGCAGGGAATCTGACTCCGGCAAGCTGCGCAAAGAGGAATTATGCCAGTGGCTTCAGCCGAGCGAAGGCAGTCCGAACTGCTCGGCGGTGAATTCCAGCACCTCGCCCGACGGAAACGCAGCCAGTGCAGTGAGGCGCCGGCCCTCGAGGCGCAGGTGCCAGCCGCGCCCGTGATCGGGCTCCGCGCTGGCAAAGCACGCGAAATCGAACAGCGCGAGATTGATCCCCTGCGGATCGCGCGCCGACGGCGAGCGGATCGCCTGCCCGCCTGCGGCCCGAGCAGTGTCGGCGAGCTCCTGACACGCGGAATAGTCGACCGGGTCGGCCCAGCGTTTGCTGTCGCGCGACAGAGGCGATCGCGTGGTGTCGAGCAGGCGGGCGATGGAGACGGGAACGGAGAAGCTCAGATGCTCGCTGGTGCGGTTGCCGGGGACAAACCCCGGCGAGCGGCTGATGAAGCGGAGGCGCCAATAGGCGGTTTCGGTGATCGCGGTCTGCTCGGTCTCGCTGGCGTAGAAGATGCCGGGGCGCTCGTTCGCGCGCCGAAATCGGCTGGCCACCCCGTGGCCGTAGCGGAAGGGCGAGGCGAGGAGGTAGTGAAGCCCGCGCGCTGCCTTGGGCAGATCGGGCTTGGCCGCATCGGCGAGTTCCTCGAGCCGCTTCTGGTCATCAAGGTTGGCCGCAAGCCGATTGGTCGAGATGCGATGCTGCGCCTCGACGACACGCCAGACGGTCCTGCGGTAACGGCGCAGCTCAGACGCGAGCGCGGTGGGCGTCCACATAGTCGCAAACCGTGATGAGACCCTTGAAGCTGTCGATCAGGTCAAGGGGCCGCGCCTCGAGGTCGAGATTTGGGGTTGCGAGCCAGGCTCGCGCAGCCATATCGTCGCTGCCGAGCAGCGCATCGAGCGAGCGGAACAGGCGCAGCAGAAACTGGCCGGCTTCGAACGACTTGCTGGCCGGATCGAGCTCGGATTTGCCCACGCGCAAACGCGAGACGGTGGCCTGAGACAGCCCGAGAACCGACCCAAGCTTGGCATTGGTCAGACCCCAGAACTCCGCGATTCTGCCAATTGCGGTTGTCAGAACCTTGCCGTCTCCCTCCTCGACTTCAGCGGCTCTCGTTGCCATCGACGCATCCTTTCATATGCACGATATAGGTCTTAGGAGATCATTTGAACAGAGCTTCGTTCGAAAATCGCCTCGCCGTTCGAAAACCGCCCAATCATGCGTAGCTCACCGAATGTCGCTTCGAACCGGCTCGCCACCTGCGAAAGCCAGCGCTGTGCCCGCCCGGATCGCGGGTGATAGGCATCGGCATCCCAGTACCCACCGTCGTCGCGCTCAGCGAGCCAGATGGCGACAAGCCCGCAGTAGGCGGAGATCCCGCAGTCGGCAAAGGCGTTGCGCAGCAGGATGCGGTCTTCGCGGCCGCGCCACCCGTCACAGGGTTCAAGTGAGGGAAAGGTGCTGCGCGCAGTCTCGATAATTTCCTCGACCAGATACTCATATTCCCATTCCCAATTATCCTCGTCTTCGATCTCTAAAGTGCGGAAGGCGACAACTGCGTCGGACGGATAGCTGGCAGAACGTCCCATCATGCACCCCCTCAAGCCGCTTCGGCGAGATCGGCTGCCGCAGCCTCGCTACCGGTACCCGAACGCCCTCCGAGCCTCAGGATGAGGCTCGCAGCCTCCTCTGCTTTGGCAGCGGCGGTCAGGATGGCCCGATCGTCGGATTTCAGAAGCTCGAGCCAATGCGCGATGTAGCTCGCATGATGATCGAGATGCGCAACCGGCAGACCGAGCTCGGCGCCCAGGATCGCGGCGGACAACTCCGCCACCAGTTCCTCGGCCGCGTAGGACTCGCTTCCAAAGCGATTCTTGAGATTCCGGCCGAGGCGAGAGCCATGCCCGGTCCAGTGCGAGAGTTCGTGCGCCAGCGTTGCGTAGTAGTGGTCGTAGCCATCGAACAGCGCCGCCGGCGGCATCGTAATCCGATCCAGGATGGGCTCGTAGTAGGCTTCGGCCCCTTGATGCCGAAGTTCGGCGCCGACCCCTGAAAAGAAGGTGTCGAGCCGCTCTTCCCGCCCGGCAGGTTCGACCGGTTCGAGTTCATGCTTGGCACGATACATTTCGGGCAAGCCGTCGCACTGATCGGCGTTGAAGACCGCGTAGGCCTTGAGAACGCGTCGCGTCTCAGTGCCTTCTTCCCCATCATCGCCTTCGACATGCTTGTCATAGCTCTTGTAGAAGATCGCGATCGTCGATTTCGCGCCCTTGCGGACCTGCCCACCAAGCTTCTGGCACTGCCGGTATGTCATCCAGTAGGGCGACAGGAATCCGGCAGCTTCGGCGATCATCCACAGCCAGAAGGTGTTCATGCCCCGATAGGGTGTGCCGCAGCTGCGCAGGGGTCGTGCTACCGGCACCCCGCGCCATGGCTTTACCCATGGCCTGGTTCCCTGCTCGAGTTTCTCGATAATCGCAGAGGTGATTTGTGCAGCAGGGGATTGCCCGCCGCTGCGGCGTTTGAACTTGGACATGAGGTGTCTCCCGATTGCCGGAACGAGGTTGTCCCGTGGCAATCAGAAGAAGCCTTCTTTCCTCTCATCTGGACGTCGTGTCAGCTTTGCGCTCTGCGACGAATAATGCGGAGAGACTGTAGAGCTCGCCTATGGGTACCCTGTGTGAGGCCGGCGCTCCGCTTTGAGCGGCGCGGCGGGGGGAGTATCTGCTATCCAGCCCCGCAGCATCCGGACGGCGAACCGGATTGTTGGGCTTCCTGAATCGGCGGGCACGGAACATCTGCGAAGGAGCAGAAGACGCAACAATCGCCGGAGAGCGGTCTAAGCTTCACGCCGCAATGGCGACAGTCGTAAAAAAACCAGCAGGCATCGGTCGGCATCGTTTCGACTGAGGTGCCGCCGCACTTGGGACATGTGATGTTAGAGGTGGTCTGCATCACGCCCCGCCCAGCACGCGCATCAGCGGCTGCTCGATAAAACCCCACAACGCGCTGATAACGACGATCACCGTAGCACCCACGAGCATCGCCAGCGTGGCTCGACTTGGCGCCGGCACCGCACAGTCCGCGTAAGCAGAGCAAGCGCGATGCTTGCGCAGGTAGAGCATCCAACCCGCAATGATCAGAACCGAGGCGATGATTGTCATCGGCCATCGGTAGGGGACGAATATAGCGAGACCGCCTGCTCCGAGCCCTAGCCCGGCGAGCGCGAGAGGCAGCACGCAGCACGCAGCAGCAGAGAACAGCGCGGTCAAGCTGGCCACCGTTCCCACGGCAGCGACGCCTCGCTCGGATCCCTGCAGTCGGATAACGGAAGGGGCACTTCGATCAGTCAGCTCTCGTCTCCAGCGCGATTCGGCGCTATGTGCCACCTGTAGTCGCTACAGGATCAAGGAGTTTCTGCGTGGGCGGTCTTTCGATAGGCGAACTCGCCCGCCGCACAGGCGTGCATATCGAGACAATTCGCTACTTCGAAAAAGTTGGCCTCCTCGCCGAGCCCGATCGAACCGAAGGCGGCCACAGGGTCTTTACCGACCAGCATGTCAGGGCACTGAGCTTTATAAAGCGGGCGAGGGAGCTTGGCTTCACGCCTGGCGAAGTGCGCGCCATCCTTGAACTGGGCGGCCCCGAGGAGGCGTGCTGCGACGAAGTTCGCGAAATCGCGGTTCATCATCTGGACCAGGTCAGGCGCAAGATGGCGGATCTCGAACGACTGGAGCGGCTGCTCGCCTCTACGGTCGAGCGCTGTTCGGGTGGGCACGTGCCCGACTGTCCGGTCATCGACATGCTGGATGGCGTTGCCCCCTAGAGCATGTAGCCTACGTCCGATGCCCCGGTAGGATAAGCAAACATGGTGCTCTTCAGATCATCGGCAGTGAGGTTGTGCCGAATAGCCAGAGCGAAGATGTTGATGATCTCGTCCGCGTGAGGACCGACGAGGTGCGCACCCAGAATCCGACCGGTGCCTTCTTCGACGAGCGTCTTGTATCCGTAGACCGGCTCGGCAAGCCGCCTCGCCGTGTACCAGCGCGAAGCGCGCTCGCATTTCAACCGGAATTGCGCTCCCGATCTGCGCGCCTCGTCCTCGCCCATGCCCACAGCGGCAATCGGCGGAAGCGTAAAGGCGACACTCGGCACGCCCCGATAGTCCGGCGTCCGCTGGTTGCCTTCGAGCAGATTGCCCGCGACCACCTTCGCATCATGGCTCGAAACAGGCGTCAGCGGCGGTCCCTGCTGGGCAGAATCGCCAGCTGCATAAACTGCCGGGTTGGTGACGCTCTGCAGGTACTCGTTGAGTTTGAGCCGACCTTGAGCGACAGCAACATCGGCGGCTTCGAGGTTCAGACGGTCGAGTGCAGGGGCGCGGCCGGCGGCGTGAACGACCAGGTCGGCCTCCACAGCGATCCTGTCGTCGCCCCTTTCGCCATGCACGACAAATCCGCTGTCGTTGCGCTCGATCGCAACGACAGTCGTATCGGTCATGACTTGCACCCCGATACTGTCGAACGACTCCGTCAGCCAGCCGACGAGCTCCGGCTCGAAATGCGTCAGCATGCGCGGACCGCGCTGGATCACCGTCACCTTGGCGCCAGCGCGTGCGGCAATGTGGGAAAACTCCGCTGCAATGTAGCCGCCGCCGACCAGGACGATCCGACGTGGCAGTTGCTCCATGGCCAGGAAGAACTCATTGTCGACCAGATGGTCCTCGCCCGCGATACCGAGCGGCACGGGTGCGGCGCCCGAGGCGATCAGAACATGACGGCCGCTTAGCTCTGATGCGTCGACCTTGAGGGAGTTCGGGCCGGTGAACTGGGCCGCACCGTGAAAAGTGTCGATGCCCTTATCGCGGTAGCGGTGCTCGTGCTTCTCCGGCACGGGATCGGTAAAGGTGCGCTTGAAACCGATCAATTCCGGCCAGTCGATCCGCAAATCACCGTCGACGCCGTGTCCGCTCATCCGGCGCTCCGCATCGATGACCTCTGCGCCCGAGACGAGCATCTTCTTGGGGTCGCAACCGCGCAAGGCGCAGGTGCCGCCAAACGGCTTCTCGTCGACGACAGCAACCGTCCAGCCTGCGTCGCGCACCCGCATCGCTGCGACCATTGCCGCCGTGCCCGTGCCGATGATGATCAAATCGTAGGGCATTTGCGCGCTCCTCAAGAGGAGAACGATGCTGTAGTTGGTACGGGTTCCCAAAGAGGATCAAAGGCTGTCCACTGGGGTGTGCCCCCGCTGACAATCAATGCGCTCGTCGATTTCTCGTGACCTTGAAGGCCGGCGCTGCAATCAATTTTGGATAAGGCGAATGAGGGTTCCGTCCGGATCGATCAGGGCTCCGATCAGGAGACCGCCATCTTCTTGCTGCGGCGGCTGAGCCCGGGGGTGACCCCAACATTGCTCTGGTACTCCAGCGTCTAAACAGACCGAGTAAAACGCGGCCAAGTCATCAAGCCGAAGACAGCAGCTGAACCAGCTTTCGGCTGGGTTCAGGTCTGGATGTGGGAAGAACTCCAGGATCACGCTGTCACGCTTCAAGATCATCCAGCCGTCATCCCGCCAGTCCTGCTCGAACCCCAACTTGGTGAAAAATTTTGAGGTGACCTCAAAATCTCTCGACGGCAGGTTGGCTGTGGCGTGATCGATCTCGCATCCCCTCGCTGCTCATCATGGAGCTCCAGGCAGACGTTCGCAACGGCGCTCCTGCTGAATATCCAGCGAGGACGTCTCATCCACTAGGTAGAACGATTGACGGTTCAGCCTTGGCCAAAACGACTAAAGGCGGCCCGTCCAAAAATGGACGGACCGCCGACCGCGCAAGCCGAACTGTCAGGAGGTTC
This sequence comes from Tsuneonella sp. HG222, assembly GCF_053819185.1. Classification (NCBI taxonomy): domain Bacteria; kingdom Pseudomonadati; phylum Pseudomonadota; class Alphaproteobacteria; order Sphingomonadales; family Erythrobacteraceae; genus Tsuneonella; species Tsuneonella sp. HG222. Next base: position 363,356 of record NZ_JBSOQZ010000001.1, on the reverse strand, counting down.
AGGCAGCTTGCTCGGTCAATTCGTCGTTGGCGTCTTCCGACCGAGCAGACGTTTCATCGTTGCCGATGGCTTCTTCCTTGGGAGTGCCGAAACGCATGACGGCCGGAACCCAGGCCAGCGCCTGTTCCTTGGCGTCCGCCTCGCCGATGAACTCACCCGAGAAGATGCGTTCGGCAGCCGATGCGAGATCGGCCTTCTTGGAACCGGCATAGCGGCTGACAAGCTCGGGCCCGCCCACGGCATCGAAGGCTTCGAGGATGCGCGCTTTCGGCACGCGATCGAAGAAGTTTGCCGCTGTCGGCCTCCACCAGTGCGCCATCTCGATCTCGAGCAAACTGCCCAACGCGTCGTGGAGCGGGAGTCCGCGCTCACCGTCGGTATTGAGGCTGGCAATGAGCGTACGCGCGACCACGAAGCCGAGCCAGAGGCTCCGTGCTTCGTCGGGAAGTCCTCGGAACGCTGCGAAGCGCTCAACTTCCGAGGCGCCGGCGCGCCAGCTTTCGTCGAGCGAACCAGTGAACTCCGCCAGCGCCGCACTCGCCGGAGCATCCTTGGCTTCAAATCCCGAGACCGGGCCGCTCGCCGCCGGCCCAGAGATCGTGAGCGCCTCTTTGGCGCGCCAGTCGTGACCATCGGCATCGGCCAGCGTGAACATCATGAGGTCAAGCGCCAGGCCGGGGTCGTTGGCGAGATGGATGGCGAGGATGTCGCGGCGCTGCATCGCGAGTTCGTCGAGCAGTCGCTGCGAATAGGTTGCAGGTTTGCTCGACGCCTCACCGCCGTCTTCGACGGGCTCGATGATGCCGTCGTCGGACTGTGCCACCTCGCTTTCCGTGTAGTACTGCGGAACAAGAGTAGGCTCGCCACCGCGCGACAGGACCAGGAACGCCCCCGCTTCTTCCTTAAGATCTTCGGCAAGCACCGGCGGGCGATCGTTGAGCGCTCGCATGGCTCGATCGATGCGGGCCAGTTGCTCCTCGGCTCTCGCGACCTCCTCCTCGCTGCTGTCCTCGTCCTCGAGGACTGCCGCTTCTCGGTCGTAGTCTGCCTCGAGTTCCGAAAGCTCCGCGGCTTCCGCTTCATTCAGCGGGGCGGGCCCGGCGGAAAGGCGGCTGAGCCCCTCAATAAGATCGTGGCAGACATAGGCCCCGAGCGTCGGACGGACCCACGCTAGGCCGAGTTCCCGCGCTTTGAAGCTCGCTGCCTCCTCCATTTTCTTTTGAGCGAGACCCTCGAGCAGCGCGATATCGACCCAGCTCTCGCTGGCATCGTCGTCGAAAAGCTCGCGCTCGATCCGCCCGCCGGCTTGGAGATAGGCTTCGCGGCCAACCAGGATCGCGCGCGGGTCGCTGCCGCGCACGGTGGCGTCCAGCACCATTCGCCGGATCGTGTCGGGCGTGACCTGATACCAGGCATCCTGCAGCTCGGCGAAGACATGCGCTTGCCGCTCGGTATCCGAGACCGCGCCATAGGCCTTGGCCATGTCGAGGGTGATCGCGCCTTCCGCCAGCGCTTCGAAGACGCACGGCGCAAGCGAAGCGAGCCGCAGTCGGCCCTCGACGAAGCGGACGGTCAGGCCGAAGCGCCGGGCGACGTCCTCGGTCGTGGCGCCCGCCTCGATGATCGCGGCGAAGGCCTGCGCCTCGTCGGCTGGATTCATGGCGAGACGCTGGAAGTTTTCGGCCAGGCTCGCTTCGCGAACTTCGCATTCGTCGCCTTCGATGACGAGGCAGGTCACTTCGTGGGTTGTGGGAATTGCGCTGTCCTCCGCAAGCGACTGCAAGGCGGCAAGCCGCCGCCCGCCGGCCTCGACTTCGAATTTGCCGCGCGCAGCCTTGCGCACGACGAGGTTCTGGAGGAGGCCGCGGGCCGCGATATCGGCCTTGAGTTGGGCATCGGCGGTAACATCGCTCACCTTCCGGACGTTGCGGGAACTCGGGACGAGCTTCTTCAAGGGAATGGACTGGATCATCGATCGTCTCCTGATGGATTGAACGAACCGGTGCGGGTGCATCCCACAAGGTTCGCCAGCCCAAGGCACTCTTTTCTCTCTGCTTTGGGACGTGCTGCCGCTGTTCAGGGGGCGAGCGCTTCAAGAATGGCCGGCCCATCGGCCACCGGTACGAACAGACGCGTCCGGTAGCGGATGATCTCGGTGAAGCAGCCCTTGGCCTTGTACCAGTGGAGCCGATCGGGCGCGAAGCCGGTCAGCTCGATGCGCTGCTCGCCGCCGACGAGACTGCGCTTGATGGTCAGCGGATCATGGCTCTGCAAGGACTGTGCGGTGCCGCTCGAGAGGACGAGAACGGCCAGTTCACCGGGAGTAGGCAAGACCGAGTTGCCGAGGCCGAAGGTCTGCGACACCTTGGCGAGATCCGCGGCCACGACCTCGCGGCCGATGATGGAGGTGCCGTCGGCCGAGACGATACGGGTCACGCGCACGTGATCGCCGGGCAGGCGCTTCCAGACCGGGAGTAGCAGCCCGGTTGCAAGGTGCACGCGTTCGCGGACCGGCTCCTTGGCAGCTTCGATCTCTTCCGCGCGCCACAGACGTTCGAACGAAGCCGGATCGATGGCCTCCCAGGCGCTTTCGGCGAGCGCCTCGCGGGTCCAGTTGGCGGATTTGAGCGGACGCAGCAGACGCCGCCGCTCGATCACACTGCCGTCGTCGGCAATCAGCCGGCGCGCGGAGACGCTGAGCGCTACCCGCCCCGAACGGGCATTGTGCAGTGGTATGCCACCAGGCGAGCCAATGTCATGCAGTCGCGCGAGCCGTTCGAAGCACAGTGGCCGCAAGTGCCGCTCGATCTCCAGCGAGAGGAGGCGGGTTTCGGCGCCGGTCAACGGATCGATCCGAAGGATCTGATCCGAAAGTATTCGACAGCTGTCGACCTTGAGCGTTTCGAGCCCGAGATCGAGTGTTCCCGCTTCTCGCGCGGCCTCCACGCGAGCTTCGATCAGAGCAAGATATTCGTCAAAGATCGCATTCTGCAGCGCGATCGGCAGCGCAAGCACGCGGTTGAGCCAGCGCTGGATCGAGGGCAAGTCGTCTGTAAGACCGCCCTCGGGGCCTGCGAGCCGCAGACCGGTCTGGCGCACGAAATCGGCAAAGCTCGTAGCCTCGAGCTTGCCGTCATAAAGCAGGTGGAACCAGCGGCTCAGCGCGTCTCTGGCGTAATCGCTTTCCAGATTATCGGCCGGATCGAACAGGTTCTGTCCACCCGTTTGCCGCTGTCCGCGGGTAAGCGCGCCGAGGCTGTCGAGCCGCCGCGCGATCGTCGAGATGAACCGCCGCTCACCCTTCACATCCGTGGTCACAGGTCGGAAGAGCGGTGCCGACGCCTGGTTGGTGCGGTTGGTCCGCCCCAGACCCTGAATCGCATTGTCGGCGCGCCACCCCGGCTCGAGCAGGAAATGCACGCGCCGCTGCCGGTTCTGGCAATTGAGGTCGGCGTGGTAGGAACGGCCCGTCCCGCCGGCGTCGGAAAAGACCAGGATGTGCTTGGCGCTATCCATGAAGGCCTGAGCCTCGGCAACATTGGCCGAACCGCCGCGGCGTTCGAGCCGCTGCTGTCCGTCTCGTCCTAGGACCAGCCGTCTCGTCCTGCCGGTCACTTCGGCGACGGTCTCGGTCCCGAAGTGTTCGATGATCGCATCGAGCGCAGTTGCGAGCGGCGGCAGGGCGCAGAGCTGCTCTATTAACGCATCGCGCGCGGCGACGGCGCGTGGACACATGACCGGATTGCCATCTTCGTCGCTCATCGGTTCGGAACGCGGATTGCCGTCTTCGTCAGTGAAGACCTGCATCAGGCGAGTGGGGAAGCTCCTTGCGAGATAGTCGATGACATACTCGCGCGGCGAAAGGTCGATATCGAGCGCTTCGCGTTCCTCGGGAGCGAGATCGGCCAAGCGGCGGTCGAGCATCGCCTCGGCGGTCGAGACCAGCTGCACGACCACCGAGTGTTCCTCGCCAAGCGCGGCTTCCATGGCCGGGATCAAGCTCGGCAGCTTCATCGAGAGCAGGAGCTGAGAAAAGAACCGCTGCTTAGTGCCTTCGAAGATCGAAAGCGCGGCGGCCTTTGCGTTGCGGTTGAGTGTGTCGCCGCTGTCCTCATCGACTATCCGCGTCGCCTGAAGCGCCTCGTCGAGATTGCGATGAATGATCGCCCAGGCTTCGGCATAGGCGTCGTAGATGGCGACCTGCGCACCGGTCAGCCGGTGCTCGAGTATTTCGTACTCGACTCCCGCGAAGGACAAAGCGCGCGAGAGGTAGAGCCCCTGAGCCTTGAGGTCTCGCGCGACGAGCTCCATCGCCGCGACACCGCCTGCCCGAATTTCGGTCGTGAACGCCTCATATGTCGGGAAAGCGGTTTCGGCTCCCCACAAGCCGAGGCGGGTCGCATATCCGAGGTTGGAAATGTCCGAAGCGCCGGTAGCCGAGGCGTAGAGGATCCGGGCGCGAGGAAGCCGGTTCTGCAGTCTTAGTCCAGCCATGCCCTGTTCGGAGCCTTTGGAAGCGCCGCGCGCATTACGGCTGCCTATGGCGTTGGCCATCGCGTGGGCCTCATCGAACGCAATCAAGCCCTCGAAATCATCGCCAGTCCAGGCGAGGATCTGGTCAAGCCGCGTATCGTCTGCGCGGCCCGAGCGAAGCGTCGGATAAGTAATGAAGAGGATGCCTTGGGACCAACGAACCGGTACTCCCAGCTTCCAACCGGAGAGTGGCTGAATGTCGAGGCGCATGCCGCCGAGTGCTTCCCAGTCGCGGCGGGCATCCTCGAGCAGCGCCTCATTCTTCGTGATCCAGATGTGTCGGCGCTCGCCCTCAAGCCAGCGATCCATGATCACCGACGCGATCTGCCGCCCCTTTCCCGCTCCGGTGCCGTCGCCGAGGAAAAAGCCCTGACGATAACGGGCCCCATCCTCGGCCTGCTCGAGCGTGGTTCCTTCCTGAGTGGCTCGGAAGCGCCCTGGCAGATCGTGCGAGAACGCCTCGCAGGCATAGACGAGCGTTTCGAGTTGGGCTTCGGAAAGCAGTTCGCGGGTCCGCCAGTTGGCGGGCACCTTTGGCAGAACGGTCGGTATCGGAGCCGCGACCGACCCCATCGCGATGGATTCCACAAGCGGTGTCGGATGGACCGGCGCGCCTCCGATCTGAACCCGGCTCGAGCGATAGGGAAGATAGATCCCTGTCTGCTCCGGGACGGGCGCGGGCTCATCCAGCGTCACATAGCCGAGCTCTTCGAACGGCTCGCCAGGTGCAGGGCGAGTTCCAAACGGAGCCGCGGGCCGGCCGTTCGCTGGCTTTCTCAATGTGCCGGTCGCGGGCCGCGCGGTCAGCACGGGAATTTCCGGAGTATCGCGAGCGCGCGGCGGAAGTCGGCCGATCAGCGCTGCCAGATCGGACAAATCGTCCGCTTCCGCAGTGACCACCGGTTTGTCGTCGATGGTCTTGTCGAACACCACCATGCGCACGCGAATGCTTGTGCCGTTCCTGCGAAACGCCCCGGTGATACGCACATCGAGCCGCAGGCTGGCATCGCTCAATGAGCTGGCGAAGCGAGACGCATCGAAACCTTCCGGCATGATCGCGACGAGGCGAGCGCCTCTCTTCGAGAGCCGGAGCACGCTGCGAAGATGACGCAACGCCGTTGTCGGACTGACCCCGCGCTCGCGACTGCGCGCAAACGGCGGATTCATGAGGACGACGGTTGGCGGCCTCTGGGTCAGGAGATGGTCAATGACCTCACCGTCGTGAGCGGTCACTGCCGCGTCGGGAAACAGATGGGCAAGGGACAGTCGCCGATCAGGATCGATCTCGTTGAGCGTGAGGTCGGAGCCTTGCATGGCCGGCCATAAAGCAAGCGCGCCGTTACCGGCCGAAGGCTCGAGGGCCTGATCGGATGAGCGAAGCTGAGCCGCTTGCGCCATGAGCCAGGACAGCATGGGCGGGGTCGAGAACTGCTGCAGCTCGATCTGTGCTTCGCTACGCACATGGCGGGCAGGCAGGGCGGTATCGAGCCATTCGAAGCGCGCGTCTGCTTCATGGATCGATGTATCGAGTTTAGTCCGGCCGTGAGACTTCAGCCACAGAAGCGCGCCGATCTCGATCGCATCGTTGTAGTCGTCGATCGACCAAGCGGTCCCCCAGCTCTGGATCCCCGTCTCTTCGGCAAAGAGCGCAGAAATGGAGCTACGCGTAAGATGGCAGCCGTCGGCCAGACGAGAGGCTATCCGTTCGCCGATCGTCACCGCCAAGGGCTGGGCACGAGGTTCAGCATCGGGTTCTAAAAGTTCGAACTGAAGCATTGTTGGTTCTCCTGATGGAGGCATCGGGCACGAAGCCTTCTGCCGATCACGAGGCCAAAGCTTTCTCTTCTCTACGAAGCCCGCTTGCGGGCGAGCCAGTTCACCAGTTCGTCGTTCCAGTCGGTGTCGCGCCTTGAAGGACGCCGGACATGGATGGTCCGGCCTTCGAGCGCATGGCTCTGGAGCGCGCGTTCCACCGCCACTTGGCCGCCTGCATCGTAATCGACAAAGAGATGGAGCTCGGTGACACTCTCGGGGATCGAGACGAACGCAAAGCGCTCATTACCAAGCGTTGCCCAGCACGGAACGCCGGTGAGTGCGCGAGCTGAGAGCGCGCTTTCAACACCTTCGGCGATGCCCAGCACTCCATCGATCGCAGGGAACAGTCGCACGGCGGCTGATCGGAGCGCACCGAGTGCACGCTTCGGGCCGTCGAATGCCGCGAGCCTGGGCGCCTCCGCATCGAGAAATGTTCGGTGAATAGCGATTGGCCCTTCGTCGAGGCTGACGGCTGCAATCATTGCTGGAATGAATTGCGCGCGGCCTTTGGGCCCTAGAGGCGTTCGGGAGTTGAAGCGCAGCGCGGGCGAGACAGCCGTGATACCCCGCGCTTCGAGATAAGCTTTGGCCGGGCTGTCGTTCAGGGGCGAGGCGCCATGCCATGTCCGGAGCGCACCCCGCGAGGGCAACCGCTCAACCGTCGATTCTCCGGCATTCGGCGGAAGGCCGCCGAACAGCTGCGCGGGCGAAAGCCCCTCCCTTCTGAAAGCGTCAATCACGCTCGCTTGATCGCAGCCGGCAAAGCAATGGAACAGGATAGCACGTCGTCCCAGGGTGACGCCGAGCGAAGGGGTGCGATCATCGTGCGCCGGGCACCGGGCCATTCCCTTTGAACCAGACCAGCGGCCGCCGCGGCTTTTGCAGAGCTGGCGTGCAGTTGCTTCGAGAGATTGTGTGTTCTGACCTTCACTTCGGGACTGCATCGGAAGACTCCGTATCGTCTGCTCGCTTCCCCAGCGCGGCCTCCCCTCTTTGCGGTGTTCTAATCGCTTTCCTACAGGCTGGTGTTCTTTTTATGTTCTCTTGCGATTCGGTGCAATCGAGGAGAACGCGAAATGGTAAGGCGGTTCATTGCAGGCTTGATCTGTGCAGCGAGTCTGACGGCTGGCGAAGGAGCATTCGCTCAGGAATTTCGAATTTTCGATCACGAGTATGGACCGTCGGTTGGCCCCAGTGCGGAAAGCTTGGGCAGCGAAAGCAGTCCGCGCTCGACGGAAAGTACTCTCGCGTTCCGCGCAGTCGTCCCCGGCTACCGGGAGGCGATCTACCTGCCGCTCATTCGCGAGGCCGAATTAAGACATCGCCTACCCCCGCGGCTTCTTCAGGCCCTGATCTGGGCGGAATCCCGCTTCAACCCGCTTGCGGTCAGTCCCGCGGGTGCGGCAGGTCTAGCGCAACTGATGCCGGGCACCGCCCGCGAACTCGGCGTCGCAAACCGGCATGATCCGCAGGAGAATATCGAGGGCGGTGCGCGCTATCTCAGACAGATGCTCGATCGGTTTGGGTCGGTGCATCTCGCCCTTGCCGCATACAACGCTGGACCCGGCGCGGTCGCCAAGGCAGGCGGGATTCCAAGGAATCGCGAGACGCCTGGTTATGTAAGAAGCGTTCTCGGCCGCTGGATGAGTTACGCCGACTGATGACGGCCAATCGAAGGCGCATAACCGGTCGGCTCGAACTCGGCCCGCGCGGCTATGCAATCGTGACTGAAGCCGGTGATCACTGGGTGCTCGAAGGTTGCGAGCCCGACTGTAACTTGATTGGCGCCCAGGTTACGGCCGAGGGTGAGAGCCACGGCTTGGATCGCTTGCGGACAGATTGGATCGGCACGGCGAGCGCCTGATCATCCGGCCCGAAGGTTGAGGATGCGGCCGCCAGCTCTCAGCTGGTCCAGGTTATCGCTCCACCATTGGGCCATGCGCACCCGTTCTTCCCAGTGCTTTCCTCGGTGATAGATGCCCCGCACCGCGTTACTGTCGCCATGGGCGAGCGCCCGCTCGATCGCATCTGCGCTCCATAGCCCGCACTCATTGAGCATGGTCGAGGCGGTGGCGCGCAGGCCATGGGCAGTGACTTCTTCTTTCGAAAATCCCATTCGGCGGAACGCCGCGTTGAGGGTATTCTCGCTCATGGGACGCGTTTCCGATCGCGCTGATGGGAACACGTATCCTTCCGAGCCAAGCATTGCTTCCAGCTCCTTCAGATAGGCGATCACCTGGCTCGACAGGGGCACAGCGTGGGCACGGCGCGCCTTCATCTTACCTTCCGGGATCTTCCAGACGCCTGCATCGAAGTTGAACTCGCTCCATTCGGCGTGGCGGAGCTCACCCGGACGGACGAAGACGTGCGGCGCGACCAGCAGCGCGTACTTCGTAATCGGGTGGCCGGTGTAGTCGTCGATCGCCCGCAGCAGGCCGCCGAGTTCGTCGGGCTCAAGGATCGCGGCGTAGTGTTTTACCTTGGGCGTGATCAAAGCCCCCTTGAGGAGGCTCGTCGGATCGCCCGCGCAACGCGCGGTGGCAACGCCGAAGCGGAACACCCGGCTGGCGAAGGAGCGACATTTCTTCGCCGTCTCGTGCTTGCCTGCCGCTTCGAGGCGTTTGAGCGGGGCGAGCACCTCAAACGGCTCGATCTGCTCGAGGGGTCGTTTCCCGATCGAGCGAACCAGCTTGTCGAGGAAGTAGTTGGCCTTGAGCAGCGTCGCGTCGGCCCTGCCATTGCGGGCCATCATCTGGTCGATGTATTCCCTCGCCACTTCTTCGAATGTGATCCCCGCGATGAATTCAGCCCGGATCTTCTGCTTGCGCTTCTCGAGCGCAGGATCACCGCCCTTGGATACCGCTAGACGCGCCTCGAGCGCTGCGTTGCGCGCCTCTTTTAGGCTGAGGTCGGGATAGGTGCCGATCGAAAGCTTCTTCTCGGTTCTCCCGACTCGGTAGCGGAAGCGCCAAAGCTTGCTACCTATCGGCGTGACTTCGACATACAGGCCGCGCTCGTCTGCGACCTTGTAAGGCTTGTTTTTAGGACGGAGCGCTTTGAGCTGGCTATCGGTCAATGGCACGTGCGGGCCTTTCTCGAATGTGGTTTACACCGAAATCCGCAAAAGGCCCGCAAATGTTCTCGGAATGTCTGGATGTTGCTGACACGTTCCGGGACGACCAAGGGCCAAATTCCTTGGATTTCCGGGGTTTTATAGACTTTTTGGGATGTTCTGAGAAGAACAAATGGTGCCCAGAAGAGGACTCGAACCTCCACGCCCTTGCGAGCGCCGCCACCTGAAGACGGTGCGTCTACCAATTCCGCCATCTGGGCACGGGCCGCGCGGTCGTTTGAGCCGTGCGGTGGGTAGGGGCGGGCCGATAGCGAAGGGGCGGGCCGCTTGTCAAACGGGAACTGCGCCGCCTTCCTCCCCACGAGGTAATCTATCCCCTCGCCCGCTTGCGGAGGTGCGTGCGTTGCGGCATGGCCGCGCTCACGCAGAACTGCGCGGAACCGGCCGCGCGAAGCAGGATTGGCACAGGCAATGGCGATGTACGGACCGCTCGAAGACAAGCTGGTTGTCCTGATCGGAGGCGGCGGCTTTGTCGGCTCGCACTTGGCGCAGGCCTTGCTCGAACGCGGAGCGCGCCTGCGGATCGCGGACCGCCATCCCGAGAAGGCCTTCCGCCTCAAGCCGCTCGCCAATCTCGGGCAGATCCAGTTCGCGCGGTGCAACGTGAGCGACCGCCGCAGCGTCGAAGCGGCCATGCAGGGCGCCGATGCGGCGGTTTATCTTGTCGGCGCGTTCTCGGGCAATCTCGAGACCCTCCACGCCAAGGGCGCCGGCTGGGCGGCCGAAGTCGCTGCGGATCAGGGCGCTTCGGCGTTCACCTACGTTTCGGCCATCGGGGCGGACCCGGCATCCGAAAGCGGCTATGCAGCCACGAAGGGCCTGGGCGAGGAAATGGTGCGCGCGGGGTTCCCGAAAGCGACCATCGTGCGCCCCTCGGTCATGTTCGGCGAGGACGACGCATTCGTGCACATGTTCGCCGGGCTCATATCATCGATGCCCGTGCTTCCCGTGTTCGGCCCGCAGGCCATGCTTCAGCCGGTCTGGGTCGACGACGTGGCCGGAGCGATCGCCAACGCCCTCGCCGATCCCGCAGCCCATGGCGGCAAGACCTACGAGCTGGCCGGGCCCGAGCAGATCAGCATGGCCGACCTGCACCAGAGGATCGCCGCGGCCCAGGGCCGGGAAAGACACTTCCTGCCCGTGCCGGACGTATTCTCAGGCCTATTCGCCGCGCTGCCGGGCACACCCATGAATGCCGATCAGTGGCGCATGCTCAAGAGCGGGAACGTCGCCGACGGCAAGCTGCCCGGGCTGAAGCAGCTCGGCATCGTGCCCCATCCGCTGAACCTGTTTCTCGACCGCTGGATGATGCGCTTTCGCAAGCACGGGCGCTTCGGAGCGAAAAGCGCCGCCTGATCAGGTTTGCGGTGCCGGAAGAGCCACCGGCTCTACCAGCAGGCTGGAGCCTTCGCTTCCCACGATCCTGACCCACTGCCCCATCGCAGCGTCAGGACCGCGGGCGATCCATTCGCTATCGCCAACCCTGATGCGTCCGCTGCCGTGCTCGATCGCGACCGTGACGAGCGCGGTTTCGCCCACCATGCGCGCGCCCCGGCGGTTCATCAGCGGATCGCTGCTCTCGATTGGCTTGTCGCGCAGGAAGCGCTTGGCCGAAAAGGCCAGGATCAGCGCGAGGAAGACGAAATCGACAATCTGCATTGGCAGGGAAATATCGAAGGCGAGCGCCAGCACGCCCGTGACGATCGCCGCCAATGCCAGCCAGATCAGGTAGATCCCGGGCACCAGCATCTCCAGCCCGGCAAGGACGAGTCCCAGCGTCAGCCAGACCCAGTGCGCCTCGATGCCGGAGATGCCGTCCATCATTCGCCCTCGCCGCGGACGGTGCGCGGAACCCCGATGCGCGCGGCGGGCGTGGGCAGCGGCGTGCCGCCGTCGGTCTTGACCGCGCCCTTCGGCTCCCCGGCCAGGACTTCGCGCGCCAGTTCGCCGATGCCGCCCAGCGTGCCGATCAATTGCGTGGCCTCGATCGGGAACAGGATCGTCTTGGCGTTCGGGCTGGTGGCGAACTTGCCGATCGCCTTGGTGTACTCCTGGGCGATGAAGTAGTTGATCGCCTGGTTGCCCGATTCAGAGATCGCCTGGCTGACCGAGCGGGTCGCCTCGGCTTCTGCCTGTGCCGAGCGCTCGCGCGCCTCGGCGTCGCGGAAGGCGGCTTCCTTCTTGCCCTCGGCCGACAGGATCGCACTCTGCTTTTCGCCTTCGGCGCGCAGGATGCGGCTGGCACGCTCGCCTTCCGCCTCGAGGATTTCGGCGCGCTTCAGGCGCTCGGCCTTCATCTGCCGCGCCATGGCCTCCGAGATGTCGAGCGGGGGACGGATGTCCTTGATCTCCACCCGGGTGATCTTCACGCCCCACGGGCTCGTCGCATGATCGACCACGCCGAGGAGCCGGGCGTTGATCTCGTCCCGCTTCGACAGCGTCTCGTCCAGGTCCATGCTGCCCATCACCGTGCGCAGGTTGGTGGTGGTGATCGCCATGATCGCTGCATAGAGGTTGTGCACCTCGTAGGCGGCCTTGCCGGCATCGAGCACTTGGAAGAACACGACCGCGTCCACGCCAACCATGGCGTTGTCGCGGGTGATGATCTCCTGGCCGGGAATGTCGAGCACCTGCTCCATCATGTTCACCTTCTGGCCGACACGGTCGATGAAGGGATAGATGATGTGCAGCCCGGGTTCGGCGGCGAGGTGGTACTTGCCCAGCCGCTCGATCGTGTAGACGAAGCCTTGGCGGACCACGCGGACCCCCATCATGAGGAAAATCAACAGCAGTCCCAGCAGGGCGACCAGCGCGCCGATCATCGTATTACCCTCCACCAACAGACGAACAGTCTAGACCGCGCCCAACCCCCTTCCAAGCAAAACCGGACGTGCTAGGAAGGTTCGGACCGAGTCAACAATTCGGTCGTGGGAGAGAACCAACGATGCGCTTGATCGCCGCCGCGGCCCTGGTCGCCGCCCTGCTCGCAACGCCGGTATCGGCACAGACGAATCCGCCGGCCGCCGCCGCGAGGCCTGCCGCCCCACCGCCGGCCATGCCGCAGCCGGCAGCCCTCGGCCGCGGTCCTTGGGATTACGAGACGCAGGCGGGCAAAGTCCACGTCGAGGTCGTTGCCCGGCAGATCGAACGGCCCTGGAGCCTCGCGTTCCTGCCCAACGGCGACATGCTGGTGACCGAGCGCCCGGGCCGCCTTCGGGTGATCCGCAACGGCAAGCTCGACCCAGTGGCCATCGCCGGCCTGCCGCCGATCAATCCGGCCGGTATCGGCGGCCTGTTCGACATTGCGCTGGCGCCCGATTTCGCGGCGAGCCGCAAGCTTTACATCAGCTACGTCAAGCCCGACCCGCAGAACACCGATCAGACGACTTTGGCCGTGCTCAGCGCGACCTGGGACGGCGGCCTGGAACTGAAGGACGTCAAGGACATCTTCGTGGCCGACGCGTGGTACGGCGCCCAGCCCTGGCCGGCCAGGTGCTGCGGCCAGGGCCCCGCGACGGGCAGCCACGGCGGGCGCATCCTGTTCGGCCCCGATGGCAAGCTCTACATTTCCAGTGGTGACCGCAATTACGGCGAGATGGTCCAGAAGCCCGACAACCACTTCGGCAAGATCCTGCGGCTCAATCCCGACGGCAGCGTGCCGGCCGACAACCCGTTCGTGGGCAAGGCGGGCTGGAAACCCGAGATCTGGACGCTCGGCCACCGCAACCCGCTGGGGTTGGCGCTCGACGCCCGTGGGAGGATTTGGGAAACCGAATTCGGCCCGCGCGGCGGCGACGAGCTCAACCTGATCGCGCGCGGCGCCAACTACGGCTGGATCGACGTCACGCAGGGCAAGCATTACAACAACGAGGCGGCGAAGGGCGTGTCCCAGGTAGCCGGCATGACCGATCCGGTGATCAACTATGCGTTTGCGGAAGGGCCTGCCTCGCTCAATCCCGGCAACCCGGCATGGTATGGCGGGCCGATGTTTCCGGGCTGGCGCGGCAATCTGCTGCTTCCCAGCTTCACGCGCGGGTTGTTGCGGATCGACTTCGACGAGGACGGCAAGCCCGGCGCGACGGAGGAACTCCTGACCGACATCAAGCAGCGCCTGCGGGATGCCCGCGTGGCGCCCGACGGCTCGGTCTATCTCCTGACCGACGAAACGGCCGGCGCGGTGTTGCGGGTGACTGCCGGCGGCTGAATCGGCTCCATTCCGCCCCCGCCTCCGGGATCGCCCTACGCTCTCGGTCAGCCTCTCCGCAGCGCTGCCGGGGGGCGATGCAGGACCTGCATCGGCGCGCCTTCGGCCGCCATCCGCCCCCGCACCGCGGCGTCGACGATCGGGTGCGGCCGCGCCATGTAGGCATTGGGGCTGAGGCCCATGAAGTACTTGAAGTCGCGGTTGAAGTGAGCCTGGTCGTGGTAGTGGGAATCGAGGGAATCCGACCAGCGCATCTGCGGATTGAGCATCACCTGCCCGAGCGTGCGCAGGAACCGCTGGCGTCGCAGGAGCAATTTGGGCGAAAAGCCGAAGGCGCGCAGGCTTAGCCGCTCGAGCGTGCGGCCCGACATTCCCACCCGCTCTGCAAGCTCGGTCACTGTGCCGATATCGGGATCCGCCAGCGCCGCGTGAACGCGCGCAATGGCGGGATCGTCGTCATCGGTCGTCGCCAGCAGTGCTGTCAGGTGGCGATTGATCGTTTCGGCCTGCCCTTCCGGCGCGGCCTGCGGATCGGCCAGGAAAGGACGTAACGCGGTAAGGTGCTCCAGGTCCGGGTCGCTTTCCGCGTCGATCCTCTGATCGGCGAAGTCGGCGGCGCGGCGGGCGATGAACCTCGCCCATCCAAGCGGCTGAAAGCCGATTCCCCAACTGCGGATCGATCCGGTCTCGAAGGCGGTGGCGCGACTTGTCGGGCCGACCAGGACGACATGCGGCGTCGGCTGGCGCGGGCCTTCGCCGATGGCGCCGCTGCCCGGATGACCTTCCATGAAACGCAGGTTCGCCCATTCGGGATGAAGCATGTCCTCCATGCTCTCGCCCGCCGGCACGACCACATCGTTAAGGTAGATCGCGGTGAGGTAGGGCTTAAGTTCCGGCGCGACCGCGAAGAAGCGCATGCGCGCCATTCGCTCGTTCGACTGCTGCACCATGCGACCCCGCTAACCGAGACGAATCGAAACAGGTTTCGCCCCGCAAGGCATTGCTAACAGACAATTTCATCCCCCCGCATATATTTTGACGGGTTTTTACAATTGCCTCTCAAGCCTGCCGGTTAGCTTGGCAACTCGACAGGGGAAAGCTTCGGCCGGCGCACACGCGACGGGATCGAGGGTCAGCAACTCTGCCATTCATGTCACGACATTCGCGCGGCGGGGGTCGCTTCGCGGAGCGAGCAAACGCGCGCCTGTTCGAGGGCGCTCTAGACGAGGTGGAAGATCATGCCCGAACGGCGACTTTACGACGGCAATCAATATAGCTGGCGCGAGGTCAGCGATACTGCGTGGGGCACGGCGGTGGTCGAAGGGCTGGCCTTCGATTCCGGCATGACCCTGTCGATTGGCGGCGCCTACTTCAACGGCACCTTCCAGGCCGACGAATTGGGGGGCCGGCAAGTGGTCCTTACGGGAACTCTGGCCGGGTTGGACGTGACCCGCCGGATGTACGTGCCCGATTACACGAATCCAGGTGAAGGCTGGGCGCGCTTTCTGGAAAGCTTCACGAACAACACGTCAGGAACGATCACCGTCCGTGTCGCGCTCGACACCAACTTCGCCTTCTCCCCGATGGTCGTCCAATCGTCGTCGGGCAATGCGCTGCTCGGAAACGACGACAACTGGGCGATCTTCGACGATGCCAATACGCCGCATCTGACGTTTGCTTTCCAGGGCTTCGGGTCCGGGCTGGCCCGCGCCGAAACGACGACGACCGTATACAGCGCGAACGGCAACGGCGGCATCGGCTATCATTACGATCTGAGCATCGCGCCTGGCGAGACCGTTTCGCTGCTGCACTTCGTGTCGCAACAGCCTGATTACGATCATGCGTTGGAGCAGCTTCAAGGTCTCGCCGCGCTCGACACGATGTCGCGTCACGGCCTTACCGGCGCGCAACTCGCCAGCATAGTCAACTGGGAGGTCCCCACCTTCGATCAGGTCTACATCGATACCTTCAGCGGCAGTCCTGCCCAGTTCGAGGCCGGCGGGGGCGTGGGTGACGACGTTTCGGGCTTCGTGGGCCAAACCTTCGTGGCCCAGGGCACTACGCTGGAACAGGCGCGCATCCAGTTCCTTGGCTGGTCGTCGGCCACCGAGACGAGCGACTTCCGCATCACCGTGTTCACCTGGGACGGTGCCAAGCCGATCCAGGAAGTCGCCACCTCGCAACTGTTCGAGATCAACAGCAGCGATCTGGACATCCATTACGACGGCGTCTTCACAGCCAATTTCGTCACCGGGCAGGTCTTCACCCCGGGACAGACTTACGCCCTTTACGTGGAGTTCTTCGACGGACTGCGCTCCACTGGCAGCGGCAGCCTCGCCGTCGAAACCGGCAATCCCTACGATGGCGGGTTTCTGATGTACAACCGCCCGGACGCGCCGACCGACCAGATCCAGTACCTGACCCGCACCGATCTTGACCTGTCGATGCGCCTGACGTTCGGGAACCCTCCCGCAGCCAACAGTGCGCCGTTCCTGAACAACGCGGTCCCCGACCAGTCGCGCCAGGAAGACCAGTTCTTCAGCTACACGATACCCGGCGACACCTTTCTCGACGACGATGGCGATACGCTGACCTATTCGGTGTCCCTGCAGAACGGCAATCCGCTGCCAAGCTGGCTGACCTTCGACGCCTCGACCCGCCAGTTGAGCGGTCAGCCGCCGGCCAATTACGCCGGATCGCTCAACCTGCGCGTGACCGCAAGCGACGGAAACGCAAGCGCCACCGACGACTTTCGCGTCAACTTCGCGCCCGTCAACGATCCGCCTTATGTGGCCAATCCGATCCCCGACCAGAGCGCGACCGAGGGAACGGCCTTTTCCTACACCTTTTCGCAAACGGCCTTCAGGGACGTCGATCAGGAAGGCCCGCTCACCGATTTCGCCGCCTCGCTTCAGGGCGGCGGCTCCCTGCCGGCCTGGCTCACTTTTAACGCGTCGACACGCACCTTCAGCGGCACCCCGCCGAGCGATGCCGAGGGGAACTATCTGATCGAGGTCACCGCCCGCGATACCTTCAACACGACCGCGAGCGACGCGTTCGTGCTGACCGTCAGCGATACCGGATCTCCCACGCCGACACCGACACCAACGCCAACTCCCACGCCGACACCGACACCGACCCCAACACCGACGCCGACGCCGACGCCGACGCCGACGCCCACTCCGACCACGCCCGTCGCGAACAACGACTTTTACACGCTTTACGAAGCCCTCGGCACGTCTTTCCGAGGCGTTTCGCTGTTCGAGAACGATGCGGCGAACGGCAGCGCCTTCGTCGTCACCGGCGTTAACGGGCGAAGCGACTTCGTCGGGAAGGACATCCTCCTGCCGTCCGGCGCTTATGTGCAGATAACCGCCAGCGGGACGATCAACTACCAGGCCGGCAGCTCGCAGGTTTCGCTCAACAACAGCGAGTATTTTACCGACCAGTTCACCTACACCATCACCGGCGGCAGCACGGCGATGGTCCAGGTCCTTTTCCTGGGTGCCGACGGCACGCCTCCTCCGCGCGCGACCGACGGTGCAGACCGGCTGGTGGGAGGCACCGGCGACGATACGTTGCGCGGCGGCAAGGGGCCCGATCAGCTCATCGGCGGCAACGGCAAGGACACTGCCAGCTATGCCGGCGACGAAGGCGCGATCTTCGTCAACCTGCGCGACGGCAAAGGCTACGGGAACGCCGCGCAGGGCGATACCTACGATTCGATCGAGAACGTGATCGGGACCGGGTACGACGACTGGATCATCGGCAACGACGGCCCCAACCGCCTCGACGGCGCGGGCGGCGACGACCTGATGATCGGTGGTCTAGGCCCGGACGAACTGATCGGCGGAGCCGGGAACGACAGCGCGTCCTATGCCGACAATTACGGTGCGGTCTTCATCAGCCTCGCCACTGGCCGAGGCTACGGCAATGCCGCGGAAGGCGACACGTTCGAAAGCATCGAGAACGTATACGGCAGTTCGTTCGGGGATTACCTGATCGGCTCCGACGGCATCAACGTGCTCGATGGCGGGCCCGGGAACGATTATCTGATGGGCGGGCTCGGGCCCGACAGGCTGGTCGGCGGGTTCGACAACGACACCGTGTCCTATGCCGACAACTACGGCGCCGTCTTCGTGAACCTCGATACCGGCAAGGGCAACGGCAACGCAGCCGAGGGCGATACCTACGAAGAGATCGAGAACGTGGAGGGATCGTCGTTCAGCGACGTGATCATCGGCAATTCGGGCAACAACCGCATCGACGGCGGACCGGGCTTCGACGAGATGTACGGGTACGGCGGCGCGGACACGTTCGTATTCTCATGGCCGGCCGAGACGATCTTCGCCGGCGACATCGTGGGGGACTTCGAGTCGGGGGTCGATCGGCTGGAGTTTTCCCAGCTCGCCTTCCCGAGCTTGGCATTGGGGCAACTCAACCCCGCGGCCTTCCTGCTCAACGATGGCGAGCACGGGTCGAAGACCCCGGAGACGCGGTTCATCTTCACGCCGCCCGTCTTCGCGCTCGATCCTGCGGGATTGTTCTACGACGCGGACGGGAGCGGGCCGGGCCTATCGGTCCTGGTCGCCTTGTTCGAAGTAGGTCTCGAATACGGCAACGTCGACTTCACGATCCAGCCGACCGATATCTTCGTCGTCTAGCCGGCTGCCTGTCGCCCGGCCCCGAACAGTGTCGGAGCCGGGTGGACAGTCCTAGGCCGCGCGGCTTTGCCGCTTGCGCTCGTGCGGGTCGAGGTAGCGCTTGCGCAGGCGGATTGTCTGCGGGGTCACTTCGACCAGCTCGTCGTCCTGGATGTAGGCGATCGCCTGCTCCAGGGTCATTCGGCGCGGCGGGGTTAGCCGGACGGCGTCGTCCTTGCCGGTGCTGCGGAAGTTGGTCAGCTGCTTGGATTTCAAGGGGTTGACCTCGAGATCCTGCGGCTTGGCATTCTCGCCGATGACCATGCCCTGGTAGAGCTTCTCGCCGGGCGAGATGAACAGGATGCCGCGCTCTTCCAGCGCGTTGAGTGCGTAGGGCACGGCGTCGCCCTGCTCCATCGAGATCAGCACGCCGTTCTGGCGCCCCTCGATCTTGCCCTTGTAGGGCCCATAGCGGTCGAACAGGCGGTTCATCACGCCGGTGCCGCGGGTGTCGGACAGGAATTCGCCGTGATAGCCGATCAGGCCGCGGCTCGGGGCGCTGAACGTCAGGCGGGTCTTGCCGCCGCCGCTCGGGCGCATGTCGGTCATCTCGCCCTTGCGCTGCGCCATCTTCTCCACGACCGTGCCCGAATGCTCGTCGTCGACGTCGATGACGACCGTCTCGTAAGGCTCCTCGCGCCCGTTCGGTCCGTCGCGGAACAGCACGCGCGGGCGGCTGATCGACAGCTCGAAGCCTTCACGGCGCATGGTTTCGATCAGCACGCCGAGCTGAAGCTCGCCGCGGCCGGCAACCTCGAAGGCATCCTTTTCGGCGCTTTCGGTCAGGCGGATGGCCACGTTGCCTTCGGCCTCGCGCTCGAGCCGTTCGCGGATCACGCGGCTCTGCACCTTGTCACCCTCGCGCCCGGCATAGGGGCTGTCGTTGACGGCGAAGCTCATGGCCAGCGTCGGCGGGTCGATTTCCTGCGCGTGGATCGGCACGCTGACGGTGGGGTCGCACAAGGTGTTCGAGACCGTGGCGTGGGTCAGCCCGGCGATGGCGACGATGTCACCCGCCTTGGCATGGAGCACCGGCTCGCGATCGAGCCCGTTGTAGGCGAAGACCTTGGTCGCGCGACCGGCCTCGACCAGGTTGCCGTTCACGTCGAGCGCCTTGATCGGCATGCCGACTTCGAGCCGGCCGCTTTCGATCCGGCCGGTCAGGATGCGGCCCAGGAAGGCGTCGCGGTCGAGCAGCGTAGCGAGCATGGCGAAGGAACCGTCCTCGTCGAGGTCGGGGGCGGGAACGTGGCTGACGATGAGCTTGAACAGCGGGGTCAAGTCGCCCTCGCGCGCGTCGATGTCGTCGCTCGCGAACCCGGCGCGGCCCGAGGCGTAGAGCACGGGGAAATCGAGCTGTTCGTCGTTGGCTTCGAGCGTGACGAACAGGTCGAACACCTCGTCGAGCACTTCGCTGGCGCGGGCATCGTGGCGGTCGATCTTGTTGACCACGACGATCGGCTTGAGCCCGAGGCCGAGCGCCTTGCCGGTAACGAACTTGGTCTGCGGCATCGGGCCTTCGGCCGCGTCGACCAGCAGGATCACTCCGTCGACCATCGACAGAATGCGCTCCACCTCGGCGCCGAAGTCGGCGTGGCCGGGGGTGTCGACGATGTTGATGTGATAGGTCTCGTGCCCGCCGGGCGCGGTCCATTCCACGCTCGTCGGCTTGGCGAGAATGGTGATCCCGCGTTCCTTTTCGAGATCGTTCGAATCCATCGCCCGCTCCTCCACGCGCTGGTTGTCGCGGAAGGTGCCGGATTGGCGGAACAGCTGGTCGACCAGAGTGGTCTTGCCATGGTCGACGTGGGCGATGATCGCCACGTTGCGGAGCGAGGTCATTTACGGAAGCTTTCGGGATCAGGGATTGCGGCCGCGCCCATAGCCGCATTGTTGCGCTGCAACAAGGGGAGGCGATGGACAAAGTCGGCCGGGGTGCGCATCATGACGGTCAAAGGATTCGAGAGGGGAGATTGTTCCGATGAAGAAGTTGCTTGCCGCCGCCGTGATTGCCGCCGCGTTCATGGGGGCGCCGGCCGCCGCCCAGATGCGCGCACTGAGCGATCCGGTGGTGCCGCATCCCAATCCGGAAAGCCTGTTCACCAGCCCCGATGCAAAACTGCATCGCAACAAGCAGGCGGCCCTGCACATCCAGCGCGACCTGCTCAAGTGCAACAAGTGGTCCGAAGCCGGCAAGTGGCTGACCGACGCCTACATCCAGCACAATCCGCTGGCCGCGAGCGGGCTGCCGGGCGTGATTCGCTATTTCGTCGAAGTCGCCAAGCGCAAGCCGCTCGATCCGTGCCCGGCGCTCTCGGCTAACGACCCGAACGGCGTGGTGATGGTCAGCGCGGAAGGCGACTACGTCACGATCCTGACCCGCCGGATCGTTCCTTACGGGTCCGATCCGAAGGACACCTATACCACCACGTGGTTCGACACCTGGCGCTTCGTCGACGGCAAGGCCGACGAGCACTGGGACCCGGCCACCCTGCCCCCGGCACCGCCGCAGGCCATGGCGAACCCGGCCATGACGCCCCCGGAGGCCGCCGCCCGGCTGGCCGACCGTGAGGCGATCGAAAAGCTGATGTGGACCTACGACCGCAGCCTCGACATGTACGATGCCGACAGATACGCCGCGCACTTCACCGATGACGGCGCCTTCGGTCAGACCAAGGGGCAGGTCGCGCTGAAGAAGATGATCACGGACCTCGATGCCAGCCACAAGAAGCAGAAGGCCGATGGCACCGGCATGGGGACGATGCGCCACTTCACGATGAACCAGTTCATCGAGTTCACCGGCCCCACCAGCGCCAAGTATCATTACTACCACCAGACCGTTTTCGGCAATTTCGGCCGTCCGGGGGAGAAGGATGCCCCCAAGGTGATCGCGTCCGGAAACGGGGTGGACGACCTGGTCAAGGTCGACGGCAAGTGGCTGATCAAGATGAGGAACGTGGCCGCGGCGACGGACATCTGAGTCCCCGCGCCTGACAAGCCCCCGGTCGCACGCACGGCGAGCGACCGGGCGGCACGCTACTGCCCCGCGGCCTGCTTCCTCAACGTCGCACCCACTTTCTGCAGGTTGCCCCGGCCGCTGGTGTACGGCGAACTGGCGTAGAGCGTGGCGAGATAGGCCCGGTCGAACGCCGTGAGACCCTGGGGCGGCGACGCATTGGCGGGGTCGAACAGGCTCAGGATCGAATCCGGCCCCTGCACATCCTTCACCTCTCGCGTGCGGGCAAGCACGCGCATCGCAGCTTAGTCCGCCAGTTGGATGGGCGTCAGTCCGCGCACGCGCGGGGCGTCGAACAGGACGGTGACGTTGACGATATCGCGCCGGATGTCCTTGTAGATGCGCGAATGGCCGCCGTTCATGCGGCCGACGGGCGGATCGGACAGCTCCTGCTTGCGCGGGATCGGCGTGCCGTTCTGCATCCGGGTTTCGACCAGCGAGACGACATAGGCCGGGCCCGTTTCCGCCAGCAGGCGCGCGCGCTCCTTGCGGTCCATCACCTGGCCGAGCAGGCCGCCCTTGCCGTCGGCCCTGGCGATGTCCGCGCGCCCGTCGGCGGTGAACGCCACGATCACGTTGGCGGCGCAGCTTCCGGCCGCGCGCTGGGGAATTCCCAGTTCGGCGGCGATCTGCCGGATGCGCCCGACCACCGTCTCCGCCGCGTCCTGCCGCAGCCCGATGACGCCCGGGCACAGTGGGTCGGCGAAGGTCGCGAGCGGCGTATCCGACAGCGAATCCTCGCTGCTGACCTGCCGCGCCTGACGCGCCACGACCGCGTCATCCACCGCCGCGTTTCGCGACGAGGTGACGACGATCTCGTCTTCGGCGCGATCCTGGGCCGTTGCGGGCACACAAAGCACCCACGGAAGAAGCGACAGCAGGATCAAGGGGCGCACGACCATGTTCGGGTTCTTACCCCTTGGCGAGGGGCTGGCAAGCACGCGGGGGCCACGTGCTGCCGGGGCCGAGAGCCAAGCCAATCTTGCCGCGCGGCAAGCCGGAAAAGGCTGGACCTGCCGCGCCCTTGGCGGGCATGGGGTCGCCATGACCCAGCACCCTCTCGAAAAGCTCGCCCAGACCAATCCCGACGCCGAAATCTGGTGGGACAGCTCGCCGCTGATCTATCCCAGCTGGGAAGAGCAGACGCTGGCCAAGGCGCCGGAAGGCAAGCGCGCCGACTGGGAAGGCCAGCTCGACCGCTTCTACGACCCCGAGACCGTCGCCCGCGATGGGACGATGGGCTTTCGCGGGGTGACGACCAATCCGCCGCTGAGCCTCCAGGCGATCCAGGTGGATCCGGCCGGCTGGACGGAGCTGATCAAGGATGTCGCCAGGAACGACCCCTCGCTCGACGTCGAGGGTGTGTACTGGGCGATGTATCTCGACCTAGTGCGGCGCGGGGCCGAGGCGATCCGCCCGGTGTACGACAAGTCGGGCGGCCGGTACGGCTATCTCTCGGGCCAGGTGGACCCGCGCTTCGTGACCGACGGGGAAGCCATGCTCAAGCAGGGCCTGTCGATCTACGAGCAGGGCCCCAACGTGATGGTCAAGATCCCCGGCTCGAAGGAAGGCTACGAGATCATCGAGGAACTGACCGCGCGCGGCATTTCCACCAACAACACGACCAGCTTCACCGTGCCGCAGTACCTTGCCTGCATGAACGCGGTCAGCCGCGGGCTGGAGCGGGCGAAGGCGAACGGGGTCGACCTGTCGAAGTGGCGCAGCGTCGTTACCCACATGTCGAGCCGCCTGGGCCAGCTGAGCGACTGGCAGACCGAGGCCAAGGCGCGCGGCATCGACCTTTCGCTGATGGAAATCCGCGACGGCGAGGAAGCGGTGCTCAAGCGCGCGTATTGGTGGGGCAAGGAACACAACCATCCCTCGAAGATGCTGCAATGCTCGATGCGGGTGGAAAAGGACGATGCCGGCAACACCGTCAGCCGCCATATCGAGGACTTCGCCGGCAGCGACATGGTCTACACCTGCCCGCCCGGGTACATTGCCCAGCTGATGGAAGTCGAGGCGGAACTGGCGCCGTTCGACCCCAAGGCGATCGAGCGTGAGCCCAACCCGCGGAGCCTCGAGAAGCTGATGCGCCTGCCCAGCTTCCGCCAGGCCTACGAATACGACGGCATGAAGCCGGAGGAGTTCAGCCACTACGGCAGCTTCCAGGCGACCGCCAACGAGTTCGCCAAGGCTACGCGGCAGACGGTCGATTTCGTCAGGATGACGCTGGAGGGCTGATCCAGCCGCGCGGGCCGTAGTAGCGGCAGCTTTCGGCGGCGATCGCCGCCGCCTGCTCGAGCGCCTGCTCGAACGCCGAACCGCCTGCCAGGTAATGGCAGAAGGCGCCGTGGAACACGTCGCCTGCGCCCAGAGTATCGACTGTAGCAACTTGCGGTGGCACCACGGCCCCGGTGCGCTCGCCGGTGCTCCACTCGATTGCCTGCTCTCCGCGGGTAATCGCCGCGCAGGTGGGGCCCAACGCATGAATTTCCGTTAGGGTGGCCGGCTGGAAGCGCGCCGAGACCACGGCATGATCAACGTACGGCAGGATGCGATCCGACCACGGCTTCCACGAACCCCCGTCGAGCACCACCGGGATACCCTCGTCCCTTGCAGTCCGGCACAGCGGCAGGGCCAGATCGGGCAGCCATCCGTCGATCAGGACCATCGTCGCATCGGCCAACAAGGCATCCACGTCTACTTCGCGAGAGGGCGTTTGCGGCGGTTGCTGGTCGATGATTGTGCGGCTGGAGTTGTCCGGCACCACGACGATACTGGACACCGGCAGCACCTCGGCATCGGGCGCAAAATCCTCCACCGGCACGCCGTAGCGCGCCAGTTCGGCCCGCACCGCGTCGGCGAACGGCCCGGTCCCCAGCAAGGTCAGCAATCGCACCTCGCTGCCCAGCGCGCGCGCCGTCACTGCGGCGTTGAGCGCGCAGCCCCCTGCGCCCGCCCAGAAATGCGTGGCCGACAGCTTGCCGTCTTCCGCCGGGTACTGCGGGCAGACGTAGCCCAGGTCGAAGGTGCTGCGGCCGACGAAGAGGATGGTCATGCCCCCGGCGTAGCCTTGCCTCTCCGCTTCGGCTAGGCTCGCGGCACGGTGCGCGGTTTCATCCAGTTTTTTTCGGAGCTAGTCGTCGGCCTCACTGGCGCGCTCGCGATCGGGACCCTCACCGTGGGCGGGATCGCGCTGGCGTTCGGCTGCGCGGCGTATGGATGCGGGTGCTGGTGGAAGCGCTGGCGCGGCCGGCGCTGATCAGCCGTTCTGCGCGATCCAGCGGTCGCGCAATTCGAACTTGCGGATCTTGCCGCTTCCGGTGAGCGGCCAGGCTTCGACCGTCTCCCAGTGCGCCGGGCACTTTTGCGGGCTGATCAGCGAACGGCAATGGGTGCGCAGCGCCGCCACGTCGAGGCTCGCCCCGGCCTCCAGCCGCACGAAGGCGGCCACCGCCTCGCCCAGCCGCTCGTCGGGAACGCCGACCACCGCGCATTCGGCCACGTCGGGGTGTTCGAGCAGGACGTTCTCGATCTCCGCGGGGAAGAGGTTCTCTCCGCCCCGGATGATCATCTCCTTCACCCGGCCGGTGATCTTCACAAAGCCGCGGTCGTCCATCGTGCCGAGGTCGCCGGTCAGCAGCCAGCCCTGGGCATCGATGGTCTTCTCCGTCGCCTCCGGATCGTCGTTGTAGCCCAGCATGGTGGCGTAGGAACGGCTGCGGATCTCGCCCACGGTGTCGCACGGCAGCACATCGCCGGTCGCCGGGTCGAAGATGCCGACTTCGCATTCGAGCGCGGGGCGGCCGATGGTGGAGCATACGTCGTCGAACGCGTCTTCCCGGCGGCAGGCGGTGATGAGAGGGCTGGATTCGGTCTGGCCGTAGGCGACGCGGATGTCGGAGCCGAGCACCTGCTTGATCGCGCGGACCAGTTCGGGCGGCACCATCGCTCCGCCCGCGCCCATGTAATTGAAATTGCTGAGATCGCGCGGCCGGCGGCGCTGCACTTCGACCATCGCCTGGGCCATGGTGGGCACGCAGAGCGTCCAGTCGATGCGCTCCGCGGCGATCAGGTCGAGCGCGGCTTCGGGGTCGAAGAAGCGCAACGGGACGAAGGCGGCGCCGAGCTGAACGGTGCCCAGGACACCCATCGAACAACCCATCGTGTGGAACAGCGGGGTCAGCCCGATCATGCGGCTGCCTTCCTGCAGCTTGCCACAGATAGTGAACAATTTCGCGTTGTTGGTCAGGTTGCGGTGCGACAGGACCACGCCCTTGGGAAAGCCCGTGGTGCCGCTGGTGTACTGGATCTGCACCGGGTCGTTGCAATCGACAGGTGGCAGTGAAGCGCTCGGTTCGGCGCCGAACAGCGCTGCCCGGTCCTCAATGTCGATCACTTCGCGGATCGCAGGGATTTCGCTTACCACCCGCGCGGCGATCTGCCCCATCGGGTTGCCACGGTGTTCCTGCACCAGGAACAGCGCGACCGAGCGCGATTGCCGCAGCACGTATTCCAACTCGCGCGCCTGGTAAGCGGGATTGACGGTGACGAGGGTCAGCCCGGCGAGCGCGGCGGCGTATTCCACCAGCACCCATTCGGGCGCGTTGGGCGCCCAGATGGCGACCCGTTCGCCGGGCTGGAAGCGTGCCGCCAGGCCGCGCGCGATGGTCTCGGCGTCGGCCAGCAGCTCCGGATAGGTCCAGCGCCGCCCGGCGGTGCCGTCGGGCCTGCCTTCGATCAGCGCCTCATTGGCGGGCCACTTCACGGCGGCCTCGCGCAGGAGGTCGCCGATCGTGACGTCCCGGACCTCGTGGCCCTCGAACGAATTCGCCAACGCGCGGGTCAACCGCTCAGCCATGCCTCTCTCCTCACCGGGGAGGATAGGGCCGAACGGCGCCGCGCGCCAGCGGCGTTCTAGCCGTTGGTGCGGCGGTTGCGGCGACGGTTGCGGTTGGGATTGGGCCTGCCCTGCCCGCCGGCCTGGCCCTGGCCGCCCTGCGGACCGCTGCCGCCCTGTGCGCGGGCCTGTTGCTGGCCCTGGCCTTGCGGTCGAGCACGCTCGCCACCCTGACCGCCGGGAGCACCCCGGGGCTTGGCCTTGACCACCGCCTTGGGACGATGCGGACGCTGCTGCTCGCGCGGACGCTCGACGCCCTGATCGCGCGATGGCAGCTGGCGCGCCATCGCGTTGACCTTGCTCGCCTCGGCCGCGAGGCCTTCGGGGAGGTCGAGGTTTTCCATGTCCGCCTTGGTCAGCTTCCAGATGTCGCGCAGATAGGCTTTCTCGTCCGGCGCACAGATCGACAGCGCGATCCCCGTCGCCCCGGCGCGCGCGGTGCGGCCGATGCGGTGAACGTACTGCTCGGCCACGTTGGGCAACTCGAAGTTGATCACGTGGCTAACGCCCGAGACGTCGATACCGCGCGCCGCGATGTCGGTCGCCACCAGCACGCGGACGCTGCCGTCCTTGAACTCGCCCAGCGCGCGTTCGCGCTGCGGCTGGCTCTTGTTGCCGTGGATCGCGTTGGACTTGAGACCGGCCTGGGCAAGCTTCTTCACCACCCGGTCCGCACCGTGCTTGGTGCGCGTGAACACCAGGACCCGGTCCATCGCCTTGGAGTGCAAGCCTTCGCGCAGCAGGATCGTCAGCAGCGCCTGCTTTTCGGCGGCGTTGCAGAACATGACCTGCTGTTCGACCTTCTCGGCCGTGGTCGCCTGCGGGGTGACCGAGACCTGCGCCGGATCGGTCAGGTACTGGCTCGCCAGTTCGCGGATCGCCTTGGGCATCGTGGCGCTGAAGAACAGCGTCTGGCGCTGCTTGGGCAGCAACCGCACGATGGCGCGCAGGGCATGGATGAAGCCGAGGTCGAGCATCTGGTCGGCCTCGTCGAGCACCAGGATCTCGACCCGCGAAAGGTCGAGCGCCCGCTGGTCGGCCAGGTCCACCAGACGGCCCGGCGTGGCGATCAGGATGTCGACGCCGCGCGCCACGTCCTGCTTGTTCTTGTGCACCGAGGTGCCACCGAACACGGTGACGACCTTGAGATGGGCGAAGCGGGCGTATTCCCTGGCGCTCTCGGCGATCTGGCCGGCGAGTTCGCGCGTCGGGGCAAGCACCAGCATGCGGCACTGCCGCGGCCCGGGGCGCTTGTCCGCTTCGATCAGGCGGTCGATCGAGGGCAGCATGAAGGCCGCCGTCTTGCCGGTGCCGGTCTGGGCAATGCCCAGCAGGTCGCGCCCGGTCAGAACCGTGGGAATGGCCTGCGACTGGATCGGGGTCGGCGTGTCGTAGCCCTTGAGCTCGAGCGCCTGGAGAACGGGCTGCGAAAGCCCGAGTTCGGTAAATGTCATTACGAATGATACTCGCACATGTGGCGATGGCGCGCCGGTGAAGGCGCGCTTCGCGGGGTTTAAAAACCGCCCGCGTGAAGTGGGAAGCTTACAGCTGGAACCGGGATGCGGCCGGGGCGAAGATTCGCCTGTTCACGCTGCCAAAGGCATCCCGATGGCGGGCAGATGGTCGCTGCGGTGCGAAAAGTCAACGGATTTCCGGCAAACCCGCCCTAAAGCGAGGATGCAAGCACGTAGCCGCCCATGGCACGGTCGGGCGCGTCCCGCACCGCAATGCTATCGAGCGGTTAGACTATTGGCGCGTCGTAGACGATCTGGATCTGGCCGGCCTGAGACAAGGTGTTGAGGATGAAGGACACCGAGCCGTCGTCGAAGATCTGGTCGCCATCGGTATCGAGATACCCGACGAGGCCGATGCGATCGCCAAAGTCCTTCGCCTGCCAGTCGATGGTGGTTCCTTCCGTCAGCACCAGCCGGTCGCTGGCCACATCGAACAGTTCGATCGTGTCGTGACCCGCGATTACGAAATAATCCGCGGGTCCGCCCGAACCTGCGAGGAAGAAATCGTTCCCCGCCCCGCCGCGGAATACTTCCGGGGCGGTCGACTGGATGGTGCCGATGGAGAACGTCACAATCGTGTTGGCGTCGAAATCGGCTTTGCTCACGCCTTGCAGGAAGACCGAAGAATCCTGGCCGTCGAAATAGACGGTGGTACCACCGGCGCTTTCGACGGAACGCGGCGCGGTCATCGCGTTGACGGTGCCGTTCGTCCAGGCGAAGCCGAGTTGGTCGACGCCGGGATCGAAATCGGTAATCGTCGCCCGGTCGCTCCAGGTGATCAGGAAGGTGTCGGCTCCCGCGCCGCCGGTCATCACGGTGTCGTCAGTCGATTCGAGATAATCGTCACCGAGGCCGCCGAACAGGACGTCGCCCAGCCCTGAACCGTAGAGATGGTCGTTCCCCGCCCCGCCATCGATGGTGTTCTTCGTTGCGACCGACCCTTGCAGCCAGTCGCCCCCCGAGCCGCCGACCAGGTTTTCGATGCCATTCAACGAACCGCGCACCTCGGTGCCGCCCGCGCCGATAAACCTCATGTAGTAAGGATGATACTCGATCGCTTGGGGATTCACCCACAGCAGACTGGCGTTGCGCGAATCCGACAGCATGATGCGCACCGCCGTCGACCCGGTGAGCACGAGCGTATCGGTCCCGTCCGAACCGTCGATGGTGGTTCGCGCCAGACTGTCGATCGCAACGGTGAACGTGTCGTTCCCGCGGGTTCCCTTGATTGAAACGCCGCCTCCGGGAGCCCCTCCCTTTGCCATCCTCATTCCCCTGCCTGTTCCGCCGGGTAACGACGGAAACGCCGCGACAAGGAACACTACCACAATTGGCGAATGGGAAATAGTCCATCTTGAGGAGGCGGCGTGCGCCTCGCGGGGCTTACGCGTACGGCAGGTGCCGAGCCCCTGCCACTGGACCGAATGGATTCGGAGCTGTAGCCGCCTCTAGCTCCCCGCCTCGCGGTGGAACAGGCTGCTGCGCTTGACGCCCTTGGCGATGCGCGTGGGTTCGGCCGAGCGGTCGTTCTTGAGCGCGCCGTCGCGGATCGCCTCGTAGACGACCTCGCCCGAAATCGGCGTGTCGAAGGTCACCCCGCAGGCGTCCTCTGTCGCCCAGGCGACCGTGAAGAAGACCTGGTAGGGGCCCCATTCGAGCACGCCCGGCATGCCCTCGCCCGGCGGATTGTGCATGCTGATACCCGCCCCGGTGGTGGACAGGTCGGCCAGCCAGACCGACTGGACGCCGCGCGCCGTGCGCAACCGCGCGGCCAGGTTGATGCGGCTGCGCAGGGCGTGCCGGCGCTCGTCGGCCGTGGCGCCCTCGGCATCCGTGTAGACGCCGGGCCGCGCCCATTGGTCGCATTTGTCCTGCGGCTCGGTGACGAGAGAACCGTAGTAGCCCGGGTTCTCCAGCAGCTTGCGGCAGATGCCCTCGCGCGCTGTCTCGCCGCGCATGGCGGGCGCCCAGTACCGGCAGATGCGGCACGCGGGCACGGCCTGTGCCGCTTCGGTCTGGGTTCGTACGCCGGGTTCGGCCATGTGCGTCTGGTCCCGCGGATGTCGTGCTTAGGATATTCCAACCCTGTCCGGTTGATTTCGCGTTAAGGCAGGTGGTTAACGGGCCTGCGATTCCTCCGCCCGCTCGAACATGGCCACCGCCATGTCGCGCAGGATGCGAAAGCCGAGCCGCTCGTAGACGCCGATCGCCGGGCGGTTGTCCTTCCAGACGTGGAGCATGGGCGTCTCGCCGCGATCGAGAATGGCCTGCGTGACGTGGGCCGAGAGGCGGGTCGCCAGGCCAAGGCCGCGCCCATCGGGATGGGTGCATACGCCGCTGACCTCGCTATGGCCCGGCAGGCGCATCCGCTCGCCCGCCATGGCCAGCAGCCGGCCGCCGCGCCGGACCCCGTAGAACTGCCCCATCAGCCACGTCTCAGGGCGGAACGGGCCGGGCTCGGTCAGCGTGGCAAGGGCCAGCATGTCCTCTGCGTCCGGCTCGCCCAGCGGGACGATGCCGTCCAGTTCGTAGGCGGGAAGACCGCCGGCGAAGACCATCTGCACGCCGGGGCGGCGCAGCAGGGTGGTAAGGCCCGGGATGTCGGGCACGGGATCGGCCTGCACGGTATAGACCTTCTCGCCCGGCGGAACGAGCGCGGCCACGTCGGCCAGCGCCCCTGGGCAATCGTCCTCGGCCGCGACGAAGGCGTTGACGCTGGGTCGGAAGCGGCGGGCGCGGCCGTTGCTTTCGGCAAGATGCGCCTGCGCCCCGTTCAGCGCGGCCCAGAGCGGGCGGAGGAGCGGTTCGGCTTGCGCGTGCGGCATGAACCCACCTTGCGCGATGCGCGCGGCGCTAGAAACCGTTTTCCTACTTGGATTTCGCCCGATAGGGCCGGGGATTCGGATCGTGGTAGTTTGAGCTGCAATTTATGCCGATGGCAGTGGGAGGGGGTTGCCACCCCGCGGCCGTCGGCAAGGTTTGAGTTGAGTGTATACTCGGTGTCACCTTTCGCGGCCGGTCAGCCTCCGAAAGTGTAGCTGAGCCCCACGCCAGCCGAGAACTGATCGCGCGAACCGTAAGCCTGCACGATGGGCGAGCGGGCGGCATCGCCGGTCAACCGGTCGTACTTGCCGTAGAGCGCAACGCCCCAGCGCGGCGACAGGGCGAACTCGGCGCTGGCGGCCGCGCCGTAGGATTCGATTCCGCTTCCCGGATCGTAGACCGGCAGGGCCGTGGCGAGCGCGGTCGCGGGGGTCACGCCGTAATAGGCGTCGTGGTACTTGCCGTCGGCCCAGGTGACCCGCGGGCCGAACGAGAACAGCCACTTGTCCCCATCGCGCAGGATCAGGTCGGCACCGCCGTCGGCCACCCAGCCGTCATGCCCGTTGACCGCCTTGCGCACCTCGCTGTGCAGGCGGAAGCCGTCGCCCACCCAGGCGTTGGCATAGGCGCCCACCTCGAAGGTGCGCTTCACCTTGGGCACCGGCACGCCGACGTTGCTGGCCTTGCGCGGCGAGACCATCGAGACCGCCGGGCCGAACTCGAACGTGCCCGAGACCAGGTTGAAGCCGAAGCTGTCGTCCGGCGCTTCGAAGCGGAACTGGGTGCTGCCCTTTTCGCGGTCGAGGTCGAAGTAGGGCAGCACGTCGACGCTGTCGGCGCCCGGGTGCTGCGGCTTGACCTGCGCCCCCGCCGTCACGCGGTAGCGCGTCGAAGCACCGTCCTGCGCGAAGGCAGGCATGGAATGAAGCGTGGCAAGCGCTGCGAGCGCGCCGATGGCAATGCGATGTGACAGAACCCTGTACTCCCTGATTTGGGAGCGGTCTCAGTCGGACCAGTAGAGCCGCTCGGGGTTGAGAACCAGCAGCTTGCGTTGCAGTTCCTCGCCGGGCGCGATGCGCGGGATCATGTCGACCACGTGCCCGTCGTCGGGGACTTCGTCCTGCATGTTGGGATGCGGCCAGTCGGTGCCCCAGATGCAGCGGTCGGGATAATCGACGACCAGCGGCGCGACGGCGGCGGCAAAGGCATCCCACGGGTCGCCCCCGCCGCCTTCCTTGAGCGCGTCGAGCCGGTCGGGGCAGGTCGGCTTGAAGTGGATGTCGGGCCGGCTGTCGAGCAGGGCACGGAAGGCGCGCATGTCGGGCCCGTCGGGTCCCTGGCTCACATCGGGGCGGCCCATGTGGTCGACCACCACTGGCACGGGGATCGCATCGATGAACGGGCGCAGTTCCTCGAGGATGTCGGCCTCGAAATAGATCACCACGTGCCATCCGGCGGGCAGGCGCCCGGCGACTTCGAGGAACTTGTCCTTGGGCGCGTTGTCGACCAGCCGCTTGAGGAAGTTGAACCGGATGCCGCGGATGCCGCCTTCGTGCAGGCGCTGGAGCTCGTCGGACGAGATGTCCGGATCGACCACCGCGACGCCCCGCGCCTTGCCGTTCGATTTGGCAATGGCGTCCAGCGTGGCGGAGTTGTCGGTCCCGTGGCAGCTCGCCTGGACGATCACGTTCTTCGAAAAGCCCAGGTGGTCGCGCAGCGCGAACAGCATGTCCGGCCCGGCATCCCCGGGCAAGTACTTGGCCTTCGCGCTGAACGGGAACTGCGCCATCGGACCGAACACGTGGCAGTGTGCGTCGACCGCGCCCGGGGGCGGCACGAAGCGCGGCTTGCTGGGGTTCGGGTGCCAGGAAACGATGCGGTCGGTCATGCGAAAACGGTTCCATCCATCAGCTTTCGGGCGGTGCGCAGGAGCGCCGCGGTCTCGACTTCGCCGGTCTCGTTCACCTCGAGGACGCAGCTCATTTCGCCCGACGGGTGCTCGATGCTCAGCGTCTTGCGGCGGCCCTCGGGGATCGAAGCGACCTCGGCGGCGGGAGAGCCCGGGACGAGGCAGGCCGTCGCCGCGGTGACCGCGCCGAGCACCCCGATCGAGGCATGGGCGCGGTGCGGGATGAACACCCGCGTCGTCACCGCGCCGCCGTTCCGGGGCGGGGCTACCAGCGTCATCTTGGGGACCGACTTGGCCGCGACATCGCCGAGGTTCATCAGCGGCCCGGCCGCCAGGCGGATCGCCTCGATCTTCGCGCGGATAAGGGCGAAGGCATCGCCCTCCATTTCCTCGCGGGTTTCATATCCGGTTGCGCCGACATCTGCGGCCTTGAACACGATGCAGGGCATCCCGTTGTCGATCAGCGTACAGGCTACGCCCTCGATCTCGTCGACCGCGTTGCCGGTCGGCAGGAGGGCGCCGCAGGAGGACCCGGCGGTGTCGCGGAACTCGAGCGGGATCGGCGCATGGTGGCCCGGCACCCCGTCGATCCGCGCGTCTCCGGCGTAGGTCACCGCGCCGCCCGGCGTCTGCACGGTGGCGACGGCGACCTGGCCGGTATTCTCCATGAAGATTGCCACCCGCGTCTCGTCGCCCGTGGCGGAGACCAGCCCGCGCTCGATCGCGAACGGGCCGATGCCGGCAAGGATATTGCCGCAATTCTGCTGGTCGGTCACGATCGCCTGGTCGACGAAGACCTGCAGGAACAGGTAATCGACGTCGATCCCCTCGCGGTCGGACTTCTTCACCACGCCGACCTTGCTGGTCAGCGGATCGGCCCCGCCCATACCGTCGATCTGGCGCGGGTCGGGGCTGCCCATCACGCGCAGCAGGAAGGCGTCGCGCTCCTCGGTGCTCTCGGGCAGGTCCGACGCGAGGAAATAGCCGCCCTTCGACGTACCCCCACGCATCCACATGACCGGCGCGCTATTCATCGCATCCCTCCGGGCGGAAAACCGGTGCCCACTTTTCCTGAGGGGTGCGGTTCAAACCCACTTCAGCCCCATGTCGGTCAGCTTCTGGCGGAAGCCGTACATGTCGAGGCCGAGCACGCCATCGGCCAGTTGCTGGCGCTTGCTGCCCTCGTTAGCCTCACGGGCGCGGGCCTTTTCGAGCACGGCGGCGGCATCCTCGCGGCGAACCACGCAGACTCCGTCGTCGTCGGCCAAAATCACGTCCCCCGGGCGGATGAAGGCCCCCGCACAGACCACGTCGACGTTCACGCTGCCCAGGCTCGCCTTGATCGTGCCCTGCGCAAAGACGCGCTTCGACCAGACGGGGAAGTCCATTTCCTTCAGGTCGCGCACGTCGCGCACACCGGCATCGATGATCAGGCCCTTGCAGCCGCGCGCCTGCGCGCTGGTGGCGAGGAGATCGCCGAAATAGCCGTCTTCGCACGGGCTCGTCGGGGCGATGACCAGTACGTCACCCTCCACAAGCTGCTCGATCGCGGCATGGACCATGTAGTTGTCGCCCGGCGGGACGCTGATCGTGACCGCAGAGGCGCCGATCCGCGCGCCGGGATAGATCGGGCGCATGTAGCTTGCCAGCAGCCCGATGCGGCCCTGCGCCTCGTGCACGGTGGCCACCCCGCATTCGCCGAGGCCCTTGACGACCTCGGGGTCCGCCCGCTCGATCTTCGTGACGACGACACCTGCCATTAGCTCGACTCTCCCGGATGAAATTTTTGCTGCGGTGGACCGCCCGCCCCCGCCCCGTCAAGGGGATGCAGCGGGCCGCCGCAAACTTGTAAGCAATGCATACAAAGTGTACGTATCCGAGCGAGAGGATGCCAGAGTCGAATTCCCCCCTTTCGCCCCCGCGGGTGGCGCTGATCGGCTTCGGTGAGGCCGGATCGACCTTTGCCGGCGCACCCGGCTGGCGGGGTACTGCGTGCGGGTGGGACGTGCTGGCCGATCGCCGCGCGGCTATGGCCGCGTGCGGAATCGCCACGGCCGATACGCCGGGCGCGGCGCTGGCCGACCGCGCCTTCGCCCTGTCGCTGGTGACCGCCGATGCCGCGCTTGCGGCGGCGCGCGACTATGCCCCGCTGCTGGCCGAGGGGGCGCTGTGGTGCGACATGAATTCGGTCGCGCCGCAGACCAAGCGCGCCGGGGCCGAGGCTGTGGAGGCGGCCGGTGGACGGTATGTCGACGTCGCGGTCATGGCGCCGGTCGATCCTGCCGGGCTTGCCGTTCCGCTGCTCGTCTCGGGCCCGCATGCGATCGCCGCTCTGCCGTTGCTCGAGGCACTCGGCTTCGGCAACGTGCGCATCGTCGGCGACGAAGTCGGCCGGGCGAGCGCGATCAAGATGATCCGTTCGGTGATCGTCAAGGGCCTCGAGGCGCTGAGCAGCGAATGCGCCGCCGCGGCCGAGGCGGCCGGCGTGTTCGACGAGGTCATGGCCTCGCTCGACGCCTCGGAGAAGGCCATCGGCTGGGCCGAACGGGTCGCCTACAACCGTGAGCGGATGGCGACCCACGGCCTGCGCCGTGCGGCGGAGATGGAAGAATCGGCCAAGACCCTGCAAGGTCTCGGCGTGGAGCCGGTCATGACGCGCGGCACCGTTCAGTTGCAGCGCGCCGCGGCGGGCACGAACAACCGGAAGAGGAACGAGGCCGCATGAGCCTGATCATCGATTGCCATGGCCACTACACCGTGCTCCCCAAGGGGCACGACGCATGGCGCGAGGAGCAGAAGGCCGCCTTCAAGGCCGGCGCGGCCGCCCCGCCCTATCCCGAGATCACCGACGACGAGATCCGCGAGACGATCGAGGCCAATCAATTGCGCTTGATCAAGGAACGCGGCGCGGATTTCACTATCTTCAGCCCCCGGGCCAGCGCGATGGCGCCGCATGTCGGCGACCAGGCGGTGGCGAGCGAGTGGGCGAAGCGATGCAACGACCTGATCTACCGCGTGACGCAGCTGTTCCCCGATACCTTCATCGGCGGCTGCATGTTGCCGCAGAGCCCCAAGTCGGACCTGAGCGAGAGCGTGCGCGAGCTGCGCCGCTGCGTCGAGGAGCTGGGCTTCGTCGTGTGCAACCTCAACCCCGATCCCGGCGGCGGCCACTTCACCCATCCGCCGCTGACCGACGAGTACTGGTACCCGATCTACGAGGCGATGTGCGAGCTGGAAGTCCCGGCGATGATCCACGTCTCGGGCAGCTGCAACCCGGCGATGCACGCGACCGGCGGGTATTACCTTGCGGCCGACACGGTGGCCTTCATGCAGTTGCTGCAAGGCGATCTGTTCACCCGCTTCCCGAAATTGAAGCTGATCATTCCGCACGGCGGCGGCGCGGTTCCCTATCACTGGGGCCGCTACCGCGGGCTGGCCGACATGCTCAAGCAGCCGGACATCGAGCAGCACCTGATGAACAACGTGTTCTTCGACACGTGCGTCTATCACCAGCCGGGGATCGACCTGCTGGCCGACGTCATCCAGAACAAGAACATCCTGTTCGGCAGCGAGATGGTCGGCGCGGTGCGCGGCATCGACCCGCAGACGGGCTTCTATTTCGACGACACCAAGCGTTACGTCGATGCGCTCGATATCTCAGACGAGGAGCGGCACATGATCTTCGAGGGCAATGCCCGGATCGTCTATCCCCGGCTCGACCGCATCCTCAAGGAGCGCGGACTGTGAGCGCCACGGCGACCGGGATGGGCCACTGCGAGAAGCCCGAACGGTATATCAAGCAGCTCGTCAGCCACTGGGGCCACAAGTTCGCCACGAGTTACGACGAAGGCGACGGCATGGGCGTGTTCCCCTTCTCCGAAGAGACCAACGTGGTGATGACCGCGCGGCCGGAAGGCATCGCCATCACCCTGACCGCCGCCGACATGGACGAGAACGTCCGGATGCGCGGCGTGATCGAACGGCATATCGACCGCTTCGCCTTCCGCGAGGCCCCGCTGACCTACGAATGGACGGAACAATGACGGAACCGAAGAAAGAGCGGATCAACATCCACGATTACCTGGCGGAGTTCGACGACATCCCGGGGACGCGGGTGTTCACCGCGGCGCGGGCGCGGCGCGGCTACCATCTGAACCAGTTCGCCATGAGCCTGATGAAGGAAGAGAACCGCAAGCGGTTCCTCGCCGACGAGAAGGCCTACCTCGACGAGTGGGACATCACCCCCGCCGCCAAGGAGGCGGTGCTGGCCCGCGATTACAACGGGATGATCGACGAGGGCGGGAACGTCTACTTCCTGTCGAAGCTTTTCTCGACCGACGGCAAGAGCTTCCAGTTCGCCGCCGGGTCGATGACCGGAATGACCCAGGAAGAATATGCCGAGATGATGCTCAAGGGGGGCCGTTCGCCCGCCGGGCAGCGCTCGATCAGAGGAGGCAACTGACATGGCCCGCGTAACCACAGGCATCACCTCGAGCCACATCCCCGCGCTCGGCGCCGCGATGCAGACCGGCACGGCTGGCAACGACTATTGGGGCCCGGTGTTCGACGGCTACAGGCCGATCCGGGAATGGATCGCCAAGCCCGAAAACATGCCCGACGTGATCGTGCTGGTCTACAACGACCACGCCAGCGCGTTCGACATGAACATCATCCCGACCTTCGCGATCGGCTGTGCCGAGCGGTTCAAGCCGGCCGACGAAGGCTGGGGCCCGCGCCCGGTACCCGACGTGATCGGCCACCCCGACCTCGCCTGGCACATGGCGCAGAGCCTGATCCTCGACGATTTCGACATGACCATCATGAACAATATGGACGTCGACCACGGCTGCACAGTGCCGCTGTCGATGATGTTCGGCGAACCCGCGGAATGGCCGTGCAAGGTCATCCCCTTCCCGGTCAACGTCGTGACCTATCCGCCCCCCTCGGGCCGGCGTTGCTTCAACCTGGGCGACAGCATCAAGGCCGCGGTCGAGAGCTTCCCGGAAGACCTCAACGTCCACGTCTGGGGCACCGGCGGGATGAGCCACCAGTTGCAGGGTCCGCGCGCCGGGCTGATCAACAAGGAGTTCGACCTCGAATTCATCGACAAGATCGTCAAGGATCCGGAGGTGCTCAGCCGGATGCCGCACATCCAGTACCTGCGCGAAGCGGGCTCGGAAGGCATCGAGCTGGTCATGTGGCTGATCATGCGCGGCGCGCTGGGCGACAAGGTCCGCGACCTGTACACCTTCTACCACATCCCCGCCTCAAACACCGCGCTCGGCGCGCTGCTGCTGCAGCCCGAGGAGACGGCGGGAGAACCGCTCGATCCGCGCGTGGTCCACTCGGGCCAC
Organism: Tsuneonella sp. HG222; assembly: GCF_053819185.1. Lineage (NCBI taxonomy): Bacteria > Pseudomonadati > Pseudomonadota > Alphaproteobacteria > Sphingomonadales > Erythrobacteraceae > Tsuneonella > Tsuneonella sp. HG222. The sequence goes on along the minus strand of NZ_JBSOQZ010000001.1, from coordinate 325,449 downwards.
AGCCTGGCCGAAGCGGCCGAATAGATCAGGAGAGAACTGCATGCGTATCGCACTCGCCGGCGCCGGCGCTTTTGGTGAAAAGCACCTCGACGGCCTGAAGAACATCGACGGGGTGTCGATCACCTCGGTCATCTCGCGCCGGGCCGAACAGGCGGCCGAAGTCGCCGCCAAGTACGGCGCGCCGCATTCAGGCACCGAGCTCTCCGAAGCGCTGGAACGCGACGACGTCGACGCGGTCATCCTGTGCACCCCCACGCAGATGCACGCCGAACAGGCGATCGCCTGCATGGAGGCGGGCAAGCACGTCCAGGTCGAGATCCCGCTGTCCGACACCTGGGCCGACGCCCAGGCCGTGCTCGACAAGAGCCGGGAGACCGGGCTCGTGTGCATGGTCGGCCACACCCGGCGGTTCAATCCGAGCCACCAGTACGTCCACAACAGGATCGTCGCGGGCGAGTTCGCCGTCCAGCAGATGGACGTGCAGACGTACTTCTTCCGCCGCAAGAACATGAACGCCAAGGGCGAGGCGCGCAGTTGGACCGACCATCTGCTGTGGCATCACGCCGCGCACACGATCGACCTGTTCGCCTACCAGGCCGGCCGGATCGTGACCGCCAACGCCGTCCAGGGGCCCAGGCATCCGGATCTGGGCATCGCGATGGACATGTCGATCCAGCTCAAGAGCGAAAGCGGCGCGATCTGCACGCTTTCCCTTTCGTTCAACAACGACGGGCCGCTCGGCACCTTCTTCCGCTACATCGGCGATACCGCGACCTACATCGCGCGCTACGACGACCTGGTGACGGGCAAGGAAGAGCCGGTCGACCTTGCCGGCGTGGCTGTGTCCAACAACGGCATCGAACTGCAGGACCGCGAATTCATCGCCGCGATCCGCGAGGAGCGCGAGCCGAACAGTTCGGTCCAGCAGGTGCTCGATTGCTACCGCGTGATCGGCGAGCTGGCCGAGAGCCTCGAGGCGCAGGACGGCTGGAGCTGAGCGTAAACCTTTCCCTCACTTGATTCCGTCAATTCAGCGGGTACTCCCGGCAGCGGGAGACAGGGAGAGGGATACCGATGGGGAAACTCGACACCTCACTGGGGGAGGCCGAGCGGCTGTTCCGCCAGATGAAGGGGCTGGCCGACAGCGGCGGTGCGGATGGCAAGAACGAAATCGTCAAGCTGCGCAGCCGCTATGCGATGCTCATGCTCGACATCCTGCAAGCGATGAAGGACGACGCGAAGCTGACCGGGGATCCGGCACTGCGCGCGGAGTTCGAACGGCGTTTCCTCGAGATGCGCGGTGCGCTCGGCCAGCATCAGGCGAAATGGCGGCTGCAATCGATCGAGGACGACACGGCGGGCTATCTGCGGTCCGCTGCGAGCTTGAACACCGTGCAGAACGACTTCTATCACTGGGTCGGGAGCAATTTCTCGCTCCATTGACGAAAGGAACTCCATGCGCCGTACGATAGCCGGCAAGTCACTCCATCCCGTCGGCCTGGGCTGCATGAACCTGTCCTGGGCCTACGGCACGCCGCCGGGCGAGGCGGAGTGCGTGGCGCTGCTCAACCGCGCGCTGGACGTGGGCTACGACCATCTCGACACGGCGAACATCTACGGCGGGGGCAAGAACGAGGAACTGCTGCGGCGCGCGGTCATGCACCGGCGCGACGAGTTCTTCCTCGCCAGCAAGGTGGGCATCGTGGTCGAAGGGCCACGGCGCGGGGTGGATTGCAGCCCCGAGGCGATTGCAAACTCGCTCGACGCCTCGCTCGCCCGCTTGGGCACAGACCACATCGATCTGTTCTACATGCACCGCTTCGATCCCAAGGTCCCCGTGGCCGACAGCGTCGGTGCGATGGTGCGGGCGATCGAGGCCGGCAAGATCGGCGCCTACGGCGTGTCGGAATGGAGCGCGGCTCACTTGCGCGAGGCGCATGCCGTCCATCCGATGGCGGCCGTGCAGCCCGAGTATTCGCTGTGGACCCGTAACGTCGAGATCGGCGTACTCGATGCCTGCAAGGAACTGGGCATCGCGCTGGTCGCATTCAGCCCCACTGGGCGTGGCGCGTTCGGCGGCGTGCTGCGCGATCCCTCGATCCTCGAGGAAAGCGACCTGAGGACGAAGATGCCGCGCTTCGCACCGGACAACTGGCCACACAACCTGGCGCTGGTCGACAAGCTGGCCGAACTCGCCGGCGATCACGGCGTAACCCCCGCCCAGCTGGCGCTGCGCTGGGTGCTCGAACAGGGTGAAAACTGCCACGTGATCCCCGGCACGACGAGCATGGCGCACATGGAAGAGAACTGGCTTGCCAGCGAGCTGCCCCTTCCGGCCGAGGCGATTGCCGAGGCGGGGCGCATCATCAATCACGACACGGTGCGCGGGCACCGCTATCACGACGCGATCCGCCCGACGATCGATACCGAGGAGTTCGAGGAGGCATGACCGCGAGTTCCGACAAGACCGTGCAAGCCGCAATCGGCTATTCCGAACGCACTGAAAGGATGCCCTTTTTCTACGCCAACGCGCACGAAAAAGACTTCGTCCCGCTCAAGCCCGCGGAAGTCACGATCCGCGATGCGCGGGGCCTCGCCTGCGACCTTGACCGCGAGGGCTTCACGCTGGTCGACCACGTGAGCGCGGTGGGCGACCTGACCGACCTCGCGGCCGTGGCCGACGTGCACCGGGCCGAATGCGCCGCGCTCCTGCAGCAGATCACCGGGTGCGACGAGGTGCAGATGACGCCGTTCGGCATCCTCCGCTTCTCCGAGAAAAGTGGCGCAAATCAGGAGCATGACAACAGCCATCCGGCGCGTTTCGTGCACGTCGACATGGCCCGCGAGGACGCCGCCGCGGCCCGCGAGCGCGGCGCGCCGGAGGGGCGCAGGATCGTGCGGAGCGCGCAGTACAACCTCTGGCGGTCGCTGGCGGGGGGCACGCAGGACGTTCCGCTGGGCCTGTGTTCCTATCCGAGTGTGGCCGAGGGCGACCTGTTGCCCTGCCGGGCGATCTTCGACCCGCTCGACGGCAGCCCGGAATGGAGCTTCGACAATTACCTGCTGGCGGCCAACCCAGCGCACAAATGGTTCTACTACAGCGACATGACGCGCGACGAGGCGATCGTGTTCAAGACCAGCGAGAGCGATCCGGCGCGCGCCCAACTCATGCCGCACGGCGCGTTCGACAATCCGCTGGCCGGGCCCGATACGCCTGCGCGGGTAAGCCTCGAGATGCGCGGAACGTGCTACTGGTTCGGCTGAGGATGTTTCGGGAGGTGTCGATGAAGCGCTTGTTCGCGGCTGTTCTGGCCGTTTCACTCTCCGCCTGCGCCACTGTGGCACCGACCGAACAGCAGTTGCGCCAGGCGGCGGCCGACAAGGTGCCCGACACGCGCGGAACCGGACCCTATCCCGCGCTGATGGAGATCGATCCGGAGCTGCCCGGCTATGTCGTCTATCGCCCGGCAGACCTGACTCCGTTCGCCTCGGGCAAGCTGGGACTGTTCGTCTGGGGCAACGGCGGTTGCGCGGCCGACGGTTCGGCCCAGCGCCAGCACCTCGCCGAGATCGCCAGCCACGGTTACCTGGTGATCGCATCGGGCAAGTGGCTCAGCGGGCCCAACGCCAAGGAGCGCCGCCCCGCGCCGCGCCGGCCGGGCGCTCCGCTGACCCAGCAGACCAGTGCCAGCGACCTGGCCTATGCGCTCGACTGGGCGATCGCCGAGAACGGCCGCGGTCCCGGGCGCTACGTGGGCATGATCGATGCGGGCGCCATCGCGCTGGGCGGCTTTTCGTGCGGCGGCATCCAGGCGCTGCGGCTGGCCGACGATCCGCGGATCGGGACGCTGGTGGTGGAGAACAGCGGCATCCTGATCGACCCGCTGCCGGGCGCGCCGGGCGAGATGACGATGGACAAGGCGCAGCTCAGGGCTATCCGCACGCCGGTGCTCTACCTGCTCGGCGGCCCGACCGACATCGCCTATACCAACGGCGTCGACGACTTCGAGAAGATCGATCACGTCCCCGCGATGCTGGTCAACATCCCCACCGGCCACGGCGGTACCTACGACGAGCCCAACGGCGGCAAGGCGGCGCAGATCGTTGTCGACTGGCTGCAGTGGCAGCTGCGCAAGGACCGCGCGGCCCAAGCCAGCTTCGCCTGCCCGGCGGGGAAATGGTGCGCCGATTCGCAGGTCACGATCCAGCGCAAGAACGGGCTCTGACCCACGCGCCACGGGGCCGGCATTCCAAGCCTCGCAAAACCGCCGCCTGCGATGGGTAAGCGCACGCTAACCATGTTCGGCAAGCCGGAATTAACCCCGGTTACGCGAATCTGAATCCGTCACCGGAGGCCGGGCCAACAGGTCCCTCGGTTCCGGCCCCACGGTGGCCTCGTCGCATAACGGTCGCATATCGGGCCGCAACGATCGGCCCAAACCGGAAGGGCGGCTCGCGCATGGAGCCGCCCTCCCTTTGTTGGCTCGAAGTCGGCCTCGCGCCGGCCTACATGGCCGAATAGATCGCCAGCATTCGCGCCCAGGCGCGCTCCGCCTCGGCCTCGTTGTAGACCGGGCTGTCGAGCACGGTCCAACCGTGATCGCCCTGGTAGACCTCGATCTCCTCGCTCGCCCTGCTTTGTGCGGCCGCGGCGCGCAGCTTGTCCTTGTCGGTCGGAGCCTGCGCATCGTCGTTCTTGGCGATGGCGATCAGCACGCGGGCGTCGGGGGCCAGATCGTCGAGCAGGTTGACCGGCGCGGTCGGCGCGTCTGCCGCCAGCCCGCCGCCGTGGAAGCTGGCCATGCCCTTGATCCGGCCGGGCACGGCGGAGCCGCCGTAGATCGTCCACGAGCCGGTCATGCAGTAACCCTGCGTGCCGATGCCGCGCCCGGTGTCGACCGCGCCCTGCCTGTCGAGCCAGGCGACCGCCGCGCCATAGGTCTCCATGATCGCCTGGGGCGTATTCTTCTGCATCCAGGGGCCGACCTTCTGCATCCCGCCGCCGCTGCGCCAGGCATCGAAATCGGCGAACGGCTCGCCGGCCACGCTGCGGTAATAGGGATTGGCGAGGAACACGGCATAGCCGGCCTCGGCCAGCCGCCGGGCCATCATCTTCTTGGCCGGACGGATGCCGGCGATGTCGGGCCACATGATGACCGCGGGGTGCTTGCCACTGGCCGGGTGATAGAAGAAACCGTCGAGCTTGCCGCCCGGCGCGTCGAAGCTGACCGGCATCTCCATCACGCCCGCCGCTTCCGCGCCGGTGGTGGTGCAGGCGGCCAGGCCCGCGAAGGCGCCCATCGCGGTAAACTGGCGCCGGTTCACGCCCTTCATGCTCTCCAGGTGGTCAAGTTCGCACATCGCATTGCCTCCTCAGTCCCGTCCGTTTCGCCCGGACGATAGCAGCGCGGTTCGCCAGAGCAACGGTTACCCCGCCCCTCTCCTCACGGCGTCCAGGCGGAGACGGCGCGCAGAAAGGCCTCGGTCTCGTTGCTGAGCGCATCGTCGGCGCCGGGGGGATAGTGGCTCAGCTTGACCACCACGGTGCGCGATGCGGGATCGACGTAGACGTACTGGCCCTGCAGCCCGACCGCGGAATAGGCGCCGGGCGCTCCCATGCGCCACCACTGCATGGCATAGCCCATCGGCCCGCCGGTCGGGCCTGAATCCCCCGTCGACAGGCGGATCCATTCGGCCGGGACGACCTGCCGCCCGCCTGCCTTGCCGCCGTCGAGCATCATCTGGCCCAGACGTGCCCAGTCGCGCGCCACGGCGTTGAAGCCGGCCCCGCTGAATTCGCGGCCCACCCCCGGCTCGCCGTCCATGATGTAGAACCCGTCGGCCTCCGCACCGAGCGGCTCCCACAGGTTCTGCGCGGTGTAGGCCGCGACCGTGCTGCCGCCGCCGACCCGCTCGAGCAGCCAACCGAGCACCGCGGTGTCGAGCGTCTTGTAGGCGAACGCGCTACCTGGCGTTTTCGCCCGCGGGATGGCGCGCGCGGCATCGGCGAAGCGCGCGGTATTGCGCACGAGCGCATCGATGTGATTGCTGGCCGCCGTGCCGGGATTGGCGAAGTCGTAGCGCTCCTCGTAATCGACGCCCGAACGCATCTGCAGGATTTGCCGGATCGTGACCCCTATGTATCCGCCACCGCGAAGTTCCGGCAGGTAGCGATCGATCGGATCGTCGAGCGAGGCAATGCGACCCTGCGCCAGCGCCTGGCCGACCAGCAGCGAGGTGACCGACTTGGTCATCGACCAGCCGATGAAACGGGTCCTCTCGTCGGCGTTGTTGAAATACTGCTCGGACACGATGCGCCCGTCCTTCAGCACGATCAGCGCATCGGTCAGCGTGCGGGCGGCGAACTCGCTCGCCTGCCGGGTCGTGCCATCGAACGCATAGGTGAAATCGAGCGGCCGTTCCGAGCGGGGCAAATGCCAGACCTGCCCGGCGCGCGGCACCGTGCGGGTGGTGAACAGCTTGTCCATGCTGCGGAAGGTCAGCACGTTCACGTCGGCGTCGTTCATGTGCCAGCGGGCGATCTGGATCGCGGGCGGAACGGCGGACGGCGGCCCCTTGGCGAGAGGCTCCGGCAGAGCCTGCTGGGCGACCACAGGAACGGCGAAAGCGCCGACGGCAAAGAAGGCCAAGGCGGCCGTCAGGCACGCGCGGCGGATTGCTTTCATCGGTATCCTCCCCTTCGGCGACCCTCTTTCTACGTCAGGTCGTCCATGCTCATCCTCACCCCCGCCTCGGCCTGGCGCATGGCCTCGCGGCGCAGCTCCTCGATCCGCAGCCGCCCGGCGGGCGCAGGTTCGTCGGGCAGCGCGGCCATGATCTTTTCGTGCAGTTCCTCGAAGTCGGGCCCGTGTTCCGGATGGGTCAGGATCAGGCCGTCGCGCCTGGTCATCCCGCGCAGGATCTTGGTGCCGACCTCGTACGGGTCCATCCCTTCCTCGAACGCGGTGCCGAACTGCGCCAGCTCGCCCTCGCGCGCTTCGGCAAAGCCGCTGTCGGCGAAGGTGTCCGGCCGCTTGAGCGCGCTGGTCCAGGCGTTCGTGCGGGTCAGCGCGGGGCAGCACAGCGAGCAGCCGATGCCCTGCGGCGCCAGGTTGTAGCGCAGCGATTCGGTCAGCCCGCGCACGGCAAACTTGCTGGCGGTGTAGATCCCCGCCTGCGGACCGGGCAGGAAGGCGGCCATGCTGGCGATGTTGGTCACGTGGCGGCGGCCCCCGCTCGCCTTGATCCTGGGCAGGAAGCTGACCAGCCCGTTGACCACCCCGCCGAAGTTGACCCCCATGATCCAGTCGTAGTCGTCGTAGGTCGCCTCGTCGGTCGGGCCGAACACGCTGACCCCGGCATTGTTCACCAGCACGTGCACCTCGCCGTAGAAGCGCGCGACCTCGTCGGCCACCTCGGCGAAGCGCGCACGGTCGGTCACGTCGAGCTTGCAGTAGAGCGGCTGGGGATAGCCCCTGGCGGCGAACCAGGCTTCGGTTTCCAGCCGGTCGTCCTCGTTGCGATAGGACAGCGCCAGCTTCATACCCGCGTCGGCGAAAGCCTGCGCCACGCCCAGCCCGATTCCCGTGACCGCGCCGGTGACGAAGGCGACACGTCCCGCCCATTCGCCGGCCCCACCCTGCGGTTGCTCGCTCATGCCCGATTTCCTCTCGCCAATATCGTATCGTTCGTTAGGGTTACATACAAAGCAAAACGGGAGAGTCGAGAATGAGCCCAGGGGACAAGGGCGTGGAAGCGCGCCTCGCGGAGCTGGAACAGAAGGTCGGCGTGTTGGAGGACATCCAGGCGATCCGGCGGCTCCACTGGGCCTACGGCTACTACATCGATTTCAACCGCCCCGACGAAGTGGCCGACCTGTTCGCCGAGGACGGCGCGGTCGTGTTCCTGAGCGGCGAGTACGTCGGCCATGCTGGCGTCAAGCGGCTCTATGGCGACTGGATCGCCGGGCGCTTCACCGGCGGCAAGCCCGGCCCGGTCAACGGCCTGCTGCTCGACCATTTCCAGATGCAGGACATCATTACGGTGGCGCCCGACCGGCAGACCGCCAAGGGCCGCTTCCACGGCATCCTGCTGGGCGGCTGGCACGACGATTTCCAGGAAACGCGCGAAGAGATGATGCCGCAGCAGTTCATGGAAGCCGGGATCTACGAGAACGATTACGTCAATGTGGACGGGATATGGAAGATCAAGCGGCTCGACTACATGATGCAGTGGCAGGGCAATTACGAGGAAGGCTGGGCGCATACCACCGCGCACCTGCAACCGGCCGAGAAGACCTTTCCCGAAGACCCGCTCGGCCCCGACCGCCTGCTGCCGGCCGACCAGCACCGCAAGACCTGGCCCTATCGTCAGGACGTGCCGATGCACTTCGCCCATCCCAAGTTCGGCGCGATGTTGGCCGGACAGGGCCGGTGAGACCCGCGGACGGCGCGCTGCCGTGGGATCCGGACGCGCCCCCGTTCGACCCGCGCGACACCGCGAACCGCGCTGGCCTGACCACGCGGCAGGTGGCGGAGCGGTTCATCCAGCTGTTCTATGTCGAGGACAACCCGACCGACGCCTTCACCTGCTGGATGCACCCCGACTACATCCAGCATAACCCCAACGCGCCGACGGGCCGCGATGCGACGCTGGCGATGATGCAGGCGAGCATGGCCCGCCTGCCCGACCTGGCGCACGAGGTGCGCCGCGTAGTGTGGGGAGACGCCGACCTCGTGGCGGTCCACTTCCGCTTCCAGCGCGAGGCGGGCACGCGCGGCTACTCCATCGTGGACCTGCTGCGGGTGGCGGACGGCTATATCGTCGAGCACTGGGACGTGATGCAGGAAGTGCCCGACCCGGCGACCTCGAAGAACCCCAACGGAATGTTTTGATGGCCAAGCTCGAAGACGGCAGCGAATTCGGCCTCAAGGGCCACTTCAAGGAGGACTTCAGCCACCGCACCCGCGTGGGCATGGCGCCGCGCGCGGGGCACGTCGATCGCGACGCGCCCTACAAGCGGATCGCCACCGAAGAGGCGTGGACCTTCCCCGCCCTGGTCAAGGCGCAGGTCGACTACTGGGATAGCGGCGCGGCCCCCAATGACGACAGCCTGCGCATGGGCGCGATGTTCAACCGGATGCCGAGCCTGCAGGAGATGCTGCAGGACCTGGGGACCTTGCGGCTGTCGCACATGGACGAGTTCGGCATCGACCGGCAGCTCCTGCTGCTCACCGCGCCCGGCGTGCAGGTGGTGAAGCCCGGCGAAGGCACGCCGCTGGCGCGCGAGGCGAACGACATCGCCGCCGAGGCCTGCCGCAATCATCCCGACCGCTTCAGCGCGCTGGCCGCCTTCGACCCGCGCGACGTGGCTGGCAGCGTGCGCGAGATCGACCGGGCGATCGGCACCTTGGGGCTGAATGGCGCGGTGCTCAACTCGCACTGGCAGGGCCACTATATCGACGAGCAGGACTACTGGCCGATCCTCGAGGCGATCGAGGCGAGCGACGGGGCGCTCTACATCCATCCCACCGCGCCGTTCAACGCGCCGCACTACGAAACCCGCGGATTCTTCGGCGCGCTTGGCGGGTTCCCGCACGACGTGTGGGTGCACACGATGGGCCTGATCCTGTCGGGCGCGTTCGACCGCTTCCCGAAGCTGCGGCTGGTCATCGGCCATCTGGGCGAATGCATGCCGCTGCACCTCTACCGGTTCGACTGGATGCAGGGGAATGCCGACGGGCGCAGCCACTTGCGCGGCGGCAACCAGCCCAAGCTGAAGCATCCGGTCTCCTATTACTTCCACAATAACATCTGGGTCACCACCAGCGGCTGTGGGTGGGAACAGGGCATCCGCTTCTGCATGGACGTGCTGGGCCCCGACCGAGTGCTCTACGCAATGGATTACCCCTACCAGCAATCCTACGACGAGGTTGCCGCCTACGACCGGATGCAATTTACGCCGGAGCACAAGAAGATGCTGATGGAAGACAATGCTCGCGCGGTCTTCCGCCTGCGCGGATGACGGTTGCCGAAGGCGCAACTAACTTTCGAAACGTGGCAAACAGGCGACACATTCGGTCAAAAGATGGGACCGCTTACATTTGTATTTGCGCCCGTCAAAAGTGGCGATAGGCGCTTTCCCGCTCCGTCGGCCGTTTGCCGGACAGGGGTTATGGGAAGGGAAGCCAACCGAATGACTCGTCATATCGTGTGCCGCCGGGCGATTCTCGCCGGCGCGTCGCTCGCCGCTCTGGCAATCGTGCAACCTGCCGCGGCGCAGGATGCCGCCGAGCAGGACGAAGCCGAAAGCACCGAAATCATCGTCACCGCCCAGTTCCGCGAACAGGCGCTGCAGGACACGCCGCTGGCGATCACCGCCGTGAACTCGGCCATGCTCGAGGCGCGCAGCCAAACCAGCATCCAGGACGTTGCCAACCAGGCCCCGTCGGTGACGCTCAAGCCGCAGGGCGCGACCTACGGTCCCTCGCTCGGCGCCAACATCCGCGGCGTCGGCCAGTTCGACTTCAACCCAGCCGTGGAGCCGGGCGTCGGCTTCTACGTGGATGACGTCTACTACGCCACGCTCACCGGCTCGATCCTCGATCTGCTCGATCTCGACCGTGTCGAGGTGCTGCGCGGCCCGCAGGGCACGCTTTCGGGCCGCAACTCGATCGGCGGCGCGGTCAAGATGTTCTCCAAGCGCCCGACCGGCAGCAACACCGGTTACGTGTCGGCCGCCTACGGCAGCCGCAACCGCATCGACCTGCGCGCCAGCGCCGACTTCGCCCTGACCGACACGGTCTCCGCGCGCCTCTCGGGCGTGTCGAAGAAGCAGCGCGGTTACGTGGAGCGGCTGGACTTCGGCTGCGTCTACCCGGCCGGCGGCTCGACGACCTTCGTCGACCGTGCGGGCGTGACCGGCCCGATCAACCCGGCCGGCGGCGTCCCGGCCTATACCTCGGGCACCGACTGCGTCGCGGCGCGCGAGGGCGAGGTGGATTACATCGCCGCCCGCGGCCAGCTCCGCTTTCAGCCGATGGACACGCTCGATATCAACATCATCGCCGACTACACCGACGATGACCGCACGACCGCGGCGACCATCCTGCTGGCGAAGAACTATCCCAACGGCAATCCGGCCAGCCCGATCTTCCCGATCCCGGGCGTGACCCCGCCGAGCCCGACCGCGGCGAACCCGATCCCGCGCGACATCCAGCCCTATGCGGCGGTCGTCCCCTACGACAACCGGTTCGTCTGCGGGCCGTACTGCAACTTCGCCAGCTACAACAATCCGGCTGACGGCCCCTATCGCGCGTCGAGCGCCGACGGCCGCGTGCGGTTCCGTGGCTGGGGCGTGTCGGGCCAGGCCGAATGGGACCTGTCGAACCAGCTCCAGCTCGTCTCGATCACCGCCTTCCGCAAGTACACGTCGGAGTTCTCGAACGACAACGACGTGTCCCCGCTAGCGCACAGCCTGGGCTTCGGGCCGCTGACCTTCCGCTTCTTCAGCCAGGAAGTCCGCCTGAACGGCGCCTTCGGCGACAACGACGAGATCGAGTACACGCTGGGCGGTTATTATAGCGACCAGAAGTCGGTCTACACCTCGTTCCAGGACCTGCGTTCCTCGGCGCTGCAGTTCCAGCAGAGCGATCCGGTGGATGCCAACAGCAAGGCGGCGTTCGCGCACCTCGCCTGGCGCCCGATCGACCGGCTGACGCTCAACGGCGGCATCCGCTACACCGAGGAATCGAAGACCTACACCTACATCCGCCAGCGCCCGTTCAACGATCCCACCGCCACGGCGGCCGGCGGCACCGCCCCCAACGGCGCGACCTACGGCGTTCTGGCGCTGAACGGCACCATCGGGCGCTATTCGGGTGACCGGATCGATTACCGTGCGAACGTCCAGTACGAATGGACGGACGACCTGATGACCTACCTCCAGTACTCGACCGGCTTCAAGGGCGGCGGCGTGAACCCGCGGCCGTTCTTCGCGCAGCAGGCGCTGCCGTTCGGCCCGGAAACGCTGGAATCGTTCGAACTGGGTATCAAGAGCGACTTCCTGGACCGCATGGTCCGGCTGAACGTCGCGGCCTTCTACTCCAAGTACAAGGACATCCAGCTCAACCTCAGCAACTGCACGGCGATCGCCGGGGCCGGCTTCGGCGCCCCCTGCGCCCTGCCGGTCAATGCGGGCGACGCGGACGTGAAGGGCATCGAAGTCGAGACCACGATCCAGCCGATCGACGGCTTCATGATCGACGGCGCGGTGAGTTACCTCGATTTCAAGTACAAGCGCTTCGGCGCCTATCCGCTGCCCAACGGCACCACGGTTTCGGTCGGCGGGCCGACCAACCTCTCGGGTCCGCAGTTCGGCGATTACGCGCCGTACACGCCAAAGTGGAAGTGGTCGATCGGCGTCCAGTACGAGGTCGATCTCGGCACTGCCGGTTCGCTGACGCCGCGCTTCGATGCCGCTTACCAGAGCGACATCTACACGCTGTCCGCCAACCGCGAGAGCAACCGGCTCGATTCCTACACGCTGGCCAACGCGCGCCTCACGTGGCGCAACGAGGACCGGGATCTGGACGTGTCGTTCGAGGTGACCAACCTGTTCGACAAGTACTACCTGCTCACCAGCCAGGACCAGACGGTCGGCAACCAGGGCTACGTGCTGGCCCAGCCGGGCCGTCCGCGCGAATGGGCGGTGTCGGTCAAGAAGCAGTTCTGACGGCTGCTTCCGTCACCCGGAAACAGGAAGGGCGGCCCCGCGGGGCCGCCCTTTTTGGTTCGGTAGCAGCGGACTTTCGGGTCAGGCGCCGACCGGCACCCGGCCCCAGACCTCGTCGGCGACTTCGACGCACAGGCGGATCTTGTCGGCCTGTGCTTTCGTGCTGATGTCGTTGCCGTGGACGGTGCTGGCAAAGCCGCACTGCGGGCTGATCGCCAGCTGATCGATGTCGACGAACCTGGTCGCCTCGTCGATCCGGCGCTTGATGTCGTCCTTGCTCTCGATCTCGCCGAGCTTGGTCGAAACCAGGCCGAGCACCACGGTCTTGCCCTTGGGCAGAAAGCGCAGCGGCGCGAAGTCGCCCGAGCGGGCATCATCGTATTCGAGAAAGAACGCGTCGATCGCGCATTCGTTGAACATCACCTCGGCGACCGGCTCGTAGCCGCCTTCGGCCGCCCAGCTCGACCGAAAGTTGCCGCGGCACAGGTGCATCGCCTTGATCATGTCGGCCGGCGCGTCGCGGAAGCTGGCGTTGATCAGCCGGGCATAGTCGTGGGTGATCGCGTCGGGGTTCATCCCCCTGCTCTCGGCATCGGCGCGGTGGCCGGTGTCGCACAGGTAGGCCAGGTTCGTATCGTCGAACTGGATGTAGCGGCACCCGGCATCGGCAAGGTCGGCGATTTCCGCGCGATAGGCGGCCGCGACATCGTCGAAGAACAGTTGCATGTCGGGATAGACATCTTCGGGGATGCCCGCCCGCCCGGCGCGGAAGTGCAGCATCGTCGGACTGGGGATCGCCACCTTGGGCGTCTTCGTCACATGGGCGGCGAGATGCTCGAAATTCTTCCGCTCGATCGACTTCACGTGCTCGACCTTGCCGGAAATGACCATCTTGGGCGGGGCGAACTCGACGTCGACGCCCTTGTCGTTCTTGAACGCCTTCTTGATGCCGCCGGTCTCCTCGACGCCCGAAAGCTGGAGCAGGAAATCGGTGTGGAAGAACTTGCGGCGGAATTCGCCGTCGGTGATCGCTTCGAGCCCGAGGCTCTCCTGCCAGCGCACCAGCTCCTCGATCGCCGCGTCCTCGACGGCGCGCAGCTCCTCGTAGGAAATGTTGTCGGCATAGCGATGGGTCCGTGCCTCGAGAACGGCTTGCGGACGCAGGAACGAGCCGACGTGGTCGGCACGCGAGGGCAACTTGGTCGTCATTGGGTTTTCCTGTCAGGCGAAAGATTCGGAAAGCCAGGGTCTTAACGCGGGCTCGCGCTCGACTGACAGGCACCGAAATACGCCCTCCATCGGCCTATTTCAACATTCTTTTCGCACTTGCAGCAAGCCTTGACCGATCGCCGTCGGTGTTTGTAAGCGGCGATAACGATAACGGCCGTTACGATAGGGCCGGACGGAGAGGTCATGGCAGACGTCACGCTCTATCACTGGGAGCCGAACGCCAATTCGGGCAAGCCGATGCTGGCGCTGGTGGAAAAGGGCGTGCCCTTCGCCAGCCACTACATCGACATGATCCGTTTCGACCAGCACCAGCCGGAATACCTGGCGATCAACCCGCAAGGGACGATCCCGGCGATGACGCACCGCGGACTCTGGGGCAACCGCGTGCTGACCGAGAGCACGGCGATCATGGAATATGTCGACGAGGCGTTCGAGGGCCCTGCCCTCATGCCCGCCGACCCGCGCGATCGGTGGCGAATCCGCTGGTGGATGAAGTTCATGGATCAGTGGCTCGGCCCCAGTTTCTCGATGATCGGCTGGTGTACGTTCGTCGGCCCCTCGCTCGCCCACAAGAGCGAGCAGGAGCGCGAGGCGATGATCGCACGCATTCCCCTGCCCGAGAGGCGCGTGGCCTGGCGCAAGGCGATGTTCGCCGAATTCAGCGAAGATGAGCTGGCCGAAAGCCGGCGCCGCATCGCACTGGGCGTGGGGCTGATCGAAGAGGAACTGGGCAAGCGCGAATATGTTGGTAGCGACGGGTATTCGCTGGCCGACATCAACATCTTCAATTCGACCTACATGCTGCCGGTCGGCAACGCCGACATCTGCAATCCGGAGCTGACGCCGAACATCTGGCGCTGGTTGCGCGCGGTCTATCGCCGCCCGGCCGTGCAACAGACCTGGGCGATGGGCAGCGGCCGCTTCACCGACCGCTTCAACGCCATCATGGGGGACTTCGCGTGAGCGCGGTGCTGTATCACGGCGAGCCGAACGGCCCTTCGCTCAGCGTGCTGGCCGCGCTGTTCGAGAGCGGGCTGGAGATCGAGCGCCGCCCGATCGACCTGCTGGCGGGCGAGCGTCACCGTCTACCGGGCGTTTCCGAGGCAGTGGCCTGCGACTTCGCTGTCGAGGGCGAGGGTCCGGTCCTCGTGCTGGACGGCGAGGCAATGAGCGAAGCGGTGTTCATCGCCCAGTACTTCGACGAGGCGGCCGGGGGCTGCGGCCTGCAGCCGAACGATCCCTACGCGCGCTGGCAGACCCGGATGTGGTGCCGGCAGGCGACCGAGCGCCTGAGCCCCGCGGTCGCCTATCTCGGTACGCTGGCCCATGCGCAGGCCGTGCTGGAGGAGATGACCGCCGACGCATTCGCCGCCCTGGTCGCGCCCATCCGCAGCGAGGACCTGCGCGCCCGCTGGCAGGACCTGCGCGACGGCAAGGTCGATGCCTCCAAGGTCGCCGACAGCAAGGCCAAGGTGGCGCAGTTCGTCGAGCGGATCGAGGCCCAGCTCGCCGACGGGCGCAACTGGCTGATGGACGCGTTCGGCATCGCCGATCTGGAGACATTCGCCTGGCTGCGCTCGATGCCCGAACTCGAGCCCGACGCCTTTGCCGGCAAGCCGCGCTGCGCCGCCTGGATGGCGCGGGTCGAGGCAAGGCCGAGCGTGCAGGCCGCGCTGGCTTGCGCTACCACCGGGGCGCCGACTCACGCCTTCGCGCCGGGGCCGGAAATAAACCGCTGGGGATGATTGGGAGAGGATCCTCGATGAAGTTTCGTTCCGCGCTGGCGGCCTTTGCGCTGTCGCTCACTCTGGCTGCCTGCGATGCGAGCGGCCTGGGCGGCATGACAGGGTCCGGCACCGATGCGCCCACGACCGGCGTGACCGACGCGATGATGGCCGCGGCCGACGGCAACGAATGGCTGACCCACGGCCGCGACTACGGCGAGCAGCGCTTCAGCCCGCTGACGCAGGTTTCTGGCGAGAACGTCAAGGATCTGGGCCTCGCCTGGTTCGCCGACCTGGACACCGCGCGCGGGCAGGAAGCGACCCCGCTGATGCACGACGGGGTGCTCTACATCACCACCGCCTGGTCGAAGGTCATGGCCTTCGATGCCAAGACCGGGGCGGTCAAGTGGACCTACGATCCCGACGTCCCGCGCGAGACGCTGGTCGTGGCCTGCTGCGACGCGGTCAACCGCGGCGTCGCGCTCTATGGCGACAAGGTCTACGTCGCCACGCTCGACGGTGATCTGGTGGCGCTCAACCAGTCCGATGGCAGCGTGGCGTGGCGCAAGCAGGTCGTGCCCGACAAGCAGAGCTACACGATCACCGGCGCGCCGCGGGTCGCCAAGGGCAAGGTCTTCATCGGCAGCGGCGGGGCGGAGTACAAGGCGCGCGGGTTCATCGCCGCTTACGACTGGGCGACCGGCGACGAGGTCTGGCGCTTCCACACGGTACCCGGCAATCCGGACGACGGCTTCGAGAACGACGCCATGGAACGCGCCGCGCAGACGTGGAGCGGCGAGTGGTGGAAGCTGGGCGGTGGCGGCACCGTGTGGGATTCGATCACCTACGACGCGGTCAACAACCAGGTCCTGTTCGGCACCGGCAATGCCGAGCCATGGAACCCGGCCGCCAACGGCCGCATGGGCGAAGGCGACCAGGCCAACCTCTACACCAGCTCCATCGTCGCGGTCGACGCCGACACCGGCGAATATCGCTGGCACCACCAGCAGACGCCCGAAGATCGCTGGGACTTCGACAGCAACGCGCAGATCACGCTGGCCGACATGACGATCGACGGCGAACAGAAGCGCGTCGTGCTCCATGCGCCCAAGAACGGCTACTTCTGGGTGTTCGACGCCAAGGACGGAAAGTTTCTCTCAGCCACGCCGTGGACCGAGATGAACTGGTCGACCGGCGTCGACGCGTCCGGCAAGCCGCAGGTCAACCCCGAGGCGCGCTACGAGCAGACCGGCAAGCTGTGGGTCAACCTGCCCGGCGCAGGCGGGGCGCACAGCTGGCAGCCTCAAAGCTACAGCAGCCAGACCGGCCTGATGTATATTCCGGCCAATCTCGCCGGTTTCCCCTTCCTCGCCGCCAAGGACTGGAAGGAGAGCGAGATCGGCTTCCAGACCGGGCTCGATTCCGCCGGCACCGCGATGCCGGCCGACCCGGCGGCGCGCGCAGGCGCCATGGCCGGCACCACCGGCGCGCTGATCGCCTGGGATCCCGCGGCGAAGAAGGAAGCCTGGCGCGTGCCCTACAAGGGTCCGTGGAACGGCGGCGTGCTGTCCACCGCGGGCGGGCTGGTATTCCAGGGCACCGCGATCGAGGAATTCGCCGCCTACGACGCCAAGACCGGCGCCCGCCTGTGGTCCTTCCCGACGCAGACCGGGGTGATCGCTGCGCCGATGACCTATGCGATCGACGGCGAGCAGTACGTGGCCGTGCTGGCCGGATGGGGCGGCGTGTGGGACGTCGCGCCCGGCATCCTGACGGCCGCCAGCGGCACCCCGCGCAACATCAGCCGCCTGCTGGTGTTCAAGCTGGGCGGCAGCGCCAAGCTGCCGGAAGCGCCGCCGTTGGCCGAACGCGTGCTCGACCCGCCGGCCTTTACCGGAACCGCAGCGCAGGTTGCGCGCGGGGCCGACGTCTACGGCCGGTATTGCTCGGTCTGCCATGGCGACGCCGCCGTGGCCGGCGCGCTCAATCCCGACCTGCGCCATTCGGCGACGCTGAACGCGCCCGAAGCGATCAGGGCCGTGGTGATCGACGGCGCGCTGAAGCACAACGGAATGGTCAGCTTCAAGGTCGCCCTCAAGCCCGAGGATGCCGAGGCGGTGCGCCAGTACCTGATTAAGCGCGCGAACGAAGACAAAGCGCTGGGACGCCCTTCTGCCGGGGGCGCCAGAGCCGGCGGCGCGTAGGCATTCCGCACGAATATTGCTAAGCTCACCCCAACCCAAGATTCGAAGTTTCACGAGAGGACCCAACGTCATGAACGAAGTGACCACCATCAGCCGGACGCAGTTCGAGTATTCGGACGCCGTCAAGAAGGCCCTGGCCCGCAGCCCGCAGCTCTACATCAACGGCGAGTGGGTCGATTCCTCGGGCGGCGAGACGATCGATGTCGAGGATCCCTCCTCGGGCAAGGTGATCTCGAAGTTCGTCGAAGCGACCGACAAGGACATCGACCGGGCTGTTGCCGCCGCGCGCACCGCGTTCGACGATGGCCGCTGGCGCAACCTGCCGCCGGTCGCGCGCGAGAAGATCATGCACCGAATCGCCGACCTGATCGACCAGCATGCGGAGGAATTCGCCGAGCTCGAGGCGATCGACGTGGGCAAGCCCAAGGGCATGGCCGCCGCGGTCGACGTGCCCGGCGCGGCCGCGCATTTCCGCTACATGGCCGGCTGGGCCGGCAAGATCGGGGGCGAGACCCAGGCGCCCTATTCGATGCCGGGCGGCACGATGTTCGGCTACACCCTGAAGGAGCCGGTCGGCGTCTGCGCGCAGATCGTGCCGTGGAACTTCCCCCTGCTGATGGCGTGCCTCAAGCTCGCCCCGGTGCTCGCCTCGGGCTGCACCAGCGTGCTCAAGCCGGCCGAACAGACCAGCCTCACGGCGCTGCGCCTGGCCGACCTGATCCAGGAAGCTGGCGTCCCCGCAGGCGTGATCAACATCGTCACCGGCTATGGTCACACGGCCGGCGACCGGATGGTCAAGCACCCCGACGTCAACAAGGTGGCCTTCACCGGGTCGACCGAGATCGGCAAGCTGATCAATCGCAACGCCACCGAAACGCTCAAGCACGTGACGCTGGAGCTCGGCGGCAAGAGCCCGGTCGTGGTCATGCCCGACGTCGATCCGGCCGAAACCGCCCCGGGCGTCGCCGGCGCGATCTTCTTCAACTCGGGCCAGGTCTGCGTTGCCGGGTCGCGGCTCTATGCCCACAAGTCGGTGTTCGACAAGGTGGTCGAGGGCATGGCCGAAACCAGCGCCTTCTGGGCGCCGCGCGCCTCGCTCGATCCCGAGGGCCACATGGGCCCGCTGGTGAGCAAGGAGCAGCACGAACGCGTGCTCGGCTACATCGAGGCCGGCAAGCGTGACGGCGCCTCCGTGCTGATGGGCGGCGACGTGCCGGCGAACGACGGCGGATACTACGTCAACCCGACCATCCTGACCGACGTGAACCCGCAGATGAGCGTCGTTCGCGAGGAGATCTTCGGCCCCGTCGTCGTCGCGCAGCGGTTCGACGATCTCGACGAAGTGGTGAAGGAAGCCAACAACACGCAGTACGGCCTCGCCGCCGGCGTGTGGACCAAGGACGTTGCGGCCGCGCACAAGATCGCCGCGCGCCTCCAGGCCGGCACGGTCTGGATCAACACCCACGCCATGATCGACCCTGCGCTGCCGTTCGGCGGCTACAAGGAGAGCGGCATCGGCCACGAACAGGGCCGTCTGGGTCTCGAGGCCTACCTCGAAACCAAGACGGTGCTGATGAAGCTCTGACCGTCTGACCATATCGGGGCCCGCCACCGGCCAGCCGGGGCGGGCCCATTCATTTCTGCAGGGGTTTCCGCTTGCCCATCGACCTTTCCAAGATCCGCGCCATCGACGTCCACGTCCATGCGGAGGTTTCGTGCCACGACCCCGAAGATCCGGTCATGGGCGAATTCTTCGATGCCGCCAGCGCCTATTTCAAGGCCCCGCGCGAGCGGCCCAAGATGCCCGAGATTATCGAGCTCTACCGCGAGACGCAGATCGCCTTCTGCATGTTCACCGTGGACTGCGAGAGCGGCATGGGCGCCAAGCGGGTGTCGAACTACGAGGTGGCCGAACTGGCCAATAAGAACGACGACATCTGCATTCCCTTCGCCAGCATCGATCCGCACAAGGGCAAGTACGGCGCCCGCGAAGCGCGCGACCTGATCGAGAACCACGGGGTCAAAGGCTTCAAGTTCCACGGCATCGCGCAGAACGCCCATCCGGCCGACCGCATGGCCTGGCCGATCTACGAAGTGATCAACGAATACCGCCTGCCGGTCATCTTCCACACCGGCCATTCGGGCATGGGCACCGGGATGCGCGGCGGCGGCGGGATGCGCCTGAAGTATGGCGAGCCCATGCTGATCGACGATGTCGCGGTGGAATTCCCCGACATGAAGATCATCCTCGCCCACCCGAGCTGGCCCTGGGTCGACCAGAGCCTGTCGATGGCGATGCACAAGACCAACGTGTTCATCGACCTGTCGGGCTGGAGCCCGAAGTACTTCCCCAAGCAGGTGATCACCTATGCGAACACCCAGCTGCGCCACAAGATGCTGTTCGGCAGCGACTTTCCGCTGATCCACCCGGACAAGTGGATCGCCGCGGCCAAGGAGGTCGGCTTCCGCGAAGAGGTCATGCCGGGCATCATGAAGGACAACGCGGCCAAGCTGCTGGGGCTGGCTTGAGCGACCCGGCCGACATTCGCAATTTCCTGCGCCTGTCGGACCGGGTGACCACCTCGGGCAAGCTCGATCCGGCCGACCCGGCGCGGCTAGCCGCGATGGGCGCGCGGCGGGTGATCAACCTCGCCATGCCGGATCATCCCGAAATGCTGCCCGACGCCGCCGGTGCGATGGCGCAAGCGGGGCTCGAATATGTCAGCGTCCCGGTCCCGTTTGATTCTCCCGGCGAGGATCACTACCGCCGCTTCTCCGAGGAAATGGCGGCCGCCGGCGAGGAGCCGGGCCACGTCCACTGCGTGATGAACTGGCGCGTGTCCGCCTTCATGTACCGCTGGAACCGCGAGCACGGGATGGACGAGGCGACAGCGCGGGCGCAGATGGAAGCGATCTGGTCGCCCGAAAGCAACGGCCATCCGGACGCGCCCAAGTGGGCCGCGTTCGTCAGGGGAGAGAGATAGTGGATTTCAACGGCATGCACGTTGCCGTCACCGGGGCCTCGACCGGCCTGGGGCTCGAGACCGCCCGGCTGCTGGCGGCGCGCGGGGCGCGGGTCTCACTGATTGCCCGGCGGCAGGAAGTTCTCGATGCCGAGGCGGCCGCCATCGGCGGCAATGCCGCCGGCTTTGCCGCGGATGTCGGTGTGAAAGCCGAGCTGGAAGCCGCGCTCGACGCGGCCGCCGGCCATTTCGGGCCGATCGAGGGGTTGTTCGCCAATGCCGGGCTGACCGGCGGGTTCACTCCCTTCACCGCGTTCGATCCCGACGAGTTCGAGCGGACGATCAAGGTCAACCTGACCAGCGTGTTCTGGGCCGCGCAGCACGTGCTGCCGGCGATGATCGAAGCGGGCAAGGGCGCCATCCTCGTCACCGGTTCGATGGCCAGCAAGCGCGGCATGGCGATGAACCCGGCCTATGTCTCGTCCAAGCACGGGGTGCTCGGGCTGACGCGGGCCATCGCGATGGAGATGGCCCCGCACGGCATCCGCGCCAACTGCGTGATCCCCGGCTTCATCGTGACCGAGGCGCTGGACCGCATCCCCGAAGAGCAGAAGGGCAAGATCGCCGCGCGCGTGCCCCAGCGCCGCATGGGCGATCCGGGCGAACTGGCCGAGGTGGCCGCCTTCCTGCTGAGCGACGCGGCGAGCCACGTCACCGGGCAGGACTGGGCGGTCGACGGCGGCGTGCTGAACACTCTGGAGGTCTGACGATGGCGCTCAAGTATTACCACGCCGAGCCGATGGCGAACTCGCTCAAGTCGATGATCCCGCTCAAGGAGAAGGGGCTCGCCTACGAAAGCGTCTATGTCGACCTGCACAAGTTCGAGCAGCACCAGGACTGGTTCACCGCGATCAATCCGGAAGGCCAGGTCCCGGTTCTCGACCATGACGGGACGATCATAACGCACACCACCGTCATCAACGAATACCTCGAGGATGCCTTTCCCGATGCCCAGCCGGCCAGCGGTCCGCTGCGTCCGCGCGACCCGCTGGGCAAGGCGCGGATGCGATACTGGACGAAATTCGTCGACGAACAGGTGATGAATTTCGTCTCAATGCACGGCTGGCATCGGCTCATTCGTCAGATCACGAAATCGATCGAAGAGGATCGCTTCGAGGAACTGATGAGCCACGTCCCCCTGCCCGACCAGCAGAAGAAGTGGCGCACCGCGCGCTCGGGCTTCGAGCAGAAGGACCTCGACCACGCGCTTGGGAAGATCGGCTACGCGCTCGACAAGGTCGAGGCGCACCTTGCCGACAACGCGTTTCTCGCGGGCGAAACCTACGGGCTCGCCGACATCAATTTCTACGCCCACTGCGGGCTCAGCGTGAACCGCATGTTCCCCCAGTTCGAGGTCGACACGAAATTTCCCAACATCGTCCGCTGGCGCGAGGCGATCAGCGAACGGCCCGCGGTGCAGGCCGCTCTCAAGAGCGAGGACCGGACCCAGCCCGGCCTGCGCACCTGGAGCGGCGACGGGCGCGAGCACAGCTGATGAAGCCCAAGCTGAGCCTCGTCACCCTGGGCGTCGCGGACTTGGGCCGCAGCCTCGCCTTCTACCGCGACGGCCTGGGGCTCGAGACGGAAGACTACGATCCCGATGCGGGCGTCGTCTTCTTCCGGCTTGAGGGCAACATGCTGCTCGCCATCTGGCCGCGCGAGGAGCTGGCGAAGGATGCCGGCATCTCTGCGGAAGGCAGCGGCTTCGGAGGGATCTCGCTGGCCCACAACGTGCCCGACGAGGAAACGGTGCGGCAGGTCTTCGCCGAGGCGATCGCCGCCGGCGCCAGGCCGCTCAAGCAGCCGGACAAGGTATTCTGGGGCGGCTACACCGCTTATTTTGCCGACCCGGACGGCCATTTGTGGGAAGTGGCCCACAACCCGATGACCGACCTTACCTGACCAGATCTGGCCTGAGACGGCCTGCCCCAAGGGAGACTTCGCCAATGCGTGCCTGGATGCTGCCCGCCGGATCCGACGGCTTCGACAAGCTCTATCTCGAAACCAACCTGCCCGATCCCCAGCCTGGCCCTGGCGAGGTGCTGATCGCGCCCAAGGCCTGGTCGATCAACTATCGCGACTTCGCGGTCGCGGCCGGCAAGTATTTCGGCGGCGTGCTGCAGAAGCCGACCGTTCCGCTGTCCGACGGGGCGGGTGAGGTGCTGGCGGTCGGCGAAGGCGTGACCGGGTTCGCGCCGGGCGACCGGGTTGCGGGCGCCTTCTTCACCGACTGGGTCGACGGTCCGCCGAAGATGAGCATGGCGCTGGGCGACGGGATGGGCCCCGGCATGCTGGCTGAAAAGGTCGTGCTGCCCACTACCGGCGTGGTCAGGCTGGCCGAGACGCTGGATTACGGCGAAGCCGCCTGCCTGCCCTGCGCCGGCGTGACGGCATGGAACGCGCTGTTTGAAGGCAAGGAGACCAAGGCCGGCGACACCGTGCTCGTCCTGGGTTCGGGCGGCGTTTCGATGCTGGCGCTGCAGCTTGCCAAGGCCGCCGGCGCCAGGGTGATCGCCACCTCGAGTTCCGACGCCAAGCTGGCCGATATCCGCGCGCTGGGCGCGGACGAGACGATCAACTACACGAAAGTGACCGACTGGGGCGCGGCAGTCCGCCAGCAGTTCGGCGGGGCGGACCACGTGGTCGAGGTCGGCGGCACCGGAACGCTGGCGCAAAGCTTTGCCGCGCTCGCCCCGGCGGGCGAAATCGGCATGATCGGCGTGTTGACCCAGGGCGACCCGCCGGACCCGCGCGGCCTGATGATGACCGGCGGCACGCTGCGCGGGATTTTCGTGGGCAGCGCGGCCATGGCCGACCGGCTCAACGCCTTCATCGACAGGCACGGCATCAAGCCGGCGATCGGTCGGCGCTTTTCCTTCGAGGAAGCGGACAAGGCCTATGCCCACGCCTGGGGCACGGACAGTTTCGGCAAGACCGTAATCGAGCTATAAGGCCCGCGAGAGGAAGCAAGCCATGTGGGAAGTGCGCGTCACGCCGTCCGGCGAATTCGATAACGCCCCGTTCGAAAGCCGCCATTTCGAAACCCGCCCGCTGACCAGCGCGATGGGCGCCGAGGTGGTCGGGGTTCGCCTGCCGGACCTGACCGACGAGGGCCTCGAGGACTTCAAGCAGGCGCTTTACCATCACAAGATGCTCTACGCGCGCGGGCAGGACCTGAGCCACGACGAGCACGAGGACTTCGCCCGGCGCCTCGGCCCCTTCGCCGTCGACGCCTATACCCAGGGCGTGGCGGGCCACCGCGAGGTGCACCCGATCATCAAGGAAGCCGACCAGAAGGCGGCCAGCCTGTTCGGCGGCGGCTGGCACACCGACAGCCCGTTCCTGGCCGAGCCGCCCGCGGTGACCTTCCTGCGCTGCGTGGAATGCCCGCCCTATGGCGGCGACACGAGCTGGGCCAACTGCGCGCTGGCCCTGCGCCACCTTTCGCCCGCCTACCAGGAGATGATCCGCCCGTTGAAGGTGTGGATGAGCGCGGCGAACAACTTCGCCACGCAGGAAAAGCTGATGGGCAAGGCGATCCAGTTCGCCGACCAGGAACGCTATGCCGAGGGGATCCGCGGGCGGATGCATCCGCTGGTCAAGCGCCACCCGGAAACCGGCGAGGAATCGCTCAACATCTGCGACACCTACGCCGCCGGGATCGAGGGCATGACCAGCCACGAGGCCAAGCCGCTGCTCGACTTCCTGGTGCAGCACGCCACCCAGCACGCCTTCACCTGCCGGCTGCGCTGGGAACCGGGCATGATCGCCATGTGGGACAACCGCACCACGATGCACCTGGGGCCCAACGACTACGACGGTTACCGCCGCGAGATGTACCGCACCACGACGGCGCGGACGTCGAGCGCGGAGGTGCGCGCCGCCGCCTAGGCCGGAACGGCGGCGCCCGCCTGCGCCGCGACGCGCTGCCGCCAAGTCGCGGTGGCCGCGATGCCGGCAAGGATCAGCGCCGCCGCAACCGCGGGCACGGCGAACAGCGACATGACCGAGGCGCCGCTGCGGCCGGCATCGAGCGCCCAGCCGATCATGATCGGCGCGATAATCGTCCCTACGCGCCCCACGCTCTTGGCCCAGCCGATCCCGGTCGCGCGCAGGGCCATCGGGTAATAGCGCGACAGGACCACGTTCACCCCGCCGTAGGCGCCCAGGCTGAAGAACCCCGCCGCCCCGAGCAGCACCATCAGCGTGCCGGCAGAATCGGGCGTCATCACCCGGCCGCTGGCATAGAGCGCCATCGCGGCCGCGAGATTGAAGGCCACGAGCACGGGGATCGCCCCGAAGCGGTCGATCAGCATCCCCACGCCCAGCGCCGCCACCACACCCCCGAAACCGAAGATCGTGATCGACAGCGCGGCGAAGGATTCGTCGAACCCGGCCCCCACCAGCATCGTGGGAAGCCACGAGTTGAGGCAATAGCTGACCGTCAGCATGACGATGAACAGCAGCCACAGCAGGATCGTCCCCACGAGGTAGCGCGGAGCGAGGATCTGCCACGGGGCCGTGGAGCCCTGCTCCTGCACGCCCTCGGCCGCAGGGCCCGCCAGGTTGCCGCGCAGCATGAACCAAGCGCCCGCGGCCGCGACCAGCGATGCTACGCCGACCGCCAGCATGGCCGCGCGCCAGCCGCCATGGTCGGCAAACCCGGCCGCGACCGCCCCCGCGATGGCCGCCCCGAAGCCGTAACCGGCGAACAGCAGCAGGATCGCGAAGCCCAGCCGCCTAGGCGGCGCCACGTCGGTCACGATCGCCAGACAGCTCGGCAGGCATCCGCCGAGGAAAATCCCGGTCGCGAGCCGGATGGCGAAAAGGCTCGATCCGTCGCTCGCCAACGCGCTGGCGCACTGGCCCAGCGCGAAGCCCACCACCGCCAGGGTGATGGTCAGGCGGTGGCCCAGCTTGCCGGCGAACAGGGGAAACGCGACCAGCCCGATGCACTGGCCGATGAGGTTGGAGGAGAACAGCGAGCCCATCTCGGCATTGTCGAGCGCCAGGTCGCGCGCGATGCCGGGCGCCAGCGGCCCCAGGATCGTGTGGATCAGCCCGTCGAGGAGATAGATCGCGATGCAGATCGCGATCGCGGGGGAGAACAGCCGGTACGAGGCCGCGGCCCCGCTCATATGCCGAACCGCGCCCGCGCCTCGGGCACGCTGGCGGGCGTCATGCCGAAAAGCTGCGCGATCTTCACCGCGGCGCCGACCATCTCGGCATTGTCGCGCGCCACGCTCCCGTCGGGCAGGTGGACCCCGTCCTCGAAGCCCACGCGGACCAGGTCGCAGCCCATCGCGAGCCCGAGCGTGGCGATGCGGAACATGTCGCGGCCGGTCGCCGTGACGCCCCAGATGGCCTGCGGAAACATCCGCTGCCCTTCGTCGATGTTGAAGATCACGTTGCGCGCCACCGGCGGCGTCGCCCCGAAGCCCCCGCCGTGGAGCAGCCAGATGTTGTCGCGCGTCCGGTCGAACAGTCCCTCGTTGGCATAGCGCATCAGGCGGTGGAGCGAGCTCGCCTCGACGATCTCGTACTCCAGCGCCGATCCCTTGGCATAGACCGCCTCGATCGTGCGGCGCAGCAACTGCGGCGAGTTCACATAGGGCGTTTCCTCCGGATAGCCGCCCTCGGGATTGTGGAAATCGGCCGATCCGCCGGCGATGCCGAACAGGTCCTGCTGCGGCTCGATCTCGAGCAGGCCCAGCCGCTCGCTGTCGCTGGGCCAGATGAACTGGCCGGTTTCCGGATCGCGCCGCACGCCGATGCCGTTGGTCGTCTGGATCAGGATCGGGCTGCGCGCCCGGATCTGGCGGATGATCTCCGCGTAGATCGCCTTGTCGCCGCTGTTCTTGCCGTCAGGTCCGCGCGCGTGGACGTGGACCACGCAGGCCCCCGCCTCCCAGCACCGCGCCGCCGCTTCGCCGATCTCGTCGGGCTGCTTGGGTACGACGGCCCCGTCGCGATCCTGCTGCATGCCGCCGTTGAGGGCGACCGTGATCATGACTTTTCCGCCCTCGAGCATTCCCATCCCTTCCGAAGTTTTGCCGAAAGGTATTGCGCGCGGTGCCGCGGGTCTGTCCTATGGCCGCAGGACATACCAGGGGCCCCGCTAGCGGGCCGGGAGAGACCGATGGCACAGATCTGGCACCTTGCGGAGCGCCGCCTGCCCGCCGCGGTCGAGCCGGCCTACGAGCGGTTGCTGGCGGCGATGGGCAGCCAGACCTTCGGCGCCACCCTGCTGGACTGCATCGGGCGGACGACGGCGGGGACGCGGCGGCTCTACCTGTTCGAGACGACGCCGGCCGCGCAGGCCGCGCTGCACTACGTCCACTGCGAGCCGCGCATCGCGCTCCTGCTGCCCGATTACGACCGCTGCTATAGCCGGCTCGACCCGATCGGGCAGCTCTACCCCGCCGCGCGCCTGCCGGGCGACCTGGCCCTGCAGCGGATCGTGCCTGGCGACCTGGCCGCCGGCGACTTCCGCCGCCGCTTCTTCGACGAGCCGGGGATCGTCGAGCGGTTGTCCATCGTCCAGCGGACCGACACCGGCTGGCGCGGGTTCAACGTTGCCCGGCACCGTGACGACGGGCCGTTCGCCGAACGCGAGATAGACTGCCTTGCCGCGCTCGCCCGCCTCGCGCTGCCGATGCTTGCGGCAGGCCGCAGGCGGCTTTCGGCCTCGCACGCCCTGTCGGCCGACGAATGCGAACGGCGCTTCGCCGATCGCTGGCCGGACCTGACCCGGCGCGAGCGGCAGGTCTGCGCGCGCGCGGCGATCGGCATGAGCGTGGAAGCGACCGCGATCGACCTCGGCATCGCCAAGACCACCGTCGTCACCTTCCGCCAGCGCGGCTACCGGCGGCTCGGCGTGACCAGCCCGTTCGAGCTGTGCAGCCTGGTGGCGCACTAAGGCGCGGGCGGCTCAATCGGCGAAGAAGTTCAGTTCCAGCAGGACGTTGTTGGGATCGGCGGTGAAGATCTGGCGCAGGTTGATCGCGCCCACCAGGTTTTCCTTGTAGCTCGCGCCCGAGGAATCGAGGCGCGCCTTGACCTCGTCGTACCCGGTGCATTTGAGCGCCACATGATGCAGCGCGCCGGTCAGCGCGCCCTGCGGCACGTCGCGGTCGTAGGCGCGCGGGCAGTCGACCGAATTGATGTGGATGATCGCGCGGTCCTGTTCGTCGAACATCCAGGTCGCGTTCTGCGGGGTCAGCGGCGGAGGCGCATCCTTGCGTACCAGGCCGAGCAGATTAGCATAGAAATCGGCGGTTTCGTCGAGCCGGTCGGTGATGATGTTGACGTGGTCGAGCGCTTCGACGTTCATGGCAATCGTCCTCTCCGGAATCGCGGCATTCAGCCCTTGCCTGTCATGCCAGATATTGTATGTGCCACATACAATTTTCGCATACGTGATTCTTTCATAAACATGGAAATGGAGAGAGGTAACCAGATGGCCGAGAATCTCGAACAAGTTTTGGCGAAGGCGAATGGCGATATCGTCTCCCAGCTGCGCAACAACCAGATCGGTGCCTATGTGTACCCCGTCGTCGCGCCGGAATTTTCCAACTGGCGTTCGGAGCAGTGGGCCTGGCAGCACGGCGCCGTGCTCTTCGACCAGTCGCACCACATGTTCGACCTCTACATCAACGGCCCCGACGCGCTGAAGCTGCTGTCGGACACGATGATCAACTCGCCCGCCGGGTTCGAGGTGAACAAGGCCAAGCAGTACGTCCCGACCACGCCCTACGGCCACGTCATCGGTGACGGCATCATCTTCCGCCTGGCCGAAGAAGAGTTCGTCTACGTCGGCCGCGCGCCGGCCGCCAACTGGCTGATGTATCACGCCGAAACCGGCGGCTACAACGTGGAGGTCATCAACGACCCGCGTTCGCCCAGCCGCCCGATGGGCAAGCCCGTCAGCCGCATTTCCTGGCGCTTCCAGATCCAGGGCCCGCAGGCTTGGAACGTGATCGAGAAGCTCAACGGCGAACCGCTCGACAAGCTCAAGTTCTTCAACATGGGCACCATGAAGATCGGCGACAAGACGATCCGCACGCTGCGCCACGGCATGGCCGGTTCGCCAGGTCTCGAGATCTGGGGCCCCTACGAAGAGCAGGAATACGTCCGCGAGCAGATCCTCGAGGCGGGCAAGGAATTCGGCCTGATCCCGGTCGGCAGCCGCGCCTATCCGTCGAACACGCTCGAGTCCGGCTGGATCCCCAGCCCGCTCCCGGCGATCTACACCGGCGACAAGCTGGCCGATTACCGCAAGTGGCTCGGCGCCGACAGCTACGAGGCGACCGGCTCGATCGGCGGTTCGTTCGTCGGTGACAGCATCGAGGACTACTACCTCAACCCGTGGGAGCTGGGCTACGGTCCGTTCGTCAAGTTCGACCACGACTTCCACGGCGCCGACGCGCTGAAGGAAATCGACCCCGCCGAGCAGCGCAAGAAGGTGACGCTCGAGTGGAACGCCGAGGACATGAAGACGATCACCGGATCGCTCTTCAATCCGGGTGGGCCGAACTACAAGTTCTTCGACCTGCCGCTCGCGAACTACGCCAACTCGAACTACGACGCCGTCGTCGACGCCGACGGCCGCACCGTGGGCCTGTCGATGTTCACCGGCTACTCGTACAACGAGAAGAAGGGCCTGAGCCTCGCCACCATCGATCACGAGATCCCGCTCGGCACCGAGCTGCACGTGAAGTGGGGCGAAGCGCCGAACACCGACAAGACGACCGTCGAGCCGCACGAGGAATTCTCGGCCCGCGTCATCGTTTCGCCGGTGCCGTACAGCCAGATGGCCGGCGATACCTATGCCGCCGGCTGGCGTTCGGGCCGCAAGCAGGGCTGAACCCGCTTGCCGATAACGGCTTGATCGAAGGCCCGCGAAGCACCACGCTTCGCGGGCCTTCTGCATTCGGGAGAGAAGAATGGCCAATTACGTTCTCGTCCACGGCGCGTGGGGCGGAAATCACACCTACGGCGACGTGCCGGCGCGGCTCGAGGCTGAGGGCCATGCCGTGCTCAACTGCACGCTGCCGGGCCTCGGATCGCGGCAGGACGAACTGCACCCGGGCATAACGCTCACCGATCACGTCGATGCGGTGTGCGAACAGATCGAAACAGCCGGGTTCGAGCGCTTCGTTCTCGCAGGCCACAGCTATGGCGGGATGGTCATCACCGGGGTCGCGAGCCGGCTGGGCCAGCGCATCGACGCGATCTGCTACATCGACGCCTTTCTGCCCGGCAGCGACCAGAGCCTGTGGGACATCACCGGCGAGTTCGAGCACAACTGGTACGTCGACAGCCAGCGGCACAATCCGGGCATGGTCACGCCGATCGGTTTCCCCGGCGAATTCAGCGTCGTGCCCGGGGTGGTCGGCTATCAGCCGCTGCTAACCCTGCTCGAGGCGATCCCACTGAGCGGCCAGGAACAGGCGATCCCCCGCAAGAGCTACATCTTCGCAACCGGCTACCAGCCGACCCCCTTCCCGCGCTTTGCCGCCAAGGCGAAAGGCGCCGGCTGGGACTATCACGAAACCGCCACCGACCACTTCGTCATGCAGAACGATCCCGACCTGACGACCCGCGTGCTGCTGGATCTGGCCCGATGAGCGGCCCCTCGACCGAAGACCGCCTCGCGATCACCGAGCTCTATGCCCGCTATTCCTGGGCGCTCGATACCGGCGACACCGACGGCTATTGCGCGCTGTTCACCGAGGACGCGGAGGCGACCGAGGAAACATCGTCGGGCGAGCTCGAGATTCGCAAGGGCCGCGCCGAGATCCGCAAGCTGGTGAGGAAGTTCCACGACCGGCCGGACTTCCCCGGTCACCAGCACCAGATGGGCCAGTTCGTCTACGAGCCGGATCCCAAGGGCCGGCCGGACCACTGGCAGGTCCGCAGCTATGCCTGGGCCACGATCAATCACCCGCCCGCCCCGCCCCATCTCCACTGGTGCGGCCACGTTCGCGACGTGGTGGCGAAAGTCGACGGCCGCTGGCTGATCGCGGAAAAGGATATCATGGGCTGGGCCGGCACCGTCCTGTCCCGCTTCCAGCGCTAGCTTCGGCACAGCTCCCGGACGATTGCCATGGCCCATCGGTCGGCGGACGGTCGCGCGCGCGATCGATCCGCCGGATACAGCGGCATCTCTTCGCTGGGGGCCCAATTTCGATGCAGTACCGTTTCGTCGCCATCCTGGCGCTCCTCGCCACGGCGGCCTGTTCCGCCCCGGCCGAACTGGCCCCCGCCCCTGCGCCGGCAGACCTGGCTGCGGTGGACGACCTGGGCGCATGGCAGACTCACCCGACCGAAGCCTACCGCGGCAAGCGCGACCCGATCAGCTTCGTCGACCTGCAGACCGGTTGGTACGGCACCGGCGCGGGCGACCTGTTCCGCACGGCGGATGGCGGAGCCAGCTGGGAAAAGGTCGCCGCCAAACCCGGCACGTTCGTGCGCGCACTGGCCTTTCTCGACCGGCAGACCGGCTACATCGGCAACATCGGCCCGGGTTATTATCCGGGCGTGACCGACCCCGTCCCGCTCTATCGCACGGACGACGGCGGCGCGACCTGGCAGGCCGTCGATACCGGCGGTGCGACCATCCCAGGGGTTTGCGCGATCGACGTTGTGCCGGCGGCGGCCGGTGAGGCGGCGATAATCCATGCGGCGGGGCGGGTTGGCGGCCCGACCGGCATCCTGCGGTCAATCGACGGCGGCAAGACCTGGTCGGTCATCGACATGGCGGGGCGTATCGCGATGATCACCGACGTTGCCTTTCGCGATGCGCGGACCGGCTTCGTGTTTGGTGCGACCGACGTTGCCACGGCCAAGGCCAACGGGCTGGTGCTAATGACCCGCGACGGCGGCGCGACGTGGAGCGAGGTCTATCGCTCCGCCCGCACCGGCGAGATCATCTGGAAAGCCCACTTCCCGACCCGCACGACCGGCTACGGCGCGGTCCAGTCCTACGATCAGGCCAACTCCGAACAGCGGGTGATCAAGACGACGGACGGCGGCGCGACCTGGCGCGAGCTGACGGTGGTTGCCGACAGCGGCGCCCGGGAATTCGGCATCGGCTTCATCGACGCCGACACCGGCTTCATCGGCACTGCCAAGGGCGGATTCGCCACCGAGGACGGCGGCCAAAGCTGGCGCGCAGTGCCGATCGCGCCCGCAGCGAACAATTTCCAGCCGGTCGTGACGCCCGCAGGCGCGCGCATCTTCGCCATCGGCACGCAGGTCCAGTCGCTGGCCTACACGTTGCGCTAGAGCAGGCCGCGAGCGGCGGCCTCCGTCCCGCCAGCGGAACGTAAGGGTACACCGACCGTAGTCCGAGCACTCAAGGGTTTCGGCCCGGTCGCACGCCTCGGAGAAACCCGCATGCACAAACTCTTCATACCCACGCTTCTCGCCGGCTCGCTCGCACTGTCGGCCTGTGCCACTTCGCCCTATGGAATGGGCGGCGGCGATCCGCTAGGCGGCCTTCTCGGCGGCATTCTCGGCTCGCAATCCCCGCAGAACAACCAGACACAGTTCCAGCAGCAGGCCGCCAATGCCTGCGCGCAGGAAGCATCGCGCTACGGCCGGGTCGCGATCAGCGACGTCCGCCAGACCGAGCGCGACATCGTGCTCGTCTACGGCCGGGTTCAGACCCAGTCGGGCGCACAGCGCGATTTCAATTGCGCCTATCGCAGCGACAACCGGATCGTCGATTTCCAGATGAACTGAGGCGGGTCGGCCGGCGCTAGCCTGCCGCGAGCAGCGGCACCGCGATCGCCAGCGCCCCGACGACCAGCATCAGGCCCAGGATCAGGAGGCCGACCCGCGCCAGCCCGGCGCCCAGGGTCGTGTCCTCGATCACCTCGAAGTTCCCGAGATCGACCGGCTCGCCTTCAAGCGCGCCGCCAGGAGGGGGAATGGTGGGAAGGCTGATCGCCGCCGTTAGAGCGAGCTTTTCACCGGCGATCGCCGTCTTCTGGCTGGCGAGGTGGGCATCGATGTCCTCGTTCGAGACGAGCGTCGCGTCGGCTTGCCCGTTGACGGCGAGGCTTTCGAGCTGGCGGTCGATCTCCACCAGGCGATCGATTTCGCGCAGTGCACGCCGGCGGTTGCCGGAGAGAACCGCCAGTTGCAGGCGCGCCTGCGCCAGACCGCTCGCTCGCAGGTATTGCAGGCCCGTTTTCTCGACTTGCGGAACGGGCACGAACCCGCCGAAGGGCGCGACGCGCACCGGCACGCCGCCCTCGATTGTGGCAATACCATTCATGGGAAATTCGATCCTCGCGCACGACCCCTGTGCGCCGACCGCCATATAGGCACGGCGGCATGCGGGAAATCCGCCGGGCGGCGGGCGGTTGGGCGGGCGCGACCGGCGGATTCGGCGCGCGGCGAAGCGTTGGCGTGGAGGGACGGCCCGCCGCGCGCCGGTTTTGGCCGGTCAGGAATCGATGACGCCGGGATCCCAGAAGGTCGCCAGCGCGACCGACGCGACCATCATGGCGCGCCGCCGGTCCAGGTCGGTTCCGGCAGGCAGCAGGAGGTACGGCTTGCCGTTCAGCTCGAGCGCGCCGATGGGCTGGCCGTCCTGCTCGAACACGTAACCCAGAGGGTCGCGCGTCGGCAGGGTGGGCGTCTCGAACTTGTGGACCGAGCGGAAGCGGATGACCTGCCCGGCCAGGGCGATCTCGCCCACGCGGGCGTTGCGGTTGAGGTTTTCGGCCAGCGACGCGCGCGATTCCTGGACCTCGAAGCGGGCGGGAAACGCGCGCCCGGCGGCCGTGAGATCGCAGCGATAGGCCATCTTGCCCGGCTTGATTTCGATATTGTCGAATGCCAGCGCCGCTTCGCTCACGCCGCAGTCGCCCTCGATGGTATCCGAGATGCCCGGCCCCGCGACTGTAAAACGGCCCCGCCCCTCGGTCACATTGACCAGGCCGAGCGAAGCGCGATCCAGCGTGCGAAAGTAATCGCCGGCGTACTCCCCGGCAACGAAGCGGCCCCTGTTCCAGCCGGACATGTGTTCGAAAGTAATGCGCTCGGTGCCCATCGCGAGTGCTGCGGGCACTTCCATCGCCGGCGTCGCGCAACCGGAGAGCAACCCTGCGGCAAGCAGGGTCAAAACGATTTTCCTCATGGTCTTTTATCTTTCTCGATCGGGTCGATGAATTCAGGTTTTCCCCATCCGACCTGAACGAAAGCTAAATGACCTCGACCGAGAAAAAGAGGCTTCAGCGGCGCCCCAGCGCCGCCTCGCTTTCGCCCATCAAGCTGGCGACGATCTGGGCGACCGGCTCCTCTTCCTTGACCATCCCCACGCTCTGCCCGGCCATGAGACTGCCGTTCTCCACGTCGCCGTCGATCACCGCACGGCGCAGGGCGCCGGCCCAGTAATGCTCGATCTGCAACTGCGCCTCGGCCATGTCGACGCTTCCGCCGTCCAGCAGTAGCGCGACCTCGCGCTGCTTCTGGCTGAACTCCTCGGTGCCCTTGTTCTTGAGCGCACGGACCGGGATCACCGGCAGGCGCGGATCGATCTGCACGCTGGCGATGGCATCGCGCGCCCCGGCGCGGAAGAACGCCTTCTTGAAATCGGGATGGGCGATCGATTCGGTGGCGCAGGCAAAGCGTGTACCCAACTGCACGCCGACCGCGCCCATTTCGAGGTATCCCGCGATCATGTCGCCCCGCCCGATGCCCCCGGCGACAAAGACGAGATGCTCTTCGGACAGCACGGGAAGAAATTCCTGCGCCAGCACGCTGGTCGCCACCGGCCCGATGTGGCCGCCTGCCTCCATGCCCTCGATCACCAGCGCGTCGCCGCCGCTGCGCAGCAGCTTTTTCGCCAGTGCCAGGGTGGGCGCGAAGACGATCACCTTGGCGCCGAACGCCTTGATCGCCTCGACGCTGCCCTTGGGCGGAATGCCCCCCGCGAGCACGACGTGGCCGATCCCGTGCTTGCCGCACACGGCGATCAGGTCGAACAGCATCGGGTGCATGGTAATCAGGTTCACGCCGAACGGCCGGTCGGTCAGCGCCCGTGTCGCGGCGATCTCGGCGTCGAGCAGGTCCGGGGTCATGGCCCCGCAGGCGATCACGCCGAAGCCGCCTGCGTTGCTGATGGCCGACACGAGGTTGCGTTCGGACACCCAGCTCATGGCGCCGCACAGGATCGCATAGTCGGTGCCGAGGAATTCGCAGCCCCGCGCCATCAGCGCCTGCGTTTTGGGATATGAAGTCATGCGGCGCGGCTTAAGGCGCGGTAAGCGTTTTTCAAAGTGCATTTGCTAGGGATCGGGTGTGACGAACCGCGTAGTTTGGCCGAAATCCTGGCCGCGCGCCCTGGCGGGCGTGGCGGTGTTCGCGCTCGCCTATGCCATCGCCAACCGTTTCCAGCTGACCCAATACGTCTTGTACCGGTGGGCGGCGCACGACGAGGCGCGGGCCCTGGCGAACTTCGGCTGGCTCGCAGCGCAAGCCGTTTGCTGGCTGGGTGCGGTCTGGTTGTTGCCCCGCCGCTGGTTCATCCTCGCCCTGTCGCTCGCCGCCGTCTCGATCATGGTCAACCTGGGTTACGGGGAGACGATCGGCGACACGCTCGATGCCGGGCGGATTAGCTGGCTACTCGCCGAAAGCCGTCAGGCGGGACACGCCGCCGGGGAGTTCACCGGCCTGCTCGCCTTCGCCGCGATCCAGATGATCGTCGCCAAGGTGCTGTTCGGCGCGGTGCGCTTCCCCTTGCGGCGCGCGGTTCCGCCGCCGCGTGATGCCGTCGCTTTGCCGGCGGGCCTCACCCTGGCTCTGGCGCCGAGCCTTCTCGCCGTGCTGGGCGGCTGGCCGCTTGCCACGGGGGCCGAGCGCAACACCTGGCACCTCGCCGCGCAGGTCCTGACAGCGCCTCCGCCGCCGCCGCGCGCGCCGGTCGGATTTTCGCCGGACACGGCCGGATCGCCCGATCACATCGTCTGGTTGGTCGACGAAAGCGTCGCGCACGGGCCGTTCGCCCAGCTCATCCTCCCCTCCACCGCGCCCTTCGCGCCGGTCGACTTCGGCGAGGCCGTGAGCCTGGGCAACTGCAGCGCCCCGGCCAATCTGGCGCTGCGCAGCGGAGTCGACGTCCGCCGTGCCGGGCCCGGCCTGGACCTGCGGCGCCCGCCATCGGTCTGGGCCTACGCCCGGAAGGCCGGCTATCGCACCATGCTGATCGACGGCCAGACGACCGGCGCCCCGCAGAACCTGCTGCTTCCGCCCGAAAGAGCGCTGATCGACGATCTGCGCTCGATGGCCCAGGGCATCGATACCGACCGGCGGATCGCCGCCCTGCTCAACCGGCAGATGAAGGCGCCCGGGCGCAGCTTCACCTATGCCGTGCTGCGCGGCGTGCACTTCCAGTACCGCGACCATGTTCCGCCCGGGACCCTGCCAGCACATGCCCCGGCGGCAGAGCAGTACCGCGCGGCTCTGCGCTATTCAAAGCGCGACTTCTTCCGCACGCTGCTCGGCGGCGTCGACCGCAGCCGGGTGGCGGTCATCTACACCTCGGACCACGGGCAGAACCTGGCGCCCGGCGTGTTGCCGCACTGCAGCCCCGAGCAGGTGCCGGCCGAATACATGGTGCCCCTGCTCGCCTTCGTGCCGCCCGAACTGGCAGCGCGTTACCCCAATCCCTCGCCGCGGCGCCATTCGCTCAGTCAGGTCCTGCCGACGACGCTGGCATGGATGGGCTACGATCAGGCCGCGGTGCAGCAGCGCTACGACAACGACCTGACCCAGGGCCCGCTCGGCTATGTCCGCTTCGGCCGCGGGGTCGTGCCGCTGCGCGAGGGCGACCCCGTCGAGATCGAGGTCAGCTCGACCTTCCCCTGATCTCCGCACCTGCGAACGGCACGGGCGGACCTAGCGACAGAGCCCAGCGGCACGCGCGATGCGCCCGGCAATCCCGCCCTTGCACGCGGGCAGGGCTGCGGGCGCGGGCGAGCCTGACGAGGCCGAATCTCCGGCATCGCCCGCTTCTGCGTCGCCGCCGCCGAAACCGCCCATCTGCGGCATGCCGAGCACGATCATCGCGTTGGCCTTGTAGCGCACCCGGGCGGTCCAGTCCGGCTTCCAGCTCGCCGCCGCCCTCGCCGGGCGCGGCGGATAGGAGAAATCGGCCTGCGGACCGTAAGCGAACAGCTGCGTCATCAGCATTTCGCCACCGGCCTGCTTGACCTCCTTGGGAATGGCGCACGAGGTCTGCGTCGGCGGCATGACGTTCTTCGCGGCCACGAGCCGCGCCACGGCCGCCGGGCTCAGCCAGTCGGCCATCGGTCCGCCGAAAGCCTGCGTGGCCGAACTGGTCCACCAGACCATGTCGCGCATTTCGCCGCTGCGGTCGGGCTGCCCGCCCATGACCCAGGCGTAGTAGCCGGTTGCCTTGGGCAGGCCGTTCCAGTTCAGCATCGTCGCGCCGCTCGGCAGGTTGCGCGACGACGGCTGGAGCGCAGGCATGAAGTCGTCGGCCAGCGTGAAGTTGATCTCCGGCGCATAGGTGCTCGTCACCTTGTGCGCGCCGAGCAGGCTGGAGTTGGCGGGGACGGTCTTGTTGTCGCGGCCGTGCGGCCATTCACCGAAGGTCGTGCTGTTGCCGGCATCGACCCGCCACGCGTCGGGCAGGTCGAGACCCGAGGCATAGAGGCCCGGCGGCACCTGGCCCTGCGCCATCTTGGAAAAGTCGATCACCACCGGCTGGCCCGGGCCGGCGCTTTCACCGCAGCCCCAGAACAGCAGGAGCCGGCCCTTGGGCATCTGCGCCTGCGGAAGCGGCCCGGTCTCGCGCGGCCGCGTCTCGCGTTGGGGCGTCAGCAGCTCGACCGAGGATCCCAGCCCCGCCGCGGCAGGCATGAAGTGCTCGCCCTTGGGCGCGCCCGTCGCCGCGCGGCCCGAGCCGAGGCGCAATTCGACCTGCTTGACCGCCTGCGGCGCACCGCCGCGCATCGCGCCCATGATTGCGCCGATGCCGCCGCCCCCGCCCATGGCCCCCATGCCGGAAACGGTCGCGGCATCGACGGTGTAGCGCGCCGTCGTGGTGGCCCCTGCCTGCGACAGGGCGGGGGCAGCGAGAGCGATAACCCCGCCGCCGGAAAGGGCGAGCACAGCGATGTGGAAAGGACGAACCTGCATTGCAAAAACCTCCCTGTTCAATACGCGGCGGCCCGAAAAGCCACGGCGCGAAAAGACGCGACTCACATGCGATAATGCGGCAGATTTAAGCTGAAACCGGCCCGCTGGCGCGCAGGATTTTCAGCTGAAGAAATTGCCGCTGGGCACCGCGATCACCGCATCGGGATCGCGCATGATCAACGGCGGGTCCTCGCCCGCGTCCATCGCCGCGATGGCGCGCTGGAGCATGCGGCGCTGCATGCCGATACCCTTGTCGCTGGTCACCAGATGCTCTTCGGAATGGAGCGAGACCGGCCCCTGGCCCGCCTGCGCCTCGTAATCGCCGGGCTGGTCCTGCCGTTCCCGAACCGTGCGCAGGTGCCACGGCTTGAAGTTTTCCGCCTCGAGCCCGCGCATCGGCCGCTCGCGCGCTTCGGCCGGCACGCGCAGCGCCATCAGGATGCGGCTGTGGCTGTCGTCGACCGGGACGGAAAAGCCGATCGAGTTCGGACGGCCGCCGCGCATGGCCACGTCGGGCACGAACATGATGTTGGGCATCATCCAGGTCGAGACGCGGTTGACGTGCCGCCCGTCGGCCAGATCGCGGTGCGCCTGGTAGGTCACCCCGCCCTCGATCTCGTTGAACTCGACCTTCGGCATGACCTCGAACTCGCGGACGAACTGCGTGCCGGAGAACGTCGTGTGCAGCACCTGCACGTGAAAGGGATCCATCACGTTGTCGTTCATGTGCAGCCAGGAATAGGGCACCACCTCGGGCCCATCGATATCGCCGTGGCTGCCCACCGAGTTGTCGAACGCCATGTAGTCCTCGCCGTCCTCCAGCGGCTCCATCGCGTCGAAGCGGGGAAGCTCGGGCATGCGATCGGGCGGTCCCATGTAGGCCCAGACCAGGCCGTAGCGTTCCCGCACCGGGTACCACGGCTGGCGATGTTCGGGGCGGCGGGCGACGGGGTTGGGTTCGCACGGCTGCTCGATGCAATTGCCTTCCACGTCGAACTTCCAGCCATGATAGCAGCAGCGAATGCCGTCGGCCTCGACATGGCCCCAGAACAGGCTGGTCCCGCGGTGCATGCAGCGCGGATAGAGCAGGCCGGGCCTCCCCTCCCCGTCGCGAAACACGATCAGGTCTTCCCCCAGGATGCGCACTTCGCGCGGACGGCTGGTCACGTTGCGGCTGGCCAGCACCGGCTGCCAGTAGCGCCGCATCAGTTCGCCCATCGGCTTGCCCGGGCCGACTTCGGTCAGCAGCGCATTGGGGTGCTGTGCCTTCCGGCCATAGGCCGTGCCCTCCGGCCCGGTGTTGATCCTGTCCCTCACCCGTGTCGCCATGGCGGCCTCTCCCCTTCGTATCGCTCAGTATCCCAGGATGGCCTTCGTCTCGAGGAACTCCTCAAGCGCGAAGCGACCGTATTCGCGGCCGTTGCCGGACTGGCGATAGCCGCCGAAGGGCGCGAAGCCTGACCAGGCGGGGTAGTTGATGTGCACCTGCCCCGCGCGGATGCGGCGTGCGACGCGGCGCGCGGCTTCCTGGTCGGCCGACTGCACGTGGCTGGACAGGCCATAGACCGTCGCGTTGGCGATGCGGATCGCGTCCTCCTCGTCCTCGTAGGGCTGGATGACGAGGACGGGGCCGAAGATTTCTTCCTGCGCGATGCGCATCTTCGGCGTCACTTCGCTGAACACCGTGGGCCGGGCGAAGAAGCCGTGGTTGAGGCCATCGGGCAGGCCCGGGCCGCCGGCGATGAGCTTGGCGCCCTCGTCGATCCCGACTTGGATCAGCGCCTGGACCTTCTCGAACTGCGGCTTGTTGGCGAGCGTGCCGATGAAGCAGCTTTCGTCGTTCGGATCGCCGACCTTGACGCCCTCGGCCGCAGTGCGGGCCAGGTCCTCGACCTCGGCCAGCCGCGACCGCGGCACGACCATGCGGGTCGGCGCGGCGCAGGACTGGCCGACATTGCGCATCGCCCCCAGCACGCCCTTGGGCACGGCATCGGCGAAATCGGCGTCGGGCAGGAAGACGTTGGGGCTCTTGCCGCCCAGTTCCTGGACCACGCGCTTGACGGTCGGCGCCGCATTCTGCGCCACCATCACCCCGGCGCGGGTCGAGCCGGTGAACGACACCATGTCGACATCCGGATGGCCGGACAGCGCATTGCCGACGACCTCGCCGGTCCCGTTGACCAGGTTGAACACGCCCGCCGGGAAGCCGGCGTCGTGCACGGCCTGGGCAAACAGCAGGGCGCTGAAGGGCGACATCTCGCTCGGCTTCAACACCACGGTGCAGCCTGCGGCGAGCGCCGGGGCGAGCTTGGCGGTGATCTGGTAGAGCGGCCAGTTCCACGGGGTGATCGCCGCGACCACGCCGATCGGCTCGCGCTCGATATAAATGCCGTCGACGGTTTCGGTGAACTCGAAATCCTTCAGGACCTCGATGGCCACGCGCACGTGCTCGATCCCGAACACCACCTGCCCCCCGCGGCTGAACGCGATGGCCGCGCCCATTTCGTCGGTGATCGCGCGGGCGAACTGCTCGCCGCGCTCCTCCAGCAGCGCCTTCAGCTTTTCGAGCAGCGCCAGGCGCTCCTCCTTCGACGTGCGACCCCAGCTCTCGAACGCCCGCTTCGCCGCGGCGACCGCCAGATCGACGTCGGCTGCGGTCCCGGCCGCGATGTGTCCGAACACTTCCTCGGTCCAAGGATTGGTCACGGCGATCGCCTCGGCGTCGGCGCGGTCGACCCACTGGCCGTCGATATAGAAGCGGGTGTCGTCGGTCATGGGCATCCTCTGGGCAAGTGAATCAGGCCGGGTGCAGTAGCACTTCGGCCTCTATTTCGATCGGAAAGTTGAGCGGCAGACCCGCGACGCCCACCGCCGTGCGCGCATGGGCGCCCACCTCTGCGCCGAACACCTCGACGATCAGGTCGGTGAAGCCGTTGAGCACGGCAGGCGTATCGGTAAAGCCGGGCTTGCAGTTGATCATCCCGTGGACCCGGCACCAGCCGGATATCCGGTCGAGCGAGCCGAGGCTGCGCTGCAGGCTGCCGAGCATCGAGAGCCCGGCCTTGCGCGCCGAAGCGTAGCCCTGCTCCACGCCGACCGTGTCGCCCAGTGCACCGAACGGTCCGGCGGGCGAACCGTCTTCCTCCTGCGGTCCATGGCCCGAGATCCACGCCCGCTCCCCGCGCACGTTGACCCACGGAAAGGGCAGGACCATCCCGGCCGGCAGCGCGAGCGGCGCGGGCAGGACAATGCCGAGTTCGGTCAGCCGGGCGTCAGGTCCGGGCAAACGAATCCCCGATCAGCCGAAGTCCACCGGATAGGGCTTCAGCTCGCCGCTGGCGTAGCGCTTCTCCAGGCCCGGCGTGCCGTTCTCCAGCACCATCAGCATCGAACGCTTGGGCGCGAACCCCTGGTGGCGGATGTCGGCCGGCATGGCGCAGACGTCGCCTGCCTTCATCACGATCTTGCCGCGCGGGCTGCCGGTGTTCTTGTCGGCGATGTTCCAGTGGATCTCGTCGGTCAGCTGGATGAACCACTCGTTCCGGTCGTTGCCGTGGATCACCGGGAGCATGTGCTCTTCGGAGGTCACGCAGCAGATGTTGCCGCGCGTCACCGCGCTGATCGACGGGTTCCAGGTGATGTCGCTGCGGGCGATGTGATCGAACAGGTTGATCGCGTGGAGCTGGCCCTCGAAGCCTTCCTCGGTCTCGATCTCCGGCTTGTCGTACTCGAGATCGGCGAAGGCCCGGTTGATCGAGAACC
This sequence comes from Tsuneonella sp. HG222, assembly GCF_053819185.1. Classification (NCBI taxonomy): domain Bacteria; kingdom Pseudomonadati; phylum Pseudomonadota; class Alphaproteobacteria; order Sphingomonadales; family Erythrobacteraceae; genus Tsuneonella; species Tsuneonella sp. HG222. Next base: position 283,595 of record NZ_JBSOQZ010000001.1, on the reverse strand, counting down.
CGTCGTCCTCGGTGCGGATCATCTTGTCGCCCGGCAGGCCGAGCATCCGATCGGCGGCGATGAAGCTGCGCAGCAGTTCGCCGTCCTTCTCCTTGCCCTTGGGCCCGATCGGGGTGCCGGTCTCGAGCGGGGCGTTGAGCGGATCGTAGCCTTCGGAGATCCAGTTCTTGCTGATCGTGGTGAACGCTTCGGAGACGACGTCGGCGGGGAAGGTTTCGAGGTGGTCGATGCCCTGCGCCTTGTAGCCCGCGTCGTAGCTGCCTGCGAACACGTCGACCGTGCCGTAGTGATTGGTCGTGCCGAAGATGTCGTCGAAGAAGATCCAGCCGTAGAAGAAGCCCCAGCCGATGTCGCGCACCATGGCGCGCAGGAAGCGGTCGATCTCGATGATGTGGCTGCCCCTGGGCCATTCGATGTGGGCGAAGTATTCGTCGCGGCGGAATTCGAAGCCGCCCAGGCGGTAGCTGGTGTAGCCGGTCGCCTCGTCGGTGCCGGTGGCGACGATGGTCTGTGCAGGGGCATCCATCTCGGCTCTCCTCAGTTGGTTTCGCAGATCTCGTTCCAGCGCTTGACCGTGACCGGCCCGTCCACCGTCTGGACGAGCGCCACGGCCGGCTTGCCGGACGAGGTGAACTGGTAAGCCGCGCCGTGCGGCAGCAGGACCTGGTGGCCCCGGCGCGCGGTGACCCGGCCCATGCGCGGGCCGTTGGGCTCGCCGCCCAGCTGCACCGCCCCGCCCTCGTGGCTCGGCACCTGGTCGTCGGCCAGCTTGATGAAGTTGAAGGTTACCTCGCCGTCCATGACGATCGCGAACTCGTCGTGCGGGGCGGCGTACCATGGACCGTCGCCTTCGATGCGGACGGCCTCGGCCACGTATTCGAGGTTCTGCACCACGGCCACGCGCTCGAACGGGGCGCTATGCCCGGCGACTTCGTAGATGTTCGAGAAGGCGTATTTCTTCAGGTCGTCGTTGAGACGGATCGAACCCTTCTCGTAATCGTCGAGACTGCCGACCTTCGTGCGATATGCCATGCGCGATGCTCTCCCGTGCGCCCGGCGATTCTTCGCCGCGGCACGGAAAGAGTATCACCCCGCTCGCCTAGGGCAACCTAATTGGCGGCGACCCTCACCTGGGTGTCGCGCGCATAGGGATCGTCGAGGAAGGCGAGTTCGCCCTGCCCCGGCTGGACGGTGAGGTAGGTGATGTAGATCGGCACAGGCTCGGCCAGGTTGACCTGCTGTTCGGGCTGGGTCTTCTTCCCCCGCTTGGGCAGCGCGGTTCCCAGCAGCCACTTGTGCATCCGTCCCGCATCCTCGAGGCGCACGCAGCCGGAAGACAGTTGCCGCGCGCTTTCCTTCATCAGGTGAAGGTCGGGCGTGTCATGCAGGTAGATGCCCTGCGGATTGGGGAATTCGAACTTCACCGCGCCCATGAAGTTGTCGCCGCCCGGCAACTGGCGCACGTGCACGTTGCGCAGGCCCTCGTGCACCGCCAGCCAGTCGACCGTCTTGGGATCGATCACCTTGGCATCGGCGGTCCACCCGTCGAGCACCTGGTAGCCGCGCGAGGAGAGGTATTTCTGCCCCTGGTCGAGAACGTTGGCCGCGATGTTCGTGCGGACCAGGTCGTCGGGCACGTTCCAGTAGGGGCTGTGGATGGCATGGCGGATGAAGCCGGCCATCGCCGGGGTCTGCTGATCGGGCTTGCCGACCACGACCTTCATCGAATCGACCGGCCGGCCGTTCTCGTACATCCACAAGCGCGCGCTGGCGGTGTCGACCAGAACGTACCTGCCCTGGTTCATCGCGGGGATCGCCCTGGCACGGGCCAGATTGGTCCAGATCTGCCGGCGCTGGGCGGAGCTGTAGGTGGGATCCTCCATCGCCTTGCGCAGGGGAGCGTAGTACGGGTGCATCCAGCCCATGTCGTCGATGTAGCTCTCGAGCGAGGGCACGGCGGCAGCGGCCTGCAGCGCATGGAAGCGCGAAGGTATGGCAGGCTTGAGCGCTTCGCTTTCGTAGATCATCGGCAGCGAGGGGCCGGCGCGCATCCCGCGAACGTAGTCGGCAAAGGCCGCGGACAGTGATACTTCGGCCCGCGCCTGGTCGTCCTCGTCGCCGCGCAGGGCGCGCTCGACGAGGCTCGCGAGCTTCCTGTCGCCGATCTTGCGCGGGTCGAGTCCGTCGAACTCGGCCGTGCGCAGGCGGTAGAGCAGGAGAGTCGCGGCGCCGGTCGGCCGGCCGGCCGCGTCGAGCCAGATCGGGGCGTTGCCGCGCGCGGCATAGAAGCCCCGAAGGTCCTTGTCGGCCCGCTTGCCGATTTCCTTGCGCAGGTCCTGGCTCGCGGCCATCCCTGCGGCCGATTGGGCCTGTGCTGCGGACGGCAGCGGCACGAGAAGTGCCACTGCCGCCGCCATCGTCAGTGAACGGAACATGCTGCTTCTTAGCATCCCATCTCTGCTTCGCCGATGAACGAAGCGGTCGATCAGCCGCGTTCGCCGGTGTAACCGGCCGGGATCGGCTGCACGACCGGGGCGCCCGAGTAGTACTGCCCTTCGCGGACATAACCGTCGGCACAGCCGTCGTTGTTGCTGTCGGCCCAGACCGCGCCGGCAAGACCGCCAACGGCCGCACCAATCGCCGCGCCTTCGAGCACGCCGAGGCCGCCGATCAGCGCGCCAGCGCCCGCACCAACGGCCGCACCGGCAGCGCCGGTCCGCAGTGCCGTGCCGCCGACCGAGGGGCACGAGCGGGTCGAGGCCGCCTGGTACCCGGCCGGGGCGCCTTCGTAGTACTGGCCGTTGTAGACGTAACCGTCGGCCCGGCCGTCGTTGTTGCGATCCGACCAGACGGCGCCGGCAAGTCCGCCGACGGCAGCGCCGATGGCCGCGCCTTCGAGTACGCCCAGACCGCCAATCGCCGCACCGGCGCCCGCGCCCAGCGCACCGCCGATGGCGGCGCCGGTTCCGGCCGAGGCCAGCGTGTCGTCGCTGGGATAGCTGCTGCAGGCGGCCAGCGGCAGGCTGGCGGCGGCAAGCACACTTACGAGAACCTTGTTCATCACATTTCTCCTTCGAAAAGATCTTGCGGCGGCCACGCCAGCGTCCCTGAATTGGGGCCTGCACGTCTTGGCCTCTGGCCCCGTAACGGGCGCTCGCCGTGGCGGTTCCGGCCAAATACGGGTCGAAACGTGGAACACGTTCAATTTCAGGGACGAATCGTCGGGATTTTCAGCGCGGCACCCAGGTAAAGTCCGTCCGCACCGACCAGGCAATTGGTTGCCCCTGTGCATCGCGCGCAGGGCGAAAGCGAAAACGCTGGGTCACCAAGCTGCACGTTGTCTGGTCGAGCGACGCATAACCGCTCGATCGTTCGATCGTGCAGCGCTCGACAGTGCCGCTGGCCGAAACCAACAGGGCAATTGAGACCGTCCCCCTGGCCCCTCGGGGCGCATTGGCACGGCGGTAATCGCCGTCCGTCAGGGCCCCGGCTATGCGGACGGGCGGCGTCACCGTCCCGCTGCCGCGCCCAGCCCCTCCGCTTCCCGCACCGCTGCCGCTGCCCTGTCCGCCGGTCCCGGCGCCAGAACCGGCTGCCGTGCCCTCACCGCTCGCCGCGCCTGCGCCGGCATCGGGCGCGGGCGGGACCGGCTGCGGGACCGGCAATGGTCGCGGCGGCTCCGGCTGCGCAGGTTCGGCGGTATCGCCGCGGCTCGGCGGCGCGGCCGCGCCGTCCTCGACGTTGTCGGGCGGGGGCGGCGGGGAAGGCGGCGGAGGGGACGCGGGGACGATCGCGACAAGGTCCGGTTGCTCGTCGCTCACCTCGTTCGAGCCCTGCAGCGTGAGAAGCGCGGCAAGGATCAGCGCATTGGCCCCGGCCGCGCCGATGAAACCCAGGATGCGAGTGCGTCTGTCAGCCACCCCGCATCAATGCGCGGCCGGCCGCTGGGGTCCGCTCAGTCCGCCGCGTCGAGCCCGTAGGCGGTGTGGAGCACGCGGACGGCCAGCTCGGTCTCGTCCTCGTCGATCAGCACCGAGACCTTGATCTCGCTGGTGCTGATCGCCTGGATGTTGATCCCGCGGTCGGCCAGCGCCTTGAACATGGTCGCGGCGACGCCGGCATGGCTCTTCATGCCCACGCCGACGACGCTAATCTTGGCGACCTTGCTGTCGGTGATCACGCGGTTGAAGCCGATCGTGTCCTTCTTGTCCTCCAGCAGGGCCTGCGCGCGCGCGAGATCGGCCTGGGGCACGGTGAAGGTCACGTCGGTCTCGCCCTTCTCGCGGCCGACGTTCTGGATGATCATGTCGACGTTGATCGACGCGTCGCCCAGGGGCGCGAAAATGTTGGCGACGGCGCCCGGCTTGTCGGGCACCCGCGTCAGCACGATGCGCGCCTCATTCTTGTCGTGGGCGATGCCGGTCACGAGCTGGCGTTCCATGTCGAGAGTCTCCATTTCCTCGTCCGAGACGATCATCGTGCCGGGCAGGTCGTCGGCCGGCGGCGCATCGTCGTCGATAAAGCTCGAAAGCACCTGAACGCGCACGTTCTTCTTCATCGCCAGGCCAACCGAACGGGTCTGCAGCACCTTTGCGCCGACCGAGGCCAGCTCGAGCATTTCCTCGTAGGTCACGTGGCTCAGCTTGCGGGCGCGGGCGACGATGCGCGGGTCGGTGGTGTAGACCCCATCGACGTCGGTGTAGATGTCGCACCGGTCGGCCCCGATGGCGGCGGCCACGGCGACAGCCGAGGTGTCCGACCCGCCGCGGCCCAGAGTGGTGACCCGCCCTTCGCTGCTCAGGCCCTGGAAGCCGGGGATCACGGCGATCTCGCCGGCGGCCATGGAAGCGGTCAGCCGTTCGGCGTCGATCTCGCCGACGCGGGCCTTGGAATAGGTGTCGAACGTGTGGATCGGCAGCTGCCAGCCGAGCCACGAACGGGCCTTGCAGCCCATCGACTGCAGGGTGAGCGCCAGCAGCCCGCTGGTCACCTGCTCGCCGCTGGCCACGACCACGTCGTACTCGGCCGGGTCGTAGAGCGGATTGGCCTCGCGGCAGAAGGTGACGAGGCGATCGGTCTCGCCCGCCATCGCCGAAACGACCACGGCCACCTCGTGCCCGGCGGCCTGCTGCTTGCGCACGATGCTCGCCACGCGGCGGATGCGCTCGGTCCCGGCCATCGATGTGCCGCCGAATTTCATCACGATGCGGGCCACGCGCGTTGTTCCCCTGCTGGCGATACGTTCGGCGCGCTGTTAGGAGCGGGATATGTCCGATGCAACTGTAACCCATGCAACCAAAATGGGCGGCACGACCATCCGCCCGTCCGAGGCGGCGCACTTCGGCGCGCTGGCGGCGGACTGGTGGGACCCGAAGGGCTCTTCGGCGATGCTCCACCGCCTCAACCCGGTGCGGCTCGCCTTTCTGCGCGAGGCGATCGACCTGCACTGGGGCGGCGATGTGGAGAGCCTGAAACCTCTCGCCGGGAAGCGCGCACTCGACGTCGGCTGCGGCGCGGGCCTGCTGTGCGAGCCCCTGGCGCGGCTCGGCGCCGCGGTGACCGGGGTGGATGCGGCGGCCGAGAACGTCGCCGCGGCCCAGGCCCACGCGGCGGGGGCCGGCCTGGCGATCGACTATCGCGCCGGCGAGCTCGGCTCGCTCGAGCTTGGCCGGTTCGACCTCGTCACCGCGATGGAAGTGATCGAGCATGTCGCCGACAAGGGCGCCTTCGTCGCCGCGCTCGCGACACACCTTTCGCCGGGCGGCCTGATGGTCCTGTCGACCCCCAATCGCACGGCGGCGTCTCGCCTGCTTCTGGTCGGCGCGGCCGAGGCTGTCGGCATGGTGCCGCGCGGCACGCACCACTGGGAGGATTTCGTCACGCCGGACGAGCTCAAGGGTTTGCTGGCAGACGCCGGGCTCGCGATGGGGCCGGTGCGCGGGATTGCGTTCTCGCCGATGAAGGGCCTGCATCTGGCCGACGATCTTTCGCTCAACTACATCGTCACCGCCCGCCGCGCATGAGCGTGGATGCCCTCAAGGCGCGGCTGCGGAAGGACCTGAAGGCGGCCATGCGCGCCGGCGAGAAGGCAGAGGTCGGCCTGTTGCGCAATCTTGCGGCCGCGCTCGACAATGCCGAGGCCGCTACCGTCGCGCGCTACCGCCGGGCTTGCTAGGCGGCCGATAACGCGGCATCCCGGGGCCGAACCGGGGAGAACGAGATTGGCCGCCACCGAAGCAGCTCAGGCGCGCCTGGTCCTGAGCGAAAGCCGCTTCCTGCGCTATGTCACGCTGGCGCTGTTCTACGTTTCGCAGGGCGTGCCGGCGGGCGTGACCATCATCGGCATTCCCGCCTGGGCGGCGGCGAGCGGAGCCTCGGCCGAAACGGTCGCCTCGCTGGTGGCGGCGGCCTACCTGGCGCCCAGCTTCAAGTTCCTCATCGGCCCGCTCGTCGACCGCTACGGCTTTCTGCCGATGGGCAAGCGCCGGCCTTGGCTGATCGGCGCCCAGGCCGTCATGACCCTAGCCTGGATCGCCGCCGCGGTGATCGCCCCCGGGCCGAACGACACCGCGGTGCTGGTGGCCATTACCTTCCTGGTCTCGGGGGCGACGGCGATCCAGGACGTCGCGGCCGACGGGCTCGCGGTCGACCTGCTGCAGGAAGGGGAAGAAGGCCCTGCCGGCGCCTACACCTTCGGCTCGGCGATCATCAGCATGGCGGCCAGCGGCGCGGCGGCCGGATACCTGCTGCAGTACTACGGGCCGCAGGTGACCTTCCTCGCCTTCCTGCCGGTGATCGCGCTGGTCACCGTCTTCGCCGTGCTGGTGCGCGAGCGGCCGGGCGAGCGGCGCTGGCCGTGGAGCCCGGGCGAAGCCTCGCCCGACGCGCTGCACTCCAAGCCCGAGCGCTGGCTGCCGCTGATGGGCGAGGTGCTGCGCCAGATCGTCAAGCGCGACAGCCTGATCTACATCGCCTCGGTCGTCGCGGTCGGACTGGCCGCGGGGATGAGCACCCCGATGTGGACCCTCTATGCGACGAACCTCGCCGGGTTCGACGCGGCGGGCTACACCGCGCTCAGTTCGGGCATCGCCCTGCCCGCCACGGGCATCGGCATCCTGCTGATGGGCTGGCTGGCGCCGCGCTTCGGTGCCCGCAACCTGCTGGCGGCCATGGTGCTGGGGCAGGCCGCGGTCGCCGCGGTCGCGGGCTTCTCCCCGCTCGCCTTCACCACCGCCGCGGCGTTCACCGCGCTGATGATCGGCGACGGCTCGTTCAGCCCGATGCGGCAGATGGGGCAGCAGTCGATCCGCATGGCGCTGTCGGAATCGAAGGTCGGCGCGACGCAGATGACGGTCTACAACTCGCTCGGCAACTTCCCGCTGTCCGGCGGGGCCGCGCTGTTCGCCGCGATGGGCGGGCTTGCGGCGCTGTCCTTCATCCTGTGGACGATGGCCGGGCTCTACGCGCTGGGCATCGTCTTCATCCTCCTGCTGCGGATCGGGCGCCGGGTCCCGGCTCCCGTCCCCCAGGCGATCCTGCATGAATGAAGTCGACTACATCGTCGTCGGCGCGGGCAGCGCCGGCTGCGTCGTCGCCGCGCGCCTGAGCGAGGACCCGGCCGCCACGGTCGCGCTGCTCGAGGCCGGGCCCGATGCCGACAGCGCGATGATCCGCATGCCGCTGGCCTGGATGCCGGTCGCCGCCGATCCGCGCTGGGGCTGGAACCTGATGAGCGAGCCCGACCCGCACCTGGGCGGCCGGCCGCAGCCCCTGCCGCGCGGCAAGCTGCTGGGCGGGTCGAGCTCGATCAACGGCACGATGTACATCCGCGGCCACCGCGCGGACTACGACGGCTGGCGCGACATGGGCCTGCCGGGCTGGGGCTATGACGACGTGCTGCCCTATTTCCGCAAGTCGGAAGCCAACTGGCGCGGGGCGAGCGCGATCCACGGCGGCGACGGGCCGCTCTCGGTCACCCCGATGCTGCCGCATCCCGAACTGACCCCGGCGATGTTCGCCGCTGGCGAAGCGCTCGGGTATGGGCAGGAGCCGGACTTCGCCGTGCCCGAGCCCGAAGGGTTCGGCATTCCCGATTGCACGATCCGAAAGGGCCACCGCGACAGCACGGCGCGCGCCTACATCGACCCGATCCGCCATCGGCGCAACTTCACGCTCGTCAGTGATGCGCCGGCGACGCGCGTTCTGGTAGAAGACGACAGGGCCGTGGGCGTCGAATTTCATCACCACGGGCAGACCAGGACCCTGCGCGCGCGGCGCGAGGTGATCCTGTGCGGCGGGGCGTTCCACTCGCCGCAGCTGCTGATGCTGAGCGGCATCGGACCCGCCGCCCACCTCAAGGAACACGGTATCGAGGTGCTGCGCGACCTGCCCGGCGTGGGGGGGAACCTGCAGGACCATCCGATCGCGGTGACGATCTGGGCGGCCAGGCAGCCCAACACCTTCGAGCGCGAACTGCGCCTCGACCGGCTTGCCGCCAACGTCGTGCGCTGGGCCCTGACCGGCAAGGGCACGCCCGCGCAGAGCCCGCTCACCGCGCAGGGCTTCGTCCGCTCGGGGCCCGGCCAGGACCGACCGGACCTGCAGTTTCAGGTCAGCCATACCAGCTACATGGCCCGCACCTGGTTCCCGGGGTGGCGCAAGGGCATGGGTCATCAACTGACCGCCGGGTGCGTGCTCCTCAACCCTGCCAGCCGCGGCCAGGTTACGCTCGGCTCCTCCGACCCCGCCGCGCCGCCGAAGATCCTGCTCAATTTCCTGGCCGATCCGGGCGACCGGGACCGGCTGCGCGCCGCGATGCGGCTGATGCGCAGCTTCTTTGCGACCGAGCCGGGCGCAGCGACCGTCGCCGCCGAGATCGCCCCGGGCGCCGAGGCAGCGGACGATGCGGCGCTCGACGCCTGGATGGACCAGACGATCATCAGCGGCGGCCACCCGGCCTGCACCTGCGCGATGGGCACCGGCCCGGACGCCGTGCTCGACGCGGAACTGCGGGTGCGCGGGATCGATGCGCTGCGGGTGGCCGACGCCAGTTCGATGCCGCAGCTCATCCGCGGCAACACCAACGCGCCCACGATCATGATCGGCGAGAAGTGTGCCGATCTCGTTCAGCTTGCGAACAGGTGAGCGTCGCAAACAAGTAACATTTGCAAACTGTCCGCCGCGCCGTAGGGTGCGCGCCGGGGACCAATCTGGGGAAATAGCGCATGACCGAAGCCACAGCCGGACGATCGCTGATCCTGTCCGAGAACAAGATCCTTCGGTACATAAGCTTCTTTATCCTCTATTTCGGCCAGGGCCTGCCGCTCGGCATCGCCACGGTGGCCATGCCAGCCTGGCTCGCCGCCAACGGAGCGCCCGATGCCGACGTGGCGGCGATCGTCGCCACCGCCTATCTTCCCTGGAGCTTCAAGTGGGCCCCGGCGGCCCTGATGGACCGCTACTCATACTTGCCCATGGGGCGGCGCAGGGCCTGGCTCATCCTGGCGTTCGGGCTGATGCTGGCCGGCTATGCGATCGCCGCGTTCACCGCGCCCGGCGTCGGCGACATCCAGGTGCTGGTGGCGATTACCTTCCTGCTCGGCGCAGGGTCGGCGATCCAGGACGTGGCGGTCGACGGCCTGGCGGTCGACATCCTGCCCGAACGCGAACAGGGCCCGGCAAGCTCCTTCATGTTCGGCGGCCAGGCGACCGGTACCGCTGTCTCCGGCGCGGCCGCGGGCTTCCTGCTGTTCGCCTACGGCAGCCAGATCGCCTTCCTCGCCTATCTGCCGGTCATCGTCCTGCTGATGGCCTATGCCATCATCCTGCGCGAACGCCCGGGGGAAAAGCGCTTTCCGTGGAGCCACGGCCAGACCTCGCAGGTCAACCTCGACCGGCATGTGGGCGCCTGGCTGCCGATCCTGGCGGTGACGTTCAAGTCGCTCTTCAAGCGCGACAGCCTAGTCTACGTGGCTTCGGCGGTCGGATATCGAACGGCGGGCGGCATTCTCACCCCGCTGTTCCCCATCCTTGCGACGACCATGCTGCTCAATCCGTTCAACGAAGCGACCTATTCCGCGACGGTTTCGACCGTCGATCTCGTCGTTTCGCTCACCGCGATCGCGGTCGGCAGCTTCCTGACGCTGCGGCTGGGCGCCAAGCGGTCGGCCATGGTCAGCTTTGCAGGTCTCGCAACGGTTGCGGCGTTCATCATGCTGGGCCGGGAATTCTGGCAGATCACCGCGGTGTTCCTGGGCATGTATGCGTTCTATTCGCTGTGCACGACGCTTTCGAGCATCACGACCAATCCGCTGCGGATGCAGCTGAGCGATCCGCGCGTCGCGGCCACTCAGTTCACGATCTACAACTCGATCTCGAACCTGCCCGTGTCGCTGGGCGCCACGCTGTTCGCAGTGCTGGGCGGCACGGCCGCGCTGGCCAGCGTGATGACGGTCGCGATCGGTCTGTTCGTCACCAGCATCGTGATCCTGCTGTTCCTGCGCATCGGCGGTCGGCACATCGAGGTGGAGCCTGTGCCGCTGGTCGACTGACCGCGGCTCAGGCCAGCGCGGAAGTCCATTCCGCCGGATCGAAGCCGACCAGCATCCCGCCCGGGTACTCGACGATCGGGCGCCTGATCGCCGAGGGATGGGCCTGCATCAAGCTGGCGGCACGTGCCGGGTCGAGGCCTTCGCGCTCGCTTTCGGGCAGTTTGCGGAAGGTCGTGCCGCGCCGGTTGAGCACCGCTTCCCAGCTCACGGCAGCGACCCAACCGGCCAGCCTCTCCGGGTCGGCGCCCTCCTTCTTGTAGTCGTGGAAGGTGTAGGCGATGCCCCGCTCGCCCAGCCAGGCGCGCGCCTTCTTGACCGTGTCGCAATTGGGGATGCCGTAGACCTCGATCATGCGCGATCCTTGTCGATGAAGCGCTTGATCTGCGGGGTTTCGCAGCCGAACAGAGTGTATTCGGCGTAGTAATCCGCCCGCCCCCTGTTCTGCACGCCGACGTGGTCTTCCAGCCGGCCCCATGCGCGAGCAGCCTCGCGGCTTTCCCATTCGCTGATTGCCACCACCTCACCATCGGCGGCGGTGTAGGACTTGAACGAGATGTACCCGGGCTGGCGCGCGGCGAGCGCCTCCATCGCCGCAGCGTCGGCGGCATAGGCGGCCTCGTCCATGTCGGCGCGCTTGCGGTTGCGGAAGACGACCAGGTACATCAGCGAGCCCCCAGACCCCGGCCGAGATGCGCATCGGCGATCGCGACGGCCAGCGCGTCGGCGGCGTCCGCACCTTCCACCCTGGCGCCGGGCAGCAGCACCTTCAACATCGCCTGGACCTGCGCCTTCTCCGCCCCCCCGGTGCCGACGACGGCCTTCTTCACCAGCCGGGCCGCGTGTTCGGCCACCGGCACCCCGGCCCGCCCGCACGCGGCCAGGACCGCACCCCGCGCCTGCGCGAGCTTCAGCGTCGATTGCGGGTTCTTGTTGAGGAACACCTCCTCCACCGCCGCGCGGTCGGGCGTGTAGGTGGCGATCAGCGCCGCCACGGCATCGTGCAGGTGGTGCAGCCGCTCGGCCATCGGCGCCTTGGGATCAGTCGGCACCTGGCCGTTCGCAACGTGCGACAACCGCGCCCCTTCGCTGCGCACCAGCCCCCAGCCGGTGCAGGAGAGCGAGGGATCGAGGCCGAGGATCAGCATGGGCCAATCAAGTACAGGACCGCGCTCACAGCCGCAGGCCGAGCCGCGGGCCCAGGTGCATCATCAACAGATAGAGGCCCACCGTCAGCGCACAGCCCGCGGCCAGCGCGAGCCAAAAACCGACCCCGTTCCTGAGCAGCAGCGGGATCAGCAGGAACATCGGCAGGCTGGGCAGGACGTACCAGAACGTGGCCTGGGCATGCACCGCCATGTTCTCCGCATCGGGCCTGGCGTGCCACAGGAAGATCATGCCGAGCACCGAGACCAGCGGCAGCGAGGCGACGATCGCCGCGGTCGCCGGCAGGCGCCGGCCGATCTCGGCAATCGCCGCGATCATCGCCCCTGCGAGCAGCGCCTTGGCGATGACGGTCCACATCAGCGCGGCGCGGTCAAAGCTGGCGGGTTTCGGCGGGTGGATTCAGCCAGTTGTCGTGCAGCCCGTCCTGGTAGGTGACGGGAGCAGCCAGCAGCACTTCGGTGGGCAGGTCGTCGAGCGCAGCCAGCTTCACCGTCAGGAAGGAACCGCCCATGCTGGTGATCACGCCATGGCTGTGCGTGGCGATTCCGCAGCGGGTGCAGAAGCGGTGATGGCCCTCGCCCCAGTCGCCCGAACGGCTGTAGTCGCCCAGCGCGTCTTCACCGCTCAGCAAGCGGAAATCGTCGGCGTCGAGCTGACCCTGGACCCAGCTTCTCTGCTTCCAGCAGAACGTGCAGTTGCATTTCGCCGTGCCGCGCGAAAGGTCGAGATCGGCCTCGAACGTCACCGCCTTGCAGTGACAGCTGCCGCGATACGTCGTCTTGCCCATCGCCACCCCTGCGCGTGCCGGGCCTCAGCCCAGCTTTTCCATCACCTCGTCGGAGACCTCGTAGTTGCCCCAGACGGTCTGCACGTCGTCGTCGTCGTCGAGCGCGTCGATCAGCTTGAACAGCGTCTGCGCATCGCCTTCGGGCACGTCGACCGTCAGATTGGGCTTCCACGCCAGCTTGACGCTCTCGGCCTCGCCAAGCGCCGCCTCGAGCGCCTTGGATACCTCGTGCAGCGCCTCCATGTCGGTCCAGATGGTGTGGCCGTCCTCGGTGCTTTCGACGTCGTCCGCCCCGGCCTCGATCGCGGCTTCGAGCACCTTCTCCTCGTTGCCCACGCTCGCCGGGTATTCGATCAGGCCCTTGCGCTCGAACCCGTGGCTCACCGCGCCGCTGGCGCCCAGGTTGCCGCCGTTCTTGCTGAAGGCGGTGCGGATGTTGGTCGCGGTGCGGTTGCGGTTGTCGGTCAGCGCCTCGACGATCAGCGCCACGCCGCCCGGGCCGTAGCCTTCGTAGCGGATTTCCTCGTAGTTATCCTCGTCGCCCTTGCTCGCCTTGTCGATCGCGCGCTGGATGTTGTCCTTGGGCATCGAGAGCGCCTTGGCGTTGTTCACGGCCAGCCGCAGGCGCGGGTTCATGTCGGGATCGGGCGTGCCCAGCTTGGCGGCCACGGTGATCTCGCGGCTCAGCTTGGAGAACATCGCGGAGCGCTTCTTGTCCTGCGCTCCCTTGCGGTGCATGATGTTTTTGAATTTGGAATGGCCTGCCATTGTCTCGTTCTGCCGGGAATGTCGGGAGTTGTGAGGGGCGCAATAGACTTATGACAGGCGAGCCGACAAGCCTTCGCGACGAGGGTTTGCCAGATAGCGCACCAGCCCCGGACAGCACACTGGACAGGGCCGGGGTGTGGAAGCGCTTCGGCACCTTCGTGCGCCGGCCGCAGGTGCCCGCCCGGGTGACTGGCGTCCGCACGGCGACCTTCCCGGTGCTCGGCAAGCTGTTCCTGCTCGACCTGGCGCTGATGACGGGTCTCATCTGCCTCGCCCTCGCGGCGGAGGCGGCGGGGTTCCAGATGCCGGCGCACATGCTCGATGCGCTCGAGTTCACTCCGCTGCTGCTGCTGTTCATCCTGATCGGCGCGCCGGTGGGCGAGGAGCTGATCTTCCGCAGCTGGCTGTCCGGGCGCCCCGGGCACGTGGGTGCCTGCCTGCTGGTCCTGCTGTTCGCCCCGCTGACCGCGTTTGCCGCCGGCCTTGGCGGGCCCTACGCCGCCGTCGCCACCGGGGCGGCCGGGCTGGTGCTGACGCTGTGGCTGCTGTGGCGGAAACGCGGGCGCCCGCCGATGGCCTTCTTCGCCCGTCACTTTCGCTGGTTCTACTGGGGCAGCGCGCTGGCCTTCGCCGGCATCCACCTGTCCAACTTCACCGAAGGCAACGCGCTGTTCCTGCTGCCGCTGACCCTGCCGCAACTGCTGCTCGGCCTGATACTGGGCTACGTGCGGGTCCACTTCGGCGTCTGGGCCAACACCGCGTTCCACGCAGCGCACAACTCGCTGTTCATCGGGCTGGTGCTGTGGGGGATGAGCAGCGCGAGCTAAGGCGGGCGGCCCTTGCGGAAGAGGAAGCCAACGCCGCTTCAAATAAAGTCGCGAACTTCATGGATGCCCTTCCCAGGCTGTGGTAGTACCGTAAGTTCTTCCGTGCTCGCCGGCGGATTCGATCTTCGAGCGGGCGCCGGGGAAGGCTTTCACTCCCGTCAGTCTCCGGCTTCCGAAGGCTTCGGCCATGGAATTCTTTACGCCCCTGAAACCGGAAACGGCGAGCAGCCTGGGGATGGCGCTCGTGGTAACGTCCAGCACCCCCCTGATCCTGCTGAGCGATCAGCTTGTGGTAACCGCCGCCAGCAATTCGTTTTGCAATAGCTTCGGCATCGATTGCGAGAGCGTGGTCGGCAAGGACCTGTTCGCACTCGGCAACGGCGAGTGGGATATCCCCCAGTTGCGATCGCTGCTGTCTGCTACCGCCGCCGGAAGCGCTGCTATCGACGCTTACGAAATGGACTTGAAGGCAGACGGTCAGCCCGTCCGCCAACTGCTCATCCATGCTCATGTCCTCGATCACAACGACGATGAGGCGCTCCGCCTCGTGGTGGCGATCTCCGACGTAACCGAGGCCCGGGCCGCGCGGCTCGCCAACGAGGCGCTGGTGCGGGACAAGCACATACTGGTCCAGGAACTGAACCATCGCGTAGCCAACAGCCTCCAGATCATCGCCAGCGTTCTGATGCAACGCGTGCGAACTGCCCAGTCGGAGGAGACGCGCCATTACCTGCGCGATGCCCATCACCGCGTGATGTCGGTCGCCACCCTGCAACGCCAACTGGCCTCGACCGCCACGGGCAAGGTGTCGCTGCGGGCCTATTTCACGGACCTTTGCGCCAGCATCGGCGCGTCGATGATCCCCGACCCTGCCATGCTGACCCTGACCGTCACGGCCGACGACAGCGAGACGACCGCGGACCGGTCCGTCAGCATGGGTCTGATCGTCACCGAACTGGTGATCAACTCGCTCAAGCACGCCTATCCGGATGACGCGAAGGGTGTGATCAGGATCGGCTTCACATCGACCGGCAGCGCATGGACACTGACCGTCGCCGACGACGGGATCGGCATTCAGGGCGATCACTCGAACGCGAAGCCCGGGCTTGGAACCGGCATCGTCAATGCGCTCGCCGCCCAATTATCCGCCACGGTGGAAGTGACCGATGCCCATCCGGGCTGCCTGGTATCCATCATCCATCGATAAATTCCGTCGCCTTCCCGCCCCGGAAAGGGGCTCATAACGCCGACCTGCGCGCTTCCCGTCGGAACAACCCCGTCCCGCGAAGCTTTGGTTGCATGGTTACCTGAACCGCCCGAGCGATTTTTCTGCCGAGAAACAGCGTTCCTGCCCTCACCGGAGATCGAACCTTGTTTCACGCGCTCATCATCGAAGACGAGCTCCTGCTCGCTCTCGCCGTCGAAGACACCCTACGAGAATTCGGTTACGCGACGTTCGCCCTCGCCACGTCAATGAACGAGGCGGTCGAGGCTGCCACGAGCCAATGCCCCGACCTGATCGTGGCCGATCACCGCATAACCAATGGTACGGGTACCGAAGCGGTGCAGACGATTTGCTCCGACAAGGCGATCCCTGTGGTCTTCGTGACCGGCAGCGGACCCGAAGTGCGGGAGAAGCTGCCGAATGCCTTCGTCGTCGGGAAGCCTTTTTCGCGGGCCCAGCTCGAGGGAGCCGTCAAAGGCGCAGTCGCGAACCCGTACCGACACATCCCCATCGACTGATCGTCGCGGTTGGCGGTGAGGCATGCCGAGGCCCGGCATTTCGGGCAAGCAGGCTTTGTGCGCTGCTCGCTAGATCAGCCGTTGCCACCATCCGACGTCGCGCCAGGCACCGAGTTTCCAGCCGACTTCGCGGTAGGTGCCAAGGTGGGTGAAGCCCATCGCCTCGTGCAGGCCGATGCTGGCCGCGTTGGGGAGCGCAATACCGGCGAAGGCGGCGTGATAGCGGCCGGCTAGCCGCCCCAGCAACGCGGCATAGAGCGCGCGGCCGATGCCCCGCCGCCCGTAGGCTGGGTCGACATAGACCGCCACATCGCAACTGCTGGCATAAGCGGCGCGGCTGCGGTGGGGGGAGGCATAGGCATATCCCGCCACGGCGCCCTCCGCCTCGGCTACCAGCCAGGCGTGGCTCGCGCCGTACTCGGCGATACGGCGGGCCATCTCCTCGGCCGTCGGCGGCTCAAGCTCGAAACTGATCCAGGTATCCAGCACGAACGGCGCGTAGATCGCCGCGCACCGCGCGGCATCGGCCGGGGTCGCGGGCCGGATACCGCCCGTCAGACGAGCACCGCGGTGCCGCTGACGCTGACCATCAGCATCGATCCGGTCTTGCCGATCACCTCGTAGTCGATGTCGCAACCGATCACCGCGTTGCCGCCCAGCGCGCGGCACTGGTCGCACATCTCCTCGATCGCCTGGGTGCGCGCACGGCCGAGCACCTCCTCGTACTGGCCAGAGCGCCCGCCCAGCAAGTCGGTGACCGAGGCGAAGATGTCGCGGAACAGGTTCGCGCCCACGATGACCTCGCCGGTGACGATGCCGTAGTAGTCCTTCACCGGCCGGCCTTCGATGCCGTTGGTGGTGGTCACGATCATGCCGGTGGGATTGCGGCCCCAGGGGCTGTGGCTAGCCATTGACGATGGTTCCTCCGTTCGGGTGCAGCACCTGGCCGGACATATAGCTCGAATCCTCGCAGGCGAGGAAGAGGAATGCCGGCGCCACCTCGTTGGGTTCGCCGGGGCGGCCCATCGGGGTGTTCTCGCCAAAGTGTTCCATCTTTTCCGGGCTCGACCCGCCCATCGGGTTGAGCGGGGTCCAGATCGGCCCCGGCGCCACCGCGTTGACACGGATGCCCTCGCCGATCAGGTTCTCGCTCAGCGAGCGGGTGAAGGCGGTGATCGCGCCCTTGGTGCTGGAGTAATCGAGCAGTTCCTTGCTGCCCTGGTACATCGTCACGCTGGTGCAGTTGACGATCGCGGCGCCCTTCTTGAGATGCGGCCGGGCGGCCTGGACGAGGTAGAACATCGAGAAGATGTTGCTCTGGAACGTGCGCTGCAGCTGTTCCACGGTGATGTCGGTGATGTCCTTGTCGGGATGCTGCTCGCCGGCATTGTTGACCAGTACGTCGAGCCGGCCCCACTTGCCGATCACCTTGTCGACAAGCGCCTTACCGACCTCGGGATCGCCCAGGTCGCCCCGATGCAGCAGCGCCTCGGAGCCTTCCTGCTCGATCGCGTCGGCTGTAATCCGCGCGTCGTCGTCTTCCTCGAGATAGGCGATCGCCACCTTCGCGCCCTCGCGCGCGAACAGCACGGCGGTCGCCCGGCCGATGCCGCTGTCGCCGCCGGTCACGATTGCGACTTTGCCGTCCAGCCGGCCGGAGCCGGGATAGCGCGGCTCCCACCTGGGCTTGCGATCGAGCTGGGTTTCGTGGCCCGGCATCCGGGGCTCTTCGCCCGTTTCCTCGACGAAGGCCCTTTCGACGGTCTGGGTATCGCTGGTCATCGGTGAACTCCTTTCACCGCAACCAACCGCTTGAAAAGCGGCGCGTTCCTTCGGCCTGCCGCGCGTGCGCCTCAGCCGAGGCCGAGCGCCGCCTTGTAGGTATCGAGGATGGCTTCCATCTCCGCCCGGTCGTCGGGCTTCATCTTCCTGAGGCGCACGATCTGGCGCATGATCTTGGCGTCGTAGCCCACCGCCTTGGCCTCGGCGTAGACGTCGCGGATGTCGTCGGCGATGCCCTTCTTCTCTTCCTCGAGGCGTTCGACGCGTTCGATCAGGAGGCGCAGGCGGTCATCGGTGGCGTTGGCCATTGGGGTAGCTCCGGTGATGTCAGAATCGGTTGCCGCGCTGATAGCGACCCGGCCGGAGCGGGTGAACCGGGTGGAAAACTTTTCCTCAGGTGCCCTGGTTGCGCGCCATGCTCGCTTCCATCCGGGCGATCTGCTCGGGCGTCGCCTCGCCCTGGCGGGTGGCCTTCCATTCGGCCCCGGGCATGCCGTGGATCAGCTCGCGCGCGGCGTCCTTGTCGCCCTCGTAGCCGGCATCGCGAATCCAGTCGGCCAGGCAGTTGCGGCAGAATCCGGCCAGGCCCATCAGGTCGATGTTCTCGGCATCGTGGCGGTGGCGCAGATGGCGCACCAGCCGGCGGAAAGCGGCGGCGGCGACATCGTCGGGAAGGTCGTCGAGCTGGTCGGTCATGGCAAGTGCGTCCTTGTCTTGTCGCCCCGCCATGTCATACGCGCGGCGCAATGACAAAGCTCAAGCCCCGCGAACGCAAGGTCAAGATCCTCGCCACTGTCGGCCCGGCCAGCAACGATCCCGACATGCTGCGCCGCCTGGTGCGCGCCGGAGTCGACGCTTTCCGGCTGAACATGAGCCACGGCAAGCACGAGGATCACGCCAAGGTGGTCAAGGCGATCCGCGGGCTGGAGAAGGAACTGGGCCGGCCGATCGCCATCCTGGCCGACCTTCAGGGTCCCAAGCTGCGGGTGGGCGCGTTTCGGGGCGGCGAGGCACGCATCACCCACGGCGCGCGCTTCACGCT
Organism: Tsuneonella sp. HG222; assembly: GCF_053819185.1. Lineage (NCBI taxonomy): Bacteria > Pseudomonadati > Pseudomonadota > Alphaproteobacteria > Sphingomonadales > Erythrobacteraceae > Tsuneonella > Tsuneonella sp. HG222. The sequence goes on along the minus strand of NZ_JBSOQZ010000001.1, from coordinate 264,932 downwards.
CGACCGGAGCGACGCGCCGGGCGACGAAACCCGCGTGCAATTGCCCCACCCCGAGCTGTTCGGCCTGCTCACCAAGGGCCAGCGCCTGCTGATCAACGACGGCAAGATCCGCCTGCGGGTGGAAAGCGCCACGCAGCAGACCATCGTCACCACGGCCGAGATCGGCGGGGTCATCTCCGACCGCAAGGGCGTGAACGTGCCCGATGCCGAGGTGCCGATCCCGGCTCTCACCGAAAAGGACCGGCGCGACCTGACCTTCGCGATCGAGCAGGGGGCGGACTGGATCGCGCTCAGCTTCGTCCAGCGCCCGGCCGACATCGCCGAGGCGCGCGAACTGATCGGCACGAAGGCCGCGCTGTGCGCCAAGATCGAAAAGCCGATGGCGGTCAGCCGGCTCGACGAGATCCTCGAGCTGGCCGACGCGGTGATGGTCGCGCGCGGCGATCTGGGCGTCGAGCTCAACCCCGAAGACGTGCCGCCTTTGCAGAAGCGCATCGTCTATGCCGCGCGCAGCCTGGGCAAGCCGGTGATCGTGGCGACGCAGATGCTCGAATCGATGATCGAGAGCCCGGCCCCGACCCGCGCCGAGGTCTCAGACGTGGCCAACGCGGTCTACGACGGGGCCGACGCGGTCATGCTGAGCGCCGAAACAGCCGCCGGCATGTGGCCGGAGGAAGCGGTGACGGTGATGGATCGCATCGCCGCCAAGGTCGAAAGCGACGAGAGCTACGCCGGGCGCATCCACTTCCACGACACGATCCCCGAAGGCACCACGGCCGACGCGATCAGCCATGCCTGCATGACCATCGCCGCCACGCTGCCGATCGCCGCCGTCGTCGTCTTCACCGACAGCGGATCGACGGCCCGGCGCGTGGCACGCGAACGGCCGCAGACGCCGCTGATGGTCCTGACCCCCTCGACCCGCACCGCGCGGCGCGTGGCGCTGCTATGGGGCGCGCACCCGGTGCACACGCGCGACATCGGAAGCTTCGAGGAGATGGTCGCCAAGGGCAAGCGCATGTCGCTGCGCAACGGGTTCGGCCAGGCCGGATCGCGGCTGATCATGGTCGCGGGCGTTCCGTTCGGGCGGTCGGGCGCAACCAACCTGCTGCATGTCGTCAGCCTGAGCGGTAACGAGCTGAAGGACGGCTAACCCGCCGCGCGCGCCAGCCGCGCGCGCACCTCGGCCTCGCCGATCAACGGCAGCAGCGCGCCCATGTCGGGGCCCGACGCACGCCCGGTAAGCGCCAGCCGCAGCGGCAGGAACAGCGCCTTGCCCTTGCGCCCGGTCGCGGCCTTGAGGGCATCGGTCAGGCCATGCCAAGGGTCGGCGCTCCACTGCAGCATGGCTGCAGCATCGGCGACATAGGCGCGGTCCTCTTCCGAGAGATCGGGCACGTCCACCGGCCCGGTCACCACCTGCCACCAGTCGGTGGCCTCGGCCAGGTGCGACAGGTTCGGCCGGATCGCCTCCCACCCTTCGCGGGACATTCCGGCGGGCAGCCGCGGCTCCACTTCGGCGAAGTCCATCTGGTGAAGGATCGCCGCATTGAGCAGTTCGAGCTCAGCCTCGTCGAACCGTGCCGGAGCGCGCCCGAACGCCGCGAGGTCGAAGCTGTCGATGAGCACCTGGCGATCGGCGATCGGCTCGACCGGCAGCGAGGTGCCGAGCCGCGCAAGCAGGGCGGTCAGCGCCTGCGGCTCGATCCCGCGCTCGCGCAGGGCATCGCAACTGAGCGAGCCGAGACGCTTGGACAGCTTACCCTCGCTGCCCACCAGCAGCGCTTCGTGCGCGAAACGCGGGGGTGCAGCATGAAGTGCGGTAAACATTTGAATTTGCGAGGCTGTGTTGGAAACGTGGTCCTCCCCGCGGAGCACGTCGGTCACGCCCATGGCAATGTCGTCGATGGCGCTCGGCAGCATGTAGAGCCACGACCCATCCGCCCGGCGGATGACCGGGTCGCTGAGAGTGGCTGGATCGAAATGCTGCGGCCCGCGGATGCCGTCGTCCCACGTGATCGGCTCGGCATGGTCGAGCTTGAAACGCCAGTGCGGCGCCTCGCCCGCCTCGAACTTCGCGGCGCGTTCGTCCTCGCTTAGCTGCAGCGCGCTGCGGTCGTAGATCGGCGGCAGTCCGCGGCCGAGCAGGACCTTTCGCTTGAGTTCGAGCTCCTGCGCGGTTTCCCAGCACGGATAGACCCGGCCGGCTTCGCGCAGCCGATCGAACGCCTCGCTATACAGGTCCAGCCGCTGCGACTGGCGTTCCTCGCCGTCGGGCTCGAGCCCGAGCCACGCGAGGTCGGCGCGGATCGCCGTGACGTAATCCTCGCGGCTGCGCTCGGCATCGGTATCGTCGATCCGCAGCAGGAAGCGGCCGCCCACTTTCCTGGCCAGCAACCAGTTGTGCAGAGCCGTGCGCAGGTTGCCGACATGCAGGTGGCCCGTGGGCGACGGGGCGAAACGGGTGACGACGGTCATCCGCCGCCCCTAGCGAACCGCTCAGTCCGAGGCCAGCGTGACGCTGCGCAGCGCGCCGGTAAGCTTGATCCGGCCGTCGGGCAGGCGCTCGGCCTTCTCGAGCGCATCGACGGCGCTGACCATCTGCAGCACGCGCACGTCCAGCTTGTCGGGGCAAGGTTCGCCCGGCGGGGGCGCGCGTTCGGTTTCCAGCTTGCCGTCGTCCAGCGTGTAGGCCCAGCCGATGCGCTGGCAGTTGGCGAAATCTATCCGCGCGTCGTCGATGTGCAGGATGACCGCGTTGGTCGGCGCGAACCCGCGCTCGTCGACGTCCACCACCTCGTAGTCGCCGACCAGCGAGGCAACGGGCTGCGGCGGCTCGGGCGAGACGCTTGGCTGAGGGGCAGGCTGTTCGCCTTGCTGGCAGGCGCTCAGCAGCAGCATGACAGGGGCAATGAAGCGCTTCATTCGCACCTTCTAGCGCGTGGGGCTCATTGCGTGAACAGCATTGCCGATGGTCCGCGCCCAGTTATCTCGTAGGCACCCGAGGGCAGCCGGCTGACCTTGTCGGCCCCGTCGAACGCGGCGGCCAGCGCCTCCTCTTCCATCGTCAGCCCCCTGCCGCATCCCTCGACGGCGACCCGCTCGGTAGCAAGTTTTCCGTCCTCGAAACGATAGGCCCAGGCCAGGTTCACGCAGTCGGCGACGAGATGGATGCGATCGGCCGAAACGCTTGCCGTGATCGCGTAGGGCAGGTTGATCTCGTTCCCGCCGACGCCGGCCACCCGAAATTCGCCCGCCAGGCTCTCCGAGGGTGCGACGGGCTCCCCGGCCGGGGTCGAGCCGGTCACCGCGTCGAGAATCGGCGCAGGCTCGGGAGACCGGTCGCATCCCGCGAGAGTCAACAACAACGCCAGGGCACTGGTTGTACGCATCGGCCGTCAACGAGCGGACGCGGTCATTCGATCCAGGACGGCGGAAAGGCCGGTTATTCCATCATCCCAATCGTAGGCGACATCCGGTTCGAGCCCCTCGATCTGGTTGACCCCCTGGGCCGTGTAGCGTGAGCAGTTGGGCATCATGACATGGCCGTTGATCGCCTTGAGCTGATAGGCCCAGCCGCCGTCGACGTAGCCACATCCGGCCCCCAGCGTGCGCCTGCCGACCATCGAACCCTGTCCGCTGCCGGCCAGCCAGTAGGCGAAATCCTCCGCCGCAGAGGCGGTGCGACTGTCGACCAGCAGGGCGACGGGCCCGGTCCAGGCGCCCGTGCCGGCGATACTGTCCGGCTGCCCCGCGGGCTCGAGATTGCTGCAGACCTTTTCGCCCCGCCAGACGCCGGAACGGTCACCACATGGCACCACGAGCCGGGGGCGCGGACGGGTAAGCTCCCGTGAGGTGAACAAGGCTGCCGCTTCTTCGCTCCATTCGCTGCCGCCGCCGTTGCGCGTCAGGTCGAGCGTCAGGATTTCGGCACCCTGGTCGCGCAGCGCGACCGCAATGCGCGCCAGTTCGCCCTGCAGGGCTTTGCGCGTGGCGAGCTGGACCGCGCGTTCGGTTCGTCCGTCCTGCCAGCTCGCCCGGCAGGCTGCGAGGTAATCGCTTTCCGCGAAGGAGTGGAGACGGAGGAAGCCGATCCGCCCGCTCGTGCCGGCGGTGAACCATGGCGATTCGAGGCGTTTCCAGCCCGGCAGGCTCGCGGGATCGAACGCGCCGTAGCGGATGGCCTCCCGGTATCCCAAGCCCTCGCAGGTCCCGGCAACGGGCTCGTCGGCGGCGGCCGTGTTCTCGGCCGACTCGCCCCCGGCGGCGTTGCGCAAGGCGGCCGGGTTGGCCGGTCCCTCGTCCCCGCGCAGGTGCGAATCCCCGAACGCTTCGGTGAACTCTGTGATCGCCTCGACGGCATTGGTCACCGTCTCGGCGGCTTCGAGCCGTGCAGTAATCCGGCGGTCGAGCTCGGCGAGGTCGAGCGCGCGATGCTCGACGATTCAGTCGAGATTGGCGTATCCGCGGGCCATCGTCTCCTTGAGACGGGCATAATCGTCCAGCCATGCTTGCCGATCGAAGGCCGGTGGATCGTTGGCGGCTTCCTGTGACAGTGCCGGAACCGGCGTCGCCGCCATCGCGACTATCCCCATCATGTGTATTATCCTCATAACACACATGATGGGGATCGAGCCTTTTCCGGTCAAGGATGGATCAGACGAGTTCCTTCATGCTGGCAGGGTCGAAATCGCCGATCTCGTCTTCCCGCCCGTCGCGGACCTTGGCGGCCCATTCCGGATCGGACAGCAACGCCCGGCCCACCGCGATGAGGTCGAACTCCCCGCGCTCCATCCGTGCGACCAATCCGTCGAGGTTCTCGCGCTCCGCGCTCTTGCCGCGGAACGAGCCGAGGAATTCGCCGGACAGCCCGACCGACCCCACGCTGATCGTGGGCGCGCCGGTGATCTTCTTGGCCCAGCCGGCGAAGTTCAATCCGCTCTCGCCGTCGATCTCGGGAAACTCGGGTTCCCAGAAGCGCCGCTGTGAACAGTGCAGGATGTCGACCCCGGCATCGACCAGCGGGGTCAGCCATTGCTCCATTTCCTGCGGGGTCGCGGCGAGACGGGTTTCGTAGTCTTGCTGCTTCCACTGGCTGACCCGCAGGATCAGCGGATATTGCTCGCCCACGCGGGAGCGCATCTCGCGCACGATCTCCGCGGCGAAGCGGCTGCGCTCGCCGATGGTCGCCCCGCCCCAGGCATCGTCGCGCAGGTTGGTCTCGGGCCAGAAGAACTGGTCGATCAGGTACCCGTGCGCGCCGTGTATCTCGACCGTGTCGAACCCCAGATCGGCCGCGTCCTTGGCCGCAGTGGCAAAGGCGTCGATGGTGTCGGCGATGGCCTCCTGCGACATCGGCTCGCCGACCTGCTCGCCCGGCTTGTTGATGCCCGATGGCGTGTCAAGCGCCGCGCGCTCGAACGAAGGATCGGCGCTGGTCCCGCCGGTGTGCCAGATCTGCGGGCCCATCTTGCCGCCGGCGGCGTGGACGGCCTCGATGACCTTCTGCCAACCGCCGAGCGGTTCGTCCGAATGGAAGAAGGGAATATGCGGCAGGTTGCGCGAGGACGGGCGCTGGACGACCGTGCCTTCCGAAAGGATCAGGCCAACGTCGGCCGCCGCCCGGCGGGCGTAGTAGTCGGCATTGGGCTGTCCCGGGACACCTTCGGGCGCCATGTTACGCGTCATCGGCGCCATCACGATGCGGTTGGGCAGGGAAAGCTTGCCGTTGTCGAATGGCTGGAACAGGACGCTGGTATCGGTCATCGGAAACTCCGTTTCACTTCGCGACCTTTAGTGGGTGCGCGGGGGCATCGCCTCAAGGGCCATTGCCTGCCGGATAGAATTGCTTGGTTTCATCGGCAGGCCGCTTAGCCGGTCCGGGGCTGCGTCATGAGAACGGCCCGGACACGAAAAAGCCCCGGAGGCGCGAACCTCCGGGGCTTGTTCTAACGGCATTGCTCGTCCGGGATCAGCTTTCGCTTTCCTCGGCCGGGACATCGCCCCCGCCCATCGCGGCACGCATCGCGTCCTCGCTCTGGACCGGGTCCGCCTCGTCGCTCTGCTGGAGGTAGTCGCCCGCGTCGGCATCGGTGCCGTGGGTCTCGCCCTCCATGCTGGCCAGCGGATCGTTGCCGATCGCCGCTTCAGGCCCCTGCTCGAGCTCGGCCGCGTGCTCTTCTTCCGCGGTGTTCGCCATGATCAGGTGATCCTGTGCCTTCTTCCACGCGGCACGCAGGGCGGCATCGCGGCTGGAGGCGGCAACGCGCAGGCGGTTCATGCCCGCACCGGTACCGGCGGGAATGAGCCGGCCGACGATCACGTTCTCCTTGAGGCCGATCAGCGTGTCCTTCTTCCCCTCGACCGCCGCCTGCGTGAGCACGCGGGTGGTTTCCTGGAACGACGCGGCCGAGATGAACGACCGGGTCTGCAGGCTGGCCTTGGTGATGCCGAGCAGGATGGGCTTGCCCTGGGCAGGCTTCTTGCCCTTGGCCAGCTTGGCGTTCTCCTCGTTCATCTCGTCGAAGTCGACCTGTTCGCCCGGCAGCAGCACGGTGTCGCCGCCGTCGGTGATCTCGACCTTCTGCAGCATCTGGCGAACGATCACCTCGATGTGCTTGTCGTTGATCTTCACGCCCTGGAGCCGGTAGACTTCCTGGATCTCGTCGACGAGGTACTCGGCGAGCGCCTCGATCCCGAGAACTTCGAGGATGTCGTGCGGGTTGGGCGAGCCCGAGATCAGCGTGTCGCCCTTCTTGACGAAGTCGCCTTCCTGAACGTCGATTACCTTGGTCTTGGGGATCAGGTACTCGACCGGATCGCCCTCTTCCGGAACGATCGCGATCTTGCGCTTGGCCTTGTAGTCGCGAACGAATTCGACGCGGCCGCTGATCTTGGCGATGATCGCCAGGTCCTTCGGCATGCGTGCCTCGAACAGCTCGGCCACCCGCGGCAGACCGCCGGTGATGTCACGCGTCTTGGCCGCCTCGCGCGAGGCACGCGCAAGAATGTCGCCCGCCTCGACGTGCTGGCTGTCCTCGACCGAAAGGATCGTGCCCGGCGCCAGCATGTAGCGCGCGGCCTCGGTCTCTTCGCCCTTCTTGCCGCCTTCCTCGCCCAGCAGGGTGAGGCGCGGACGCAGGTCTTCCTTCTTGGAACGGCCCGCGGCGCGATATTCGGTGACAACGCGCTGGGCGATGCCGGTGGCCTCGTCCACGCGCTCTTCCATCGTCTTGCCGTCGACCAGGTCCTGGTAGCGCACGACGCCCGACTGCTCGGTGATGATCGGCAGGGTGAACGGATCCCATTCGGCCAGGCGATCGCCTTCCTTAACCTTCCCGCCATCCTCGATCATGAGCATGGTGCCGTAAGGCACGCGGTGGATCGCGCGCTCACGGCCTTCGGCATCGACCACGGCCAGCTCGCCCGATCGGGCGAGCGACAGCCGGCGGCCGCGCTTGTCGGTGATGGTCGGCATGTCGCGGTAGACGACCTTGCCGTCGGAGATCGATTCGAGGTGGCTCGTCTCGTTGACCTGCGCCGCGCCGCCGATGTGGAACGTCCGCATCGTCAGCTGGGTGCCCGGCTCGCCGATCGACTGCGCCGCGATGACGCCCACGGCCTCACCGATGTTGACCGGCGTGCCGCGTGCCAGATCGCGCCCGTAGCAGGTCGCGCAAACGCCCTGTTCGGCCTGGCAGACCAGCGGCGAACGGATCTTGGCCGACTGGACTTCCGCGTCCTCGATCACCTTGACCATCGGCTCGTCGACCAGCGTGCCCTTCTTGACCAGGACCTCGCCGGTCTTGGCGTTGACCAGGTCTTCGGCCGTGGTGCGGCCGAGGATACGCTCGCCGAGCGAGGCGATGACCGAGCCGCCCTGGATGATGGCGCGCATCTCCATGGCGTTGTCGGTGCCGCAGTTGTCCTCGACGATCACGCAGTCCTGCGACACGTCGACGAGGCGGCGGGTCAGGTAACCCGACGATGCCGTCTTGAGCGCCGTGTCGGCGAGACCCTTGCGGGCGCCGTGGGTCGAGTTGAAGTACTCGAGGACGGTCAGGCCTTCCTTGAAGTTCGAGATGATCGGCGTCTCGATGATCTCGCCCGAAGGCTTGGCCATCAGGCCGCGCATCCCGGCGAGCTGCTTCATCTGCGCCGGCGAACCGCGGGCGCCGGAGTGGCTCATCATGTAGATCGAGTTGATCGGCTTCTGCCGGCCGTTCTCGTCCATCGGGGTCGCGCGGATCTCGTCCATCATGGCGTTCGCCACCTGGTCGCCGCAACGGCTCCAGGCGTCGATCACCTTGTTGTACTTTTCCTGCTGGGTGATGAACCCGTCCTGGTACTGCTGCTCGTAGTCGGCGACCAGCTTCTTGGTCTCTTCGATCGTCTCGACCTTGGAGTCGGGGATGATCATGTCGTCCTTGCCGAAGCTGATGCCCGCGCGGCAGGCGTGGCGGAAGCCCAGCGCCATGATCGCGTCGGCGAACAGCACCGTGTCCTTCTGGCCGGTGTGGCGATAGACCTGGTCGATGACGTCGCCGATTTCCTTCTTGGTGAGGAGCCGGTTGACGACTTCGAACGGCACGGTGTGGCTCTTGGGCAGGCACTCGCCGATGAGCATCCGGCCCGGGGTCGTCTCGACCTTGGCCATGTATTCCTTGCCGGCCTCGTCCGTCTGCGGGACGCGGGTCCAGATCTTGGAGTGCAGCGTCACCGCGCCGACGTGCAGCGCCTGGTGGACCTCGTCGATGCCGCCGAGGATCTTGCCCGCGCCGGGCTCACCCTCGCGGTCCATCGACAGATAGTACAGGCCCAGCACCATGTCCTGCGACGGCACGATGATCGGCTTGCCGTTGGCGGGCGAGAGGATGTTGTTGGTCGACATCATCAGCACGCGCGCTTCCAGCTGCGCTTCGAGCGACAGCGGGACGTGGACGGCCATCTGGTCACCGTCGAAGTCGGCGTTGAAGGCCGAGCAGACGAGCGGGTGCAGCTGGATGGCCTTGCCTTCGATGAGGACCGGCTCGAACGCCTGGATGCCCAGGCGGTGCAGCGTGGGCGCGCGGTTCAGCAGAACCGGGTGCTCGCGGATCACCTCGTCGAGGATGTCCCAGACTTCCTTGCGCTCCTTCTCGACCCACTTCTTGGCCTGCTTGAGCGTCATCGACAGGCCCTTGGCGTCGAGCCGGGCGTAGATGAACGGCTTGAACAGCTCGAGCGCCATCTTCTTGGGCAGGCCGCACTGGTGCAGCTTGAGCTCCGGCCCGGTCACGATGACCGAACGGCCCGAATAATCGACGCGCTTGCCGAGCAGGTTCTGCCGGAAGCGGCCCTGCTTGCCCTTGAGCATGTCGGACAGCGACTTGAGCGGGCGCTTGTTGGCACCGGTGATCACGCGGCCGCGGCGGCCGTTGTCGAACAGCGCGTCGACGGCTTCCTGCAGCATGCGCTTTTCGTTGCGCACGATGATGTCCGGCGCGCGCAGCTCCATCAGCCGCTTGAGGCGGTTGTTGCGGTTGATCACGCGGCGATAGAGGTCGTTCAGATCCGACGTGGCAAAGCGGCCGCCGTCGAGCGGGACGAGCGGGCGCAGTTCGGGCGGAATGACCGGCACGACGTCGAGGATCATCCATTCCGGGCGGTTGCCGGAATCGATGAAGCTTTCCACGACCTTGAGCCGCTTGATGATCTTCTTGGGCTTGAGCGTGGACTTGGTCTCGGCCAGTTCGGTCATCAGCGCGTCGCGCTCGGCCACGAGGTCGAGATCCATGAGCATGATCTTGACCGCTTCGGCGCCGATCCCGGCGGTGAAGGCGTCTTCGCCGTACTCGTCCTGCGCGTCGAGGAGTTCGTCCTCGGTCAGCAGCTGGTAGCGCTCGAGCGGGGTGATGCCCGGCTCGGTCACGATGTAGCTTTCGAAGTACAGCACGCGCTCGAGCTGCTTGAGCTGCATGTCGAGCAGCAGGCCGATGCGGCTGGGCAGGCTCTTGAGGAACCAGATGTGCGCGACGGGAGCGGCCAGTTCGATGTGGCCCATGCGCTCGCGGCGGACCTTGGTCACGGTCACCTCGACGCCGCACTTTTCGCAGACGACGCCCTTGTACTTCATGCGCTTGTACTTGCCGCACAGGCACTCGTAGTCCTTCACCGGACCGAAGATGCGCGCGCAGAACAGGCCGTCACGCTCGGGCTTGAACGTGCGGTAGTTGATCGTCTCGGGCTTCTTGATCTCGCCGAACGACCACGACCGGATACGCTCGGGGCTGGCGATCCCGATCTGGATCTGGTCGAAGGTTTCCGGCTTCGCGAGCTGGTTGGTGAATTTGGAAAGTTCGTTCATTTTTTCAGTTCCCGTACGGGGTGAAATCTGGGGGCGGATGGGGAAGAGCCGAAGCCCTTCCCGTTATTCCGCCGCCTCCGGCCAGGCTTCGTCGCTTTCGTCGGTGAGCGACTTCAGCTCGACGTTGAGGCCCAGGCTACGCATTTCCTTGACGAGCACGTTGAAGCTCTCGGGAATGCCGGCCTCGAAGGTGTCGTCACCCTTGACGATCGCTTCGTAGACCTTCGTCCGGCCGACCACGTCGTCGGACTTCACGGTGAGCATTTCCTGCAGAGTATAGGCCGCGCCGTAGGCCTGGAGCGCCCAGACCTCCATTTCGCCGAAGCGCTGCCCGCCGAACTGCGCCTTGCCGCCCAGCGGCTGCTGGGTGACGAGCGAGTAGGGCCCGATCGAACGTGCGTGGATCTTGTCGTCGACCAAGTGGTGCAGTTTCAGCATGTAGATGTAGCCTACGGTCACCTTTCTGTCGAAAGCATCGCCCGTACGACCGTCGAAAAGCGTCACCTGGCCCGAAGTGTCGAGGCCCGCCTTTGCCAGCATTGCCGAAACGTCGGGCTCGCGCGCGCCGTCGAACACCGGGGTGCCGAACGGAACGCCGTTGCGCAGCAGTTCGGCCATGTCGGCAATTTCTTCGGTCGTGCGGCCGTCGATATCGTCATGGTACTGCTCGCCATAGACGTCCTTCAGGCGCTCGATCACCGCGGTCGGGGGCTTGGCCTTTTCCGGATCCGGATTGGCGAGGCGCCATTCGTCGAGCGCGCCGGCGATCTGCTGGCCCAGGCCGCGGGCCGCGAGGCCCAGGTGGGTTTCGAAGATCTGCCCGACGTTCATGCGCGAGGGCACGCCCAGCGGGTTGAGCACGATGTCGACCGGGGTGCCGTCTTCCATGAAGGGCATGTCCTCGGCCGGCAGGATGCGCGAGATCACACCCTTGTTGCCGTGGCGGCCGGCCATCTTGTCGCCCGGCTGCAGCTTGCGCTTCACCGCCACGAAGACCTTGACCATCTTCAGCACGCCCGGGGCGAGTTCGTCACCGCGTTCGAGCTTCTCCTTGCGGTCCTCGAACTTCTCCTCGATCGCCCTGATCGCCTCGTCGTACTGGCCCTTCACCGCTTCGAGCTGGGCCTGCATGTGATCGTCGGCGACGGCGAACTTGAACCATTCGTACTTGTCGACGCTGTCGAGCAGGTCCTGGTCGATGACCGCGCCCTTCTTCAGGCCCTTCGGCGTGGCCGAAGCGGTCTGCCCGGCGAGCATTTCGGCAAGCCGGTTGTAGGTCGCGCGGTTGAGGATGTTGCGCTCGTCCTCGCTGTCCTTCTTGAGGCGTTCGATTTCTTCGTTCTGGATCGCGCGGGTACGGTCGTCGATCTCGATGCCGTGGCGGTTGAACACCCGCACCTCGACGATCGTGCCGGCCACGCCCGGCGGCAGGCGAAGCGAGGTGTCGCGCACGTCGCTGGCCTTTTCGCCGAAGATGGCGCGCAGCAGCTTCTCTTCCGGGGTCATGGGCGATTCGCCCTTGGGCGTGATCTTGCCGACCAGGATGTCGCCCGGGTGCACTTCGGCACCGATGTAGACGATGCCCGCCTCGTCGAGGTTGCGCAGGGCTTCCTCGCCGACGTTCGGGATGTCGCGGGTGATGTCCTCCGGACCCAGCTTGGTGTCGCGGGCCATGACCTCGAATTCCTCGATGTGGATCGAGGTGAACACGTCGTCCTTCACGATGCGCTCGGAAATCAGGATCGAATCCTCGTAGTTGTAGCCGTTCCACGGCATGAACGCGACGAGGCTGTTGCGGCCCAGCGCCAGTTCGCCCAGCTCGGTCGAGGGACCGTCGGCGATGATGTCGCCCGCCTCGATCGCATCGCCCACCTTCACCAGCGGACGCTGGTTGATGCAGGTGTTCTGGTTGGAGCGCTGGAACTTCTGCAGCGTGTAGATGTCAACGCCCGGGTTGCCGGCGTCGACTTCACCGCTGGCGCGGATCACGATGCGGCTGGCGTCGACCTGATCGACCACGCCGGACCGCAACGCGGAGATCGCGGCGCCCGAATCGCGCGCCACGGTGCCTTCCATGCCGGTACCGACGAACGGCGCCTCGGCGCGAACGAGCGGCACCGCCTGGCGCTGCATGTTCGATCCCATCAGCGCGCGGTTGGCGTCGTCGTTCTCGAGGAACGGGATGAGCGAGGCGGCGACCGAGACGAGCTGCTTGGGCGAAACGTCCATCAGCGTCACGTTCTCGTTCGGGCTCATCACGAACTCGCCGTTCTGGCGCGCCGAGACGAGATCCTCGACGAAGCCGCCCTCGTCGTTCAGTTCGGCAGACGCCTGTGCGACGGTGTGCTTCTGCTCTTCCATCGCGGAGAGGTAGATCACCTCGCCCTTCACCTTGCCGTCGACCACGGTGCGGTACGGCGTCTCGATGAAGCCGTACTTGTTGACGCGGGCGAACGTGCTCAGCGAGTTGATCAGGCCGATGTTCGGGCCTTCCGGCGTCTCGATCGGGCAGATGCGGCCGTAGTGGGTCGGGTGAACGTCGCGCACTTCGAAGCCCGCGCGCTCACGCGTGAGGCCGCCCGGCCCGAGGGCAGAGACGCGGCGCTTGTGGGTGACCTCCGACAGCGGGTTGGTCTGGTCCATGAACTGCGAGAGCTGCGAAGAACCGAAGAACTCGCGCACCGCGGCGACCGCCGGCTTGGCGTTGATCAGGTCGTTCGGCATGACGGTCGACACGTCGACCGAGCTCATCCGCTCCTTCACCGCGCGCTCCATGCGCAGCAGGCCGACGCGGTACTGGTTTTCCAGCAGCTCGCCGACCGAACGGACGCGGCGGTTGCCGAGGTTGTCGATATCGTCGACCTCGCCCTTGCCGTCCTTCAGGTCGACCAGTTCCTTGACCACGGCCAGGATGTCTTCCTTGCGCAGCGTGGTGACCGTGTCCTCGGCATCGAGGCCGAGGCGCATGTTGAGCTTGACGCGGCCGACGGCCGACAGGTCGTAGCGCTCGGAATCGAAGAACAGGCCTTCGAACAGCGCCTCGGCGGTTTCCTTGGTCGGCGGCTCGCCCGGGCGCATGACCTTGTAGATCGCTTCCAGGCCCTCGTCGCGGTTCTCCGCCTTGTCGACCTGCAGCGTGTTGCGGATCCAGGGTCCGGTGGACACGTGGTCGATGTCGAGCAGCTGGAGCTGGTCGATACCGGCCTTGTCGAGCTTCTCGAGGCTTTCGGGATCGACTTCCTGGCCCGCTTCGATCCAGATGCGGCCGGTCTTTTCGTCGATCAGGTCCTTCGCGCTGTAGCGGCCGAAGATTTCCTCGGTCGGAATCAGCAGGTTCTTGAGCCCGTCCTTCTCGGCCTTGTTGGCCGCGCGTGGGCTGACCTTCTGGCCGGCGGGGAACACTTCCTCGCCCGTCTTGGCATCGACCAGCGCGAAGCCCGGCTTGGAATTGCGCCACTGGTCGGCGGCGAAGGGAATTTCCCAGCCGTCCTTCGAGCGCTTCCAGGCGATCGTGTTGTAGAAATGCTCGAGCACCTGCTCGTCGTCGAGACCCAGCGCATAGAGCAGGCTGGTGACCGGCAGCTTGCGCTTGCGGTCGATCCGGACGTTGACGATGTCCTTCGCGTCGAACTCGAAATCGAGCCACGAACCGCGGTACGGAATCACGCGGGCAGCGAAGAGGAACTTGCCCGAGGAGTGCGTCTTGCCACGGTCGTGATCGAACAGCACGCCCGGCGAACGGTGCATCTGGCTGACGATGACGCGTTCGGTGCCGTTGATGATGAAGGTGCCGTTCTCGGTCATGAGCGGCATGTCGCCCATGTAGACGTCCTGCTCCTTGATATCGAGGACAGAGCGGGTTTCGGTTTCCTGGTCCACCTCGAACACGATGAGGCGCAGCGTGACCTTCATCGGGGCGGCATAGGTGATGCCGCGCTGGCGACACTCGGTGGTGTCGTACTTGGGATCTTCCAGCTCGTAGTGAACGAAATCCAGCTCGGCGGTGCCGGCGAAATCGCGGATCGGGAACACCGAGCGCAGCGTCTTCTCGAGGCCCGAGACGTAACCCGTGCTCTTGTCGGAGCGCAGGAACTGCTCGTACGATTCGCGCTGCACCTCGATCAGGTTCGGCATCTGCACCACTTCGTGGATGTCGCCGAAGATCTTGCGGATGCGCCGCGTCTTGCTGCCGGCCTTGGTCGGAGCCTTCGCTTTGGTTGCCATAACTGGAAGTCAGCCTCTTCGCTTTGCCGGATCATCTCCGGCGTGAAATCGTATGGGCGGGGGCGCGAGACGCGAAATGGCCGCACGGCAGGCACACCATCGGGTGGCCAGGCGGCAGCCTTGATTCAGCGTCTCACGGGAACCGTCGCTTCCATCCGATGGCCCACCCCCGCGTCAGGTTGGCCTTGCTCGAAACGTCCGGTCGAGGGCGCATATAGGGATAGCTTGGCCTCCGGTCAACACGCCATCCGTGCCGATCGGGTCGTCAGTCGAGCGCACGATAAGGGCCTATGCACGAGGGTATCCGCAGGGGCCGCGCTCACACCGATCAGGAAAATTATCGATTTTCGATATTATCGATTGACGATATGCGCGAATTGTCTTATTGAATATCGATATCGACCATATTGGAGATCGAGAAATGAGCAACTTCATCCGCCAGTCCGCCGCAGCCTGCGCCGCGCTGTTCATCGCCGTCGCGACCATCGTGCCCGTCGTCACCGTGCCCAGCGCGCAGGCGGCGTCGGTCATCGCCCTGCCGACCGTCGCCTGAACCGTCCAGAGGAGGACAACACATGATAAAGCTGCCCACCATGTCCGGCGACCCGCTGCTGATCGCGGCGCAGGTGTTCATCCTGTTCGTGATGGCCCTGCTCGCGATCGGCATCGCCGCCCTGGCGATCGGCGCCGGCTACGTGGCGATCGATCCGGGCGCGCTCACCGCCGAATTCGTTGAGGAGGGGATGACGAGTCCCGGCGGGCAGGAAACCGCCGCGATCATCGGCATCATGGGGCTGGCGATCGTCGCCCTGGCCCTGATGTTTCTGTTCCTCGCCACGCTCAGCCGCATCATCGAGAGCGTCGCCGCGGGAGATCCCTTCGCGCCGATAAATGCGACACGACTCAGCCGCATGGCCTGGCTGATGGTGGCGGTGCAGGCGATCACGGTGCCGATCGGCGCGATCGGCCTGTGGCTCGGCCAGCGCATCAAGGATGTGGACCTCGATATCGGCATATCGGGTGAAGGCGTGGCGATGGCCCTGATCCTGTTCATCCTGGCCCGGGTGTTCCGCCACGGCGCCGCGATGCGCGCCGATCTCGAAGGGACCGTGTGATGGGCGCCGAGACCGAAACCGAGGAAGGAACCCGCATCGTGGTCAAGCTCGACGACCTGCTTCACGCCCGCCGCATGACCCTGACCGAGCTGTCGGAACGCATCGGCCTCACCCTCGCCAACCTGTCGATCCTCAAGACCGGCAAGGCCAAGGCCATCCGCTTCTCCACCCTCGAGGCGATCTGCCGCGAGTTGGATTGCCAGCCGGGCGACCTGTTGGGGTACGACGCCTGACCCGGGAGGGCCGTCTGCGACGCTCGTAGACGGCCCTGCGCGGTTGGCAGAACGGCTAGCCCTACAATGTAGCGCGAAGTGGCAGAAAGGACCCGCTGACCCGATCGGTCAGCCACGCTTGGCGGTCAGAACAGCACGGCCACCAGGATCAGGATGATGATCAGCGTACCGATGCCGATGGTGATGTTCCGGCCCATGGTGTCTCTCCTGTTGCGGCGCGGGGTGCGCCTTGGGAGTTCAGCGCCCGACCGGGCGAGGGGTTCCCGCCTTGACTTCCCGGCCCATTCGTTTAGTGGCCCGCCCCGACTGCTCCGGCAGTCATCCGTCCGAGACAGTTGGTGAGGGTACCCCTCTTAATTTCCAGCCTAGACGGGGAAACGAGATTTCCGGCGGGGCCCTATCGGCGCCGCCTCGCTCCAATCGGAGCATCCCTCCTTCCCCTCGAAACGGACTCGTTCGCGGCGCATTCGTGCGGCGCGACAAACGTAGCCGGCCGTTCGGGTTCGCCCGCACGGCCATTGTGAAGGAGTATGGCATGGATCGTTCGCAGAAAGCCGATTCGGTTGCCCAGCTCAATGCTGTCTTCGCCGAGGCGGGCGTGGTGGTCGTCACCCGCAACCTCGGGCTGTCGGTCGCTCAGTCGACCGACTTGCGTTCGAAGATGCGCGACGCTGGTGCGACCTACAAGGTTGCGAAGAACCGTCTCGCCAAGCTCGCCCTGAAGAACACCGACTACGCCGGCATCGAGGAACACCTCACCGGTCCGACCGCCCTCGCCTATTCGACCGATCCGGTCGCGGCGGCGAAGGCCGTAGTCGATTTTGCCAAGACGAACGACAAGCTCGAAATCGTCGGCGGTTCGATGGGGAGCACCGTGCTCGACGCCAACGGGGTCAAGGCGCTTGCCTCGATGCCGTCGCTCGACGAGCTGCGGGGCAGGATCGTGGGCCTCGTGAACGCGCCGGCGACCAAGGTCGTCCGCGTGATCAGCGAACCCGCGAGCAAGCTCGCCCGCGTCTTCGGGGCCTATGCGGCCAAGGAAGCAGCGTAAGCGAGAACGGTTTTTCAAGTTCGAAACGAAACATCCGGGGCCAGCACAGTTGAAACTGGCACGCCCCGATCAAACTGGAGTGAAATAACATGGCCGATATCGCCAAGCTGGTCGAAGACCTGTCCGCCCTGACCGTCATGGAAGCCGCCGAGCTCGCCAAGGCGCTTGAAGAAACCTGGGGCGTCAGCGCCGCTGCCGCCGTGGCCGTTGCCGCGCCGGCCGGTGGTGGTGAAGCCGCCGCTGCTGCCGAAGAGCAGACCGAATTCGACGTCATTCTCACCGGCGACGGTGGCAAGAAGATCCAGGTCATCAAGGAAGTCCGCGCCATCACCGGCCTGGGCCTGACCGAAGCCAAGTCCCTCGTCGAGAGCACCCCGAAGGCGGTGAAGGAAGGCGTGAACAAGGCCGAGGCCGAAGAGATCAAGAAGAAGATCGAGGAAGCCGGCGGCACCGTCGAGCTCAAGTAAGCCTTTCGCTTACGCTTCGATCCTTTGGGATCACCAAGGGGGGCGGTACCGCGAGGTGCCGCCCTTCTTCTTTGTGCCTTGCCCGCCAGGCGCCCGCCGCTAAGAAGCGCGCGCGATGAACGCCCTGCGCGAAATCCTGCGACGCAACCGGGGCCTGGCCCTGATGGTGCTGGCCGCCGCCCTGCTGGCGCGCGTGGCCATGCCGCAGGGCTGGATGCCCGATGCCGGATCGGACACGATCACGGTCCGGCTGTGCACCGCCGCGGGCGTGGTTCACGTTCCGCTGCCGGGCCAGCCGGATACCCCCACGAAGCCTGACCGCGAGCAGCCGTCCTGCGCGTTCGCCGGGCTGGTTTTGGCCGCTCCGCCGCCGGGCCCCGGGGCCGACCTGCCCCTGCCGCCGCTGGCGGCCGAGCAGTTCGGGCGGGCCAGCGCGCCCTTCGTCCTCGCCCAGGCCGCGCGGCAGATGCCGCCCGCTCGCGGCCCGCCATCCCGCGCCTGATCCCACGCCGGGCGCCTGCCCGGACTTGCGACCAGACATTTCGGGAAACCCACCAATGAAGATCCATTATCCGGGCGGCGCGCTGGCGCTGGCCCTTCTCGCACACGTTTCACCCCTCGCCGCCCAAGACGTCACGGAAAGCGAGATCGTCGTCGACGCTCCGCTGCTGCATCCGGCGGCAGGCATGATGAACGAGCACATGCACGAAGGCGGCGAGGTCATGATCGGCCTGCGCGTCGAGCGTTCGCGCTATTCCGGCGCCAACCGCTCGGGCACCGATGCCATCGCCGACGGCGCGATCCTGGCCGCTGGCTACACCGCCCGCACCGCGTCGATGGACATGGACATGGCGATGCTGGACCTGATGTTCGCCCCGACCGAAAACCTGACGCTGATGGTCATGCCGATGTACATGCGGCACACGATGACCATGGTCGGGATCGACCCCGCGGCGGGCGCGGGCGGCGGGCATGGCGGGCACGGGGGCCACATGGCGCTCGGGCTCGGCGAGAGCCACAAGCATTCGGTCGAGGGCTTCGGCGACACGCTCGTCTCCGCTTCCTA
Source organism: Tsuneonella sp. HG222 (assembly GCF_053819185.1). Classification (NCBI taxonomy): domain Bacteria; kingdom Pseudomonadati; phylum Pseudomonadota; class Alphaproteobacteria; order Sphingomonadales; family Erythrobacteraceae; genus Tsuneonella; species Tsuneonella sp. HG222. The sequence goes on along the minus strand of NZ_JBSOQZ010000001.1, from coordinate 246,431 downwards.
CCGCCTCGCCCGCTCGCCCCGCTTCGGGGCCCACGCGACGCTCGGCATCTGGGTGCCGACAGGCGCTTCCGACAGGACCGATGCCGACGGCAACTTCGTCCACTACGGCATGCAGCCCGGCAGCGGGACCTGGGATGTCGAGCCGTCGGTCACGCTCTACGGCCGCAGCGGCCCGCTCGGCTGGGGCGCACAGGGCGGCTATCGCTGGCGCGCCGAGAAGGCGAACGACAGCGGGTTCCGTTTCGGCGACGTGGCGCGGGCAACCGGGTGGGCCAGCTATCTGCTGGGCGACAACCTGGGCGCCACGACGCGTCTCGAATGGCGCCACGAGGGCAAGGTGGAAGGGCATTACAACGCCGGGCACAACCACGCCGCGCCGCCCGACCGGCAGGCCAATTACGGCGGCGACACGGTAAGCGCGGGGTTAGGCCTGAACTGGCAGGTTCCGTTGGCCGGCTCGGCCCGACCGCAGCTCGGCGCCGAGATCGCGCTGCCGCTGTATCAGGACCTGAACGGCATCCAGGCGCCGCAGAAGTGGCGCCTCTCGCTGGCGCTCAGCCAGGCGTTCTGACGCGGGCACGGCTGGCGGCGCGGCCTGCGGGCCGCGCCGTCAGTCGCGGCTTTCCTGCGTGATGATGCGGTCCTGCCCGGCAAGGTAGTCGCCCTCGCCCTTCTGCAGGTCGAGCCGCTCGCGGTCGTTGTCCCGGTAAGCCTTTTCGGCAGAATCGATGTCCTGCAGGCTGTCGCCCAGTTCCTCCAGCGCGGCGCGGGCCATGACCACGGCGCTTTCCATCACTTCGCGCACCGCGAAATCCATCGGCGCGCCGTGCAGGTCGATCAGGCTGCGGCGGTCGAACACGCGGGCATAGATCTTGGCCTGCGGGAAATGCTCCCGCACCGATGCGAGGAAATCGGCCTTGGGATTGTCGCCGTCGAGGCAGAACAGGATCAGATCGGCATCGCCCGCGCCGGCCTGGCGCAGCAGGTCGATCCGCGTCCCGTCGCCGAAATAGACCCGGGCGCCGAATTGCTCGGCCACGTCGATCAGGTCGGTGTCGGTGTCGATCAGCGTGACCGGGATCTTCGACAGGATCAGCATCTGCGCCACGGTCTGCCCGAAGCGGCCGTAGCCGACGACGAGCGCGTTTGCTCCGTCCTTCTTGGGCCCCTCGCGCACCACCTTTTCCGGCGTCGGCTCGCGGCGGATGCGCGCGGTGATCATCATCAGGAACGGCGTGGCGGCCATCGACAGGGTTACGATCGCGCCGAACAAACTCGCCGCCTCCTGCTCGATCAAGAAGCCCTGCTGGGCGCGGGTGAACAGCACGAAGCCGAATTCGCCGCCCTGGCTGAGCAGAAGGCCGAGCGCGAGGGCGGCTCGCCAGCGCATTCCGAACAGCAGGCCCAGCCCGCCGATCACCAGCGCCTTGGTCGCGATCAACCCCACCGCCATAGCGACCACGAACACCGGGTTCGCCGCGATCACCGAAAGGTCGAGCATCATGCCCACGGCGAGGAAGAAGAGGCCGAGCAGGATCGAACGGAACGGCTCGACATCGGCCTCCAGCTCGTGGCGGAACGGGGTGTCGGCCAGCATCACGCCGGCGATGAAGGCGCCCAGTGCGGGCGACAAGCCCAGCACTTCCATCAGCGCGGCGGAGGCGGCGACCACGGCGATGGCGGCGACGACGAACATCTCGCGCTCGCCCAGCCGCGAGATCAGGCGGAACAGCGGGCGGACCAGGAACCGGCCGGCCAGGATCAGCCCCGCCACCGCCGCCAGCGTCATCCCGACCATCTGCCAGCCCGGCGGGCCCGCCTCGTCGGCCGGATTGCGGCTGAGCGCGGCCACGATGGTCAGCAGCGGGATCAGCGAAAGGTCCTGGAACAGCAGGATCGAGAAGGCCCGCTCGCCGAACAGGCTGTTCAGCCGCCCCGCGCTCTGCAGCATGGGCAGAACCTGCGCGGTCGAGCTGAGCGCCAGCGGCAGGCCGATGGCGAGCGCCGCCGCCGGGCTGAACGAGGTGGTCAGCAGCAGCAACCCAGTCAGCGCGAGCCCGCACAGCGTCACCTGCAACAGGCCGAGACCGAAGATCTCGCTCTTCATCGACCACAGCCGATTTGGCGAAAGCTCCAGCCCGACGATGAACAGCAGCAGCGTGATGCCCAGTTCGGCGACCGGGATCATCTCCTCCGCGTCCCCGACGAGGCCGAGGACCCAAGGGCCGACGACGGCGCCCGCCACGAGGTAGCCGAGCGTGGCGCCCAGCCCCAGCTTGCGGAACAGGAGGACGAAGAAGAGGCCGAAGCCCAGCAGGATCACCCCGTCCCGCAAGAACGAGGCGCCTTCGTGTGCCACCTACAAGGTCTTCAAATAGTCGATGATGGCCTTGCGCTTGGCGTCGTCCTTCACGCCGCCGAACGACATCGTGCCGCCAGGGATCACCCCCTTGGGATCGGCGAGGTAGCGGTCGAGGTTGGCCTGGTTCCAGGTCAGCCCCGAAGCGAGCAGCGCGGGGCTGTACTTGAAGCCGGCGATATGCCCGGCCTTGGCGCCATACACGCCGGCCAGGGTCGGGCCGATCAGGTTGTCGCCCGGCGTGGTCTTGTGACAGACCGTGCACTGCTTGAAGGCGTCGGGCGGGCCCGCCGCCGCGACTTTCGTGGGGGTCGGCGAAGGGGTTGGCGTGGCACTGGCGCTACCGCTCGGGCTGGGCGAAGGCGTGGCGCTGGCATCGGCCGCCGGGGTCTCGCTGGCGCCGGGCGCGGGGGTTTCGCTAGCCCCCGCAGCGGGCGTTTCCTGCGCCGCGGCCGCCACTTCGACGGCCGCCTCGGTCGTTTCCTCCTGCGCGCCCTGCGAACCGCAGGCCGCGAGCGGGATGGTCAGGGCGGCGGCGAGGGCGAGGCGCGACAACATGGGTATCTCCGAACCGGGGTTTCGCCGTTCCCTAGCCGACCGCGCGGGATTCTCAAGCAAACACGGCTATCGCGCTCATAAGGCGTAGTTCAACCGCACGCCCATTATGTCGATGCCCGGGTTCTGCCTGGAATTGAACAGCCGCGCCTGGCTGATATGGACCCAGCTCGCCTCCAGCGAGACGCGCTGCGAAAGCCGCGCGCCGAGCGCGATCTCGGGTTCGAACAGCACCCGGCTGCCCAGCTCGGTATGGCGCATGGTGGCCAGGTCGACGCGATTCGACGGGCCATCGTGGACGACCAGTCCCACGCCCGGACGGACGTAGACAGGACCCTTGCCGATCGTCCAGGCGAGACCGATGCCGCCGAAGCTGGTGTCGCCCGCGGTGTTGACCGAGCCGATCAGGTAGGGCGCCGGCTTGCCGATGAAGCCAAGCGCCTCGATCGGCGCGAAGCGATAGCCGAGCTGGATGTCCGTGCCGCCTTCGTTGACGTCGAAGGTGAATGGGGTGTCGACTTCGTGGACATAGGCCCCGGCGAAGACTTCTCCGGCCTGGGCAGGAGCGGACAGCGCCAGCCCGCAGGCGGCGGCAAGAAGCGGCAGTTTCATCGTTCGGAATGACCCCAGGTTGGAACGCCGATGGCTATCGCTGTGGCAAGCTTGCCGCAAGCTGAAGGAAAGTTTCCGGCGCAACCGCATCGCGCTTTCCTATCCCGGGGGCCGCCCCTATCCGGGCCGGCTGTTTTCGGCACACGTGATGACGAGCGACCCGATCCTCGAGCCCCCGCACAGCGGCGAAGGCTGGAAAGGCGAGATTTTCGCCACCCTGGCGCTCGCCTGGCCCCTGGCGGCCGCCAACGTGGCGGCGATGCTGGTGCACGTCATCGACGTGATCTTCGTTGCCCGGCTGGGCGAGGTGCCGCTGGCCGCGTCGAGCCTGGCGATTTCGCTGTTCATCGCCTTCATCGGCTCGCTGACCGGAATCACCGCCTTCGTCGCGGCATTGATTTCCGCCGAGCTCGGCCGCCGCCGGCACGCGGTGCGCGAGGTGCGCCGCACGGTGCGCATGGGGTTGTGGCTGGCGATCGGGCTGGGCCTGCTTTCCAACGTACCCCTGGCCTTCGGTGAACCGATCATGCTGGCGACCGGCCAGGACCCGGCGGTCGCGCGGGTGGCGGGCGAGTTCCTGTCGATCCTGATGTGGGCCGGGGTGCCGATGCTGGTGGCGAGCGTGCTGCGCAATTTCGTTTCCGCGCTGGGCCGCCCGGTCTTCGCGACGATGATCACCGTCGCATCGATCGGGGTCGCGGCGCTGGCCAACTATGCGCTGGTGTTCGGCAACCTCGGCTTTCCGGCGCTCGGCTTTCGCGGTTCGGCCATGGCCAGCGTGGCGACGTCGCTGTTCATCGTCTGCGCTTATGTCGCCGCGATTCGTTCCGACCGGCGGCTGCGGCGCTATCGCATCTTCGGCAACTGGTGGCGCCCCGAATGGAGCCGCCTGCACGAACTCGTCGCCAAGGGCACCCCGGTGGCGCTGACTGTGCTGGCGGAGATCGGCCTGTTCGCCGGCGCCGCCTTCCTGATGGGGAGGATCGGCGCGGCGCAGCTCGCCGCGCATGCGCTGGCGCTGCAACTGGCGGGGCTGGCCTTCCAGGTGCCGCTCGGCGTGGCGCAGGCGGCGACGATCCGGGTCGGCTATTATTTCGGTGCGGTCGACCGGGGCGGCATCATGCGCGCCGGGTGGAGCGCGCTGGCCATCGGCAGTTCCTTCATGGTGCTGACCGCGGGCCTGCTGCTGTTCGCCCCGATCCTGGTCCTGCGGGTCTATATCGATCCCGACCTGCCGAAGAACGCCGCCATGGTCGCCTTCGCCGTGCAGTTCATGGCCGTGGCCGCCGCGTTCCAGTTGTTCGACGCGGTGCAGACCATCGCAGCGGGTTGCCTGCGCGGATTGCAGGACACGCGGGTGCCGATGTGGCTGGCGATACTGGGCTACTGGATCCCGGGCCTGGGCACTTCCGTATGGCTGGGATTCTGGACCCCGCTGGCCGGGCTGGGGATCTGGATCGGGCTGGCGATCGGCCTCGTCGTCGTGGCCGTGTTGCTCACCTGGCGGTGGGCCGCGCGGGCGCGGCTCGGCCTGCTGCCGGCCTGACGCGAAGATTCTTTTGCCGCTGGCGGTTGACGCCCGGGTCAGCCGCACTAAATCCGCGCGGCTGGCACTCATCCAATCAGAGTGCCAAGAGGTTCAACCAAGAGAGAGGTCATACACATGGCATTCCGTCCGCTGCACGATCGCGTGCTGGTCCGCCGCATCGAGGCCGAGGAAAAGACGGCCGGCGGCATCATCATCCCCGACAACGCCAAGGAAAAGCCGAGCGAGGGCGAAGTCGTCGCCATCGGTTCGGGCGCCCGCGCCGAGAACGGCACGATCACCGCGCTGGACGTCAAGGTCGGCGACCGCGTGCTGTTCGGCAAGTGGTCGGGCACCGAGGTCAAGCTCGATGGTGAGGATCTGCTCATCATGAAGGAAAGCGACATCATGGGGATCATCGGCTGAGGCCGCATTTCCATCCCTGGACACTGACAACAGTGTCAACCTGACAACTTCCAACACGAAAGGTTTGCCCAATGGCTGCCAAGGACGTCAAATTCTCGCGCGACGCGCGCGAGCGCATTCTCAAGGGCGTGGACACGCTCGCTAACGCGGTGAAGGTCACCCTCGGTCCCAAGGGCCGCAACGTGGTGATCGACAAGAGCTTCGGCGCGCCGCGCATCACCAAGGACGGCGTGACCGTCGCCAAGGAAATCGAGCTCAAGGACAAGTTCGAGAACATGGGCGCACAGATGCTGCGCGAAGTGGCCTCGAAGACCAACGATCTCGCCGGTGACGGCACCACCACCGCTACCGTGCTGGCCCAGGCCATCGTACGCGAGGGCATGAAGTCGGTCGCCGCGGGCATGAACCCGATGGATCTCAAGCGCGGCATCGACACCGCGGTCACCGCCGTGGTCGCCAACCTCAAGAGCCGGTCGAAGGACGTCTCGGGCACGCAGGAAATCGCCCAGGTCGGCATCATCTCGGCCAACGGCGACCGTGAAGTCGGCGAGAAGATCGCCGAGGCGATGGACAAGGTCGGCAAGGAAGGCGTGATCACCGTCGAGGAAGCCAAGGGTCTCGAATTCGAGCTCGACGTGGTCGAGGGCATGCAGTTCGACCGCGGCTACCTCAGCCCCTACTTCGTCACCAATCCCGAGAAGATGACGGTGGAACTGGATAACCCCTATATCCTGATCCACGAGAAGAAGCTGTCGAACCTGCAGTCGATGCTGCCGGTGCTCGAGGCCGTGGTGCAGAGCGGCCGTCCGCTGCTCATCATCGCCGAGGACATCGAGGGCGAGGCGCTGGCCACCCTGGTGGTCAACAAGCTGCGCGGCGGCCTCAAGGTCGCGGCGGTCAAGGCCCCCGGCTTCGGCGATCGCCGCAAGGCGATGCTGCAGGACATCTCGATCCTTACCCAGGGCGAGATGATCTCCGAGGACCTCGGCATCAAGCTCGAGAACGTCACGCTGACGATGCTGGGCGAAGCCAAGCGGGTCACGATCGACAAGGACAACACCACGATCGTCGATGGCGCCGGCAATGCCGACGACATCAAGGCCCGGGTCGAGCAGATCCGCGCCCAGATCGACACCACGTCGAGCGACTACGACCGCGAGAAGCTGCAGGAGCGGCTGGCCAAGCTGGCCGGCGGCGTTGCGGTGATCAAGGTCGGCGGCGCCTCGGAAGTCGAGGTGAAGGAGCGCAAGGACCGCGTCGACGACGCTCTCCACGCGACCCGCGCCGCGGTCGAGGAAGGTATCGTCCCGGGTGGCGGCGTCGCCCTGCTCTACGCGACCAAGGCCCTGGCCGGCCTGCGCGGTGCGAACGACGACCAGACCCGCGGGATCGACATCGTGCGCCAGGCGATCATGTCGCCGATCCGCCAGATTGCCGAGAACGCCGGCCATGACGGTGCTGTCGTTTCGGGCAACCTCCTGCGTGAGGACGACGAAACGCAGGGCTTCAACGCCGCGACCGACACCTACGAGAACCTCGTGGCGGCCGGCGTCGTCGACCCGACCAAGGTCGTGCGCACGGCGCTGCAGGATGCGGCTTCGGTCGCCGGCCTGCTGATCACCACCGAAGCGGCGATCAGCGAACTGCCGGACGACAAGCCCGCCGGAATGCCCGGCGGCGGCATGCCCGACATGGGCGGCATGGGCTTCTAACGCCCGCGCGCCAAGCAACAGGAAGGGCCGGCGGAGCGATCCGCCGGCCCTTTTTGCGTGCCGGTGCGACAAGCGGCCCGCACGTCCCGTGGCGGACCCGGGACGACGAGCGGCCCTGCGCATTCGTCCGGGCGTCGGCACCAACGGCCGGCCGGCTCGTTGAACCCGGGAGACTGCAACCGGAGACACAGCCTGTGAAGATCCCCCATCGTGCCCTCGTAGCCGTGGCCAATGCCGAACGTTTCCTGCTGCTGCGCAATATCGGCCAGCCGTTCGAACCCAAGCTGGAAGCCGTGAGCGACCTCGACCTCGAACTGACCAATTTCAGCGCCGGGGTCCGCAATCAGGACAGCGCGACGCAGCGCGGCGGCAATGCCGCGATCGACGAATTAGCCCACGGCGCGGCGATCGCCGATTGGCTCAACACCCAGGCCCTGCGCGGGGGAATCGACAAGATCGTGATCGTCGCCGACCCGCGCACACTGGGCGAGATCCGGCATCATGTGCACAAGGAACTGCAGAGCCGGATCGCGGGCGAAGTCGCCAAGGACCTGACCAACGTCCCGCTGCCCGAGATCGAGCAGGTACTAGCCGCGGCCTGACACCGTTCGCGTAAAGGCGCGCGGACCCTGCCACAGGGTCCGCCGCCCTTTGCCTTCCCGCCGCGACAGTCGTAGACTTCGCCGACACCGGTGGGAGAACGATGTATGCGCCTGTTGGGACCTTTCGCCGCCGCGCTCGCGCTGGCGGCCTGCACGACCACCGCCAACGACGCCGGGGGACTCGCTCCCGCCGCCTATGCCGGCGCGCTGGACGACTCGCGGCGCCCCGCCGCCGACAAGGCAAGCGACGCCGCGCGCTTGCCGGCCGAAGTGCTGGCCTTCGCGCAGGTTGCGCCAGGCGAAGTGGTCGGCGACTGGCTGATGGGGGCCGGCTACTGGACCCGCCTCCTCGTTCCCGCGGTTGGCCCGAACGGCAAGGTCTACGGCTTCCAGGCCGACGAGTTCATCGGGTTTCGACCGGCCTATGCCACCGAGCAGGACGCAGCGGTCAGAGATTACCCCAACGCCGCAAAGGTTCGCTCGCCGATCGCCGCGGCGGCCTGGCCGGAACCTCTCGACACGCTGATCACCGTGCAGAATTTCCACGACCTCTATATCGGCCCGATGCCGCCGGGGACGGCGGCGAAGGCGGTCAAGGGCTTCTACGACGCGCTCAAGCCCGGCGGGACGCTGGTGGTGATCGATCACAGCGCTGCGCCTGGGACGGGCTCCTCCGCCGCCGACGGGCTCCACCGCATCGACCGGCAGTTCGTTATCGACACCCTCACCGCGGCGGGCTTCCAGCTCGACGGGACCGCCGATTTCTACGCTCGGGCCGACGATCCGCGCACGGCCAACGTGTTCGACCCGTCGATCCGCGGCAAGACCGACCAGTTCGCGCTGCGCTTCAGGAAACCCGGCTGATTCCCGGCCTAAATATCCGGGTTCCCGCCAGTCCTACCCGTTCGGACTCGACTCGTCTGGCGTAAACATTCGTCTCGTCGTGCTATTCTTGCCCGGTTCACATTCGTCCTATTAACTTTCTGGAAGGGATGGATGGGTAGCTTTTCATTTATGACTTTTGCACGGATCGGTCGTCTTCTTCTTCCGCTGGCGCTGGCTTTGGGCCTTGCCCTTCCCGCGCAGGCCGAAGAGTCGCTCTCGCCCGAAGGCTTCAAGGTTGCCTTCGACCAGATCATCGGCACGCAGGACCGCGCGCCGCGCGATTTCACCCCGGTCTACGGCAACCCCTTCGAACGCACGATCGCCATGCTGGCGGACGGCTCGAACGGGCGCATCGGCGTCGCCGCCATCGACCTGGCGACCGGCCGCGAGATCGGCGTGCTGGGCGACCAGCGCTTCCCGATGGCCAGCACCAGCAAGATCGCCATTGCCGCGACCTTCCTCGAAGGGGTGGACCGTGGGCGCCTGTCGCTGACGAGCGAATATCCGCTGCTGGTCCCGGTCGCCTCGAAGCGGTTCTCGACCGCCGTCGCCCCGGTCAAGGCCGGGCAGTACCTCACCGCGCGGCGGCTGATCGAACTTTCGCTGATCAACAGCTCCAACACAGCGACCGATGCGCTGCTCGCCGCCGTCGGCGGCCCGGCCGTGGTCAACGACTGGGCGCGCCGCGCCGGGATCCAGGGCTTCAACCTTTCGCGCGACATCGCCACGCTGGTGCGTGACGACGGCGAGTTCGACCCTGCGGTGCACATCGACCTGCGCGACAGCTCGACCCCGCGCGACATGGTCCAGCTCCTCACCGGGCTCTACCAGGGCAAGTGGCTCAGCGCGCACAGCCGGCACTTCCTCGTCTCGACGATGGAGAACTGCAAGACCGGCACCCGGCGCATTCCGGCGCTGATGCCGAGCGACGTGATCGTCGCGCACAAGACCGGCTCGCTCAACAACACCTCGAGCGACGTGGGCATTCTGCGCGCGCCGGACGGCAGGGCGATCGCCCTGGCGATCTACGTCACCGGGCAAGGCAGCCGCGCCAACCGCGAGGCCAAGATCGCCAGCATCGCCCGTGCGGTCTATGACGGGTATGCCCAGTCCTATTCGCAGGACCGCTCGCGCACCTGGACGAACGCTCCCAGCTCGGACATCGGCGGCTAGGCCGCCCCCGCTTCCGCCAGCCACCCCGCACGCAAAGGAAAAGGGCGCGGCCTTGCGGCCGCGCCCTTTCCTGTTTCGACCGTAGTCGAAGCGCTGGCTCAGTCGGCAGCGGCTTCGGTCGTGGTCTCGTCCTGCACTTCGGCTTCGGCAGCGGCAGCGCCGGCAGCAGCAGCGTCGGTCGCTTCGGTCGCGGCATCGGCGGTCGCGGTCGCGGCGTCGGCCATCGCGTCGCCAGCGGCGTCGGCATTGGCTTCGGCGTCGGCGGCAGCGCTGTCGACGGTCGTCTCAGCGGCGTCTTCGGTCTGCTCCGAGCAGGCGGCGAGCGAAAGGCCGGCAATGGCGGCAACGAGCATGATCTTGCGCATGTGTCAGTATCCTTGAACAGCGAGTTTGAAAGCGCACGGAGCCGATTTGCCGGAGCCGCCCGCGAAACCTGCCAGAAGGCTTGTTTCGATGACTGAAATAGTGGCGACTTTGTGGCAGCGCAAGGGAATTGTGGCACAGTGCCACATTTGCCCCGTTCTGCCCGTGGCGGTGCGCCCTCTGACAGGAGGTTGCAAAAAGCCCTGCTGACCCGCCCGCCGCGGCCTGCTAGCAGCCTGTCATGCCCGACAAGCAGCATCTCTATCTCGTCGACGGATCGGCCTACATCTTTCGCGCCTATCATCGCCTTCCGCCCCTGACCAACCCGGAAGGGACGCCGGTCGGCGCGGTCTACGGCTACACCACGATGCTGTGGAAGCTGGCCGACGATCTCGACAAGGCCGACGGCCCCACTCACCTGGCGGTCATCCTCGATGCCGGCAGCACCAGCTTCCGCAACGACCTGTACGAACTGTACAAGGCGAACCGGCCCGAACCGCCCGAAGACCTTGTGCCGCAGTTCCCGCTGATCCGCGACGCGACCCGTGCGTTCTCGATCCCCTGCATCGAGGTGGTCGGGCTGGAAGCGGACGACCTGATCGCGTCCTACGCCAAGGAGGCCACGCGCCGCGGCTGGGACGTAACCATCGTCAGTTCCGACAAGGACCTGATGCAGCTCGTCGGGCAATGCGCCGAGCCGCACGACGGCGTGGAGGGCGGCTGCATCGACATGCTCGACACGATGAAGAACCAGCGCATCGAACGGGCCGAGGTGATCGAGAAGTTCGGCGTGGGGCCGGAACTGGTCGGCGACGTGCTCGCCCTGATGGGCGACAGCGTCGACAACGTGCCCGGGATCTACGGCATCGGGCCCAAGACCGCGTCGAACCTGATCAACGAATATGGCAGCCTCACCGCCGCGCTCGATGCCGCGCCGGGCATGAAGCCCTCCAAGCTGCGCGACCGGCTGCTCGAAGGGCGCGAGATGGCCGAACTCAGCCGCGTCCTGGTCGAGCTGAAAAGCGATTGCGACCTGCCGATGCCGCTCGACAACTTCCGGCTCGACGGCGTGCCGCCCGAGCCGCTCAAGGCGTTTCTCGCCAGCCACGGCTTCACCAGCCTGCTCAAGCGGCTCGATACCGGCGTGGGCAGCCCCAGCCGGCCGACCGAGCTGAATCCCGCCAAGCAAAGCACCGCCGGCGCCCCGGCCTCGCCCGCGGGCAACCGGCAGGACCTGCCCGAAATGCCCGCCGTGGACCGCACGGCCTACGAGTGTGTCCAGACCATGGAACGCCTGCAGCACTGGATCGACCGCGCCTTCGCCGCGCGGCTGGTGGCAGTCGACACCGAGACGAGCAGCCTCGACGCGATGCGCGCCGAGCTTGCCGGGATCAGCCTGGCGCTCGGCCCCAACGATGCCTGCTACATCCCGCTGGGCCACGGCGGCAGCGACATGTTCGCCGAGAAGCCCCGGCAGGTCGACCGGCAGGCCGCCTATGCCGCGCTGCGCCCGCTGCTCGAAAGCGACGCGGTGCTCAAGGTCGGCCAGAACATCAAATACGACATCAACATCCTCGCCCGCTGCGCCGACATCCGGTTGGCCCCGGTCGACGACACGATGATCGTCAGCTTCGACCTCGATGCCGGGCGCAGCATCGACGCGATCGGTGCCGGCGGGATCGGCGGCGGCCACGGGATGGACGAACTGAGCCAGCGGCACCTGGGCCACACCACGCTGACCTTCAAGGACATCTGCGGCACCGGCAAGAAGGCCATCCCGTTCGGCGAGGTGCCCCTCGACAAGGCGACGCAATACGCCGCCGAAGATGCCGACGTGACCTGGCGCCTGCACCGGCATCTCAAGCCCCGCCTGGCGACCGAGGGCGGCACCCGGGTCTACGAGCGGGTCGATCGTCCGCTGATCCCGGTGGTGGCGCAGATGGAACGCCACGGCATCAAGGTAGACCGCCAGCGGCTGGCCAGGCTGAGCGAGGAATTCGCCGTGGAGATCGCCCGCATCGAAGGCGAAATCTACGAATGCTGCGGGCAGGAATTCACCATCGGCAGTCCCAAGCAGCTGGGCGACATCCTGTTCGACAAGATGGGCTACAAGGGCGGCCGCAAGGGCAAGAGCGGGCAGTATTCGACCGACCAGGCGATCCTCGAGAACCTCGCCAGTCAGGGGGCCGAAGTGGCCCGCAAGGTGCTCGACTGGCGCCAGCTCGCCAAGCTCAAGAACACCTACACCGATGCGCTGCAGGCGGCGATCAACCCCGACACCGGCCGGGTCCACACCAGCTACAGCCTGGTCGGCGCGCAGACCGGGCGGCTCAGCTCGACCGACCCGAACCTGCAGAACATCCCGATCCGCACCGCGATCGGCCGGCAGATCCGCGAGGCCTTCGTGCCCGAGGATGGCAACGTGCTGCTCGCCGCCGACTACAGCCAGATCGAGCTGCGCCTTGCTGCGCACATGGCCGACGTGCCCCAGTTGAAGGAAGCCTTCGCCGCTGGCGAGGACATCCATTCGCGCACCGCGCTCGAAATGTTCGGCACGGTCGACCGCGACACCCGCGCGCGCGCCAAGACGGTCAACTTCGCGATCCTCTACGGCATCAGCCGCTGGGGCCTGGGCGGCCGGCTGGGGATCGAGGCGGACGAGGCGCAAGCGATCATCGACACCTACTTCCAGCGCTTTCCCGGCATCCAGCAATACATTCACGCGACGCTCGAGACGGTGCGCGAGAGGGGCTATTCGCAGACGCTGTTCGGCCGCAAGACATGGTTTCCGCGCATCACGTCGAAGAACCCCAACGAGCGCGCAGGGTCCGAACGGGCGGCGATCAACGCCCCGATCCAGGGCACCAGCGCCGACATCATCAAGCGCGCGATGGCGCGGATGATGCCCGCACTGGAGGACGCCGGGCTGGGCCACGTGCGCATGCTGCTGCAGGTGCACGACGAACTGGTGTTCGAATTGCCCGAAGGCGACGTAGGCGAGGCGAGCCCGGTCATCGCCCGGGTCATGGCCGAGGCGGCGCTCCCCGCGGTCGAGCTCGACGTGCCGCTGGGCATCGAGATCGGCCACGGCAAGAGCTGGGACGCGGCGCACTAACGCCGGCGCGCGCCGGGATTTGACGCTGGGGAACAGGTCCCCTAACCCGCCGCGCAATGATCGCCGACCTGCAATCCCGCATCGAACCCTGGGCCTGGGACGCCGGAACCGCGCTGCTCGCCGGAGTAGGCGGCGTGCTGCTGGGCCTGCTGGTGCACCGGGCCCTCTTCGGCGTGCTGTTCCGCCTGGCGAAGAGAAACCAGACCGAGACCGACGACGTCATCATCGCGGCGATGGAGCGGCCGGCGCGCTGGGCGATGGGGACCTTCGGCCTAGTGCTCGCCGCCCGCGCCGTTCCCGCGCTGAACGCCGTGTGGGACCGATTTGCCGGCCTCGTCATGCCGCTGCTGCTCGGCTGGATCGCCTATGCGCTGGTCAAGGGCCTGTCGCAGGCACTCATCCTGCGCGCCGGCCGGCACGAGGACCTGGCGTCGGCCCGCAGCCATCAGACCCGGGTGACGATCCTGGCGCGCACGGCGCTGCTGGTCATCGTGGTGGTGACCGCAGGGCTGATGCTGATGAGCATCCCCGGCGTGCGCGCTGTCGGGACCACGCTCCTCGCCTCGGCAGGTCTCGCCGCGCTGGCCGTGGGCGCCGCGGCCCAGCCGGCGCTCAAGTCGCTCATTGCGGGCCTGCAGATGGCAATCACCGAGCCGCTGCGCATCGGCGACCTGGTGGTCATCGACGGTCACACCGGCAGGGTCGAGGAGATCCGCATGAGCTTCGTGACCGTGCGAACGTGGGACGAACGCGTGGTCCTGGTCCCCACCGTGCGGTTTCTCGACAACAGCTTCGAGAACTGGTCGCGCGACAGCGAGCGGCTGTCCGGGCCGGTGTTCCTGCGGCTCGACCCGAAGGCCGAGGTCGCACCGATCCGCGCCGAGTTCCTACGCTTCGTGGGCGAGCACCCGCTGTGGGACAAGCGCACCGCGACCGTCTTCATGACAGACGCGCAGCCCGACTGGGTCGAACTGCGGCTGGCGATGAGCGCAGCGACGATTTCCGCCCTGTTCGAGCTGCGCTCCGCCGTGCGCGAACACATGGTCGACTGGCTGCGCGAGGAGCAGCCCAACGCGCTGATCCAGCGCAGCGTGCCGAACGCGCCCTAGGCTTCCGGCCTAGCTCCCGTGCTTCTTCTCGCGGGTGCTTTCGACCATGCCGTCCCACACGAAGCCGATGGGGTTCACTTCCATCGCCTTGCGCTTCAGCTCGCCCTTCATCTTGGCGTATTCGCTTTCCATCTGCTCGGTCACGGTCGGGCGACTGTCTTCCAGCGCCTCGGCGAAATCCTGGGCGGTGACGTTCTTCGCCTTTTCGCCCCGCTTGCGAATGGCCGTCAGACCGGCGCGCCGCACCACATCCTCCAGATCCGCGCCGGTATAGCGTTCGGTCTTGGCGGCGATGCCGGGAAGGTCGACGTCCTTGGCCAGCGGCATGTTGCGCGTGTGGATGCCCAGGATCAGCTCGCGCCCCCTCGCATCGGGCGGTCCGACATAGACCAGCTCGTCGAAGCGGCCCGGCCGTAGCAGCGCCGGATCGACCAGGTTCGGCCGATTGGTCGCCCCGATCACGACGATCGAGTTGAGCTCCTCCATCCCGTCCATCTCGGCCAGGATGGTGTTGACCACGCGGGCGGTCACCTGCGGTTCGCCTGCACCGGTGCCGCGCGCGGGCACCAGGCTATCGATCTCGTCGATGAACACCACGCAGGGCGCGACCTGGCGGGCGCGGGCGAACATGCGGCTGATCTGCTGCTCGCTCTCGCCGTACCATTTGGACAGCAGGTCCGACGACTTCATCGAGATGAAGTTCGCCTCCGCTTCCTTGGCCACGGCCTTGGCCAGCAGGGTCTTGCCGGTGCCCGGGGGGCCGTAAAGCAGGAATCCCTTGGCCGGACGGATACCCAGCCGGTCGAACGCCTGCGGGCTCTTGAGCGGCAGCTCCACGCCTTCGCGCAGCCGCTCCATCGCCTCGTCCACACCGCCGATGTCGGCCCAGCCCACCGTCGGCGCCTGGACCATGACCTCGCGCATCGCGCTCGGCTGGACGCGCTTGAGCGCTTCGCGGAAATCGGCCTTCTCGACCTGCAGTTCCTCGAGCACCTCGGGCGGAATGGTCCGCGCCTCGAGGTCGATCTTGGGCATGATCCGCCGCACTGCCTCGATCGCCGCCTCGCGCGCCAAGGCCGCAAGGTCGGCGCCCACGAAGCCGTGGGTCGAGCGGGCGATCTCGTTCAGGTCGACCCCTTCGCCCAGCGGCATGCCGCGGGTGTGGATGCCGAGGATTTCCCGGCGACCCTTCTCGTCTGGTACGCCGATCACGATCTCGCGGTCGAACCGGCCGGGCCGGCGCAGCGCCTCGTCGATCGCGTCGGGCCGGTTGGTGGCGGCGATCACGACCAGGTTGGCGCGGCTCTGCAGCCCGTCCATCAGCGTCAGCAGCTGGGCGACGAGGCGCTTTTCCGCCTCGCCCGAAACGTTCTGCCGCTTGGGCGCTATCGAATCGATCTCGTCGATGAAGACGATGGCCGGCTGGCTGCGCTCGGCCTCCTCGAACACCTCGCGCAGGCGCTTCTCGCTCTCGCCATAGCCGCTGCCCATGATCTCGGGGCCATTGATGGTGAAGAAGCTCGCGTCGCTCTCGTTGGCGACGGCCTGGGCCAGGCGGGTCTTGCCGGTTCCCGGCGGGCCGTGGAGCAGCACGCCCTTGGGCGGATCGACGCCGAGGCGGGTGAACAGCTCGGGATAGCGGAGCGGCAGCTCTACCATCTCGCGCAGGGCCTTGATGGTTTCCTCCATGCCGCCGACGTCATCGTAGTTGATGATGCCGTGGCCGCCGCTGGGCTCCTCGAATTCCGAGCGCAGCTCGACTTCGGTGTTCTCGTCGATATGCACCACGCCCTTGGGCACGGTGCTGACCACCTGCAGGCGAATCTCGGTGAAGGTGAAGGCCGGCGCGTTGAGCATCTGCGCGATCTGCGGCGGCATGTTCTGCGGCTGGCGCCCATGCGTGGCGACGAGGTCGCCGGCCGAGATCGGCTTGCGGAAGAAGACGCGCTTGAGCGCCTCGGTCGGGCCTTGCAGGCGCATCTCGCGCTGCGCCGGGGCGAAGATGACCCGCGTGGCAGGCTTGGGCTCTGCCCGGCGGATCACCACGTGCTCGCCGCTGCCGGATTCGGCGTTCTGCCGCTGCAACCCGTCGAGGCGGACCACCTCGAGGGTTTCATCCTCGGGATAGGCGGCCATGGCGATGGCGGTGGTCAGGCGCTTGCCCTCGATCTCCACGGGGTCGCCCTCGGTGATGCCGAGTTTCTGGAACGCCGTGCGCGGCATGCGGGCGACGCCCTGGCCGCTCTCCTCCTGCCGGGCGGCGGCGACCTGCAGTCGCACCGTGTTCGCTGATGTCTTTTCCGCTGTTGCCGCGTCGGCCATGGGCTCCGCTCGCTCCCGTTATTCTGTCCAAGTGCGGCCTAGCTGGGAACGAGCCCCTGCGATTGCAAACCCCAGCCTGCCGCCTGGGAGCAAAGCGCACGGGCCGCCCCGGAGGTTCCTCGAATTCGCGACGCGGACGGCGGGCAAGAAAAAAGCCCGGGCATTGCGGCCCGGGCTGGAAGTTTTGGGAGAGGATGCCTGAAAGGCCCGTTCTCTATGCTGCAGCTGCTCACATCTCGCAAGTGCGAAAAGGTCACAAGCTGTTGCAATATGCGCAACCTAGCCGATTTGCGCCTGGTTTCCCGCCACTTTGGCGGCACAAAAACTTGCCCGTGGCATCGCGCTGCGCCGCAGCAGGGCTTTCGCGAGCCGGCACGAAGCAGGTGACTCACGAAATGGCAGACGCTAACGAACCCAAATGCAAAAGCTCTATCCCTCCGCCGCCGCGGCGCTCGATGGTGTCCTGCGTGACGGTATGCTTATCGCCAGCGGTGGTTTCGGCCTGTGCGGCGTGCCCGAGCGCCTGCTCGAGGCGATCCAGGCAAGCGGCGTGAAGGACCTGACCTTCGCCAGCAACAATGCCGGGATCGACAACGAGGGGATCGGCAAGCTGCTGCGCACGAGGCAGGTGAAGAAGATGATCTCGTCCTACGTCGGCGAGAACAAGGAGTTCGAGCGGCAGTACTTGGCCGGCGAGCTCGAGGTCGAATTCTGCCCGCAGGGCACCCTGGCAGAGCGCATGCGCGCGGGCGGCGCGGGCATCCCCGGGTTCTACACCAAGACGGGCGTCGGCACCGCGGTGGCCGAAGGCAAGGAAGTGAAGAGCTTCGCCAACCGCGACGGCCAGATGGAAGATTACATCCTCGAGCTGGGCATCTTCGCCGATCTGGCCATCGTCAAGGCGTGGAAGGCCGACGAGACCGGCAACCTGGTGTTCCGCAAGACGGCGCGCAACTTCAACCTGCCGGCCGCCACCTGCGGCAAGGTCTGCGTGGTGGAGGTCGAGGAGATCGTCGGGGCGGGCCAGCTCGACCCCGACTGTATCCACCTGCCCGGCGTCTACGTCCAGCGCATGGTCCTGGGCGCGCCCTACGACAAGAAGATCGAGTTCACGACCACGCGCGAGCGGGAAGCGGCGTGAGCCCAGCCGTCGCGCGCCTGCTGGCGGCGGCGGTGCTCTGCATCGCTGCGCCGGCTGCCGCGCAACGCGATCAGGCCCAGGCCCAGCCCCGCGTGCCGCCCGGCGACCAGTTCCTCTACGGTTCGGGCGAGGCGGCCGCGATGTCGCGCCAGATCTACCGCGCGCTCGAGGCGCATGTTCTGGCCCAGGCGGCGCGCCGACCGGCGCACTCGGTGGTGCTGGCGGCCGACGCCACGCTCGCCGCGCCGGCTTTCGCCCCCTGCGGCGACCGGCCGCTCGCGGTGGTCTTCGACGTGGACGAGACGGTCGCGCTCAACACCGGCCTCATCCATTCGCGCCTCGCCGGCCTGCGCTCTGCGCCGGGCGCAGCGCTGGCGGTCAGCCCGGTCCCCGGCGCCGTGGAAACGATCCGCGCGCTGCAGGCGGCCGGGGTCACCCCGGTCTACAACACCAACCGCACGCTCGACATGACCGACCTCGTCGCCGGGACGATCGCGGGCCTCGGGCTGGACCGGCCCGTCGCGGGCCACACGCTGTTCCTCAACGGCATGGATGCCCTGGGCGCCAACAAGGACGGGCGGCGCACGATGATCGCCGCCAAGTGGTGCGTCGTCGCCATGGCGGGCGACCAGCTGGGCGATTTCAGCGAGCTTCTGCGCGCCGTGCCCGCGGTTCCCGCCCGCCGCGCCGCAGTGCTCGCCGCGCCGATCGAAGACCTGTGGGGGAACGGCTGGTTCCTCCTGCCCAACACATCATACGGCACCGCGCTGGAAGGGACCCTGCAGGACGTGTTCCCCGGGATCGCGAGCGCCGCCAACGACAACGAGAAGGATTGACCGCATGCCCTGGGACCGCAACCAGATGGCCGCCCGCGCCGCGCAGGAACTCGAGGACGGATACTACGTCAACCTCGGCATCGGCATTCCCACGCTGGTGGCGAACCACATTCCCGCCGGAATGCAGGTCACGCTGCAGAGCGAGAACGGGATGCTCGGCATCGGCCCCTTCCCCTATCCCGACGAGGTCGACGCCGACCTGATCAACGCCGGCAAGCAGACGATCAGCGAACTGGCGCACAGCGCCTATTTCGACAGCGCGGCGAGCTTCGCGATGATCCGCGGCGGGCACATCGACCTGACGGTGCTGGGCGCGATGGAGGTGTCCGAAGGCGGCGACATCGCCAACTGGATGATCCCGGGCAAGATGGTCAAGGGCATGGGCGGCGCGATGGACCTCGTCGCCGGGGTCAAGAAGATCATCGTAGTGATGGAGCACGTCTCGAAGAACGGCGATCCCAAGTTCATCCCCGAATGTACGCTGCCGCTGACCGGCCGCAACGTGATCGACATGATCGTGACCGACCTCGCCGTGTTCCACCGCGCGGATCATTCCTCCCCCTTCCGCCTGGTCGAGCTGGCGCCGGGCGTGACGGCGGAGGAAGTCGCGCAGAAGACGACGGCCGCCTACGAGGTGGCGCTCTAGCTTCGATGCGACAGATCGTCATCGCGGCCCTGGTGGCGGCCGCGCTCGGACTGGCCGGCTGGGCCGGCTGGCGCGCCTACGATGCCATGCAGGGCGGGTCGGCCGTGGTCCGGTTCGACATCCAGAAGCTGCCGGAGAACCCGTCCGACTGGCACGGACAGATCGACTATCGCGCGATCGACGCCAAGCTGGCGGCCCTGGCTGCCCGGCCGGAGATGGCGGGGCTGGCTGTGGCCATCATTGAAGACGGCGAACTGCGGTTCGTGCGCACTTACGGCGTGACCGACCGGTCGACCGGGGAGAAGGTCAAGCCGACCACGGTCTTCCGCTGGGCCTCCCTGTCGAAGACCGCCGCGGGCACGCTTGCCGGCAAGCTCGCCGCCGAGGGCAAGGTCGACCTGACGGCGCCGATCTCGCAGCGCTCCAACACCTTGCGCCTTCCGGGCGGCGCCGACGCCTACCTCTCGCTCGACCTGGTCCTGTCGCAGCGGACCGGGCTGACCGGCCATGCCTACGACGAGCGGCTCGAGGCCGGGGAGGACCCCGTCCGGCTGCGCGGCGAGCTGGCCGGCGCGCCGATGCAGTGCCTCCCGGGCCAGTGCTACACCTACCAGAACATCGCCTTCGACGCCGCGAGCGAAATCCTCGGCCAGGCGGCGAAGCAGCCTTACGCCCAGGCGGTCGAGCAGCGGATGTTCGCGCCCCTGGGCATGACCAGCGCGCGCTACGGCATGGCCGGGCTGACCGGCGCGAAAAGCTGGGCGCGCCCGCATACCGGGGCCCGCGTGCTCAACTTGGTGGAAAGCTACTGGCGGGTGCCCGCGGCGGCCGGGGTCAGCAGCAACATCGTTGACCTCGCTAGGTGGATGGAAGCTTCGATGGGCGAGCGGCCCAAGGTCCTGTCGGCCAAGGCGCTGGCGCTGGCGCATGCCCCGCGCGTGGCCACCCCGCGGCCTTATGGCGGCGTCCTGCGCTCGGCCCTGTCGGACGCGCACTACGGGCTCGGCTGGCGCACGTTCCACTACGGCGACCATCTGCTAGCAGGCCACTCGGGCTCGGTCGACGGGTTTCGCGCCACGATGATCTTCGACCCCGCGACGCACACCGGCGTCGTCGCGATGTGGAACAGCAACTGGGGCACGCCCTTCCGCATCCCCTTCGCGGTGCTGGACAGCTACTACGGGATTACCGGCGGGCCGGACTGGCTCGACACCAGCGACGTCGCCCTGCCGCGCTAGGGCATAAGGCCAGCTTGTCGCCGCCCCCGCGCGCCCGATTGGCCGCGCGCCCCGTTTCGCGCTAGGCGGCAGACCGAAGGGAGCCTTCGCATGGCCTACACGCTGATCACCGCCAACCGGAACTATTCGAGCTGGTCCCTGCGGCCCTGGCTGCTGATGAAGGCGCTGGGCATCGCGTTCGAGGACCGGATCGAGCCCTTCGCCAAACCCGACAATTATGCGGATTTCCGCACCTTCTCGCCCACCGGGCAGGTGCCGCTGCTGATCGACGCCACGCAAGCGGGCGAGCGGCGCATCTGGGATTCGCTGGGCATCACGCTCTACCTGGCCGATCGCCACCCCGGTATCTGGCCGGCCGACGAGGAGGCGCGGGCCTTCGCCCAGGCCATCGTGGCCGAGATGCACGGCGGGTTCGGGGCGCTGCGCAACGACTGCACGATGAACGTCGGCGTCCGCGTGGCGCCCCGGCCGCCCAGCCCCGCCCTGCAACGCAACGTCGCCCGCGTGCGCGAGATCTTCGAGCAGGGCCCCGCCCGCTTCGGCGGCCCCTGGCTCGCCGGACCGGACTTTACCGCCGCCGACGCCTTCTACGCGCCGGTCGCCTTCCGCGTGCGGACCTACGGGCTCGATGTCGGCGCGGGCCAGGCCTGGGTCGAGCGCGTCATTGCCCACCCGGCAATGCAGGAATGGGAGCGCGCCGCCCTCGCCGAAACCTGGCGCGAGGAAAGCCACGAAGCCGAACTGGCCGCAGCGGGCACGGTGACGGCGGATTACCGCGCGGGGTGAACGCCCGACGTCACCCCGGACTTGCTTGGGGGCAGTGCGTCCTTGCAGCAGGCACGGCACCGGGAAGAACGAGCACCGCCGCGCGACAAGCTCCGCATGGCAAGGGAGAGTGGAGAAGGCGCTTTCCTACCGGGCCTCGAATGTGGCTTATGCTGCCGGATGCGCCTTCATCCCGATCCGCCAGTTCGCCACCCGCTATGTGAAAGCCCCACCTGGCAAGGTGACGGTTCCGGCCGGCAAGGCGACGTTCTGGCCGCACAAGGCGACGCATCTTTCCCTCAAGGTTGCGCTGTTCGCGCAATGCGACATTTTCTCTCCCTGGACCGTGTAACATCCGGTCCAAGTCTGCGACTTTCGAACACACTTCCGATGGCCCAGCTTCGCGCTCGCCAAAGCGATTCGCCGCGCTATGCTGGCTGAAACGGGAGAAGGGTTGCCTGCACGATGAACCTGCGCAAGGATTCGCCCTGGCTGGCGGTGACGATCCTGACGGCGATCGCCACCATCGGTTTCGTCGACCGGATCGTGCTCAACGTGCTGGCCGTGCCGATCCAGGCGGAATTCGACCTGTCAGATACCGAGGTGGGCCTGCTCACCGGCCTCGCCTTCGCGGTGCTCAACGTCACGCTGGGCCTGTTCGTGGCGCGCCAGGCGGAGCGGCGCCGGCGGCTGTCGCTGATCGCCTTCGGCACCTTCGCCTGGTCGATCGCCACCGCGCTGTGCGGCCTGGTGGGCAATTTCTTCCAGCTCATGCTGGCGCGCATCGGGGTGGGCGTGGGCGAGGCCGTGGGCCTGCCGGCGATCCAGTCCGTGCTGGCCGACTACTTCCCGCCCGAACGCCGGGCGACGGCGGTTTCCGTCCTGCTGCTCTCGCCGCCGATCGGGGCCTTCATCGGCTCCGCCATCGGCGGGTGGATCGGGCAGGAGTACGGCTGGCGCACGGCCTTCATGGTCTTCATGATCCCCGGCGTGCTGCTGGCGCTGGCGGCCTGGGCCTTTCTCGCCGAACCGCCGCGCGGCCGCTACGATGTGGAGACGAGCGACGAGGTACCCTCGATCGGCGCGGTGCTGGGGCGGCTGTTCGCGCTGCCCAGCGCGCGCAACCTGCTGATCGGCTCGACCGTGGCCTCGCTGGTGGGATTCGGGCTCAACAGCTTCATGGCCTTCCTGCTGATCCGCAAGTTCGACTTCACGCTGGCCCAGGCGGGCGTGTTCGCCGGACTGCTGGCCAGCCTGCCCGGGGCCGTCTCGGTCGTGCTCGGCGGGCGCCTGGCCGACCGTTTCGGCACCCGGAGGATGCGCGCCTATGCCGAGGTGCCCGGCTATTGCCTGCTGGTCGCCGCGCCGATCTACATCTTCGCCATCACCCGCTCCGACGTGACGATGCTGCTGGCGCTCGTCTTCGTGGCGGCGCTGTTCCAGTACACCTACCTCGGCGTCACCTACGGCGTGTTCCAGAACCTGCTGCATTCGCGGATGCGGGCGACGGGCTCGGCGGTGCTCAACGGGATCTATTCGCTGCTCGGCCAGGGGCTCGGCCCGCTCGTCGTGGGCGCGCTGAGCGACCGGCTGGCGCGCGAACACGGCGCGGGCGACGGGCTGGCCTTCGCGATGGCGGTAACGGCGACGCTCTACTTCTGGGCGGCGGCGCACTACCTCCTCGCCGCGCGGCATATCGGGCCCGACATGGCCCGCGTGCGCGGCGAGGGAGGCGGTGCGGCGGCTGCCGTGGCGGCCTAGGTCAGATGAGCGTCTCGATCTGGTCCATGATGCGCCCGAACTCGCCCACGAAGTCGCGGTAGGGATCGGGCTTGGTCATATCGAGCCCGGCCTTCTGCAGGATGGCGACCGGATAGTCCGACCCGCCCGAGCGCAGCACGTTCAGGAAGGCGTCGCGCTCCTTCGTGCCGCCGTTCATGATCGAGTTGGCGAACCAGGTGCCGGCCGAGATCGAGGTGGCGTACTGGAACACGTAGTAGAAGTCGCTGCGGAAGAAGTGGCTCACCAGCGACCATTCGTGCGCCATGTAGTCCGGGATGATCATGTTGGGGCCGTGGTAGCGGCGCAGGAGGTCCATGTAGATCTCGGCGAACTTCTTGCCGCTCATGCCCTCGCCGTTCTCGGCCAGTTCGTGCGCTTTCAGTTCGAACTCGGCGAACATGGTCTGGCGGAAGAAGGTGGCGCGCGCGTTCTCGAGCTGCTGGCCGAGGTAGAACAGCTTCTCCTGCTTGGTCTTCGCCCGCTCGAGCAGGTAGCGGGCCAGGAACACCTCGTTCACGGTCGAGGCGATCTCGGCGATGAAGGTGGCGTAGCCGTAGGTCTCGTAGGGCTGGTTGGCGACCGACAGCAGCGTGTGGATCGCGTGGCCCCATTCGTGCGCGTAAGTCGACAGCCCGTTGTAGTTCTCCTCGGTGTTGAGGAGGACGTAGGGGTGGACGTCGTAGGCCCCGCCCTGCACGTAGGCGCCGGACCGCTTGCCCGGGCGCGGGAAGGGGTCCATCCACTTCTTGGCCGTCGCGTCGGTCAGCAGGCGGACGTACTCGGGGCCGAACGGAGCCATCGCCTGCAGCGTGATCGTGCGCATGTCGCTGAAGGGGAACTTGCGGTCGATCGTCACCAGGTCTGGGTAGATGTCGTAGTAGCCGATGTCGGGCAGTCCGAGGATGCGGCGCCGCAGGTCGAAGTAGCGGTGCAGCTGCGGCAGGCCGTTGTTCGCCTCTGCCACGAGGTTGCGATAGACCGCCTCGGGAATGTTCGGCCCGTCGAGCCGGAAGGCCAGCGTGTTGGGATAATTGCGCGCCTTGGTGCGGAAGACGTCGCCCTTGATCTTGCTGGCATAGGCCGCGCCGAGCGAGTTGCTGAAATCGCCGTAGGAGCCCCAGAACTTCTCGAACACCAGCTTGCGGTCCTCGCGGTTCTGCGACGCGCGGGCGAGCTGATAGCCCTGGTCGTCGAGGCGAACCTCGGTGCCGTCGGACAGGGTGACCGTCGGCCTGGGGATGTCCGACGCTGCGAGCTGGCCGCGAATGTCCTGCGGGCCGGCGAGCGGCGGGCCGGTCAGCGCGAGCAGCGCCTCGCCCTCGCTGTCGAGCGTGTGGGCGGCGCTGCGCAGGGTATCGCGCAGGCCGAAGGCGAACCGGCGCTGCAGCACCGGGCTGGCGGCGATGAAGCCTTCCACCTTGTCCTTGCCAAGCGCGAGCACTTCGGGCGCGATCCAGGATACGGATTCGCCGAGCGAGGAGTACATGTCGGTCGCCAGGCCGTCCTTCTCCTGGTTCTCGGACACCCGCACGTCGGCATCGGCGGAAAGCGACGCGTAGACCGCCACGCGGTCGGCCATCTTGCCCACCTCCGACATGTCGACCAACGCCTTTTCCATGGCGGCGGCGCTGTCGCCCAAATGGCCTTGGTAGGCCTTGAGCCGCGGCAGGGCGTCCAGCACCTTCTGCCGGTCCGCTTCCCAGGCTGCCCAGTTGGGATAGAGGTCGGTCAGGTCCCATTCGCCGTTGCCGGCCGCGGTGGCGGCGGCCGCAGCCTGCGCCAGGGCGGGCGCCCCGGCCCCGGCAAAGGGAAGAATGGAAGCGAAGGCGAGAACGCCGCGACGGTTCGATTTCAACATGGAAGTCCCCTGCATTCGCGCGCACGAACGCGCAATGAATGGCACGGAACGCTAGCTTCCCCGCGGCAATGCGCAAGGGCCATGGCTACGCCGGTCGGAAGACGGCGGGCGTTGGTCGAACGCCCGCCCGCCGGTCAGCCCAGCGCCGCCTTGAGATCGTCGACCAGGTCGGTCCGTTCCCAGGGAAAGAAATCGCCTTCCGCCTTGCGCCCGAAATGCCCGTAGGCAGCGCTGCGGCGATAGATCGGCTTGTTGAGGCTCAGGTGCGTGCGGATGCCGCGCGGGGTCAGGCCGCCCAGCTTGCCGATGCCCTTGATGGCTTCCTCGATCGCGCCGTCCTCGTGGGTGCCGGTGCCGTGGGTGTCGACATAGAGCGACAGCGGCTCGGCCACGCCGATGGCATAGGCGAGCTGGATCGTGCAGCGCTTGGCAAGGCCCGCGGCAACGATGTTCTTGGCCAGATAGCGGCTGATGTAGGCGGCCGAGCGGTCGACCTTGGTGGGGTCCTTGCCGCTGAACGCGCCGCCGCCGTGCGGGGCCGCACCGCCGTAGGTATCGACGATGATCTTGCGCCCGGTCAGCCCGGCGTCGCCGTCGGGTCCGCCGATCTCGAAGCTGCCGGTCGGGTTGATGTGGTAGACCGTCTCCTCGCTCAGAAGCTCGGCCGGCAGCAGGTCGGCTACCACGCCCTTGACGTAATCGTGCAGCTCGGTCTGCTTCTCGCCCTGGTCGTAGCCCGGCGCGTGCTGCGTCGAGACGACGATGGCAGTGGCGGCCACCGGCTTGCCGTTGGCGAAGCGCAGCGTGACCTGGCTCTTGCTGTCGGGCTCGAGGAAGGGCGCCTTGCCCGAATGCCGGTCAGCGGCCATGCGCTCGAGGATCTTGTGGCTGAAGTCCAGCGTCGCGGGCATCAGGTCGGGCGTCTCGTCGCAGGCGAAGCCGAACATGATGCCCTGGTCGCCGGCGCCCTCGTCCTTCGTTTCGCCGGCGTCCACGCCCTGCGCGATATGCGCCGACTGGGGATGCAGGTTGTTCTCGAAGCGCAGCGTTTCCCAGTGGAAGCCGGACTGCTCGTAGCCGATGTCCCTGACCACCTGGCGGACCGTCTGCTCCACTTCCTGTTCAACGCCCGGCGCCCAGTTGCCGCTTTCGTCCATGATGCCCTTGCCGCGGATTTCGCCGGCCAGCACGACCAGCTGCGTCGTGGTCAGCGTCTCGCAAGCAACGCGCGCCTCGGGGTCCTTGGACAGGAACAGGTCGACGATCGAATCCGAGATCTGGTCGGAAACCTTGTCGGGATGGCCTTCGGAAACGGATTCGGACGTGAACAGGTAGCTGTTGCGCATGGTCGAACAGGGTCCTCTCGAATGAACGCGTTATGCCAATTGAAACAAGCCGTAGGGCTACGGCTTGCGGGCGACAATGAAGCTTTCGTCGTTGAACCACAACCCGCCGTTCTTGCGCAGAACGGCGCGGGTGGCGTCGAGATAGGCGGTGTTGCCCATGGCGGCCGTCAGCCGCTCGTCCTCGATCTGCGCCACGTAGGTCGCGGCATTCCAGGCGGCGAGCAGGGTCGAGGTGCCGATCGTCGCATCCTGGCTGTCGATCTCGTCCGGCATGGTGTGCATTTCGTAACGGAACAGCGCCTCGCGGTTGGACAGCGCGTCGAACTCGAAATCGTCGGCGTCCTCGCCCAGCGCGTCGCGCGTGGCATCGAGCAGTTCGCGGCGCGAGGCGGTGAACGGGTCCTCCCCCGGCCAGACTTTCTGCACGATCTCCGATCCAGGATCGTTGCCCGCCGAATGGATCCCCAGCAACCGGCCGCCGGGGCCCAGCGCGCGCGCCATCGGGGCGATGATGCTGCGCGCCTTGAACCCGGTTTCGGCCCGCAGGCGATAGGGCTGGCTGGCCAGCACGAGGTCGAAATCGGCCTGCGCCATGCCCTGGCGCGGGATCACGTGCTCGAGCAGGAACTTGCAGTCCTTGCGGTACAGCAGCAGCACGGTCGGCCGTTCGGGGCGCAGCCGTCCGCTCGGCCCGTGCTCGGTCCGCCAGTGTTCGTCGAGAAAGGGCTGGAGCGAAAGGATCTGCTCCTCGAACTCGGCGGTAGTCGATCCTTCAAGCGCGACTTCGTGCCAGACGAGCGGGCGGGCAGGATCGGCCTTTCTGGTGCGCAGCCACGGCGCTTCGGCATAGGCCAGATTGGTCACCGCCAGCACCGTTTCCGGATGCTCGAAGAACCGGTCGGGCATCTTGTCGAGCGTGAGGCGCACGTCTTCGAGGCTGATTTCCTTGCCCGCGACGTAGAGGGGGTGGCGCTCGAACCGGCGGTGGAGGTGGCGCAGCACGCGCGACAGGACCGTTCCGTCGCCCATCCCGGCATCGAAGAACCGCACGGCGGGCGGGGTCGGCTCGATCCGCTCGAATTCGCGCGCGACGCGCTCTGCCACGACCCACTTTTCCGAGCAGGTGTTGACGAACATCAGGTATTTCTGACGGTTGTCGTAGAAGCGGAAGTTGCGCCCCCCCGCTTCGCCCGCGCTTCCCGCAGGCCCCTTATCGACGCTTGCCTTCGCTTCGCTCGCCATGCCCGTCTCTCCCTCGAGCCGGACTTACCCGAGCGCGGCGGGCGGCGCTATCGGGTTTGTCGGCGCCGCAGGGCGAAGGCGCCGAGCAGGAACAGCAACGCCCAGGCCAGAGCGAGCACATTGCCGAAGCGCGCGAACGGGGTGGGCGCGGCGGCCGGCGGGATCGTTCCGTCCATCCGCCCGGCGACGTGCCGCGCGATATGGTCGCGCACCACGCCGCGCGCATCGATCGCCGCGCTGATCCCGGTGGTGGTGGCGCGCAGCACCGGCAGGCCTTCCTCGATCGCGCGCAGCCGCGCCTGGGCGAGGTGTTGCGGCGGGCCGGTCGGCCCGAACCAGCCGTCGTTCGAGGGATTGAAGATGAAGTCCGGGCGGTCGGACCGGTCGACAACCTGGCCGGAGAAGACGATCTCATAACAGACCTGCACGCCCACCCGGCCGTGGGTGCCAAGGTCGATGGTGGCCGGGCCGGGGCCCGGAAGGAAATCGATCGCGCCGGGCACCAGTCGCGTCGCGCCGAGCGGCTCGAGCAGCCAGCGCAGCGCGAGATACTCGCCATAGGGCACGAGGTGCGCCTTGTAGTAATGACCGACGATCGCCCCGGTGGAATCGATCGCGGTGACGGCGTTGTAGGCGCCCACCGCGCGGCCGCCGGCGATCTTCAGGTCGGCCGCGCCGGTCAGCAGCGTGCTGTCAGGGCCGATGACCCGGCCGATCCGCGCGCGGGCAAGCGCCGGGTCGGCAAACGCCGTCGCCGCAAGGTAGTAGCGCCGCGGATAGCCGCTGCGCAGGTAGTCGGGCACGCCGGATTCTGGCCACAGGACCAGGCGCTCGCCCGGCGCCTTGGCGGTGGTCAGCGCCGCCGTCTTGGCGAAATCGGCCTCGAACGCGCTGGGATCGTCGAGCCGTTCCTGCCGCACATCCGGCTGGACGAGGGTGAACCGCTCGGTTCCGTCGGCCCCCCTGCCCGCGGGCAAGTACATCCCCACGGCCAGCAGCACGGTCGCGGCGATTGCCTGCAGCCAGCGTCGGCGGGCGAGCAGCAGGGCAAGACCGCAACCGATCAGGGCCGCCAGTCCTGACAGGGCATAGGTCCCCAGCCAAGGCGCGAGCGCGGCCAGGCCGGGCCGGTCGAACCCGCCGAGCAGGACGATGCCGAACGGGTTCCACGGATAGCCGGTGAAGACCCAGCCGCGCAGCCATTCGGCGACGGTCCAGCAACCCGCGAACGCGAGCGCGAAGGCGGCCCCGCGCGTGCCGAAGGCCCGCGCCGTTCCGGCCGCCAGCGCGGGGTATATCGCGAGGTAGAGCGCAAGGAGCGGCACCGCGACCCAGCCGAGCGCCGGGGGCATTCCGTCCTGATAGGTGAAGGCCGTCGCAATCCAGGCGTTGCCCAGCGTGAAGTGGCCGATACCGAAGAACCAGCCGAGCCCGGCGGCGCTGCGCCAGCCGGGGGCTTGTGCCGCCAGCAGCCCGAACGCGCCCATCGCCAGCAATGCGACGGGCCAAAGCGACAGGGTCTGGAAACCGGTGGCGGCGAGCACACCGAGCGCCAGCGCCGAAAGGCGCGGCCATGCAGCCGTAAAGTGGTGCGCCCTTGCGAGCACGGTCACCGATCAGCCGATCGCTTCGAGCGCCTCGTCGTCGCCGCTGGCCTGCTTCGCGCGGGTCCGGCGGCGCGGCTTTTCGGCCGGCTTCTCGTCCGCATCGTCGTCGTTGCCGATGGCCGGCGGGAGGCTGGACGGGTCGAGACCGCCGCCGCCGCGCTGAGCGCCACTCTGGCCGCCACGTTCTTCGCTTCCGCTGCGCGGAGCGCGCGGACGGCGCTGGCGATTGTCGCGGATGAAGGGATTTTCGGCCTCGTCCTCGCTCAGGGCATCGCCCTCGATACCGCGCTGGCCTTCGTCGGCGCGGGGCTCGCGCTCGTTGCGGCGGCCACGGCTGCGCTGCGCCTGCGGTTGCTGCTGCTGTTGCGGCGGTTGCTGCTGGCGCTCGTCGCGGTCGCCGCTGCGCGCGTCGCTCTCGTCGCCGTCGTTGTCCTGTTCCTGCTCGTAATCGTCGCCGAAGTCGTCGCGATCGTTCCGGTTGGAACGCTGCTGATAGCCCGGCTGGTCGTCCTTGTTCGCCCGCTGGTCGGCAATCACCCGGAAGTAGTGGTCGGCGAACTGCAGGTAGTACTCGGTCTGAACCCGGTCGCCGTTGAGCGAGGCGTCATGGGCCAGCTTCTTGTACTTCTCGAGCATCTGCGGGGCATTGCCGCGCGCCCGGCTGTCGATCCGATTGCCCTGGTTGCCGCCCCCGCCCTGGCCACGATTGTTGCGGCCACGGCGGCGATTGTTGTTGCGATTCTGGTTCAAAGGAACGTCGCTTCCTCGTAATGGGCCGGCACCTGGCGTGACGGCATGATCCCTCGCCACGGGCGCACAAGGCCATCCCGTGGACCCCATCCCCTGCCTGTGCCGCAGCGACCCTTCGCCGCAATTCGATGCAACTGATGGAGTTGAACCCGGCCGACGAAACCGCCCTTGGCCGCTGGTTCGCCTACCGAGGTAGTGGGTGGAAGGGCCCTTGCCAAGCCTAAAACGACAGGATCAACGCGCGCGGGCGCCCGGCGAGGTCTTTGTGCAACACGGCGGCGAAACCTGCCGCGGCGGCGATCCCCGTCACCGCATCGGCCTGGGTATGACCGATTTCCAGCACCGCCCTGCCGCCCGGGTTCAGGAGCCGCGGAAGCTGAGGTACGAGCAGGCGATAATCGTCCAGCCCCTTGGGTCCGGCGAACAGCGCCGACGCGGGCTCGAAATCGCGCACCGACGCGTCGAGGGGGGCCGCCTCCTCCACATAGGGCGGATTGGCGATGACGAGGTCGAACGTGCCCAGTCCGGCCGCCCAGCCTGTCTCGGTCCAGTCGCGCCGCATCATCTTGCTGCGATCGGCCAGCCCGAGGGCTTCTGCGTTGTGCCGCGCCACCTCCAGCGTCTCGGCCGACCGGTCGATGCCGACGCCAGAGGTGCCGGGCCGCTCCGCAAGATAGCTCAGCAGCAGGGCGCCCGATCCCACTCCGCAATCAAGCACGCGGTTGCCGCCTGCCTCCAGCGCCGCCTCCAGCGTCGTCTCGCTGTCGGCCCGGGGGATGAGCACGGCGGGCGACACGGCGAACGTGCGGCCATAAAACTCCTGGTCGCCGACGATGTAGGCCACGGGCTCGTGCCGGGCGCGGCGGTCGACCAGTTCGGCGAATTCCGCCGGCGCGGGATCGGCCATCCGCCTCAGCAACAGGTCCGAGCGTGAGACGCCCAGGGCATGCGCCATCAGCACTTCGGCATCGAGCCGGGCGGTGTCGGAGGTGTCCGCCAGCCGCCGCGCCGCCTCGCGCAGGGCTTCGCCGACCGTCATTTGCCCATCGCGGCCAGGCGCTTGGCCTCGTCCTCGGCGATCAGCGCGTCGATCATCTCCGCCAGACCGTGACCCGAAAGGACCTCGGGCAGCTTGTGCAGCGTGAGGCCGATGCGATGGTCGGTCACGCGCCCCTGCGGGAAATTGTAGGTCCGGATGCGTTCGGAGCGATCGCCGCTGCCGACCATCGCCTTGCGCGCCTCGGCCTCGGCGCCGTGGGCCTCGCTGCGCATCTTCTCGTAGATCCGCGCGCGCAGCACATCCATCGCCTTGGCGCGGTTGCGGTGCTGGCTGCGTTCGTCCTGCATGGCCACGACGATGCCGGTCGGCAGGTGGGTCAGCCGGACGGCGGAGTCAGTCTTGTTGACATGCTGGCCGCCCGCCCCGCTCGCGCGGTAGATGTCGATCCGCAGGTCCTTGTCCTCGATCTCCACCTCGACCTCGCTCGGCTCGGGCAGGACGGCGACGGTCGCGGCCGAGGTATGGATCCGCCCGCCGCTCTCGGTGACGGGCACGCGCTGCACGCGGTGGACGCCGCTTTCGAACTTCATCTTGGCGAACACGCCGGTGCCGGTGACGTTGGCGACGATTTCCTTGAAACCGCCCAGGTCGTTGGCGTTGACGCTGATCGTCTCGACCTTCCAGCCGCGTTCGGCCGCATAGCCTTCGTACATGCGGAACAGGTCGGCGGCGAACAGCGCGGCCTCGTCGCCCCCGGTCCCGGCGCGGATCTCGAGCATGGCGGGGCGCTGGTCGGCACTGTCGCGCGGCAGCATGGCGACGGCGAGCGCGTGCTCGGCCTCGGGCAGCCGGCGGCGCAGGTCGCCCAGTTCCTCCTCGGCCAGCGCGCCCATTTCCGGGTCCTGCACCATGGCGGCAAGCTCGGCGATCTCGGCCCGCATCGCGCGCACCTCGCCGGCGACCTTGGCCACCGGTTCGAGCTCGGCATAGTCGCGGCTCGCCTGGACGAAGGCCTCGCCCTCGAGCGTGCCGGATGCCATGCGCGCTTCCAGCTCGGCAAAGCGATGCGCGATCTGCTGCAGGCGGTCGTCGGGGATGCTCATCAGATTTGGCTAAGTATGGCGTCGACCTTAGTCTTGAACGCGCCATCGTGCGAAATTTTCGGTACTAAGTCACACTCGCTGCCAGAGTCCCAAGCTACTACTAGCATAGTGGGTTCAAGTCTTTTGGCTTTATCGTAGCGCTTTTTAGGTGAGCCCGTCGCGAATATCTCAGCAGCGATGCCACCACGGCGCAGCGCATAGAGACCCTTCTGCGCATGAGGGAAAGCTTTGTCGTCTTCGACGACGATCAGGACCCAAGGGTCATCCCGTTCCCGCTCAGCCACCAGCATCGCCAGCCGCTCGATCCCCGCGGCCCAGCCCACGGCCGGTGTCGGCGCACCGCCCAGCGATTCCATCAGCCCGTCGTAGCGCCCGCCGCCCAGCACCGTGCTCTGGCTGCCTAGCCTGTCGGCCGAAGCCGAACCCGCGTCGGGCACGAACTCGAACGCGGTGTGGCGGTAGTAATCGAGCCCGCGGACCAGCCCCTCGTTGCGCGCGTGGCGCACGCCCGCCGCCTCGAGCCCGGACTTCACGTCCTCGAAGAACCTTCCGGCCTCGTCGGACAGGAACTGGTCGATCTTCGGCGCCCCGTCCACGAAGGCACGGTCGCGCAGGTCCTTGCTATCAAGGATGCGCAGCGGGTTCTTCTCCAGCCGCTCCTGCGAATCCTCGCTCAGGTCGCCCTGCACGCCGCGGAAGTGCGCCAGCAAGGCGGCCCGCCACGCATCACGGCTGTCGGCATCGCCCAGCGTGTTGAGCTGCAGCGTGACGTCCGCGATGCCCAGCTCGCGCAGGATCTGGTCGGCCATCGCCAGCAGTTCGACGTCCGCCTGCGGCTCGGCCGCGCCGATGATTTCGGCGTCGATCTGGTGGAACTGGCGGTAGCGGCCCTTCTGCGGGCGCTCGTAGCGGAACAGCGGGCCGTGGGTCGCCACCTTCAGCGGCGCGTATTGCTGCCAGCCGTCGGTCAAATAGGCGCGCGCGATACCGGCGGTGAATTCGGGCCGCAGGGTCAGGCTTTCGTCGCCGCGATCCTTGAAGCTGTACATTTCCTTGGAAACGATGTCGGTCGTCTCGCCGATCGAGCGGGCGAAGACCTCGGTCCGTTCGAACACCGGCATCTCGACCCGGCGGAAGCGGTAGAGTTTGCGGACGCGCTCGAACGTCTCGACCACGTGCGCGAAGGCCTCTGCCTCGGGGCCGAAGATATCCTGCGTGCCGCGGATGGGACGGGGTGTTTCGATAGCCATTGCCGGCGCGCGCCTAGCCGATAACCGCCCCCCGCGCCAAGCGCCCAAGCTTGCAATGCGCGGCACGGGAAGGCAGGGACCATTGCAATGTCGCATAAATTTGTGGTCGCACCACTCGTCGCTTTGGCTCTGATCGCCGTAATCCCCCACTCCGCCGCCGCGCAGGAGGCCGAGCGTTCGCGCCCGGTTGCGATACCCGTGGTGTCCGACATTCCGGCCGCGCAGGACGTGCCCTATCCTGGCACGATCCGGCTTGAGGTCGATGCGCGCGATCTGGCGCGCGGCGTGTTCAAGGCGCGCCAGACCGTGCCGGTCATCCCCGGCACGCGCGAACTGGTTCTGCTGTCGCCCGAATGGCTGCCCGGCAAGCACGCGCCCCGGCCGCAAACGCGCTTTTTGACTGACGTCAGCTTCTCGGTCGCCGGCAAGCCCGTTTCATGGGCACGCGACCCGGTCGACGTGAATGCCTTTCGCGTGGCGCTGCCCGAAGGCGCGAAGGATGTCGTCGCCAGCTTCGCCTTCGCCTCCCCGCTGCAGACCAGCGAGGGGCGCATCGTGATGACGCAGGAGATGATGAACCTGCAGTTCGACGCGATGAGCCTTTACCCTGCGGGTCACTATGTCCGGCAGATCAAGGTGAAGCCCGAAGTGCGCTTCCCCGACGGCTGGAGCGTGTTCACCGCGCTCGACGGGCAGGCGCTGCGCCAGGGCGTCACCACCTGGGACGTCACCGATTACGAGACGCTGGTCGATTCGCCGATCTTCGCCGGCAAGCATGCCCAGCGCTGGGACCTGGGGCACGACATTTACCTCGACGCGGTGGCCGACGATCCCAAGTATCTCGCCATCAAGCCCGAGCACCTGGCAACGTATCGCAAGCTGGCCGACGAGGCGCTGGCGCTGTTCGGCACGGCGCACTTCGACCATTACGACTTCCTGCTCGCGCTGACCGACCGGATGGGCGACATCGGGCTGGAGCATCAGCGCTCGAGCGAAAACGCCTACGACCCCACCGATTTCATCGAGTGGGACAAGAAAGCCTTCGACCGCAACGTCGTGCCGCACGAACTGGTGCATAGCTGGAACGGCAAGTACCGCCGGCCCGAACGGATGTGGACGCCCGACTTTCGCCAGCCGATGCTGGGCGACATGTTGTGGATGTACGAAGGGCAGACCCAGTTCTGGGGTTACGTCCTGGCCGCCCGCTCGGGCGTGCAGCCCAAGGACGTGGTGCTGGGCGCGATCGCCACCGCAGCGGGCTATCGCAGCGAGGCCGAGGGGCGCGAATGGCGCTCGATCGACGATACGACGCGCGATCCCATCCTCAACGCCCGCAAGCCGCTGCCCTACACCTCGCTCAGCCGGAGCGAGGACTACTACTGGGAAGGCGCGCTGGTCTGGCTGGAAGCCGACCAGATCATCCGCCGCGGCACGGGCGGCGCGCGGGGGCTCGATGATTTCGCGCGCGCCTTCTTCGGCGTGAAACCCGGCGACCTGGGTCAGTTGACCTACGACTACGAGGATATCGTCGCGGCGCTCAACGCGGTCCATCCCTACGACTGGGCAGGCTTCCTCGATGCGCGGTTCGCCCAGCCTGGCCGCCCCGCCCCGGTCGAAGGCATCGAGATGGCGGGCTATCGCCTGGTCTGGAAGGACACGCCCAACCCCTACAGCAAGGGGCTGGACGACAAGTCGGGCGATCTCGACCTCAAGTACTCGCTCGGCTTCGAGCTCGACAAGGACGGCAAGGTGAAGAACCCGATGTGGGATTCCCCCGGGGTGGATGCCGGCATCGTCACCGGCGCCCAGATTGTCGCGATCAATGGCGAGGCCTGGTCGAAGGATGGGATGAAGGATGCAATTACCGCCGCCAAGGGCGGCAAGGAGCCGATCGAGCTGCTGGTCAAGCGCGGCACGCGCTACCTGACCGTGCCAGTGAAGTGGAACGGCGGGATGCGCTATCCCTGGCTCGAGCCGGTGGGCGAGGGCGAACAGCCGTTCGACCGCCTGCTCGCCCCGCGCACCTGACGGCCCGGCAAGACCGGCAATTCCGCTCGCGCGCGGCCACGCGATTCGATAGGTCGCCCCTGTGGCGAACGAGGTGAAGCGAGCGGCGCAGGTCGCGGGCATCGGCAACCGCGTTATGCCGGTGCGCTTCCTCGTGTTCCTCGTCGTGGGGATCGCCGCCTGGTTCGCCTGGCGCGCGCTGGTGCCGCCCGACGACTGGCGCGACGGGACGGCAATGGCCTTTGACACCGCGGCGCTGGTGTTCCTCGTCTCTCTGGCGCCCCTGCTGGGCAAATGCAGCGCGCCGGACATGCGCCGGCACGCCGCTGCGAACGACGCCGGGCGCCTGCTGATCCTGTTCCTTACCAGCCTGCTCACCGTCGTCGTCATGGCGGCGATCACCAGCGAGCTCGATGGCGCCAAGGGCGGCGACTGGCTGGCGATCGGCAAGCTCGTCGCGACCCTGCTGCTGATCTGGGCCTTCGCCAACAGCGTCTACGCCCTGCATTATGCGCACGCCTTCTACGCCAAGGGAGAGGACAGGGGCGGCGATGCCGCCGGGATCGACTTTCCCGGCACGAAGACGCCCGATTACTGGGACTTCGCCTATTTCGCCTTCACGCTGGGGATGACCTTCCAGACAAGCGACGTCGCGGTCACCGCGCAGGGCATCCGCAAGGTCGTGCTGCTGCATTGTTTCGCCGCGTTCGTGTTCAACATCGGAGTGATCGCCTTCACCATCAACGTGCTCGGCGGCGCGGGCTGAAAAAGCGCTTTCCTACAGCGAATCGAACTGCTTAGCCTCGCAGGCTCTTTCAAACCGTCGATTCCCCTGCGCTCCCGGCGGAGGCCGGTCGGCCGCCGTTTCAGGTGTATACTTCGTGTATACTTCCGCGCCTACTCCGCCGCTTCGAGGAACCGTTCGTCAATGTCGGTTTCGGCCTCCCAGCTCTTGAGTTCGGGCAGGACCTTCTCGGCGAACAGGTGCATGTTCTTGCGCGCCTCGTCGAGCGGCATGCCCCCGTAGTAGACGTGCGGGAAGAAGCCCTGCGGCTTGAAGTGCTCCTTCAGCTCCCACATCCGGTCGAGGATCATCTGCGGCGTGCCGGTGACCGCCCCCTTCGCGAAGTTATCGACGTAGGGTTCGATCGCCTCGGGCGCGAGGACCATGTTCTCGTAGTGCTCGTAGCCCTTGATCTGCGAGAACTTGCCCGGGGTATCGAGATGGTAGTTGCGGATCGCGGCGCGCATCGTGTTGGCGAGGTACATCTCGCCCTGGGCCTGGGCGAACTCGGCGCTCTGGTCGATGTAGTAGTTGCCGCCCAGCATCGGCGGCGGGGGCGCGGTGCCGGGGCCGTTCACCTCCTGCCAGACCTGGGTGTACTTGTCGGGCCCGGCATCCTCCAGCCGCTGGGGCAGCATCAGGATCATGTTGCCGCAGCCATGCCGCGCGGCGGTGTACATCGAGTTGCCCGACAGGCTGCCGCAGAACTTGCGCCCCTCGAAGCTCTTGATCGGCGCCGGGCGCAGCTCCTGCCGCGGGATGACGCCGTATGCTCCCTCGCCCTCGATCACTCCGGTTTCGAGCGCCGGAAGCACCACGTCGAGGATGTCGTTGTAGAGCGCGCGGCTACGGTTCATGTCGATGCCCAGCCCGGCGAACTCGTGCTGCGCCAGGCCGCCGCCGAAGCCCAGGATCGCCCGCCCGTTCGACAGGATGTCGAGGTTGACTATCTTCTCCGCCAGCCGCGCCGGATTGTGCCACGGCACGATGATGCACTGGGTGCCCAGCTTCACGTGCCGCGTCTTGGCCGCAATGTAGGTGAGCAACTGCAGCGGGTCGTTCGACATCGAGTAGTCGGAAAAGTGATGCTCGGTGATCCACACCGAATCGAACCCCAGCTCCTCGGCCAGCACGAGGTTGTCGACTTCCTCGCGCACGAAGCGCGCGTCGTCATAGCTCTTGTCACGCTGGTGGGCGAAACCGGTTGCCAGGCCTACATGCATCGTCTCTCTCCGCTCGGCCGCCGTTGCCCGGCGGACTTAGTCAACGCGAATAGTGCGCCTTTCGTCGCGGATTCGCAATTGCCGGTGGCTTCGCGCGCCTTCGCCCGCTAGGGGCACCCCGCCGGCGCGGGGAGAGGGACCGGCACAACAAGCAATCCTGGAAAGATCTGATGCGCATCGACCTGATCCCCGTGGGCGACAACCCGCCCGAAAGCCTCAACGTCATCATCGAGGTCCCCACCGGCGGCGAGCCGGTGAAGTACGAGTTCGACAAGGAGAGCGGCGCGCTGTTCGTCGACCGCATCCTGCACACGCCGATGCGCTATCCGGCGAACTACGGCTTCGTGCCGCACACCCTTTCGCCCGACGGCGATCCGCTTGATGCGTTGGTTATCGCGCGCAGCCCGTTCATCGCGGGTTGCGTCGTCCGCGCCCGGCCGATCGGCGTGCTCAACCTGGAAGACGAGCATGGCGGCGACGAGAAGCTGATCTGCGTGCCCATCGACACGACGTTTCCGTACTATTCCGACGTGGCGGAGCGGCAGGATCTGCCCTCGATCATCTTCCAGCAGATCGAGCACTTCTTCACCCACTACAAGGACCTCGAGGTCGACAAGTGGGTGCGCGTCGGCAAGTGGGGCGATGCCGCCGAAGCGCGTGCCATCGTGCTGGAATCGATCGAGCGGGCGAAGAACGCCAAGGCCGCCTGAGTAGCCTGCCCCTGGGGCAGGTGGCGGGTCAGACGAGAGCCAGCAGCCCCTTGATCAGGCCGGTCACCACGACCGGCAGCCCGATCGCCGCGATCCACACGATCGCGCGGTCGCGGTTGAACAGCCGGTGCAGTTCGCTTTCGCCCAGCCCGCTCGCGGGGAGCGCTTCCCACCGCCGTTCGAACAGCCGGCAGCCGGGGATGATCGCCGCGACGAGCAGGACCAGCCCGAAGTAGGGCAGGATCGAACCGTGCTGGCTCTTGAGCGCAGCCATCGTGACATAGATGTTGACGCCGGTGTAGACCAGGAGCCCGTAAGCGATGTGATCGCTCATGCGTTTCGACCAGCCGGCCGGGCTGGCCTTGGTCTTGGTCCCGGTCTCGCTTGCGGTTGCCTGCCAGAGCGCCTTTGCCATGCGCCTCTCCCTTCATCCCCTCGAACGCCTTGTATTTCACTTCGCGCGTGCCCTTGCAAGGGGCTGTCGCGGGCGCGTCCCACGGCAGGACGCGCTCCCCTGATCGCGTTCCATGCACGAATCTTGCCAAACGGGGTGGAAGCCGCCCCGCTCCATTGTTACATCGCGCAGCCATGAGCAGCCTCGAAAGCCAACTGGTCGACAACGCCGCCCTCGCCGAGGCGATGGAGGCGGCCCCGGTCAATGCCGCGCCGCCGATCCCGCAGGGCGGCCTGGAAGTCATCTCGATCGCCAAGAGCTACGACAAGCGCAGCGTCCTGACCGACATCTCGCTGACCGTGGGCAAGGGCGAGGTGCTGGGCCTGCTCGGCCCCAACGGCGCCGGCAAGACGACCTGCTTCTATTCGATCATGGGCCTCGTCCGGCCGGATTCGGGTCGCATCCTGATGGACGGCGTCGATGTCACCAAGCTGCCTATGTACCGCCGCGCGATCCTTGGCCTGGGCTATCTGCCGCAGGAAACCAGCATCTTCCGCGGCATGACGGTGGAACAGAACATCAACTGCGTGCTCGAGATGGTCGAGCCCGACAAGACGGTGCGCGCGCAGGAGCTGAACCGCCTGCTCGACGAGTTCGGCCTGACCCGCCTGCGCGAAAGCCCCGCGATGGCGCTGTCGGGCGGCGAGCGGCGGCGGTGCGAGATCGCCCGCGCGCTGGCCGCCAAGCCTTCGATCATGCTGCTAGACGAGCCGTTCGCCGGCATCGACCCGCTGTCGATCGGCGACATCCGCCACCTGGTGATCGACCTCAAGGACCGCGGCATCGGGGTGCTGATCACCGACCACAACGTGCGTGAGACGCTCGACATCGTCGATCGCGCCTGCATCATCTACGGCGGCCAGGTGCTGTTCGCCGGCAGCCCCGAGGAACTGGTCGCCGACGAGAACGTCCGCCGCCTGTATCTCGGCGAATCCTTTACGCTCTGACATGGAGCAGGGGGGAAGCTAGATCGTGGCTCTGGGTCCGAGACTAGATCTCCGGCAATCCCAGTCGCTGGTGATGACGCCCCAGCTGCAGCAGGCCATTCGCCTGCTCGCGGCATCGAACCTCGAGATCGAGGCCTTCATCGGCGAGGCGCTGGAAAACAACCCGCTGCTCGAAGCCGGCGAGATGCGCGCGGTCGACCGCGAGGTTCCTGCCGAAAGCGAGGAGCAGCGGCTGCACGATGCCACGCCCGACGTGTCCTCGGGCGAAGGCGAACAGGCGCTCGACATCGACCCCGACACGCTCGACCGCGACCGCGACACCGGCGACTGGTCGGCGCAAATCACCGGCCCGCGCGCCGACGACGACCTGCCCGACATCGGTGAACGCGCCGGCAACGATCCCACGCTGGCCGAGCATCTCGAGGCCCAGGTCGGCCCGGCGGCGCCCGACGCGCGCACTGCGTTCGTCGCCCGCCATATCGTCGGCCTGCTCGACGAGGCGGGCTACCTCACCGCCACATTGCGCGAGGTCGCGGGGGACCTGGGGGTGACGCTGGCCGAGGCCGAGGCGGCGCTGAAGGTCGTCCAGTCGCTCGATCCCACGGGCGTGGGCGCGCGCACGTTGTCGGAATGCCTGGCCCTGCAGGCGATCGAGGCCGACCGCTACGATCCGTGCATGAAGCGGCTGATCGACAACCTGGACCTGGTCGCGCGCGGCGAGTTCGCCCGGCTCAAGCGCATGTGCGATGT
The DNA here is from genome assembly GCF_053819185.1 of Tsuneonella sp. HG222. Taxonomy (NCBI): domain Bacteria; kingdom Pseudomonadati; phylum Pseudomonadota; class Alphaproteobacteria; order Sphingomonadales; family Erythrobacteraceae; genus Tsuneonella; species Tsuneonella sp. HG222. Next base: position 206,234 of record NZ_JBSOQZ010000001.1, on the reverse strand, counting down.
CGACGACGAGGATTTCGCCGACATGCTGGCCGAGCTGCGCGGCTACGACCCCAAGCCCGGCCTGCGCTTTGGCGGCGGCACGCGCGAGCCGGTGGTACCCGATGTCCTGATCTCTCCGGCCCGGGGCGGCGCCGCGGGCGAGTGGGACATTCGGCTCAACGAGGCGACCCTGCCGCGCCTGGTGGTCAACCGCAGCTATTATGTCGAGCTGCGCAAGGGCTGCACCGACAAGGCCTCGCGCTCGTGGCTCGGCGAGAAACTGGCCGATGCCGGCTGGCTGATCAAGGCGCTCGACCAGCGGGCCAAGACGATCCTCAAGGTCGCCGCCGCGGTGGTGAAGGCGCAGGACGGGTTCTTCCGCAAGGGCGTGTCCGAATTGCGCCCGCTGACCCTGCGCGCGATCGCCGAGGAGATCGAGATGCATGAAAGCACGGTCAGCCGCGTCACCAGCAACAAGTACCTGACCTGCGACCGCGGCACGTTCGAGCTGAAGTACTTCTTCTCCAGCGGCGTGGGTTCGGCTGACGGCGAGGGCGCCAGCGCCGAGGCGGTCAAGGCGCAGATCCGCGCGCTGTGCGACGCGGAGGATCCCGGCGACATCCTGAGCGACGACAAACTGGTCGATCTGCTGAAGGACAAGGGCTTCGACCTGGCCCGGCGCACGGTGGCGAAATACCGCGAGGCGATCGGTATCGGCAGCTCGGTCCAGCGGCGGCGCCAGAAGAAGCTCGCCCGAATCGCCTGACGGCCTGCAATTCCTACGATTTGTTCACACAGGTAAACGCCGGGCCAGCCGCCCAAACCCCGTTTTCCTACCTGTGACTCGAAAGACTCACCTCGCAAACGTAAGCGCCGCGAACGCTTTATTAACCTTTTTCGTTGAGACCCGGCGTGGTTAACACCGGGCAATAACCGCGATCGGTTGCGGTCCGTGGGGAAGGAAAAGGGGCTACTGGCATGCGAGTGCTGCTGATCGAGGACGAGCCGACGACCGCCAAGGCGATCGAGCTCATGCTGACGACCGAAGGCTTCAACGTCTATTCGACCGACCTGGGCGAAGAGGGCTTGGATCTTGGCAAGCTGTACGATTACGACATCATCCTGCTCGACCTCAACCTGCCCGACATGCACGGCTACGATGTGCTGAAGAAGCTGCGCGTGGCCAAGGTGCAGACCCCGGTGCTCATCCTCTCGGGCATTTCGGAAATGGATTCCAAGATCCGTTCGTTCGGCTTCGGCGCAGACGACTACGTCACCAAGCCGTTCCACCGCGACGAACTGGTCGCCCGCATCCATGCCGTGGTGCGCCGTTCGAAGGGCCACAGCCAGTCGGTCATCCGTACCGGCAAGCTGGCCGTGAACCTCGATGCCAAGACCGTCGAGGTCGATGGCGCCCGGGTCCACCTGACGGGCAAGGAATACGCGATGCTCGAGCTGCTCAGCTTGCGCAAGGGCACCACGCTGACCAAGGAAATGTTCCTCAACCACCTTTACGGCGGGATGGACGAACCCGAACTCAAGATCATCGACGTGTTCATCTGCAAGCTGCGCAAGAAGCTTTCGAGCGCCTGCGGCGGGGAGAACTACATCGAAACCGTCTGGGGCCGCGGCTATGTACTGCGCGACCCGGGCGAAGAGGCCGAAGCCGCCTGACGCGAACGGAAAATCCCCTGGACGGGACCTGACAGGCCCCGGAGCGCAACCCGCTCCGGGGCCTTCTCTTTTTGCCACACCGCGCACCGCGCTCGCAGGCAACGCAGAATTTCTTTGTTTCCGGGCCAGTCCCGGTCGCTCAATTCGCAGGGGCGACAGCCGAGCGAGGTAGCGGATGCATTTTGGCGAGTTCGACCTCTGGGCCATTCTCCCCTTCATCGCCGTCGGCTTTGCCGCTCAGCTCGTCGACGGCGCGCTCGGCATGGCGTTCGGAGTGATCATGAACACCCTGCTGGTGGGCTTCCTGGGCGTTCCTCCTGCCCTCGCCTCGCAGCGGGTCCACGTGGTCGAATGCTTCACCACCGCGACCAGCGCGCTGAGCCACCTGTTCCACCGCAACATCGACCTCAAGCTGTTCCTGCGCCTGCTGGTGCCGGGCGTGATCGGCGGGATCCTGGGCGCCTATCTGCTGACCAGCATCGATGCGGCGGTGATGAAGCCCTTCATCCTGATCTACCTGACCAGCATCGGGCTCTATCTGCTGGCCCGCGGGCTGCTCTATCCGCCGCAGAAGCGCGAGGCGAAGCACGTGGCCCCGCTGGGCCTGGTGGGCGGGTTTCTCGACGCCGCGGGCGGCGGAGGCTGGGGGCCGGTGGTGACCAGCAACCTGCTGATCCAGGGCGCCGATCCGCGCAAGGTGGTCGGCACCGTGAACTCGGTCGAATTCTTCCTCACGCTGACGATCTCGGCCGCGTTCATCTTCCACCTCGGCGTGGCCGACCTTGCCGGGCCGACCCTCGGCCTGCTGATCGGCGGGGTTCTCGCCGCTCCGCTGGGAGCATGGGCGGCCAAGCACTTTCCGGCCAAGTGGATGCTGATCCTCGTCGGCGTCGTGCTTTCGCTGACCAGTGCCTACGGCGTCTGGACCGCATGGGGCTGAAGGCTACGGCGGAACACCATCGCTCGGCGGAGCAGGTGCGTGAGGAGCAGTTCAGCGCCGAACCAGGCGCTTGATTGCCATCGCCGCTACATAGGGAACGGCCACGAGCGCCGCGTGCAGAAGCAGCGAAACGGCCGTGCGCTCGAGCGACAGATCGGTAATCGTCGCCGCCGTGACGACGGCCGTCCAGCCCAGCACGACCAGCGCCATCGCCTGCACTTCGCGCTTGCCCAACACAGCGTGCTGCCAGCCCAGAATCGCCGAGATGATCACCGCCGCCAGTTCCATCCGACCCTGCTGCCGGGCGGGGCGCGGCGCGTCAAACAGGATTGCGGCCGGTCTGCCCAATGCAGACCGGCCGCCGTTCCGAACTCAGGGCAGGATGTACCCGTTGTTGTTGAAGTAATCGAGATTGGCGTGGATCGTCGATCCGGCCAGGAGCTCGAACGCGGCGGTTCCGCCGGTATCGACCCCGAGCTGCCAGGCGTTTGAAGTCATCCCCACCTTCGCGGTGTTCTTCAGCTCGTTTGCGGCCAGGATCTCGTCGCCGCTGGTGGTCGCAATCAGCCAGTCCACCGCCTCCTGGATGTAGTCGGCCGTGGTGTTGAACCCGTCCGCCTTGTCGGCATCGCCGACGTACGAACCGCTGACGTAGTTCAACCACGAGGCCACGACATCGCGCGCGACCTGATAGCGTCCGTCCTGCTGCTCCTTCGTCGACGCGTTCAGCAAGCTCAGCGCATAATCGTGGCCGACGATGAGGACGTTGTTGCCGTCGTCGGCAACCCCGTTCCTGTTCCAGTCGCCGATCATCAGGAAGCCCGATTGGGAGCCGTCGGCAGTCCCGTCCGCATTGGAATCGTGAAGGACGTAGAGCAGGTCCTTGTACACGCCGTCGGGCGCGTTGTTCTTCGACGCTCCGATAACAAGGCCCAGGCCGCCGGACTTGGCATAGGTACTTTCGCTGCCGTCCCAGATCGGGCTGGCGTTGTTCGACCAGAAGCCGGGTGTGTAGGCCTGGTTCACGCTCGAGATGATGGTTTCGTCATCACAGGCGCCAACCGGGTTCCCTTCGTCGTCCGTGACACTGACGCAGGCGATGTTCGTATAGCTCTCGCCGGGCATGAGCAGAATGTCGGTCGTCCACTGGTAGATCCAGGTCTCGCCGACATCGAGCAGGCCGTTCCCGTTGTCGCCGCTGACGTACAAGGCGCTGAGGTCCTTGTCGTCGAGGTCGTCGAGCGGAGTGCCGTTGTCGTCGATCAGCGTGACGATCGTCAACGGGTCGGTCGACACCGTGCTCTCGTTGGTGATCGCGTAGGTGAAGGTGACGGACGTCAGGGCCCCGGCCTGCACCTCGTTGGTCGAAGCGGTTTTCACGATGGCCACATCCGGCAGGACGTCGGTGACGGTGACGCTGGCGTCGTCCTGGGCGGTGGCCTCGTTGCCTTCGTCGTCGGTGCCCTTGACCACCGCGATGTTGGTCCACGGCGAGTCCGAGACGTCCTTCACCACGTTGCTGGCGGTGTAGCTGAAGTTCCACACTTCGGTGGAGTCGAGCAGGTAGTCGCCGTCGGCGTCGCCGCTGACGTAGTACGTGCCGTGGTTGGAGCCGAACACGAACCCGGCCAGCAGGTTCACGTCGTCGCCGGCATTGGCCAGGCCGGGCGTGCCGGCATCGTCGACGAAGCTGGTCAGCAGGATCGGGTCGGTCGACTTGCTCTGGCTCGACACCGCATAGGTGTAGACCACGTTGGTCGCCGTGCCTTCGCTGATGCTCGTCGGGTTCGCCGTCTTGACCAGCGAGATCGCCGGCAGGACGTCGGTGCCCGTCACGCTCGCATTGTCGCTGTCGGTTACCTGGGTGGCTTCGTTGTCATGCGCGACCACGGTCACCACGTTGGTGCGCGTATCGCCGGCATCGAGGACCATGTCATCGGCCGTGTAGCGGAAGGTCCAGGTTTCGGTTGAGTCGAGCAGGTAGTCGCCGTCGCCGTCGCCGCTCACATAGTAGGTGCCGTAGTTCGATCCGAACACGAACCCGGTAAGCAGATTCACGTCGTCGGCAAGATTGAGGGCGGTCGCGGAATCGTCGACCAGCGTATCCAGCCGCAGCGGATCGCTTGCCGCGCTCTGGCTGGTCAGCGTGTAGGTGAAGATCACGTCGGTGGGCGTACCCTCGGCGATCGTGGTGACATTGGCGACCTTGTCCACCGTAATGGCAGGCGGAGGTTCGGTCGTGCCGCCATCCGATCCCAGGACGCGCCATTCCTCGAAACCGCCGTCGGCACCCGTGAAGCGCGAATACAGGGTGAAATAGACATCGCCCGGATCGAAAGCGGTCGTCGGGATGAGGATCCGGTAGTCGTCGGTTCCGCTGCCTTCGTTTACGTCCTGAAGAGCAACAGTTCCATTCAGGTCGAACACTCGGTGGAAGCCGGCGAAATCGTTTGCGTAGTTGTTGTCGTCCGAGAAGTTGGCACCGGTCGCCGCCGCGGCGGAGCCCATGATCCACAACTCGTCAAGCGTGATCGGCGTACCGGCAGTGGTGTTGTCCTCGTTAACGTCGAGCCGGACCTCGTAGTAGGTCTTTCCGTCGATCGTCAGGATCGACATGTCAGACAGCTTGAGACTGTGGGTCCAGATGCCGTTCTTGTTATCCGCCTGGTTGTTGGTGTCGGTGTTGTAACCTTCCTCGGTTCCGCCGGCTTGCAGCCGCAGAAACGAGTTGTAGTTGCCGGTCCCGGCGCCAACGGAGGTGGTTTCGATGTAGAACGGGTCCTCGCCAAGGACGCCGTTGTTAAGTAGAGATAGCACCACGATATTTCTCCCTCGAAAGGAGGAAATTCCCTCAGCCGGACCCTGGAGCCGCAGATCTCTGCGCGCGTTGTGCTGTCGAGTCGTTCCTCGATTACCGCGCGAAACTACGCCCAAACTGGACGTAAGTTAACTGATTCTTTACAAAGCGATAATCCACGGGCGTGATTAGCGATGGTTGCGGCAGTGACGGTCGCGGCAAATCGCTGGTTGCGGCGCCGCGCTCTCCTCGCCATTGCCCGCCGCCATGACGGCTCACAAACCCGGCGACCCGACCACCCTGCAAAAGCTCTACGGCCGCGCCAAGGGGAAGCCGCTGCGCGCCGGCCAGCAGGACCTGGTCGATACCCTGCTGCCGCGGATTGCCGTGCCGCCGGCGGGGCCGGTCACCGCGCAGGCACTATTCGGCCGCGATGTTCCGCTGCACTTCGAGATCGGCTTCGGGGGCGGCGAGCATCTGGCCGAACGGGCGGATATGTTGCCGGATCACGGTTTCATCGGCGCCGAGCCCTTCCTCAACGGCGTGGCCCAGGCGCTGATGCACGTCGACGGCGACCATGGCGCGCATCCTCCGCTTGGCAACGTCCGCCTGCATCACGGGGACGCGCTGGACGTGCTGCGCCGTATACCCGACGGGGCGCTGAGCTTCATTTACCTGCTGCACCCGGACCCCTGGCCCAAGGCGCGACACGCCAAGCGGCGCATGATGAACGACGGCCCGGTCGAACTGTTCGCCGCCAAGCTGCGCCCCGGCGGCGAGTTTCGCTTCGGCACCGACCATGCGGTCTATCTGCGCCACGCCCTCATGGTCATGCGCCGCCATACCGATGACTTCGACTGGCTGACCGAGGGACCGCAGAGCTGGCAGGTTCGCCCGAGCGGCTGGCCGGAGACACGCTACGAGCGCAAGGCCCGCACCGTCTACGGGCACGAGGTCTGGTACTTCCGCTACCGCAGGCGCTAGCTCACCACCCCCGCGCTCGCCAGGACCGCCAGCGTCAGGATATCCGGCGCAATGGCCGTCATCGGGGCTATCTGGACCGGTTTCTCCATCCCGATCAGCATCGGCCCGATCACCGCGTTGCCGGCCAGTTCACGCAGCAGCTTGGCCGACAGGTTGGCCGATTGCAGGCCGGGCATGATCAACACGTTGGCCGGGGCCGACAGGCGGCTGAAGGGATAGAGCTTCATCACCGTCGGATTCAGCGCCGCATCGGGCGCCATCTCGCCTTCGTATTCGAAGCCGGGCTGCTTCAGATCGAGGATGTGGACGGCTTGGCGGATATTCTCGAGCCACTTGCCCGAAGGATTGCCGAAGGTCGAATAGCTGAGGAATGCAACGCGCGGTTCATGGCCCAGCCGCCGCGCGACGCGTGCCGTCTCGCACGCGATATGCGCCAGCTCCTCTGAGCTCGGCCGCTCGTTGATCGTCGTGTCGGCGAGGAAGACGGTGTAGTTCTTGCCGATCATCAGGTGGATGCCGAACGGTATCCCCTCGGGCTTGGGATCGAGCACCAGCGCGATCTCGCGCGCCGTCTGGGCAAATGTGCGGGTGGTGCCCGAAATCAGCGCATCGCCCTTCCCCAGCGCCACCAGCAGCGCGGCGAACACGTTGCGCTCCTGGTTGACCATGCGGCGCACGTCGCGCTCGGTGTACCCCTTGCGCTGCAGGCGCTCGTACAGGAACGCGACCATCGCGGGCACGTCGGGGCAGTCGGCGGAATTCTGGATTTCGAACGCGTCGGGGTCCGATACGGCCAGTTCCCGCAGCTTGTCCTTCACCGCCTGCGTGCGACCGACAAGGACGGGCGTGCCGTAACCGAAATCGCGGAACTGGATGGCCGCGCGCAGCACGACATCCTCTTCCGCCTCGGCGAAGACGACGCGCTTGGGCTCGCGCTTGGCATCCTCGTAGACCTGCGTCAGGACCGAGGTGGTGGGATTGAGCCGGGCCCGTAGGCTGATGCGATAGGCCTCCATGTCCTCGATCGGCTTTTGCGCGACGCCGGAATCCATTGCTGCCTGGGCCACGGCCGAGGAGACGGTTTCCATCAGGCGCGGATCGAACGGCGCGGGAATGATATAGTCGCGGCCGAACTGGTGATCGACGCCATAGGCCGCCGCGACCTCTTCCGGCACGCGCTGGCGCGCCAGATTGGCGATGGCGTGGGCGGCGGCGATCTTCATCTCTTCGTTGATCGCGGTCGCGCGCACGTCGAGCGCGCCGCGGAAGATGAACGGGAAGCCGAGGACGTTGTTGACCTGGTTGGGATAATCGCTTCGCCCGGTGGCGATGATCGCGTCGGGTCGCACGGCCTTGGCATCTTCCGGCAAGATTTCGGGCGTGGGATTGGCCATCGCGAAGATGATCGGTTGGTCGGCCATGTCGGCCACCCATTCGGGCTGCAGCGCGCCCGCCGCCGAAAGGCCGAGAAACACGTCAGCGCCTTTCAGCGCCTCTTCTAGGCTGCGGGCCTCGGTCGGGACGGCGTGCGCGCTCTTCCACTGGTCGACGCCCTCGCGCCCGGGATAGATCGGCCCCTTGCGGTCGCAGACGATGACCTGATCGTGCGGCACGCCCAGTGCCTTGATCAGGGCGGTGCAGGCCAGCGCGGAAGCGCCGGCGCCGTTCACCACCATGCGCACGTCCTTCATCTGACGGCCGGTCAGCAGGCAGGCGTTGATGAGGCCGGCAGCGGCGATGATCGCCGTGCCGTGCTGGTCGTCGTGCATGACCGGGATCTTCATCCGCTCGCGCAGGGCCTGCTCGATCACGAAGCACTCTGGCGCGGCGATGTCTTCCAGGTTGATGCCGCCGAAGGTCGGCTCCATCAGGGCGACCGCCTCGATGAACTTCTGGGGATCTTCGGTGTCGAGTTCGATGTCGATCGAATCCACGTCGGCGAAGCGCTTGAACAGGACGGCCTTGCCCTCCATCACCGGCTTCGCGGCCAGAGCGCCCAGGTTGCCCAGGCCGAGGATCGCGGTGCCGTTGGTGATGACCGCAACGAGATTGGCCCGCGCGGTATATTCGCCGGCACAGAGCGGATCCGCGGCGATCGCCTCGACCGGAGCAGCCACGCCGGGCGAATAGGCCAGGCTCAGATCGCGCTGGGTCGCCATCGGTTTGGAAGCGACGATCTCGATCTTTCCCGGGCGGATCGTCGAATGATAAAAAAGCGCTTCGCGCGTGGTGAAGCTGTCGTTCTTGTCTTCGGCCAAGAAGTTTCTCCTGTCACCGCTTCCCTAACCGCCGATCCGCGATGGCGATAGGGGAAAGGCGCGCGTCCCGCCTTCCCGAATCGTCGCCCGCAACGCTACGCCCCCGGTGATGGCCGGCTCCGCGACCCCGATGATGGCGCAATACCTGTCGCTGAAGCGCGAGGCAGAAGATTGCCTGCTGTTCTACCGCATGGGCGATTTCTTCGAGCTGTTTTTCGACGACGCGAAAGTGGCCGCGCAAGTCCTCGACATCGCGCTGACCAGCCGCGGCGAGCATGATGGCGCGCCGATCCCGATGTGCGGCGTGCCGGTCCATTCGGCGGAGGGCTACCTTGCACGCCTGATAAAGGCCGGGTGCCGGGTGGCGATCGCCGAGCAAACCGAAACTCCGGAACAGGCGAAGGCGCGGGCCAGGCGCGACGGGACCCCGTCGTCGAAGGTCTTGGTGGCGCGCGACATCGTCCGCTTCGTCACGGCAGGCACGCTGACCGAGGAATCGCTGCTCGAGCCGCGCCGCGCCAACCGGCTGGTTGCCGCCTGCGAGGTTCGCGGAACCTGCGGGATCGCGGTGTGTGACATCTCGACCGGGCAGATGGAACTGGAGGAGTGTTCGCACGAGGCGCTGGCGGGCGTGCTGGCCAGGATCGGCGCAAGCGAGATCGTCGTTCCGGACGACTGGCAACTCGCGCCCGGCGAGGCGATCGCTCGGCCGAGGCAGGACTTCGCCAGCGACGCGGGCGAAGCGCGGCTCAAGGCGATCCATGGCGTCGCCACGCTCGACGGGTTCGGGCACTTCGGGCGCGCGATGCTGGCGGCCGCCGGCGGGCTGGTCGCCTATCTCGACCATGCAGGCCGCGGCACGCTGCCCCTTCTGCTGCCACCGATCGCGCGCGAGCCGGACGGCACTCTGGCGATGGACCAGGCCACCCGCGCCAGCCTGGAAATCCTCGAAAGCTCGGCGGGTGGCGGGCGGGCCGGTAGCCTGATCGGTGCGATCGACCGCTGTGTGACGGGCGCCGGGGCGCGGCAACTTGCCGAGGATCTCGCTGCTCCCCTGGCCGCCAAGGCGCCGATCGACGCACGGCTCGCGCTGGTGGGGCTGTTCCATGCCGACCCGCTGCTGCGCGGCGACGTTCGCGAGATGCTGCGCCACCTGCCCGACATCGGCCGTGCGCTCGGGCGGATCATAGCCGGGCGCGGCTCCCCGCGCGACCTTGGCCAGTTGCGCGACGGATTGAACGAAGCGCGCCGTCTGCGCGATGCTCTTCAGGCGCTGCCCGATCGGCCCGCGCTTCTCGCGTCCCTCCTGCCGGCGCTGGGCGGGCATGGCGCGCTGACCGACCTGCTCGGCCGCGCGCTCGTTCCCTCGCCCCCGACCGAACGAACGCAGGGCGGCTACATCGCCGAAGGCTTCGATGCGTCGCTCGACGAACTGCGCCGGGTTTCGGGCAATGCCCGCCGTGCCATCGCCGCGCTCGAGACCAAATACCGCGACGAGACCGGCATCGCCGCACTCAAGATCAGGCACAACGGCGTGCTCGGCTATTTCATCGAGGTCCCCGCGAAGCATGGCGATGCCCTGATGGCGCCCGACAGCGGGTTCACCCACCGCCAGACGATGGCGGGTGCGGTGCGCTTCAACTCGCTCCACCTGCACGAGGAAGCCTCGCGGATCGCCGAGGCCGGCGGCCACGCGCTGGCGGCGGAAGAGGCGCATTTCGAAGAACTCGTTTCCATCGTGGCAAAGACGGCGCGGGCCATCGCCGATACGGCCGCCGCCCTAGCCCGGATCGACGTGGCGGCGGGTCAGGCGGAGCGGGCGGCCGAAGGCGGATGGGCCCTGCCGGAGATCGCCGAGAACCGCTGCCTCGAGATCGTCGGCGGCCGCCACCCGGTGGTGGAGGCCGCGCTGGCCCGCGATCCGACCGGCACCGGACAGCGCTTCGTCGCCAACGACTGCAAGCTTGCCCCCGACGACCGGCTTTGGCTGATCGGCGGCCCGAACATGGGCGGCAAGTCCACCTTCCTGCGCCAGAACGCGCTGATCGTGCTGCTGGCACAGGCGGGCGGATACGTTCCGGCCATCGAGGCGCGGATCGGGCTGGTCGACCGGCTGTTCAGCCGCGTGGGCGCAAGCGACAACCTCGCCCGGGGCCGCTCGACCTTCATGGTCGAGATGGTCGAGACCGCCGCCATTCTAGCCCAGGCGACGGAGGACAGCTTCGTCATTCTCGACGAGGTGGGCCGCGGGACGAGCACGTATGACGGACTGGCGCTGGCTTGGGCGGTGGTGGAGGCGGTGCACGAACGGAACCGCTGCCGCTGCCTGTTCGCGACGCATTACCATGAACTCGCCCGTCTTGCCGAAAGCTGCGACGCGCTCTCGCTCCATCACGTGCGCGCGCGCGAATGGAAGGGTGACCTTGTCCTTCTGCATGAGGTTGCCGAGGGCCCGGCCGACCGATCCTACGGCCTTGCGGTCGCCAAGCTGGCAGGGGTGCCGCAGGAGGTCATCGCGCGGGCGAAATCCGTGCTCGACAGGCTGGAAAAGGGCCGCGTGCAGACCGGCGGCCTCGCGGCCGGCCTGGGGGACCTCCCTCTGTTCGCCGCGGCGATGGAAGCGCAGGAAGAGGAGTGCGATGCCCTGCGGGATCGCCTGCAGGCGCTCGATCTGGACGCGCTGAGTCCGCGCGATGCGCTCGATTTGTTGTACGAACTCAAGCGCGAGGCCGGGGACGGCTGATTTGCCTTTTCGCGCATCGCCATTAGCGTGGCGTCATGGCGCAGGATGAAACCACCGACGGCAAGGACTTGAGCACCGAATGGGCCGAGTTGCGTACCGACCTTGCCGAGGACCGCAACATCATGGCGATGGAGCGGACCTTCGCGGGGTGGATGCGCACCGCGTTCGCGGCGATCGGGATAGGGCTCGCCTTCAAGGCGGTGTTCGGAGCATTCGAGCCGCCGTGGCTGGCAAAGGCCATCGCGACCGTCTTCATCCTTGCCGGTGGCTGGCTGGCGATTTCCGCCCAGCGCCGAACCTGCGCGACGCTCTCCCGTCTTGAGGCCCACAAGGTCGTCTCGGCAGGGTCGCCGAACTACCGCATACTGGCGTATGCGGTCGCGCTCGGCGCCCTGATCCTCGTGGCGGGGCTGTGGATTTTGAACGACGGCCCGATCGGCGGCTGAGCCTCAGTCCTCGTCGGGGTCGTGGCCCCGGCCGTACTTGTCGTCTTCGTCGTCCATGTTGGGTTCGCCGCGATAGGCGCTCATGTCGATCCGGCCCGACTGCTCCATGTCGCGCATCTCGTCGATCAGGTCCTTGCCGCCGCCGCCGACCTTCTCGCTGTCGAGCGGGCTGTGCAGGTCGGGCCGCAGGGCTTCCTCGGCGATTTCCTGCGCCTGCGCGTCCTCGTCCTCCTGCTCGTCGTTGACGTTTTCCGGAGCGAGAGTGTCTTTCCGATCGATCATGAAAAATTCTCCTTTGCGCGCCAAACGCCGGGCAGGAGAAAGCGGTTCCGTCAGCGGCTGGCGCCCGGTCGCCACAGGACGTCGCCCTGGCCCGCCGCATTGACCGCGCGGGCGAGGACGAAGAGGTAATCCGAGAGGCGGTTGACGAAGGCCAGCGCGGCGGGATTCACCGGTTCCACCGAGGCGAGCGCGGTCATCGCGCGCTCCGCCCGGCGCACCGCGGCGCGGGCGAGATGGACGCGGGCGGCCGCCTCGCTGCCGCCGGGAAGGATGAAACTCGTCAGCGGATCGAGCGATGAATTCATCACGTCCATCCGCTGTTCGAGCCACGTCGCCTGCGGAGCGACGATCCGCAGGACCATCTCCGACGGCGCGAAGTCGCTGCCGGGCGTTGCGAGGTCAGCGCCGAGATCGAACAGGTCGTTCTGCAGCCGGGTGCAATCGGCCGCCGCATCGCCGTCCAGCACCACGACCGCCAGGCCGAGCGCGCAATTGGCTTCGTCCACCGCGCCGATGGCTTCGAACCGGAGATCGTGCTTGGGGCGGCGGCTGCCGTCGACGAGGCCGGTCGTCCCGTCGTCGCCGGTGCGGGTGTAGATCCGGTTGAGCTTGACCACGGCGGTCAGCCGGTCAGCGCGCGAGGCCCAGCAGCAGCGCCACCACCAGGATCGCCGCGGCCTGGAACTTGATGCGGCTGAACATCATCTTGTTCTGCATCAGCTGCAGGTCCTTGTGCCTGGTCGACCCGGCGTCGATGTCGGCGCGGTTGGCGGCGAGAAAGGCGACGATCCCGCGCACCAGCGAGACGACGACCATGATCATCAGGATCACGAGCACGATGATGAGAAATGTGGTCATGGGGCAATATCTAGGGTGTCGGACAGCGATATGCCAGCGGGCAATCGCCCGGCGCGCAGGGCGTCGGCCAGCGCCGGGCCATCCTCCCCCGCCAGCCGGCGTTCGGACAGCGAGGGGGAGCCCCGCCGCTTCGCCAGCTTGCGCCCCTGCGGATCGAGCAGCAGCGCGTGGTGGTGCCAGGTCGGCACGGGCAGCCCGAGCAGCGCCTGCAGCAGGCGGTGGACGTGGGTCGCGGCGAACAGGTCGGTCCCGCGCGTCACCAGCGTGACCCCGTCGGCCGCATCGTCGACCGTCACTGCCAGGTGATAGCTCGCCGGGGTATCGGCGTCCTTGCGCACGATCACCGGATCGCCGCCCGCCTCGGGCCGGGCCGCCTGCTCGCCGCGAAGCTCGTCTTGCCACGCCAGCGGTCCGGTCAGCGCCAGGGCCGCTGCGATGTCGAGCCGCCATGCCGCGCCCGCCGGATCGACGTTCCTCCCGCGGCAGGTTCCGGGATAGACCGGCCCGTCCGGGCCGGATTTCGTGGTGGCGGCGGCAATGTCCGCCCGGGTGCAGCTGCACGGATAGAGCAGGCCGCGGGCGCGCAACCGCTCCGCCGCCGCGCGATATGCCGCGACCCGCGTGGACTGCGCCGGTACCTCGTCCCACGCGAGCCCGAGCCAGGCGAGGTCGGCGCGGAAATCCGCCGCCAGCCCGGCCCGGCTGCGCGCGCCGTCGATATCCTCGATCCGCAGCAGGAACCGCCCGCCCCGCTCGCTTGCCAGATCGTGCGCCACGATCGCCGCGAACGCGTGGCCGAGATGCAACGGACCGTTCGGGCTGGGGGCGAAGCGCGTGGTCGGAACAGTCTGCGGCACGCCCCCTCCTCTCACTCCGCTGTGGATTCGCCAAGTGTCACGGGGTTGACGCTTTTTCGCGCAAATGCTCCCTTCGCATCAGTCAGGGAGGGACGCGACCCGTGTTCAAGGCCGATCTGATCGAGCGCGCCGCGACGTTCCGCAGCGCCATGGAAGACCCCACCCGGCGGCTGGAGAGCTGCCCGGCGCTGGTGCTCAACGCCGACTACACGCCGCTGTCCTACTATCCGCTCAGCCTCTGGCCGTGGCAGACCGCGATCAAGGCGGTGTTCCTCGAGCGGGTCGACATCGTCGCCAGCTACGAGCGGCTGGTCCACTCGATCAACCTGGACATGCAGATCCCCAGCGTGATCGCGCTGCGGCAATACGTCCGGCCGAGCGAGTTTCCCGCCTTCACCCGGTTCAACCTGTTCCTGCGCGACCGCTTCCAGTGCCAGTACTGCGGCAGCGAGGCGCACCTGACCTTCGACCACGTCGTCCCCCGCCGGCTGGGCGGCAAGACGAGCTGGGAAAACATCCTCACCGCCTGCGCCCCGTGCAACATGAAGAAGGGCGGCCGCACCCCGCGCCAGGCGGCGATGCACCCGCTGGTCGAGCCGATCCGCCCGACCCACTGGCAGTTGCAGCAACACGGCAAGCAGTTCCCGCCCAACTACCTGCACGAGACATGGCGGGATTGGCTGTACTGGGACATCGAGCTGGAGGCCTAGTCTTCATCGGCTTTCCGCCCGGAGCAACTTCCCGCGAGCATCGATTTCACGCAAAGGCGCAAAGGTGGAAAGGCAGCAAAGGGCGCTGATGGACATCGAAGAGCTTGCCCGTGTAGCGGTGGATTGCGGATTCAAGCTTCACAAGGAGATCGGGCCGGGCCTTCTAGAGTCGGTCTATGAGGTTCTTCTCGCCGATGCCCTTCGCGAGAATGGGCTGCATGTCGAAACGCAGGTTCGGGTGCCGCTGCGTCAGAGAGAAGTAGTCATAGAGAACGCGTTTCGCGTCGACCTGCTGGTCGAACGAAATCTGGTCGTCGAGATCAAGTCGACCGAGCGCGATAGCGCTCTCTACCCCAAGCAACTTCTCACTTATCTCAGGATCATGGGCCTGCCGCTGGGTTTGCTGATGAACTTCGGACAGGAAACCTTCAAACAGGGCATTCAGCGTGTTGTGAACAACCACCGTCAGAATTTGTAAGCCGCTTCGCGGCTTTTCCCCTTCGCGCCTTTGCGTGGAATATGCCGAAAGCCACTACGTCACCGCCCCCCGCTGCCTGAATTCCTCGCGCTGCCATTCGCCGCTCGCCAGAACCTCGCCGAGCGCCTGGGCGGCGTGCCAGCAGTCCTCGAAACGGAGGTACGCGGGCGCGAGGCCGAGGCGCAGGAGGTCGGGATCGCGGAAATCGCCGATCACGCCGCGCGCGATGAGCGCCTGGCACAGCGCGTAGGCGTCCGGGTGGCGGTACGACAGGTGGCTGCCGCGCGGAGTGTCGCCATCGGGGCTGATGCAGGGCAGATCGGGCGCAACCTGCGCGATGGCGGCGCGCAGGAAACCCGAGAGCGAGCGCGATTTGGCAGACAGCCGCGCCGTGCCGATCTCGGCAATGATCCGCACGCCTTCCTCCAGCGCCGCCATGCCCAGGATCGGCGGCGTGCCGGTCAGCAGCTGCTCGATTCCCGGCGCAGGGGTGTAATCGTCGGTGAAGGCGAACGGAGCGGCGTGGCCCATCCAGCCGGTCAGCGGTTGCCGCAGGGCGGCATGGTGGCGCTGCGCCGCGAAGGCGAAGGCCGGCGCGCCGGGGCCGCCGTTGAAATACTTGTAGCCGCAGCCGACCGCCAAGTCCGCTTCACAGCCATTGAGATCGATCTCGACCGCGCCCGCGCTGTGCGACAGGTCCCACAGGACCAGCGCGCCGGCAGCGTGCGCGGCGCGGGTGAGCGCGGCCATGTCGTGCATCGCGCCGGTCTTGTAGTGGACATGGGTCAGCAGCAGCAGCGCCACATCGCTGCCCAGCGCGCCCTCGATGTCGCCCGGAGCGGCCAGCCGCAGTTCGGCCAGGCCCTGCGCCTCCAGCCCGGCGATCATGTAGAGGTCGGTCGGGAAGTTGCCCGGCTCGCTGACGATGACTTTCCTGCCGGGTCGCATGGCGAGCGCGGCGGCGATCAGCTTGAACAGGTTCACGCTGGTCGAATCGCACACGATCACCTCGTTCGGGGCGGCACCGATCAGCGGCGCGATCATGCCGCCGACCTTCCGCGGCAGGTCGATCCAGTGCGCGCTGTTCCACGAGCGGATCAGGCCTTCGCCCCATTCCCTGCGGATCACCTCGCCCATCCGGCTGGCGGTGCCCAGCGGCAGCGCGCCGAGTGAATTGCCGTCGAGGTAGATCACCCCCGGCGGCAGCGCGAAGAGCCCGCGATAGCCGGCCAGCGGATCGGCCGCGTCGAGCGCGCGGGCATCGGACAGCGTCACCACTCCCGTTCGTCCTGAGCTTGTCGAAGGACAGATCACGGCAGGGCGCAAGGTCGCGGGAATTCGCGGTTCGACAAGCTCACCACGAACGGACCTGCGGTCCGGGTCGACAGCGCCCTCAAACCTCGGTCCTCACCGCCAGCAGTTCGGGGAAGAAGCCCTTCTTTAGCACGCTTTCGAGATAGGGCACCCCCGCGGTGCCGCCGGTGCCGCGCTTGAAACCGATGATCCGCTCGACCGTCTTGAGATGCCCGAAGCGCCAGCGCTGGAAATGGTATTCGAGGTCGACCAGCTTTTCGGCCAGTTCGTAGAGGTCCCAGTATTCGTCCGGGTCGCGATAGACGGTGGCCCAGGCCGCGACGATCGCCTCGTTGGTGTCGTGCGGGCGCTCCAGCCCGCGCGCCAGCACCTCCTCGGGGATGGCGAAGCCGCGGCGGTCGAGCAGGCGCACGACCTCGTCGTAGAGGCTCGGCCGGTCGAGTTCGGCCCTGAGCGCGGCGGCGACGTCGGGCGTGGCCTCGTGCATGGTGACCATGTCGGGATTGCGGCCGCCGAGGATGAATTCCATCAGGCGGTACTGCGCCGACTGGAACCCGCTCGAGTTGCCGAGGAACGGGCGGACCTGGGAGTAGTCGTGCGGGGTCATCGTGCTGAGCACGTCCCAGCTGGCGATGAGCTGGTTCTGCGCGCGGGCCACGCGGGCGAGCATCTTGAACGCCGGGCTGAGATCGTCCGCCGCGATCAGGGCACGGGCGGCGGTCAGTTCGTGCAGGCACAGCTTGAGCCACAGCTCGCTCGCCTGGTGGACGACGATGAACAGCATCTCATCGTGCGCGCCCGAAACGGGATGCTGCGCCGCGAGCACGCGGTCGAGGTCCAGGTAGGAAGCGTAGGTGACGTCGTCTGCCATGGCCCGGCCCTAGCGCACGAACGTCTCGGGTGAAACTACCCCTCGATGACCTTGGTGGCCGGGTGGTGCTTGTCGAGGTGAGCCTTCACGATGCGCAGGTTCTTGCTGTTCGACCGGAAGGCCAGGTCGAACAGGTCGCCCGCCACCGGAATCGCGCCGACCGCGCTGTCGAAGGCGATGTTGCCGGCCATGCGCCACAGCTTCCATTTCGGCATGCCGAGGTTGCGGGCTTCCCACACCAGGTAAGCGCCCATCGCCGCGGTCACCACGTCGCCCGCGACCGGGATCAGGCCGATCAGCGAATCGAGCCCGACGCGGCCGATCACGGGCACGTGAAACACGTTCTCGAGCAGCTTTTCCATCGCCTCAATCCGCTGGCGCACGCTGGCCGGGTCGTTGGCGGTCGGGATGCTGATGCCCATCGGCAGCGGGCGCGGCGGGCGCCGCTGCGGGGAAGACATATCAACGGGTTCCATCGGCAGCCCTCCTGAATCGGGATCGGACGATCCCGGCGTTATCTGGGTAACGTCGCCATGTCCGGCAAGGGATGCCAGGCCCACGGGTTGGCGGCATAGCCTTCCACGGTGCCGCGCACCAGCGACCAGCGCAGCGGCTGGGCGAGCGGGATGAAGACATTGTCGGCGGTGAGGATCGCCTCGGCCCGGGCGAGCGCGTCGGCGCGTTCCTGCGCGTCCTCGGTCGTCATGGCGATGCGCACCTCGGCGTCGGCCTCGCGCGAGCAGGCGCCGCGCCCCAGGGTGCAGTTGAACTGGTTGAGGAACCAGCGCGGATCGCCGTAGCGGGCCACCCGGTCGATCAGCACGAGGTCGGCCGGCTCGCCCGGCGAGACCCGCCGCAGGGTGACGCCGATCTGCGCCCATTGCTCGGCCAGCCCGTTGAACAGCGCGGCGTGGCCGGGCAGGTTGCTCAGCTCCACCGTCAGGACGGCGGGCGCGCCCTCGCCCACCCCCCCGCGCCAGGCAGCGACGCGGTTGGCGGCTTCCTGCCGCAGCGCCTCGATTGCGATCCCCTCCCACCGCTCGGTCGCCTCCTCGCCCGCGACCGGGACAGGGGCGATCCGCGTGGTCGGCAGCCAGCCGCCGATGTTGAACGGCGCCAGCAGGGCCGCGCGGTCGATCGCCATGGACAGCGCCTCGCGGGTCTGCGGCTGGGCCAGCAAGCCTTCCTCGCGCCGCACCCGCAGCCCGAACAGGCCGATCGCCGGGTCGAGCCGCCGCGTCCCGCGCGACAGCGGGCCGGGGTCGGCCAGCGGCCAGCTGCCCAGCCGCCCGCCGAGCACGACGTCGATCGCCCCTTCCTCGAACGCGGTGACCGCGGCCTGCGGCCCGTAGGCGAACAGCGCGAGAGGGCGGACATACTCCTGCCAGTTCTCTTCGTCCGGCAGGCCGCGCGCGGCGGGCGGCTTGAACTTCAGTTCCGCCCGCTCGCCTTCGCGTTCGAGCACCATCGGGCCGGAGGGGAAGCCGCCGTGCGTCAGCGCCAGCTCGGGCTGGGCGACGAGGCGCAGGAACTGCGGCATGGGGCTGCGCAGGCGGATTTCGATGACCCGGCCCGCCATGGCCCGCACTTCCTCCACCGGCGCGAGATCAAGCCCCAGCGACGTGCCGCGTAGCTCGCGCATGACCCGCTGCAGCGCGGCGCGCGCGCTCTGCCCGGTCAGCGGCTCACCGTCGGGCCAGGTGCCGTCGCGCAGGCGGAAGATGTAGCTGCGGCCCTCGTCGGCCACGATCCAGCGGTCGGCCAGGCCGGGCACGATCTCCCCTTGTGCGTTGAGCCCGACCAGCCCAGCGCCGGTCGCGCCGCGCACCACCTGCCCGCCTTCGGACAGTCGCAGCCCGGTGGAAAACAGTTCGTTCGGCTCGTCGATAACGGCGATGCCAAGGGGGCCATCGGTGCCCGAGCCGCATCCGGCCAGCGCCAGGGCCAGCGGGGCGGCAAGGAGCGGAAGGAGGAACCGGCCGGTCACCCAGCCGCTCTAGGGCGCCCGCCGAGCGGGCGAAAGGTCAGATCTTGCGCAGGCGCACCTGGTCGACCGGCATGGCCGGATTGCGCACGAACCGCGGGGTGTGGACCGCCGAGACGGTCCCGACCGGCGCGCGGGCCAGCTTGGGGTCGATTTCCTCGACGAAGGCGATGCCGATGCGGTTGTCTTGCACCCAGGCGACCGAACCCTCGACGTCGCCGATGTTGCGCAAGGTGACCACGACCAGCGATCCGCGCGCGACGCGCATCGCGCCCTCGGCCATCATCCCGCCGGCCGAGAGGTTGCGCACCTTGACCTGCTGCCGCGTGTCGCCGCCGTCGACGCGCACCTCCGCCATCAGCAGGAGGCTGTCGCGATCGACCTGGCGTGTTTCGACGTTGCTCATAGGCTCGGTTCCATAAATCCTGCGCGTTCGGCGGCCCTGCGGCCGCGACTGCGCGCGTCTGACCCCCCAGGTCTGTCGCAAAACCTGGTTATCGAGCCTTTAACGCCGTGCGGAAATTAGCCGACCTGTCCCGAAACGGGTCAGTTGTCGCGCGAGACCTTCTCGCGGCGCTCGTGGGCCTGCTGGGCCTCCACGGTCATGGTGGCGATCGGGCGGGCGATCAGGCGGTTGATGCCGATCGGCTCGCCGGTCACTTCGCACCAGCCATATTCGCCGTCGTCGAGCCGGCGCAGGGCCGAATCGATCTTGGCGATGAGCTTGCGCTGGCGGTCGCGGGTGCGCAGCTCGATGCCCCAGTCGGTCTCGCTCGAGGCGCGGTCGTTCATGTCGGGTTCGCGGATCGGGCCGTCCTGCAGCGACTGCAGCGTGAATTCCGATGCGGTGAGGATCGACTTCTTCCATTCGAGCAGGAGCACGCGGAAGTAGTTCAGCTGTTCCTTGGACATGTATTCTTCGGCGTCGCTGGGCGCATAATCGCGCGGCAAGGCGCGCTTGGCCTTCGCGAGAATGTCGATGTCGTCACCAAGAACAGACGCCATCCGCAATGCACTCCGAACAAGTATCCAGATCTTCCGGCGCCTGCCGCTTCACGTCTGTCGGCTCGGCCCCAGATGTCCGGGCAGCGCCCGGCTGGCGCGGCCTATAAGGGCAGCCCGTCAGCCGCACAAGCGGCAATCCCGGCTGACTTAGAGTTGGATTCATTAAGCTTGCCCGAACGTTCTGGCAGGCGATGGTAAAGGCAGCGTTGAAAGTATTTGCCGCGCCGTTAACCATTTTTTTAACGCGAGCCTGCTCAACCTCACTGCAGGAAAAACGCACGGCGAGGGGCCGGGCGCCAACAGGGGGTAGATCATGGAACTGACCAGGATCGAAGGGTTCGCAGAAGTTCGCCGGCTGGACGACACGGTCGTCAATCTCTTGCTGGCCAAATGCCTTGCCGCCGCGGCGCAGGGCGACACCAGTGCCTATTTCGACCTGGGCGTGGCGTTCTCGACCGGCAGCAACGGCGCGCCGTGCGACATGATCGAGGCGCACAAGTGGTTCAACCTGGCGGCCTCCAAGGGCCACGAGGAAGCCGCCTGGTGCCGCGCCGACATCTCCGACGAGATGACCGCCCGCGAGATCGCCGAAGCCCAGCGCCGCGCGCGCGAATGGCTTTGCAATGGAGTCCGCCGCGCCGCCTGAGCGGTCCTAGCCTTTCCGGTAAGGCGTCTTGCCGGACAGGTAGAGGCTGTCGTTCGCGATGCCCTGGCGTTCGCGCTCCAGGAAATCCTCCACCGCCTCGCGGAACCCTGCATCGGCCAGCCAGTGGGCCGACCAGGTCCGCACCGGGGCATATCCGCGGGCCAGCTTGTGCCCGCCCTGCGCCCCCGCCTCGACCCGGCTCAGCCCGCGCGAGATCGCCGCGTCGATCGCCTGGTAATAGCATAGCTCAAAATGCAGGAACGGCTTGTCCCAGGTGCAGCCCCAGTACCTGCCGTAGAGCGCGTCCCCGCCGATGAAGTTGAGCGCGCCGGCGATGGCTTGCCCGTCCATCTCGGCCAGGATCAGCAGGACCTTGTCCCCCATCCGCTCGCCGAACAGGTCGAACGCCGCCCGCGTCAGGTAGGGGTGGCCCCACTTACGCGCCCCGGTGTCCTGATAGAATTCCCAGAAGGCATCCCAGTGCTCGGGGCGGATCTCGGCCCCGGTCAGGTGGCGGATCGTGACGCCTTCCTGCGCCTTGGCCCGCTCCTTGCGCAGGTCCTTGCGCTTGCGCGACGCAAGCGCGGCGAGGAAATCCTCGAAGCTGGCGTAGCCACAGTTCTCCCAGTGGAACTGGATGTCGTTGCGCAGCAGCCATCCGCCCTGTTCGAACAGGCCGCGCTGGGCGGGCTCGATGAAGGTCGCATGGGCGCCCGACAGGCCGTGCTGGGCGCACAGGGCCTCGGCCGCCCGGAGCAGCATCGGCCCTACGGCCGCTTCCGGCGCGTCGGGGGCGATCAGCAGGCGCGGCCCGGTCGCCGGGGTGAACGGCGCGGCGATCTGCAGCTTGGGATAATAGCGCCCGCCCGCGCGCTCCCACGCGTCGGCCCAGGCGTGGTCGAACACGTATTCGCCCTGCGAGTGGCTCTTGAGGTAGGCCGGCGCGGCGCCGAGCAGGCGGCCGCGCGCATCCTCGATCAGCAGGGGGGCCGGGCTCCAGCCGGTGCCGTGCCCAACGCTGCCCGAATCCTCGAGCGCGGTCAGGAAGGCGTGGCTGACGAAGGGATTGTCCGGCCCCGCCAGCGCATCCCAGTCGGCCGCCGGGATCGACCCAACGGAGGGCGCCACTTTCGCGATGAGATCGCCGTCGGCCATCGCGTCGCCTAGCGCTGGACGGGCCGCGACGGCGAGGCGCGGCGGCGCCCCGTCACGCGCGCAGGCTTTCGGCCGGTGCCCCTCACCGTTCCTGCTCGTACGGTTCGATCGCCACCCCGTCGCCTTCCGCGATCGGGGCATCCGCGTGCTCCAGCGCGACCGCGTGGAGCGCGCGCGAACTCACGGTCCAGGTCAGCACCGGCATCCCGCGGTCGCGCTGGCGGGCGGCAAAACTGCTCGGCAGGTCGCGCACGTCGTAGGCCAGGAAATCGGGCTTTGCGATGTGCAGGAACTGGCGGCGGCGCAGCGCCCCGGTCAGGGTGCGGGCGTTCTCCTCGGTCACCACCAGGCCGCGCACGACATCGGGCGCATATGTGCGGAACCAGGCGGAGACGCGCGGATCGAAGCTCATCACCGCGACCTTGCCGCGGTACCCCTCGAGGTCGCGCTTGACCGCAAGGCACAGCGGCACCGGCGCCCGGCCCTTCTTCGACTTGATCTCGACCAGCAGGGGCACGCGCCCGTGAACCAACCCCAGCACGTCGCGCAGCGTGGGGATGCGGTCGGTCCCGTCGCCGATGCCGATCCGTGCGAGCTGCTCGGCGGTCAGGCCAGCGACCGGGCCCGTCTCGCGGGTCAGGCGGTCGAGCTCCCAGTCGTGGAACACCATCGCCCGGCCGTCACCCGTTACCTGGACGTCGCATTCGATGCCCATGCCCGCGGCGATCGCCGCGGCGAAGGCAGACATGGAATTTTCCGCCACCCCGCCGGAATGCAGCCCGCGGTGGGCATAGGCCCAGTCCCTGAGCCAGCCGGCCCGCGCAGCGGCGGGGTCGGGGTCGGGATCAGGCAGAACCAAGACTCACGCCAGGATGCTCACGCCAGGATGCTCACGATCGCGTCGACCTCGACCGCCGCGCCCAGCGGAAGCACCGGAACACCCACGGCGCTGCGGGCATGGCGGCCCGCGTCGCCGAAGACGTCGACCATCAGGTCGGAACAGCCGTTGACCACCTTGGGCTGGTCGGTGAACGTGCCGGCGGAATTGACGAACCCGCCCAGCTTCACGATCCGCTCCACCCGGTCGAGCGATCCCAGCGCCTGCTGCAACTGGGCCAGGATCATCAGCCCGCAGGCGCGGGCGCACCGGGTGCCGAGCTCGAGGTCGACATCTTCGCCCAGCCGGCCGGTCACCAGCTTGCCGTCCAGAAACGGCAACTGGCCCGAGACATGGGCCATGGTCCCGGCGATCACGACCGGGACGTAGCTGGCGACGGGGGCGGCGGGCGTGGGCAGTTCGATACCCAGTTCGGCCAGGCGTGCGGCGATGCTCATGCGTTACTTCCCATGCAATGTTTCGAGGAGCCAGGGCAAGGCCTCGGCCCAGGTGTCGATCCGCGCGTCGGCGTGGCCCGCGCTGTGCGCGCAGGGAATGTGCGAGGCAATGGCCGGCTCGCCGCAGAAGTGCAGCGTGGCGACGCCGGGGATCACCTCGCGCGCGCTGGCGTGATGGACGGCGAGATCGTCGATAAAGACCGCACGCTCGGCGCCATGCTCGGAAACGATCCGGCGCAGCGCCGCGCCCTTCGGGCCCTGGTTGGTGAAGACGCGCGTCTCGATGCCGTGCGCGCGCAGCTGATCGGTCCGCATCTGACCGAAGCGGTCCGACAGGTTGGTCAGCACGACCACGTCGACCTCCCGGGCCAGTTCGCCCAGCGCGTTGGCCGCGCCCTCGATCTGGGTCTGGCGGTCCATCTCGGTGTCGAAGAACAGGTCGAGCAGCCGCCACAGTTCCGCCGGGTCGACCGTGCCGCCAGCCCTGTAGCGGACCTCCTGCGCGAAGGGATTGCCCTCCAGCGCGAAATCGATCCCGTGTTCCTGGCCCAGCCAGTCGCGGAAATGGCGGACCATGTGCAGCAGCACCTCGTCGCAGTCGGTCACCACCAGCGGGCGGCTCATCGGGCGAGGTTCCGCTGCGCGGCGACGATCGATTCGGGCGCGATGCCCAGCGCTTCGGCCGCCGCGACCAGGTCCGGCTCGTGCGCGGCGAGATAGTCGAGCACCGATGCCTGGATCTCGCGCGAGCCGATCCCGCTGCGCAGTTCGTCGGGCGTCAGGCCGGTCAGATCTAGAAAACGCTGCGCCCTGCGATCGTCCGCCAGCACCCAGGCGAGTGCCTGCAAAGCAACACTTGCCGGGTCCGGCAAAGCTGAATCGGAATTGGGGTTTGTCAGCATCTGCACATGGGGGTACAAGTTATCCACAGGCCTCCTTGGGGAAGTGAGGCAGCCGTCGGGGGCGCAATGACGAAACGGATACTCGTTGTCGAGGACAACGACCTGAATCGGAAACTTTTCTGCGACGTGCTGCAGGCGGGCGGCTTTTCGGTCGAGCCGGTCGCGGACGGCGAAAGCGCGCTGGAACGCGCCCGGGCCTTCGTGCCCAATCTCGTCATCATGGATATCCAGCTGGCCAACGTTTCGGGGCTCGACATCATCGCCGGGCTCAAGCGCGACGTGATCCTGCGCGAAATCCCCGTGCTCGCCGTGACGGCCTATGCCGGCAAGGGCGACGAGGAGCGGATCCGCCAGGTCGGGGCGGAAGGCTATCTGGCCAAACCGGTCAGCATCGGCCCGTTCATGACCGCGGTTCGCGGGCTGCTCGAACGGCAGGCCCTGCGGCAGGGTGCGCGCGCCCTCCACGCTTGACATTGGCGGCCCTTGGACGCTTGTGCGGCGTCATGGAACGAACCGACGTCGACACCCGCATCCGCACCCTGATCGAGCCCTTCAACAAGAAGGGCGTGCCGATCGACGAGAGCACCACCTTTGCCGGTGACCTGGAATTCGACAGCCTGACGGTGATGGATTTCGTCGCCGCGATCGAGGACGAATTCGACATCATCATCAGCATGAACCAGCAGGCCGAAATCGAGACCTGGGGCCAGCTGATCGATGCCGTGTGCAAGCTGGCGGACGGCTGAGCCGGCCATGAGCGAAGGCATCAGCCAGCCCGACCAGCCCGACCAGCCGGCTGCGCCCGAAGGCAACAAGACCGACCTGTTCAGCAAGTTCGACCCGCTGATCAAGCAGCGCTCCGACCTGCTGGCGAGCGGGCTGGAAGATCCGTTCAACCTGGTGATGGAGAAGGTCCTCTCCCCCACCCGGGCGATCTGCAACGGGCGCGACACGATCCTGCTGGGCACCTACAACTACATGGGGATGACGTTCGACCCCGACGTGATCCAGGCCGGCAAGGACGCGCTCGACAACTTCGGGTCGGGCACCACCGGCAGCCGCGTGCTCAACGGCACCTACCAGGGCCACAAGGAGGTCGAGGAAGCGCTGCGCGAGTTCTACGGCATGGACCACGCCATGGTGTTCAGCACCGGCTACCAGGCCAACCTCGGCATCATCAGCACGATCGCCGGCAAGGGCGACTACGTGGTGCTCGACATCGACAGCCACGCCTCCATCTGGGACGGCTGCGCGCTCGGCAATGCCGAGATCGTGCCCTTCAAGCACAACGACATCGAAGCGCTCGACAAGCGGCTCGGCCGCATCCCGGAAGGGGCCGGCAAGCTGGTCGTGCTCGAAGGCGTCTATTCGATGCTGGGCGACGTCGCGCCGCTGCGGGAAATGATCGCCGTCGCCAAGAAGCACGGCGCGATGGTGCTGGTCGACGAGGCGCATTCGATGGGCTTCATCGGCCCCAACGGGCGCGGCGTGGCCGAGGACCAGGGCGTGCTCGACGACGTGGACTTCGTGATCGGCACCTTCTCCAAGAGCGTGGGCACGGTCGGCGGCTTCTGCACCTCGAACCACCCGAAGTTCGAGATCCTGCGGCTGGTCTGCCGGCCCTACGTCTTCACCGCCAGCCTACCGCCCAGCGTGGTGGCGACCGCCGCGACCAGCATCCGCAAGCTGATGCACGGGTCGAACAAGCGGGCGCACCTGTGGGAAAATTCCAAGCGCCTGCACGGCGGGCTCAAGGGCCTGGGCTTCCAGCTCGGCACCGAGGTGCCGCAGAGTGCGATCGTGGCGGTCATCATGCCCGACCTCGAACGTGGCGCGGCGATGTGGGAGGCGCTGTTGAAGGAAGGGCTCTACGTCAACCTGGCCCGCCCGCCGGCGACGCCCGCCAACATGACGCTGCTGCGCTGCTCGCTGTGCGCCGAGCACACCGAGGAAGAGGTGGAAACGATCCTGGGGATGTTCGAACGCGCGGGCAAGAGCGTGGGAATCATCTGACCGCGGCGCTCCGAGGGGGGAGGACGCACATGCGAACGTCGACGGCTCTGGTTTTCGCCCTGGCCCTGGCCCAAGGACTGGCCGCGCAGCCGGCCGTGGCGCAGGATCGCCCGGTAACCGCCGAGGCCGCCGACCACGCGGCCGACCTGGTCTCCGCTTCGGAAGAGCACCGGCACGAAAACCGCCCGGTGGCGGAAAAGACCGTGCTGCTCCCCGGATACGGCGACGGCGGCTTCGCCGTGACCACCTCGGTGCCCGAGGCGCAGGCGTTTTTCTCCAACGGGCTCGAATTGGGCGCGGCGTTCGCCCACAGCGCCGCGGTCGCGGCGATGAAGGAGGCGGTGCGCCTCGATCCGGCCTGCGCGATGTGCAAATGGGGTCAGGCGCTGGTCACCGGGCCGACGATCAACTTCGGCACCGACGCGGGCGAGCGGGCGGAGCTCTACCCGATGGTGCGCGAGGCCGCGCGGATCGCCGGCCGCAGCGGCACGGCGAAGGAGAAGGCGCTCACCGCGGCCCTGGCCCAGCGCTTCCGCCCCGGCGACACCGACGCCCGCGACAAGGCCTATGCGCTGGCGATGCAGAGCGTGCAGAAGCGCTGGCCCGAGGACAACGAGATCGCCGTGCTGACGGTGGACGCGATGCTGGTCGACGCCTTCAACGGCTATGCGCCCGAGCGGGAAGAGGCCGTCCTGGCCGAAGTGCGCGCGACCCTCCCGCTGCTCGAGACGGTGCTGGCCCGCGCGCCAGACCACACCCCGGCGATCCACTTCTACATCCACGCCACCGAGGTCGCCGGGCTGCCCGCGCGCGCCGTGCCCTATGCCGACCGGCTCGCCGCGCTGGCGCCCGCCGCCAGCCATCTGGTGCACATGCCGGCGCACACCTGGTACTGGGTCGGCCGCTACGAGGATGCCGCGCAGACCAACTGGCGCGCCGTGCATATCGGCAACGACAACGCGCATCGCATGGGCATGACCGGCGAGCACGGGGCGTTCGACCTGCCCTATCACGCGCACAACGTGATCTACGGCCTGGGCGGCGCGCTGATGGCGGGCAATTCGGCCATTGCGCTCGAACTGGCCCGGCCGCTCATCGCCTCGGCCACGCGCAAGGACATGCCGCGCAAGTCCTCCGCCATCGGACAATTGCTGATGGCCTCGGGCTATTTCGCCTTCGCCCGGTTCGACCCTGGCGCGGTGCGCACGCTGGAGGAGCCGGAGCAGCCCTACCTCAAGGCCGCCTGGCGCTTCGCCCGCGGCGAGGCGGCGGCGTGGAACGGCGATGCGGCGGGCGTGCGGGCCGAGGCGGCGGCGATCCCCGCCAAGATCGCCGAGGATCCCAAGGCGGCGGGCGTGAAGCCGGCCGAACAGATGCTGGGCATCCTGCGTCATGTCCTGGAAGGCCGCGCCGCGCGGCTCGAAGGCAAGCTCGACGACGCGGCCCGGTCCTATCGCGCGGCGGCCGAGATCGAGGAGACCAAGAGCTTCAACGACTTCACCGATCCGCCGGCGTTCTGGTATCCGATCCGCCGCGACTTGGCCGCGGTGCTGCTGGCGCAGGGCGATGCCGCGGGGGCGGCGCGCGAGGCGGAGGCATCGCTGCGCCTGCGGATGAAGGACCCGGTGGCCGAGGCGATCCTGGCCGGCGCGCGGCTGGCGCAGGGCCGCTAGGTCAGGCCCAGGCTTTCCATCGTGGCCCCGGCGCAGCGGTCGGTGGTGGCATCGCCCCCGCCGGTCAGCTGGGTCGCCAGGATGAACCCGCCGACCACCAGCACCACGAAGCCGATCGTCACCAGGGTCAGGTACTTGTCGATGAAGCGCTTGATCGGGGCGCCGAACAGGCGGAACAGCACGCCCACGATCATGAAGCTGATCGAGCGGCTGACGATGCTGGCCAGGATGAAGGTCACGAGGTTCATGCCGATGAACCCGGCGGTGATGGTCAGCAGCTTGAAGGGGATCGGCGTCGCGCCCTTGATCATGATGATCTCCGCGCCGTATTCGCGCAGGTAGCAGGCGGCCGGCGGGAAGCTGTCGGTCAGGCCCAGCGCGCCAAGCAACTGCTTGCCGACGGTATCGTACAGCCCCCAGCCGATCGCGTAGCCGAGCAGGCCGCCGGCGACCGAGGCCAGCGTGGCGATCACCGCGAAGCGGATCGCCTTCTTCGGTTCGGCCAGGCACATCAGCCCCAGCAGCGGATGGGGCGGAATGGGAAAGAAGCTCGCTTCCACGAAGGCAAAGGCCGCCAGCCAGCCTTCGGCATGGCGGTGCGCCGCCTTTTCCATCGTCCAGTCGTACAGCCTGCGCAGCATCGGCGACCCGCCCTTCGTCCACTCGCTACCGCGCGGACTAGGCGAGCCGGAGAACCACGGCAAGCGGTTTGAAATAACCGATATGGCACTTTTATATTGACATCGTGACGCTCTTTGGTTAGACAAGCCGAAGATGGACAGATTGCGATTCGCCGGCGGGGCGGTTTTCCGATGGGGAAACCGCCCCGCTCGCGTTGGCGCACTTGGAAAGGGGGTTGTCATGAAAGCCGAAGGTCTGCCG
Organism: Tsuneonella sp. HG222; assembly: GCF_053819185.1. Taxonomy (NCBI): domain Bacteria; kingdom Pseudomonadati; phylum Pseudomonadota; class Alphaproteobacteria; order Sphingomonadales; family Erythrobacteraceae; genus Tsuneonella; species Tsuneonella sp. HG222. Next base: position 177,448 of record NZ_JBSOQZ010000001.1, on the reverse strand, counting down.
CGGGCGTGGGAAAAGGCCGTGCTGGATGCGGTGCGGGCGGGAGAAAGCCTGGCGGCCGCGGCCAATGTGGCCGGCATCCACCGCACCACGATCGCCGCCCATGCCAGGCGCGATGCGCGCTTCGCCGCCGAGCTCGAGGCAGCGCGGGCGATGCCGCGCAAGAAGGGCGTGCCCGCGATCCGGGCCCCGCGCAAGACCGCGAGCAAGCTCGAGCTGTTCCTCACCCGGCTGGCCGAGACCTCCAACGTCGCGGCCGCGGCGCAGGAGGCCCAGCTCACCACCGCGACCGTTTATGCCGCGCGCCGCACCGACTCCGAGTTCGCGGCCCGCTGGTATGCCGCGCTGGCCGAAGGCTACGACAACCTGGAGATGGAGCTGCTGGCCCACCTGCGCGGCAACGACGGCCCCGCCCCGCCCGGCGCCGACGGCGCGGCCGATGAATGTCCCCCTGCTTTTCGCCGGGCAGGCCCAGAAAGAGTTCACCGTCAACGAAGCCCACGTGCTGGCCGATGCCCTGCTGCATGCGGCTTGCGAGGGTACTGCGACCATTCCCCCGGCGGCCCCGGCGGACGGGGAGACATGGATCGTCGGCGAGGATGCCGAAGGTGCGTGGACCGGCGAAGAGGGCAAGCTGGCCGCATGGCAGGCCGGTACCTGGCTGTTCCTTGCCCCGCGCGACGGGATGCGGCTGTTCGATGCCTCGAGCGGCCAGATCCTGCTCTACCGCGACGGTTGGCAGCGCCCCGCCGCACCCGATCTGCCGACGGGCGGGACGACGGTCGATGCCGAAGTTCGCGCCGCGCTGTCCGGGCTGATCGCCGCGCTCCTCGAGGCAGGAATCCGTGCGGAGGACTGATTGCGGACCTTCGGCGGCAAAGATGCGTTATGATAGCGGTACACAGCAGGAGTCCGCCCATGAACTACGCCGCCATCGCTTCCATCGCCCTTGTCGGAACCGCGCTCGCCGGGTGCGAGAGCCTTCCGCAGCTACCGAGCGAACGGATCGGTGAGGCGACGCTGACGCTCGCCAACGGCCAGCCCGCCGGAACCGCGCAGCTCTATCGCAGCGGCAGCGAAATGAACGTCACGATCGGCCTGGTTGGCCTGACCCCGGGCGTGCACGGCGTGCACCTGCACATGGTCGGATCGTGCGTGGCGCCCGGCTTCACCTCGGCCGGGGGGCATCTCAATCCCACGGGCCACCAGCACGGCAGCGAGAACCCGCAAGGCGCGCATCTGGGCGATCTGCCCAACGTGACGATCGGCGCTAGCGGAGCGGGCACGGTCAGTGCCACCCTGAAGGGCGAGAGCGCGGCGGTAAGTTCGGCGATCTTCGACGGCGACGGCACCGCCGTGGTCGTCCATGCCAAGGCGGACGATTACCGCACCGATCCCTCGGGCGATTCCGGTGACAGGCTGGCCTGCGGCGTGGTCAGGCCCGTGACCGTCATCCGCACCAACTAGGTCGCGCGAACAGGCAGGCGAGCGAGCGCGGCGGACATCGTGCGCGCGGTGACCGCCAGCGCCGCCAGCCCCAGCGGAATGATGGCCAGCGACGCGAGCACCCCGGCGCCGAGGCTTCCCGTCCGCTCGGATATGAACCCGGCTGTGAATGGGCCGAGCGACAGCCCGATCAACGTGGCGCCCAAGAGGTAGATCGCCGTCGCCACGCCGCGCATGCGGGGCAGGACGAGCGACTGCGTCGCCGCCGCGCCCGCCCCGAGCGCCGACGACGTGACGAACTGCGAGAGGAAGTTGCAGACCAGGAATGTGTTCAGGTCGGTGGTGGTGTAGGCCAGCAGGAAGACCGGAATCGATCCCAGCAGCGCGACCAGGAAAACCAGCGGCCTGCCGGCTTTTGTGCGCTGATGGAGATAGTCGGCCAAGCGGCCGCCCATGATGACGCCGAGGAATCCGCCCAGCGCGTTGGGCGCACCGATCAGGACGCCGAGCTCCGGCTTGCTCAGCGCAAAGGTCCGCTCGGCATAGGGCGCCGCCCAGTAGCTGACGACATATCCCAGGAAGCAGATCGTCCCGTAGGTGACGACGATGCCCATGAAGGCGGGCGAGCCGAAGGTCAGCCCGAACGCCTCGGTGTCGGTCCGGCGCAAATGCGCAGCCCAGCTCGCGACGGCATAGAGCCCGGTCACCCAGAACCAGAACTGCTGGTTGTTGCCCGTGGCCCGCGACAGCACCCAGGCAAGCAGCGCGAGCCCAGCGGCGACCGCCAGGTTGCGCAGCAAGGCCGGAGAACCGGCGCGCGCCGCGCCGATCAGCGTGAACGGGGGGACGAGCTGGGTCACGTCGTCGAAAAAGCGCGCGAAGGGCCGCCCGGCGCCCTCGCTCGGTGCGCCGTCGCGCAGGCCGCGCTGGGGCTCGCGCAAGGTCAGCACCCAGAGCGCGAGCAGCAGCCCGGGCAGGCCGACGATGACGAAAGCCGCCTGCCAGCCCTTGAGCCCGAGCGGCCCTCCGCCGGGGAACCGCCGGTTCCACTCCGCCACGATGAGCCCGCCGATCAGCAGCGAAAGTCCGCTGCCGGTGAACAGCCCCGCGGAAAAGATCCCCTGCGCCGTGCCGCGCATGCGCGCCGGAAAGTAGTCCGACACGAGCGAATAGCCGACCGGCGCCGACGAAGCCTCCCCCACGCCCACGCCGATCCGCGCCACCGTCAGCACGCCGAGATTCTTGGCGAAGCCGGACAGCGCCGTCATGCTCGACCAGAGCGTGAGGCCGAGCGCGAGCAGCTTGGTGCGGCTCCAGTTGTCGGCCAGCCGGCCGAGCGGAATGCCGAACAACGCATAGAAGATGGCGAAGGCGGTGCCGTAGAGAAAGCCGAGCTGGGCATCGTCGAGCCCGAGGTCGGCCTTGATGTCGTTGGCCAGGATCGAAAGGATCTGCCGGTCGACGAAATTGAACAGGTAGACCAGGAAAAGGACGCCGAGGGCATACCAGCTATAGGCCGGGGCCTTCTCGGTCTCGTCGGTCACGCCGCGCGCTCCGCGTAGTCGAGCGCATCCTCGAGACCGGCATCGGCAAAGCCCTTCAGCCGCAGACGGCATGAATCGCACAGTCCGCAGGCCTGGCCGTCTGGCGTTGGATCGTAGCACGACCAGCTCCAGCCCGGATCGAGCCCGAGCCGCGCGGCCTCGGCGGCGATCTCGGCCTTGCCCATGTGTTGCAGCGGGGCGTGGATCGCGAACGGCCGTCCTTCCACCCCGGCCTTGGTCCCGAGGCGCGCGGTTTCGGCGAAGCTGGCGATGAATTCCGGGCGGCAATCGGGATAACCCGAGTAATCGAGCGCGTTGACGCCGATGAAGATGTCGCTCGACCCCGACGCTTCGGCAAAGCCTGCGGTCAGCGCTAGGAAGATGAGATTGCGCGCCGGCACGTAGGTCACCGGAATGTCCTCGCCCACCCCGCCCTTGGGCACGGCGATATCGGCGGTCAGGGCGGACCCGCCGAACTGGCGCAGGTCGAGCGGCAGGATCACGTGCCGCGCCACGCCGAGATTGCCGGCAATCAGCCGCGCCGCCTCGATCTCACGCCGATGCCGCTGGTTGTAATCGATGGTCAGGGCGTGGATCGCGAAGCCGGCTTCACGGGCAAGCCCGGCAACGACCATCGAATCGAGGCCGCCCGACAGCAGCACGACCGCGCCGCGCCCCTTCCCCGCCAAGTTCAGCCCGCCCGCCATGCGCGGTGGCTAAGCGCCCGGGGCATTTCCCGCAAGCTAGTCTTCGATCTGGAACTCGCGCGAACAGAAGGCGCAATCGACGCGAATGATTCCCTGCTCGTCGCGCATGTCCAGCCGGTCTTCCTTTGGGAAACGCGCCAGCACTTCCTCGAAGTGGACCACCGAGCAGCGGCAACCGCGGCTCAGCGGCTGGCCGGTCGTCACGCGGATTTCGCGCTCCTCGTGGAACAGCCGCCAGACGAGAGCCTCAAGTGTCAGCGCCGGGTCGACCAGCTCGCCTTCGGTCATGCTGCCGGCGAGCACCGACACATGCTCCCACTCCGGATGATCCATCCGCACGTGGAGCCGCTCGCGCCCTTCCTCGCCTTCCGCCAGATGCTGCACCAGGAAACCCGCCGCGATGCACCCGCCGTGCCCTGCACGCACCGCGGCACGGATCATCGTGGGCACCTGTTCGCTCTGGCCGAAATAGCTTTCGACCGCCTGCGCCAGCGACTGGCCTTCGAGCGGCACGATACCCTGATATCGCTGGTTGCCCGCCGCGAGGTCGAAGGTGATCGCCAGGTGGCCCCCGCCGAACAACTGTTCGAGCGTCGGATTGCTGCCCAGTTCCGCCAGCCGCTCGGCATCGTGCCGGGCGTAACCGCGCAGCTCGCCCGAACGATAATCGCACACCAGCAAGCTGACGATCCCCTCTTCCGCCTGGGCCTGCACCGTCAGCTGGCTGCCGTCGTCCTTCAGCAGCGAGCCCATCAGCGCCGTCAGGACCAGCGCCTCTCCCAGCAGATGCCGCAGCACCGGCGGGTAATCGTGGGCCGCCAGGATATCTTCCAGTACGGGCCCGAGGCGCACCGTGCGGCCCCGCGCGTGACGGTCCGGCAAGGTGAATTGCAGCACCCGGTCGAAGCCCGTTTCGGCTTCGCTATCGTTTTCTTCGCTCATCGCCCGCCCATATGGGACCGCATCGGCGCGATTGAAGGCCGGGGCGTCAAAGCCGGTCGAAGCACCACAGCAGGATCGATTTCTGCGCGTGGATGCGGTTCTCGGCCTCGTCGAACACGACCGACTGAGGCCCCTCGAACACGCTCTCGCTCACTTCCTCGCCCACATGCGCCGGCAGGCAGTGGAGGAACCGGGCGTCCGGCTTGGCGGCGGCCATCAGGGCTTCGTTGACCTGGTAGGGCGCCATCGCCGCCAGCTTGTTGTGCGTGTGATCCTGCCCCATCGAAACCCAGGTGTCGGTCACCACGATATCGGCGCCGGCCACCGCCTCGGCGGCATCGCGGGTGACCGTAACGCGCGCGCCGGCTTCGCGTGCCAACGCCGTGAACTGCGGATCGGGATCGTAGCCCTCCGGGCTTCCCACGCGGACATTGAACTTCATCAGCGCCGCCGCCTCGAGGACCGAATGCAGCACGTTGTTGCCATCTCCCAGCCAGGCGACCTCCAGCCCCGGCAGGGCCTTGCCGTGCTCGATGACCGTGAGCAGATCGGCGACGATCTGGCACGGGTGCGAGCGGTCGGTCAGGCCGTTGATCACCGGCACCGTGGCATGGCGCGCCATCTCGAGAAGTTTCTCGTGATCGTCGGTGCGGATCATGATCGCGTCGACCATGCGGCTAAGCACGCGCGCCGTGTCGGCGATCGACTCCCCTCGCCCGATCTGGCTGGTACCCGCATCGAGGACCAGCGTCGTTCCGCCCAGCTGGCGCATGGCGATGTCGAAGCTCACGCGGGTGCGCGTCGAGTTCTTTTCGAAGATCATCCCCAGCACATGGCCCGCGAGCGGCGCGTCGCCGTCGGCCCGCCCCTTCGGCCATGCGAGGCGCGCGGCCTTGCGGTCCTGCGCGTCGTTGATCATCGCCGCGATGGCATCGCCGCCGGCGTCCGAGAGATCCAGGAAATGCCGCGTCGCCATCGTCAATCCTCCGGCCGGTAGCTTGCGGCGCCCGCCGAAAGCTTGTCGAAGAATTCATCGATCTCGGCGTCGCCGATCACCAGCGGAGGCAGCAGCCGCAGCGTCTGGTCGCCCGCGGCCACCGTCAGCAGCTGATGGTCGTCGCGCAGATGCACCATGAACGGCCGCGGCTCGGCCTTCATCCGCAGACCCAGCATCAGGCCCTTGCCCCGCACGCCCTCGAACAGCTCGGGATAATTGCCGATGAACTGCTCCAGCCGCGAGCGCAGCCGCTCCCCCTTCTCCCGCACCGATGCGAGAAATTCGTCGTTCGCGACGGCACCCAGCACCGCCATGCCCGCCGCCATGGCCAGAGGATTGCCGCCATAGGTCGAGCCGTGGGTGCCCAGACCCATCCCGCGCGCCGCCTTTTCGGTCGCGAGGCAGGCGCCCAGCGGGAACCCGCCGCCGATGCCCTTGGCCACGGCCATGATGTCGGGTGCGAAGCCCAGTTGCTCGTAGAAGAACATCGTGCCGGTCCGCGCGACGCCGCACTGCACCTCGTCGAACACCAGCATCAGGTCGTTCGCGTCGGCGAGCTGGCGCAGGCCGGTCAGGAACGCCTCGCTCCCCGTGCGGATGCCGCCTTCGCCCTGGATCGGCTCGACCAGGAACCCTGCGGTGTTCGGCCCCATCGCCGCCTTCACGCCTTCGAGGTCGTCGAAATCGACGTACTTGAAACCGGGCAGCAGCGGGCTGAAGCCCTTGTGCATCTTCTCCTGGTTCGAGGCGCTGATCGTGGCCATCGTGCGCCCGTGGAAGGCGTTCCTGAAGGTGATCAGTTCGAACTTCTCGTCGTTGCCGACATGCTGGTGATAGGCCCGCGCGGTCTTGATCGCGCACTCCACCGCCTCGGCACCCGAATTGGTGAAGAACACGGTGTCGGCGAACGTCAGGTCGACCAGCCGCTGGGCCAGCGCCTCGCCCTGCGGGCTCCCATAGAGGTTCGAGACATGCATCAGCGTTGCCGCCTGGCGCTGGATCGCGCCGATCAGCCCTTCGTGGCTGTGGCCAAGGAGGTTGACCGCGATGCCGGCCGCGAAATCGAGATAGCGCGTGCCGTCCTCGTCGATCAGGTGGCAATGTTCGCCGCGCACCGGCCGGACCCCGCACCGGGGATAGACGGGCATGAGAGGCGTGATCGACATGGCTTGATCCTGACTTTGAAACGAATTCGATGACTGGGTGAACGACAAATGGCGGCCCTTGCGGACCGCCATCTGCAACCGTTTATGCCTGTTGCCCCGGCCGGATCAGACACCCGGATCTGGGGCCGGCCGGTCAGCCCTGAACGGGCACAAGGTTGACCGCCGAGTACTTGCCTCGTCGATCGACCTCGAGATCGAATTCGAACCGGTCGCCTTCGTTGATCGCGGAAATACCCGAACGCTCGACGGCGCTGATGTGGACGAACGCATCGTCCTTGCCGTCGTCGCGGGTAATGAAGCCGAAGCCCTTCATCGCGTTGAAGAACTTGACCGTGCCGCTGGCCTTCTCGCCGGTCAGCGAACGCTGCGGCGCGCGCGGCGCCACCTCGATCACGTCACCCACGACCTGCAGGTCTGCAGCCGAGACTTTCCCGCCGCGATCGACGAGGTTGAACTGCAGTTCCTGGCCTTCGGCGAGGCCTTCCAGGCCCGCCCGCTCGACCTGGCTGATGTGGACGAACACGTCCTCGCCGCCTTCATCGCGCTGGATGAAGCCGAAACCCTTCTGGCCGTTGAAGAACTTGACCTTGCCCTTGCCCGTGCCGACGACCTGGGCCGGCATGCGATCACCGCCGCCGGCACCGCCGCCGCCACCCGGGCCGCGCGGACCGCCGCTGGCGCCGCCGCGGAAGCCACCGCCACCGCCACTGCTGCCGCCGCGGAAACCGCCGCCGCCGCCGCCGCCGCCACTATAGCGATCGCCGCCGCCGCCACCGCCGAAACGGTCGCCGCCACCACCGCCGAATCGATCACCGCCGCCAAAAGACGACGAACCGCTCTCCGAGAACGGGTCGAAACTTTCTTCTCCGAAACCGTCCCGCTTGTCGCGTCCCCGGCCGCGACGCCCTCTATCGTAACCCATTTACCGAACGTACCTTTGCCTCGCCCTGATCACATTCCCGAGGCGCGGACGAAAGCCTCCGGACGCTGCGCAGAGGCGATCCCCCTGCCTGAACCGCGGCGCTTATAGACGAAAAAGGGCGTCATGCGAAAGAATTAAACCGCACGGCACGCAACGGCCGCTCAGTTGGTCTTGTCAGGCCGCCGGGCACAGGCCAGAGAGCCGCCATGGAGATCGTCGCCCTGCTATCCGATCCGGCCGCCTGGCTGGCCCTGGCCACTCTGGTGATGCTGGAGATCGTGCTGGGTATCGACAACCTGGTGTTCATCGCCATCCTGTCGAACAAGCTTCCGCCGGAACAGCAGCAGAAGGCACGCCGCATCGGCCTGGCGCTGGCGCTGATCATGCGCATCGCGCTGCTCATGCTGATCGGCTGGCTGGTGACGCTCAAGGCCCCGCTGTTCGATCTGGGCCTCGCGGGGGCGCCGGGCGAACATGGCCAACCCACTTTCGAGACGGCGTTTTCCGGGCGCGACCTGATCCTGCTGGCCGGCGGCCTGTTCCTGGTCTGGAAGGCGACCAAGGAGATCCACCACGCGATGGATCCCGAAGGCAATTCGGGCGAGATGCTCGACAAGGACAAGTCGGCCGTGCAGATGGGCTTTGCCGCCGCGATCGCCCAGATCATCGCGCTCGACATCGTCTTCTCCATCGATTCGATCCTCACCGCCGTGGGCATGACCGACGAGATTCCGATCATGGTCGCGGCCGTGGTGATCACCGTCGCGGTCATGCTGGTCGCGGCCGATCCGCTGGCCCGCTTCGTCGAGCGCAATCCCACGATCGTGATGCTGGCCCTGTCGTTCCTGGTGATGATCGGCCTGGTGCTGATCGCCGACGGCTTCGGTTTCCACGTGCCCAAGGGCTACATCTACGTGGCGATGGGCTTCTCGGTCGGCGTGGAGGTGCTGAACATGAGCGCCCGCAACCGCCGCGCGCGCAAGCAGGAGCAAGCGGGATGAGCGACTTCCGCCCGATCGATGCGAACTTTCTCGCCAGCCCGCAGATCACGCTCGATGACGTGGCCGAAGCGGCCGCGCAGGGCGTGACGCTGGTGGTGAACAACCGGCCGGAAGGCGAATCGCCCGACCAGACGCCGGGTGCCGAGATCGAGCGGGCCGTCCGGAGCGCGGGAATGGACTACATCGCCATCCCGGTCGACCACACCGGATTCTCGCGCGAGCAGTTCGAGGCGCTGGCGCAGGCGGTCGATTCGGCCGACGGCAAAGTGCTGGGCTATTGCCGCTCGGGCACGCGTTCGACGCTGCTCTGGGCTCTGGCCCGGGCGAGCCGCGGAGCCGACCCGCGCGAACTCGCCGAGAAGGCGGCCCGGGCGGGCTACGATCTCTCGCCCATCGCCCCGGCGCTCGAGCGGCTGGCCGCGCACGACGGGGACTGACCCTTGGGCGGCGAGGTCTGGCAGTTCGTCGGATCCCTCGCCGCGGTTGGCATCCTAGTCGCTCTCGTCCGGGCCTTGGGCACCCGCGCCGCCCCCGTCCTCGACGGCGAGCGCGAGGCGCGGGCGGTGGCCCAGGGCCTGCACGGCGGTTTCCTTGCCGAGAACGTGATCATCGGCCGAAACGACGACGGCGCCTTGCTGCGCGACTCCCGCGGAAGGATCGTGGCGGTGGTGGCGCACGGCGCGCATTTCGTCGCGCGTGAAATCGCTGCGGGCACCCCGGCCCGGGCCGAAGGGGACGCGCTGGTCCTCGATTGGCCCGGCAGGACCGAGAGGATCGATCTCGGGAGCGGCGAAGCGGCGGATTGGGCTGCCGCGATCAATCGTCTATCCTGACCGCGATGCCCGCGTTCGATCCCATCGCCTATGCCGTGCCGCTGTTCGTGCTGCTCATCGTGCTCGAACTCGCCTGGCTGCGCCGCAAGGGCCACCCGCGCCACTACGAAGCGCGCGACACGGCGGTCTCGCTCGCCCTCGGGCTGGGGAGCACGGTGGCTGGCGCGCTGGCCGCCGGAACGATCGCCGGCCTGCTCGGCTGGGTCCACCGCTTCGCACCGCTGGATTTCGGATGGGCTTGGTGGGCCTGGCCGCTGTGCTTCGTGCTCGACGATCTGGCCTACTACTGCTTCCACCGCAGCGCCCACCGGGTGCGCTGGTTCTGGGCCAGCCACGTCAACCATCACTCCAGCCAGCACTACAACCTGTCGACCGCCCTCAGGCAAACGTGGACCGGGTTCTTCGCGCTGTCGTTCGCCTTCCGCCTCCCGCTCGCCGCGATCGGCTTCGAGCCGGGCATGGTGCTGACCTGCGCGGCCATCAATCTCATCTACCAGTTCTGGATCCATACCGAGGCGATCGGTCGGTTCCCCCGCTGGTTCGAGGCGGTGATGAACACGCCCAGCCACCACCGCGTCCACCACGCGACGAACGCCCGCTATCTCGACCGCAACTACGCCGGCACCTTCATCGTGTGGGACAGAATGTTCGGCACCTTCGCACCGGAGGACGACCGCGAGCCGATCCGCTACGGCCTCGTCCACCAGCTCGGCACGTTCAACCTGCTGCATGCCGTGTTCCACGAATGGATCGGCATCGCGCGCGACATCCGGCGCGCGCCCTGGCGGCACAAGCTGTCCTACCTCGTGCGCGAGCCGGGCTGGAGCCACGACGGCAGCCGCGAGACGAGCGCGATGATCCGGGCGCGCGATCCCCTGGCCTAGGTCTGCGCCTCCGCGGGGCATCCTAGGTTTTGTCACTTCAGATTAGCGCCTGGGCGCCTGCGGGCGCGCCGTCCGCAGCGGGGCCACACCGTAACAAAGGCCGTTTGAAAAGGACCGGCCCACGAAGGCCGGTACGGTAACCGCGCAATTCCAAAGAAAAGGGGCCGCAGGATTGCTCCTGCGGCCCCCGATCTGTTTGAGCCGATGGCTCTCGCTTACATGCCCGAACCCGGACCGTAAGTGATTTCCACGCGGCGGTTCTGCAGCTCGCGCACACCGTCGGCGGTGGGCACACGCGGCATGGTCTCGCCGAAGCCCTGGCTGGTGATGCGCGCGGCAGGAATGCCACGCCCGGTCAGGTAGCTGGTCACGCTCGCGTTGCGGCGGTTGGCCAGCCCTTCGTTGTAGGCGGTCGAACCCGAACGGTCGGTGTGACCGGCCAGCATGATCGGCACGTTGGCGCAGTTGCCATAGGCCGTGACCGCGCTGTCGAGGATCGTCGCCGCGGCAGGCGTGATGTCCGACTTATCCCAGTCGAAGAACACGATGTACGGGCCCTTGTTGCAGACCGGAGCAGCAACCGGCGGAGGCGGCGGCGGCGGGGGCGGCGGGGGCGGCGGCGGGGGCGGCGGCGGCGGGGGCGGCGGCGGAGCTTCCGCACCACCGAAGTTCGCCAGCAGGCTCAGCGCGATCGAGTGGATTTCCAGCCCGGTCCGCTGCGAGCGGCCGGCGGTATCCACCATGTCGAACGGCATCGTGTTGAGGTACTTGTACTTCAGGCCCAGCTCACCGCCAGCGAGCGGGAAGCGCAGCTGCGCGACGCCCTGCCACGCCCAGGCCGAGTCCGAATCGTCGAGCAGGGTGTGGTAGACGACCGGGCGCGTGTGCTGGTCGAGATAGGCACGGCCGGCACCGACGCCGAAGCCGAGACCGATGCCTTCGTTGCCGCCGATGTCGAGCAGCGCGTTGGCCATCACGGTGTAGAGCTTGGAGCGGCCACCAACGTCGAAGGTGCCCTTATTGTACGGCGCGAGGCGGTCGTACACCGGCATGCCGAGTACGCCGGCCGTAACCTGATCCGGTTGATACTTGTAGTACGACGCTTCGGCCTCGGTGCGCAGCGCGCCCCAGTCGTAACCGATAAACGCCGCGAGAACCGAGCCGTCGTCTTCGTGGATGCGGCTGCCGTCATCGAAGCCGGCATTGACGACGTCATGGTCTTCCGGCGCGGCATAGCCGACATCGGCACCGAAATAACCCTGTCCGTCCCGGGCAAGAGCCGGGCTGGCAAGGGCGGTGGCTGCAACAGCCATTCCAAGGGCAATCTTACGCATGGGACCTCCTTCAAAACCGTGCGAGGGTTCGCTCCCCGCGAACCGATCGTTAAAATATGTTCTCGATCTACGACCCGGCGGCGACCCGTTGGCGCGGGCCATCCCCTTCGTTACCCATTTAACTCGAATTGCTGGAATCGTTCCCCAAAAACCCCGCTACTTCAATATTTGTGTGCCGCCCACCCCTGTTCGCGCAAGAGTGTTACGCAAACGACACTGTCATTCGCCGGCACACCTACCGAGATAAGGCCAGAGCGGCAAGCCCGCCCCTCTCCCCGCGCGAAAAGAAAAAAGGGCCGGAGCGCATGGCTCCGGCCCATCGAGTTTCGTTCGCAGGAGGAACGAGGGTAGGCGAGACCGGGGGGGAGAGGAGGAGAGTCCCCGGCCTCGCCAAGCTTGGTATCAGTTGTAGGCGCGCTCTCCGTGCTCGCCGATGTCCAGGCCGTCGCTCTCGACTTCGGGGGTGACCCGCAGTCCGGTGACAAGCTTGGCGACGAAGATGGCGATCGCCGTCCCGACCGCCGCGACGACGATCGTGGTGATCACCGCGAAGGCCTGGGTGACCATCTGCGGCCCGATGGCGTAGTCCTCGCCGCCCGGACCGCCGAGGCCCGGCGCGAAGACGATAGCGGTGCCCAGCGCACCGACCATGCCGCCGATCCCGTGGATGCCGAAGGCGTCGAGCGAGTCGTCGTAGCCGAGGGCCGGCTTGAGCTTAGCCACCGCGAGGTAGCAGACGATCGCGGCGACGATGCCCAGCACGATCGCGCCGAACGGGCCCGAGTTGCCGGCCGCCGGGGTCACCGCGACGAGACCCGCGATGATGCCCGAGCAGAAGCCCAGCGACGAACCCTTGTGGCCGGCGAGACGCTCGACGACCATCCAGGTCAGGCCGGCGGCTGCCGTGGCGACGAAGGTGTTGATCATGGCCAGGCCCGCGGAGCCGTTCGCCTCGAGTGCCGAACCCGCGTTGAAGCCGAACCAGCCCACCCACAGCAGGCCGGTGCCGACCATCGTCAGCGTCATGCTGTGCGGCGGCATCGGCTCGGTGGGGAAGCCACGGCGCTTGCCCAGGATCAGCGCGGCGACCAGCGCGGAGACACCGGCGTTGATGTGCACCACGGTGCCGCCAGCGAAATCCAGTGCGCCCATCGCGAAGAACACGCCGCGCGCTTCCCAGACCATGTGGGCGATCGGGAAATAGACGATCGTGAGCCAGACGGCGAGGAAGACCATGACGGCCGAAAACTTCATGCGCTCCACCGTCGCGCCCAGCACCAGGGCCGCGGTGATGGCGGCGAAGGTCATCTGGAAGCTGATGAACACGTATTCGCTGATGACCTCGTCGGTAAAGGTCGCCGCGGTCGTGTCGGGCGTCACGCCGGCCAGGAAGAACTTGCCCCAGCTGATGTATTCGTTGCCTTCGGGGCCGAAAGCGAGGCCGAAGCCGTACATGACCCAGATGAGCATCGCGAGCGCGGCGGCCGCGCCGATCTGCGTCATGGTCGACAGCATGTTCTTGCTGCGGGTCAGGCCGCCGTAGAACAGCGCGAGACCCGGCAGGATCATCAGGAGGACGAGAATGGTGGCGGTCATCATCCAGGCGTTGTTGCCCGGATTGGCCACGGCCGCGGCGGCTTCCACCGCTTCGGCCGGGACGGCCTCGACCACTTCGGCCGTGGTGGCGGTGACGGTCTCTGCCGCGGCGTCGACCGCTTCGGCGGCCCAGGCGGCGGTGGCGGCGAACATCGAGGCCCCGAGGGCCCCCGCGCCGTAAGCGAGTTTGCGGATCATGCTGTTACCCCTCATGTCTCGATTAAAGCGCGGTATCGCCGGTTTCGCCGGTGCGGATCCGCGTGGTCGACGCCAGGTCGAGCACGAAGATCTTGCCGTCGCCGATCGAGTCGGTGCTGGCGGCTTGCTGGATCGTCTCGACCACCTGCGGCGCGAGCGCGTCGGTGGCGGCGATTTCGAGCTTCACCTTGGGCAGCATGTTGGTCGAGTACTCCGCACCGCGGTAGATCTCGGTCTGCCCCTTCTGGCGGCCGAAGCCTTTGACTTCGGACACCGTCATGCCCGCGACGCCGATGGCGCTGAGCGCCTCACGGACCTCGTCGAGCTTGAACGGCTTGATGATGGCGATGATGAATTTCATGCCCAACCCCTCTTGCTTACCGGGCAGGCTCCCGGCCGCGAGGATGCTGTGCAAGAGGTGTGCCAGATGGCTCAGGCCGACGGGGCACGCCCTGTGATGCGGCGATCAGGGAGCTATTCGAAAACCGCGTTGCTCGCAGTTGCAGCAAACTGCCTGAAAATTAGGCAGCGAGTTCCAGCCGGGCCAGGATCGGCAGGTGGTCGGAGGCCTGCACCGCGAGCGCGCTGTGGTGGACCTTGGCTTCGTCGCAGTGCCAGCCTGACGAGACGACGATCCGGTCGAGCGCGGCGAGCGGCTGGCGGGCGGGGAAGCTCTTGCCGGTCGACAGCGCGGTCCAGCCGGTGCCGAATTCGCGCATCGCGCCGCGTTCCAGGCCCCACTGGTTGAAATCGCCCATCAGCACCGTGGGGCAGGGCTTGCCGTGGTCGTCGCAATGCCTGAGCACCGCGCGGATCTGGTCGCGGCGGCGCAGTCCGGACAGGTCGAGGTGCATGCCGAGGACGCGGAACGGGCGCCCCTCGACCACCAGATCGGCGCGCACCGCGCCGCGCGGCTCGAGCGTGGGCAGCACCAGCGCATCGTGCTCCACCACCTCGATGTCGCGCCGCACGAGGATCGCGTTGCCGTGCCAACCGAGCGCGCGCGGCCGCTTGCCGAGATGGACCGCGCGCCACGGCGTATCGTCGAGCGCGGCCTTGGGCAGCACGCTCTCGCGCTCGCCGAAGCGGCGGTCGCATTCCTGCAGCGCGATGACGTCGGCATGCAGTTCGCGCAGGACCGCGATGACCCGATCGGGATCGCGCTTCCCGTCGGCCCCCACGCCCTTGTGGATGTTGTAGCTGGCGAACGTCAGCTTCATGCGATGGCCGCAACGCCCCTCATTCGGGAACGGTGCCCGGCGCGCCGGCGATATAGCGATCGGTCGTGCGCGTGGGCAGCCCGTCGATGCTTTCGCGCGCGCGCCGCGCCTTGCCCGCCCAGACCTGCGAATCGGCCTTGGCGTGATGCTTGACGAGCGTCGGCCGCTCGCGCTCGAACTCCATCAGCGGCACGCCGTAGCCGCAGCTCGTCTGCACGGTCTCGACGTCGATCGCGAAGATCTGCCGCGTGCCGGGCAGCATCGTGAAGTAGCCGGCCAGCGCCTCCCACTCGCGGTCCCACGGCACCACCGGGCGCCCGCGGCCGTAGATGCGCAGGATCTGCGCCGGCTGCCGGAAATTGCAGAACATCAGCGTGATGCGCCCGCCGCGCCCGTCGGCGTCGTCGGCGATGAGGTGGGCGTTGGTCTCGTTGCCCGACCCGCCGAGATCGAGATAGGCGACCTGCCGCGGCCCGAGCACGCGGAACACGTCGTAGCCCTTGGGGCTGAGGTTGACCCGCGCGCCGGCCGCCGCGGTGGCGACGAAGAACACCGGCTGCGCCGCGATCATGGCGATGTGGCTGTCGTCCAGCGCGTCGTAGAATTCGGCCATGCGCGTCTCCTAGGGCAGCCCGGCGCCGGCTGTCACCGCTCCTTGGTGGCCGAGAAGGCGAGCTCCGGGTTCTTTTCCTGCTGGTAGTTCACGTCCCACGGGCTGCGGGCCATGAACACCAGGTCGCCGTCGCGGTCCTTGGCGAGGTTCGGCCGGTTGAAGTCGGCGAAGTTCTTCATGGCCGCGTCGGTGCCCTTGATCCAGCGGGCGGTGGCGAAAGGCGACGCCTCGAGGCCCGCCTCGACCTTGTATTCCGCCTCCAGCCGCGAGACGAGCACCTCGAGCTGCAGCTGGCCGACGACGCCCACGATCCACTGCGCGCCGATCTCCGGATAGAACACCTGGATCACGCCTTCTTCCGACAGGTCGTCGAGCGCCTTCCTGAGCTGCTTGGTCTTCGTCGGGTCCTTCAACTGCACGCGCCGCAGGATTTCGGGCGCGAAGTTGGGCAGGCCGGTGAAGCGCACCTGGTTCTTTTCGCTCAGGGTATCGCCCACCCGAAGCGTGCCGTGGTTGGGAATGCCGATGATGTCGCCGGCCTGCGCGGTGTCGGCGATCTCGCGGTCCTGCGCGAAGAACAGGATCGGGCTGTGCACCGCGATCGGCTTGCCCAGGCCGCTCGGCGTCAGCTTCATCCCGCGTTTGAAGGTCCCGCTGACCATGCGCATGAAGGCGATGCGGTCGCGGTGCATCGGGTCCATGTTGGCCTGCACCTTGAAGATGAAGCCGGTCACCTCGTCGCGCTCGGGTGCGATCGGCCCGTCCTCGCTCGGCTGCGGGCGCGGCGGGGGGGCGAACCGGTCGATCGCCTCGATCAGCTCGGTCACGCCGAAGTTCTTGAGCGCGCTGCCGAAGAACACCGGCGTCATGTCGCCGTTGCGGAACGCCTCGAGGTCGAACTCGGGATAGCCGGCCTGGGCCAGCTCCGCCTCGTCGCGCAGGTCGAGCGGCAGATCGGGATCGGGATCGCGCCGGCCGAGATATTCCTTGCTCGGCCCTTCCGGCCGGCTGACGGTGTTGCTGGCGAAGTCCAGCACGCCCTCGAACGTGCCGCCCATGCCGATCGGCCAGCCCTGCGGCGAGACGTCGAGCGCGAGCGTCTCGGCCACCTCGTCGAGCAGTTCGAAGCCGCTGCGGCCCTCGCGGTCGACCTTGTTGACGAAGGTGATGATCGGCACGCTGCGCAGGCGGCAGACCTCGAACAGCTTGCGGGTCTGCGGCTCGATGCCCTTGGCCGCGTCGATTACCATGATCGCCGAATCGACCGCGGTCAGCGTGCGGTAGGTGTCCTCGGAGAAATCCTCGTGGCCCGGGGTGTCGAGCAGGTTGAAGGTCACGCCTTCACGCTCGAAAGTCATGACCGAGCTGGTCACGGAGATGCCGCGCTGCTGTTCGATCTTCATCCAGTCGCTGCGCGCCCGCCGCGCCTGCCCGCGCGCCTTGACCTCGCCCGCGAGGTGGATCGCGCCGCCCTGCAGCAGCAGCTTCTCGGTCAGCGTGGTCTTGCCGGCATCGGGGTGCGAGATGATCGCGAAGGTGCGGCGGGAATTGGCGGGACTGGACATTGCGCCGCGCCTTTAGGCGGGGTGGACCGCAACGTCCATCCGGAAGGCCCGCGCCGCGCCCGGCTCCAGCATGGCGACGCCCGGCTTGGCGCGGAAATCGCCGGCGAAGTCCGCCGGATCGTTGAACCCGTGCCACGGCTCGATCGCCAGGAACGGCGCGCCCGGCTTCTGCCAGATCCCCAGGTGCGGGCAGTCGGGGAAGGCGAGGTCGAGCCATGCCCCGTCCTCGGCGCCATAGCGGCATGCGCGCGAGGCGAGCCCGGTCCAGATCAGCGCGTCGGCTTCGAACATCGTGGCAGCGGGTGCGAGCACATTGCCCTCCACGGGCGTCGGCTCGGCACCGGGCAGCAGCAGGCCGTCGGGGCCGATGCGCTTCACGCCCTGCGGCTCGTTCCGCTCGAAGACCACCCGGTGCGCCCCCTTCGCCGCCCCGCCCGGCAGCGGCCAGGCGAAGGCGGGATGGAAGCCGAAGCTGAACGGCAGCGGCGCATCGCCGGGATTGGTCACCGTGGCGGTCATCGCCAGCGTCGTGCCCGCGAGTGCGAAGGCCATCTCCAGTTCGAAGGCGAAGGGATAGCTTTCCCGCGTCGCCGCACTGTCGCGCAAGCGGAACACCGCCCTGTCGGCCGCCATGTCGACCATGGCGAACTCGGCCCTGCGGGCAAACCCGTGCTTCTCCAGCCGATATTCGCGCCCGTCGAGGCGCAGCGTATCGCCGCGCAGCCGCCCGACGATGGGAAACAGCACCGGCGCATGCCCGCTCCACCAGCGCGGATCGCCGTCGGTCAAGTACTCGCGGCCCCGCGCATCGGTCAGCGAGACCAGCTCGGCGCCGAAGCTGTCGATCGTGGCGCTGAGCTCGCCGGAAGTGATGGAAAACTGCGTCACGCTTGTCCCGACCATGAGGGAATCGCTTATGGTAACCTATGCATCGGGGACCGATCGTTGTCTTGCTTCTCTCGGCAGTCGGAATGGCGGCTGCGCTGATGTCATGGCCCTTCGCGCCTGATCCACGCGTTCGCCAGCCTACACTTCAGTTCGAGCGTCAGGCAGCTTTCGACCCGGCAGAAGTGAGCAAATGCATCGAATATGCGTTGGAGCGGGTCTTCCCGGAGTTTGATCGAGTAACGGCTTTCAGGGATCATGCGGCTCCGCTCAATGCGACCTATCTTGCCGAGGACGGATCGAAACTCTCGGTCGCCCGGCAGGGGCGCAGCAGCATCGTGAAATTCTCGTCTTCGGTGGCGATTTCCGCCGCACAGCGCGACGTATTGGAGTGGTGCTCCGTCACGCCCGGGACGACGTGGATCCCTCGATCACTGCGCTGATCATGCTCTGCATCGCTTGCGCGACAGAGAATGTCCCAGCGTGCCGAAAATCCGCTTCCCACCCAAATTCCGGCCGTTCACGCATCCTGTGGCGCTCGCCAGAAGCAGACCAGCAGCTATCCCCCTTTTCGCACCGAAAGCGGACTTTCCGCTAACGACCCCAAAGGGGCATTATCCGGTGCGGTCGCTCGCCAATGTGAGCGACACTCCGGGCGACCTTAGCTCGCGGCCAATTCACCCGTCCCCTCGGGAAGGGTAAAGCACATAGACGCTCCTCGGCCCGGCAAGTTGGTGGCGGTCATTTGACCGCCATGCGCTTCGACAATCGTTCGTGAAATTGAAAGTCCTACTCCCAAGCCCTTCGCCTTCGTCGAGATAAAAGCTTCGAAGATCTGGGTCATGACATCTGCCGGTATGCCTGGGCCGTCGTCCGACACGCAAACTTGAACATACGAGCCCGTAGACCACGCCTTGATGTCGATATGGCAGGCACTACCCGCAACCGCCTCGCACGCGTTGCGAATCAGATTGATCAGGACCTGTTGGATCTGGACGCTATCTGCATAGACCGTCAGCCCGGAGGGTACATCCCAGGACACTGTGAGGTGCTCGATACCCGCCGTGGCAAGAGCAGTGGCCTCCTCCAATACTGGGCCCAGTTCCACTACCCTCTTTTTGCCATCCCCTTTGGCGCTCATTGCGCGGACCGAGCGAATGATATCGCCGGCTCGATGCGCGGCTTCCAAGGCCCCCTCGATGCATTCATCGAGTTCGGAACCAGCTGTCTCACGAGGAGCGATCCGGAGGGCGGCAGAGAGATAACTGGAAACCGCAGCAAGCGGCTGGTTCAACTCGTGCGCGAGGGTGGAAGCCATTGCCCCCATGGCACTCCCACGAGAGAGGTGAATCAATTCCGTCTGAAGTGAGTGCAGCTTGTCTCGTGTCTCGATTTCACTTGTTACATCCTGCTTTGTGCCGAAAATTCGAACAGATTTGCCGGCCTTTTGTTCTACCACCGCCGTCAAGCGGACCCAGCGGGCTCCATTTGCCTTGGGCTTAATCTGAATGTCCAACCTGAAGCCTGTGCCGTTGGCAATCGCTTCGCTGCGCAACCGCTCCATTTCAAGCCGAGATTTGGGCTCGTAAAGCTGGAGGGTCATCTCGCGATCGATCGCCAAGCCTCGATCCACTCCGAAGATGTCGTAGACCATGTCGGTCCACGCAAGCTCACCCGTTGCAAGATCGCATTCCCACACGCCGATCCGAGCCAAGGTCGAGACCCTGTCATACATCTTCTTGTAGTGAGCGGCCGACGTTTCCTGAACCAAACGGGGTCTCCTAACTGGAAAGACCGCGACCCAGCTTCGCGTAGGATACACCCTTATCGGGGGAACACTAGGCAAACCGGTCCAGTTGCAAATCCAGTTGAGTCCGCGCGGGGATGTCCGCTTTCCACCCCATGTCCTGACACAGGACGAAAACGAAACCGCTTCTGAAAGCGGACATCTCGCGACATCACCGGTCGCCCAATCGGCGCCAGCAGGAGTCTTGGCTCAGCCTCGCAGTTCCGCGCCCAGCTTGCCGGCGGCCGCCACGACGGCGTCGGAGATCGCCTTGAGGTCGGCTTCCTTGTAGCTCGCCTCGCCCGGCTGGAGCGTGACCTCGATTGCCAGCGACTTCCTGCCATCGGGCACGCCGGCGCCGCGGAAGTCGTCGAACACGCGGGCGTCGACGATGTTCGCCTTGTCGGCCCCCTTCACCGCGCGCAGCAGATCGCCCGCCGGCAGCGCGGCATCGACCAGGAAGGCGAAGTCGCGCGTCACCGATTGCAGCGTCGGGGGCGCGAAGGCGGCCCGGGCGAACGTGGCCGCGCCCTGCGCCGATTTCCTTTGGGGCGGAATCGCGTCGAGGTGGATGCCGAGTGCCGCCACCGGAACGTCGATGTCGAAGGCCTTGAGCGTCGCCGGGTGGATCATCCCGAAGCTTGCCAGCACGTTCTTGGGCCCAAGCCGCAGCGTGGCCGACTGGCCGGGGTGATAGACCTCGCCCGCTTCCCCCATGACCATCAGGTTCGCCACCGGGGCCCCGGCGGCTTCGAGCAGTTCCAGGCAGATCGCCTTGGCATCGAAGGCGTCGAACATTGCCGCCTTGCCCTGCCACGAGCGTTCCGCCCGCTCGCCCGCCAGCACCGCAACCAGCGTCGGGTGCTCGCCGTCGGCCAGGTAGCGCCGGCCGATCTCGAACAGGCGCATGGTGCGCGACCCGCGATCGACGTTGCGCTGCACCGCCGCCAGCAGGCCCGGCAGCAGCGAGGGGCGCATGACCTTCAGGTCCTCGCTGATCGGGTTTTCGAGCGCCCATGCCCCGCCGCCGACAGCCTGTGCCTCCTTCTCGGAAATGAACGACCAGGTCACCGCCTCGTTGAGGCCGGCCCCGGCGGCGGCGCGGCGCAGCTTGCGCTCGGCCGCCTGCTCGGGCGTGGCGGTCGGCCGGGCGACGCCGTCCTGCCGCGGCAGGGCCACGCTCTCGACATTGTCGAGGCCGTGGATGCGGACCACTTCCTCGACGATGTCGGCCGGGCCTTCGATGTCGTGGCGGCGCAGCGGCGCGGTGACCTTCCAGTCCTGCGACACGCCGAATCCGAGCGCGGCGAGCGTGCGGCGCTGCTCTTCCTCGGTGATCGCCACCCCGCCCAGCGTTTCCGCGAGCGAGGGATCGTAGGCCACCACCGTGGGCTCGCTCGGCGGCGATCCGGCGCGCACCGTCTCGCTCGCCTCGCCGCCGCAGATCCGCTGGATCAGCGCGGTCAGGCTGTCGAGCCCGTCGTCGAGCCAGGCGGGGTCCACCCCGCGTTCGAACCGGGTGCGCGCATCGCTGGCGAGGCCGAGGCGGCGTCCGGTCTGGCCGATCCGCTCGGGATTGAAATAGGCGATCTCGAGCAGGACGTCGGTCGTCTCGGCGGTCACGCTCGAATGCTCGCCGCCCATGATCCCGGCGATGTCGTGCACGCCGCTGTCGTCGGCGATCACGGTCATGTCGGAATCGAGCGTGTAGGTCTTCTCGTTGAGCGCCAGCACCTGCTCGCCGTCCCTGGCCCGCCGCGCGACGACCGCGCCGGTCAGCTTGGCGAGGTCGTAGGGGTGGGCCGGGCGGCCGAAGGCCAGCATCATGTAGTTGGTGATGTCGACCAGCGCGCTGATCGGCCGCTGGCCCGCGCTGATGAGGCGCTGCTGCATCCATTCCGGGCTGGCGCCGTTCGTCACGCCGCGCACGACGCGGCCGTAGAAGGCCGGGCAACCGTCGGGATCGTCGGTGCGGATTTCGACCGGGCAGGCAAATGCCTCCTCGATCGTGAACTCGCGCAGCGGCTTGAGCGTGCCGAGGCCGGCGGCGGCAAGATCGCGCGCGATGCCGTAGACGCCCATGCAGTCGGGCCGGTTGGGCGTGATCGCCACGTCGAAGATCGGGCTGGTGCCGTGATAGTCGGCGAACGGCGTGCCGACCGGCGCGTCATCGGGCAGTTCGATGATCCCGTCGTGATCGTCGCCCAGCTCAAGCTCGCGGGTCGAGCACATCATGCCGTTCGATTCCTGCCCGCGGATGGCGCTCTTGCGCAGTTCCATCCCGTTGGCCGGCACCACGGCGCCAGGCAGGCCGAGCACGCCCTTCATGCCCGCGCGCGCATTGGGCGCGCCGCAGACCACCTGCAGCGGCTCACCCGCGCCGGTGTCGACGGTGAGGACCTGCAGCTTGTCGGCATCGGGGTGCGGTTTCGCGGTCAGCACCTGCGCCACGCGGAATCCCGCGAGCCGCTCGGCCGGATCGTCGATCCCCTCGACCTCGAGGCCGACGCGGTTGAGCGCGGCGGAAACCTCGGCGACCGTGGCGTCGGTCTCGAGGAAGTACTTCAGCCATTCGAGCGAGAACTTCATGCCCGTGCTCCCACCCCGGCGCTGAGCGTCGGCTGGTCGAACGGGCTGAACCCGTAGTGCTGCAGCCAGCGCACGTCGCCGTCGAAGAAGGCGCGCAGGTCGTCCATCCCGTATTTCAGCATGGCGAGCCGGTCGACGCCGACGCCGAAGGCGAAGCCCTGCCAGCGGTCGGGATCGAACCCGCCCATCTCGATCACCCGGCGGTTGACCATGCCGGAGCCGAGCAGCTCCATCCAGCCGTGGCCCGGCTCGTCGCCCGACCCGCCGAGGACACGGCGGCCCTTCTCGATGGCGAAGCCGACGTCGGCCTCGACCGAAGGCTCGGTGAAGGGGAAGTAGCTCGGGCGCAGGCGCAGGACGATGTCCTCGCGCTCGAAGAAGGCCTTGAGGAAGGTCTCCAGCGTCCACTTGAGATGGCCCAGGTGGATGTCGCGATCGATCACCAGGCCTTCGACCTGGTGGAACATCGGGGTGTGGGTCGCGTCGCTGTCGCTGCGATAGACGCGGCCGGGCGCGATGATGCGGACCGGCGCGCCGCCGGGGTTGGCGGCGGCGACTTTCTGCATCGTACGCACCTGGACGGGGCTGGTGTGCGTGCGCAGCAGCATCCGGCTGCCGATCGTGTCGGATTCGTCACCGTTCCGGCGCTGATTTTCATCACCGGCGGGGAAATAGAACGTGTCGTGCATGGCCCGCGCCGGGTGACTTTCGGGCATGTTGAGCGCGGTGAAGTTGTGCCAGTCGTCCTCGATCTCGGGCCCGGTGGCGACCGCGAAGCCCATGTCGGCGAAGATCTCGGCCAGCTCGTCCATCACCTGGCTGACCGGGTGGACGGTGCCTCTTGGCCGCGCCGGGGCGGGCAGGGTCAGGTCGATCGTCTCGGCCGCAAGCCGCTGTTCCAGTTCGGCTTTTTCGAGCGCATCCTTGCGCGCGGCGAGCGCGTCGGTAACCGCCTGGCGCAGCGCCTGGATCGGCGGTGCCTTGGCCAGCCGCTCGTCCGGCGACATCGCGCCGAGCGTCTTGAGCAGGCCGGACACGCTGCCTTGCTTGCCGAGGAACGCGACCCGCAGGCCTTCGAGCGCCGCAAGGTCCGCCGCCGCGTCGATCCGCCCCAGCGCATCGGTCTCGAGAAGTGTCAGATCATCCATCGGCGCGCCTGTTAGCCGTCCATCCCCGCCTGCCCAAGCCCTAATCCGCTATCGCGCGGTGGCCCCGGCATAGCGCAGGATCGTGGGCAGGTCCTCGACCAGGCCCGGCTGCGGAGCGGCCCCCTGGTCGGCCATCCGCTGGGCCATGATCCGCTCGAGCACCGGGTGCGGCATCTCGGCATATTCGCTCGGCGTCATGCCCATGAAGGCGCGGAAGTCCTTCACGAACTGCGCCTGGTCGTAATACTGCCCGTCGATCGCTGTGCTCCAGTTGCTGCGGTCCGTCTCGAGCATGAAGCTGGCGAGGCTGCGCAGAAACCGCTGGCGGCGCAGCAGGTGCTTGGGCGGGAAGCCGAAATAGCGTGCGCAGAGCCGCTCCAACGCGCGCGCGCCCAGGCCCAGCCGCTCGCCCAGTTCGGCCACGTTGGCCACCGTCGGATCACGCAGCGCGTTCTGGCAGGCGAGCACCCGCTCTTCGGCGCGGCCGGGGCGCCCGGCGAGCGACAGCAGGCAGGCATCGATCTGCGCCGCGATCTCGCCCGCCGGCACGTCTGCCTGCCGCACGATTTCGAGGATCGGCCTGAACGGTGCGAGCGCAGGGTTGGCCATCCCGTCGACGATGCGGTCGGTCAGGTCCCGAGCCATGCCCTTCGCGAACCGCGCCCAGCCGAACGGCTGCAACCCGAGCCCCCAGATCCGCCCCCTGCTCAGGCCAAAGTGGATCGAGCAGCTGGTCGGGCCGGTGGCGACGAACGGCGTCGTGGGCTCGAGCGGCCCCAGACCGATCGCGGCGAGCGGCGACGGACCGTCGCAGAAGCGCATCGCCGTCCATTCGGGATGGAGGTAATCCTCGATGATCGCATCGGGCGGGCAGTCGAAGTCGAAGGCGTAGAGCGCGGTAAAATAGGGCTCGATCGCCGGCGAGAGGCGATAGAACCGTACGTCCACCCCGAAGTGGCTCGTGTGCGACATTTCCTGCGACCCCATTCGACGAATACGAAAGCGATGCAGACCCTTATTTGCGCTTCCGTATCACACAATTGCGCCGTGGTAACGCTTACAAATCGCCCGGACATGACAATTGGTGGCTGACCGATGACAAGCCCTGTCACCTCACCGCCGCCCCCTTGCACGGCCCCGCTTCAAGAGGCGAAACCGATCGTCGAGGCGCGACCATGCGCCCAGACCACAGGGGCGCGGGGCCCGTCGGCTCCGCTCAGACAGGGACGAACCGACATGAACAGCACGAAGCTTATTCTCGCAGCCGGGGGCGCGCTGGCGCTTGCCGGCCAATCCGCCCACGCCAAGGATCCGGCGGTCGAACTGGTCAAGTGCGACCAGAGCCTGGGCACGGTGGCCCTGGTGGACGGCGACCAGGCCGGGTGGAGCGAATGGGGCCTGGGCAGCCCGCGTGCGCTGATCAATGCGCTGGCGGTCGAATCGGGCTGCTTCACGCCGCACAACGCCGCCGGCGGCGCGCCCGCGCGCTTCTTGCTGACCGCCATCGCGGGAAGCGAGGAGCAGGTCGACAAGGGCGTCGAGATGGCCAAGGCCGGGGCGACCGAGGCGCTGCTGCGTTCGGGCGCCATGGGCTCGGTCCTGGGCAAGGTGCCCTTCGCCGGCAGCGCGCTGGGTATGCTCGGCGGGCTTGGCGGCAAGAAGAAGACGGTCGCCGCCGGCCTCAAGGTGGTCAGCCCGGCGAACGGGATGGCGGTCGCTGCTGGCAGCGGCACGGTCAAGAAGTCTTCGCTCACGTTCGGCGGCGGCAGCTGGGCGGCGAGCGCGGCCGCCGGGGCCGGCTACCAGGGCAGCAAGAACGGCGAGATGCTGACCGAGGCCTTCATCCTGGCGTTCAACCAGCTCGTGGCGCAGCGCGATGCGCTTGGCTCGGCCCCGCAGGCCGGTGCCGCCGCCGCCGCAGGAACCGGCGCCGGTGCCACCGTTGCGGTCGACACCGCGATGCGCGCCAGCCCGCTGGCGAGCGCGACTTCGGTACGCGCCTTGCGCGCAGGCACCACGCTTGCGCCGACCGGCCGGCGCGAGGGGCTGTTCGTCGAAGTGAAGGACAATTTCGGCACCAGCGGCTGGGTCTCGGTCGAAGACCTGAAATAATCCGGGGCAGCAAGGAAAAGGGGCGCGAAGGCCGGTGCCTTCGCGCCCCTTTCGTTACCTACGCCGAAGCGGCTCAGCCGGTCAGCCGAGCGCCTTCTTGGCGGCGGCGATAACCGAACCGAAGGCGGTGCCCTCGTTCATCGCCAGGTCGGCCATGACCTTGCGGTCGAGCTCGATGCCCGCAAGCTTCACGCCATGCATGAACTGCGAGTAGCTCAGCCCCTCGGCGCGGACCGCGGCGTTGATCCGCTGGATCCACAGCGCGCGGAAGCTGCGCTTCTTCACCTTGCGGTCGCGGTAGGCATACTGCCCGGCCTTCTCGACCGCCTGGCGGGCGACGCGGATGGTGTTCTTGCGGCGGCCCCGGTAGCCCTTGGCCTGTTCCAGGATCCGCTTGTGCTTGGCACGAGTGGTCGTGCCGCGTTTGATGCGTGCCATCTGTCAGTACTCCTCAGTCGAGCCCGTAGGGCGCCCACTTCTTGATCGTCCGCGCATCTGCGTCGGCAATCACGGTGGTCCCGCGGTTCTGGCGGATGTACTTGGCGTTGTGGCTGATCAGGCGGTGGCGCTTGCCGGCGACACCATGCTTGACCTTGCCGGTGGCAGTGAGCTTGAAGCGCTTCTTCACGCCGCTCTTGGTCTTCAGCTTGGGCATTTCAGTCTCCTGTTCGGGGACACGTCCAACCAGCCCTGGCAGCCCTTTTGGCCAGACCGGCAAATGAATCACGTGTCAGTGAAGGGGGCGCCATTAAGCGCGCGCGGCGGGAAACGCAAGCTCTGCGCAAAAAGCCAGACGCGCGAGGAACTTGCCGCCGGGAGTCCGGTTCACCCATAATGGATGCCCCGGCAACTGTGTCGCCACCCCGGGCTCGCCTGGGTGCGCTGGCGCGGCAAATATGGACCCCGGGCTGGCTGGCGGATCGGCCCCGCCCCCTGCGTATCGCCGTCCGCACTCTCGCCATTCTGCTGCTCACGCTGTTCCTCGTCTGGCTGGTCCTGTTCGTCACCAAGGGTCGCTTCCTGCGGCAACCGTTCGAGTCCGTCGCCGGCAACGTGCTCGAGCGCGAGGTTACCGTGAACGGTGACTTCCAGCTCTACTTCGCGCCGCTGGACGTGAAGTTCCTGGCCGAGGACATGCGCATCGCCAATCCCGAATGGGCGCGCTCCGATGCGTTCTTCTCCGCCAAGCGGATCGACACACGGATCAAGCCGCTGCCGCTGCTGTTCGGGCGGCGCGTGGTCAGGTGGATCGATCTCGACGGCGCGGATCTCGCGCTCGAATGGGACGCGAAGGGCGACCGCAACACCTGGACCTTCGGTGACCCCGACGAACCGCCCAAGCGGCTCGAACTGCCCGACATCCGCCGCGGGTCCATCACCGGAACCGAGCTGGTCTATCGCGATCCGGTCCTCCGGCTCTTCGCCCAGATCGGCATCGAGACGGTCAAGGCGACCGACACCCGGTTCGATAGCGACATCCGTTTCGCCGGCGACGGCACGATGCGGGACAAGCCCTTCACGCTTTCGGGCAGCCTGATGAGCCCGAACGAGACCGTGTCCGGCGGGGTGAACAAGCTCGCCTTCCATGCCGAAGCGGCACGCACGGTGATGGACGTGTCCGGCACGCTGCCCGCCGCGACGCAGTTCGAAGGCGCCGACCTCAAGCTGGGCGTGCGCGGGTTCAACATCGCCCAGCTGTTCGACTTCCTCGGCATCGCGGTGCCCGAGACGCGCGCCTATCGCTTCGATTCCGCGCTCACCTATGACGGCAGCGAATGGAAGTTCGACCGCCTGAAGGGCGTTTTCGGCGACAGCGACCTGGCCGGCACGATGCGGATCGGCATGCCGGGCGAGCGGCTCAAGATAAATGCCGACCTGACGACCGACACGCTCGACATCGTCGATGCCGGGCCGTTCATCGGTTACGATCCGGCACGGCTGGACGCGCTGGGCAAGGCAGGCACCATTCGCACCATCAACGGGCGCCCGCGCGTCCTGCCGGATGCGACGCTGCGGCTCGACGCGATCGGCCGGTTCGATGCCGACCTGCGGTATCGCATCGCGCGGGTGCGGGCCGAAAGCTTTCCGCTATCGAACATCGACCTGACGCTGGGGCTCGACCGTTCGCTGCTGACGATGAAGCCGCTCAAGGCCAATATCGCCGGCGGCACTCTGACCGCCGACATCGCGCTCAACGCGCGCGATCCCCAGGTCCGCACCGATTACGACATCCGGCTGTCGCCCACGCCGATGGGGCGCCTGCTCGCGCGTTTCGGCACCGAGGAATCGGGTACTACCGGCACGATGGCCGCCCGCCTGAAGATGAGCGGCACCGGCGACAGCCTGCGCCAGAGCCTGGCCACGTCGAACGGACGCATCGCCATCGTCATGCCCAAGGGCACGTTCTGGACGCGCAACATCCAGCTAGCCGAGCTCGACTTCGGCACCTTCGTGCAGAAGATGTTCGAAGACAAGCTGAAGGACCCGGTGCAGATCAACTGCGGCCTGATCGCCTTCACCGTGCGCAACGGCATCGCCGCGGCCGACCCGATCCTGATCGACACCAGGAAGAACGTGATGTTGGGGCGCGGCGGCTTCAGTTTCAGGACCGAGGCGATCGACATGGCGGTGCGCGCCGATGCCAAGACCTTCAGCCTGTTCTCGGCCCAGTCGCCGGTCGGCGTGAACGGCTATTTCGCCGATCCGAAGATCGACCCGATCAGCGGGGCGCTGCTCGCCCGCGCCGGTGCCGGCTTGGGTCTGGCGGCGGCGGCAGGGCCGCTGGGCGGGATCCTCGCCTTCGTCGATCCCGGCGATGCCAAGGCGGCGGCGTGCGGTCCGGTCCTGGCCGGCGCCCGGGCCAGCGCCCAGCGCACCGACAAGGGCAAGCCGCGCGACGACGTGGGAGCGGGCACCACCGCCAAGACCGAAAGCGGCAAGGAACCGGCGGGCGAAAAAAAGGAACGGCGCAAGAAGTTCCTGGGGATCTTCTAGCCGTGATCATGCCCGGCGTGCGCGCCGGAACCGCCCATCACCCCAAGTACGTCCTCCAGCCGCGCCGGGTCGCCCAGTGCGAGCACGTGACCGGTGGATTTGGCGTGCAGCGGTTCGCCGTTCCAGTCGCACATCATGCCCCCGGCGCCTTCGACCACGGGCACCAGCGCGGCGAAGTCGTGCAGCTTGAGCCCGGCCTCGCAGACGACATCCAGGTGGCCGCTGGCGACCATCGCGTAGTTGTAGCAGTCGCCGCCCATGATCATCCGCTTGTGATCGGTCGCCTGCGCCAGCGCCATGTAGACGTCGCCTTCCTCCTGCGTGAAGTACTGCGGCCCGGTTGTGGCGAGCGCGGCGCCGGACAGCTCGCGGCACAGCCGGGTGGTCGCCGGCCGGCCGTTGAAGGTGGTCGCCTGCCCCGCCACGCCCAGCCAGCGCTCGCCCAGCACCGGCTGGTCGATCACGCCGAGCACCGGGAAACCGTCGACCGTGAGCGCGATCAGCGTGCCGAACGTTGCCCGCCCGGCGAGGAAGGCCGTCGTCCCGTCGATCGGGTCGAGCACCCATTGCCGGCCCGAGCGGCCTTCGCTGGCCCCGAACTCCTCCCCGTGGATTCCATCGGCCGAGAACTCGGCGACGATGAGCTTGCGCATCGCCTCTTCGGCCGCGCGGTCGGCCTCGGTCACGGGCGAGGCATCGGCCTTGCGCTCATGGTCGAGGCCGCTGCGAAAGTGCGGCAGGATCGCCGCGCGCGCGGCATCGGCGAGGCGGTGGGCAAGGGCAATCTCGGCGGCGAGGTTCACGGGGTGACGGCTTCTCGCAGCGGCTTTGCGTCGTCCTTCACCCAGGCGGAAATCGACCGCAGCCCCTCGCCGCCGGCCTTGCCCCAGTGAACCACTCCGGGCGCGATGATCACGCCCTCGCCCGGCCCCAGCGTCACGTCGGGCTGGCCCGCGCGGCTGACCGTGGCACTGCCGCCCAGGACGTAGATAGACTCCTCGCCGTGGTGGTAATGCCGCGGGATATCGGCGCCCGGCGCCATGTTGAGATCGCCCAGGATCAGCGCATGGCCCGGCGCCGCGGCAATCCGCCCCTCGAGCACCTGGTTGATGCCCGGTGGGGGCGCATAGACCGCGACGGCCCTGGGCGCAGAGGTGCACCCCGCGGCCGCGGCCAGGAGCAGAGCGGCCCCGGCCCGGCGCATCAGTCGAACAGGCTCGAGACCGAGCTCTCGTCGGCGATGCGGCGGACCGCTTCGCCGATCAACGGAGCGATCGGCAGGATGCGGATGGTCCTTGAATCCTTGGCCGCGTCGGTCGGCAGGATGGAATCGGTGATCACCAGTTCGGTCAGGGCCGACTTGTCGATCCGCGCCACCGCGCCGCCCGACAGGACGCCGTGGGTGATATAGGCCGCCACGCTCTTCGCCCCTGCGCTCAGCAGCGCCTGCGCCGCGTTGCACAGCGTCCCGCCCGAATCGACGATATCGTCGATCAGGATGCAGTTGCGGCCGTTCACGTCGCCGATGATGTTCATCACCTCGCTTTCGCCGGGCCGCTCGCGGCGCTTGTCGACGATCGCCAGCGGGGCGTTGTCGAGCCGCTTGGCCAGCGCGCGGGCGCGCACCACGCCGCCCACGTCGGGGCTGACGACCATCAGGTCGCCCTCGTACCGGGCCTGGATGTCGGCCGCCATGGTGGGCGCGGCGAACAGGTTGTCGGTCGGGATGTCGAAGAAGCCCTGGATCTGCCCGGCGTGCAGGTCGACCGCGAGCACCCGGTCGGCGCCGGCCTGGGTGATGAGGTTGGCGACCAGCTTAGCCGAGATCGGCGTGCGCGGGCCAGGCTTCCGGTCCTGCCGGGCATAGCCGAAATAGGGCACCACGGCGGTAATCCGCTTGGCCGACGAGCGCTTGCAGGCGTCGATGGAGATCAGCAGCTCCATCAGGTTGTCGTTGGCCGGGAAACTGGTCGACTGGACGATGAACATGTCCTCGCCGCGCACGTTCTCGTGGATCTCGATGAAGATCTCCTCGTCGGCGAAACGGCGGACGCTGGCGTCGGTCAGCGGGATCTCCAGATAGCCGGCGATCGCGCGGGCGAGCGGCAGGTTGGAATTGCCGGCCATGAGTTTCATTGCGGCTTCCCTTCCTGCATTTGCTTACGCTTTTTGAGCTGCGCCTTCTTCGCCAGCTTTTTCGCGGCTTTCAATTCACTCATTGGATCGCGGCCTTCCGCACGAATGCGATCATGTTCCAGCATAATTTGTTGGAGGTCAGAAGTGTCCCTTTTCGCATCTTCCTTCGGATACTCGATTTGCCAATGAGGAACGATACCGATCGTTAAGCCGTCATTCCGACCTCTTTTAGCCATTGCGTTCTCCTAGCCGCGCCGGTGTTCACCCTTGACCCAGCGGACGGTCCCGCTGCTGGCGCGCATGACGACGCTTTCGGTGGTCATGGAGCCCTTGCGCCGCTTGACGCCTTCGAGCAGCGACCCGTCGGTCACACCGGTCGCGGCGAAGATGCAATCGCCCTTGGCGAGATCTTCCAGCCGGTAGATCCGGTCGAAATCCTCGATCCCCCACTTGCGGGCACGGCCGCGTTCGTCGTCGTTGCGGAACAGCAGCTTGCCGTTGAACTGGCCGCCGACGCAGCGCAGCGCAGCGGCAGCCAGCACGCCTTCGGGCGCGCCGCCGCTGCCCATGTACATGTCGATCGTCGTGTCCGGGTCGGTCGTGGCGATCACCCCCGCCACGTCGCCGTCGCCGATCAGCACCACGCCGCAGCCGATGGCACGCAGTTCGGCGATCAGTTCCGCGTGGCGCGGGCGGTCGAGCACGCAGACGATGATCTCGTCGGGCGAAACGCCCTTGGCCGCGGCAACCGCGGTGACGTTCTCGGTCGGCGACTTCGCCAGGTCGATCACGCCGTCAGGGTAGCCCGGACCCACGGCCAGCTTTTCCATGTAGACGTCGGGCGCGTTGAGCAGGCAGCCGTGCTCGGCCGCAGCCAGCACGGCCAGCGAGTTGGGGCCGGCCTTGGCGCAGATCGTCGTGCCTTCGAGCGGATCGAGCGCGATGTCGATCTGCGGGCCGGTGCCCTGCGCGCCGCCGACCTTCTCGCCGATATAGAGCATCGGCGCCTCGTCGCGCTCGCCCTCGCCGATCACCACGGTGCCGTCGATCGCCAGCTCGTCGAACGCCTTGCGCATCGCCTCGACCGCGGCGGCATCGGCCGCCTTCTCGTCGCCCCGGCCGATCAGCTTGCTGGCGGCCACGGCGGCGGCTTCGGTCACGCGGACCATCTCCATCACCAGAACGCGGTCGAGCACCTTCGAGGGCTTGGGGCTGGGCTTGGTCCCCGGCGCTGCTATGTTCATGGCGAATTCAGTCCCCTCGGCTTGTGTGGCGGCTGCGCGCTTAGGCTGGAGGGGTTTGGATGTCGAGCATGCTCTGGCTGGCCGCGGCGGCCGCGTTGCCGCCCGCGCCGGCGACCGCGGAGCAGGTCGCCGCATCGGCGCGGGACTACTATGCCGTGGCTTCGCAGGAAGCCCAGCCATGCCCTGAATCGGCCGAGGGGGAGATCGTCGTCTGTGCCGAAGGGATCGATCCGGCGACGCAATACGTCCCCTCCTCCACCGACGATGGCGCAATCAAGGACAACGTCCCCCGCGCGCCCGATCTCGTGCCGCGCTATCCGGGGGTCGTGGTGGCACGGGGCTGCTTCATCCCGCCCTGCCCGCGGCCCATGCCCTTGCTGATCGACCTCAAGGCCATCCCCGAGGCCCCGCCCGGCTCGGACGCGGACCGCATCGCGAAGGGCGAGATTCCCGCCCGCTAGCCGATCAGGCGCATCACCAGCGGCGGCTCGGCCAGGACGGGTGAACCCTCGAGCAAGGCAAGCGCTCGGCCGACGCTGGCTTCAGGCCCCTCGTGCGTGACCATCGCGACGAGCACGTCGCCGTCCTCGTCCGGCCGGCCTTTCTGGATCAGGCTTTCGATCGAGACGCCGGCATCGCGCATTGCGGCGGTGATCTCGGCCAGCACGCCCGGACGGTCGGCCACCACGAAGCGGACGTAGGTCCGGTTGGTCCGGTGGCCCGCCTGGGCCGGAGCCAGCGCCTCGAGCGCGGCGGCAGGGACCGAGAACGGCGGGCCGGTGTCGCCCCGGGCGATGTCGATAAGGTCGGCCGCAACCGCGCTGGCCGTCGGCCCGTCGCCCGCCCCGGCGCCCTGGAACAGCAGCCGGCCGGAAAAATTGCCTTCCGCGACCACGGCATTGGTCGGCCCATCGACCGCGGCCAGCGGGTGGCCGAGCGGGACGAGGCAGGGCTGGACGCGCTGGAACAGCTCGCCGCGCTCGTCGACCTCGGCAGTGCCGATCAGGCGAATGCGGTAACCCAGCGCGGCGGCCTGCGCGATGTCGGCCGCGCGGACCCGGCCGATGCCGCCGACGTCGACGGCAGGGAAGTCGACCTTCGCGCCGAACGCAATCGCGGCAAGGATGGCCAGCTTGTGGGCCGCATCGATGCCCTCGACGTCGAACGTGGGATCGGCCTCGGCATAGCCGAGCGCCTGGGCCTCCGCGAGGACTTCGCCGAAGTCGCGCCCGGTCTGCTCCATCGTCGAAAGGATGTAGTTGCAGGTGCCGTTGAGGATCCCGAAGATCCGCTCGATGCGGTTGGCGGCGGCCCCTTCGCGCAGCCCCTTGATCACCGGAATGCCGCCCGCGACGGCGGCCTCGAACCGCAGGGGCGCCCCCTTGGCTTCGGCCAGCGTCGCCAGCTCCAGGCCGTGGTGCGCGATCATCGCCTTGTTGGCCGTGACCAGCGCCTTGCCGGCGCCGAGCGTCTTGCGCGCGGTGGTGAGAGCCGGCCCGTCCGCCCCGCCGACGAGTTCCACCACGACATCGACGTCGGGCCGTTCGGCCAGCGCGGTCATGTCGTCTTCCCACTGGTAGGCCGACAGATCGATCCCGCGGTCCTTGGCCCGGTCGCGCGCCGAGACGGCGACGATCCTGATCGGCCGGCCGGCCCGCCTGGCGATGAGATCGCCGTTGGTCTCGATCAGCCGCACCAGCCCGGCCCCGACTGTGCCGAGACCGGCGAGGGCAATGCGCAAAGCTTCCGTCATGACTCTTCCCGTCCACCGAACGGGGCGCGCGTTACGGCCAAGCCACAGGCTTGGCTAGGGGACGGTTGCATCCGTTACGATCGGGTATCGGATCACCTCGCTTGCGCAGGTTACGACCGGGAGGGGGACCGCAAGCGCTCGCACGGGCCGAGCTGGCTGCGGATCAGCGCATAGTCGCTTCGCGCCTGGGTCTGGGAACTGCCCTGTTGCAGGAACGCGCTGCGCGGCAATTCGTCAGGCAGGGCGCAGGCCAGGCGGTACCAGGCGATCGTGCGCGGTTCCGGCGGGCGGGCCGCCTGATCGACCAGCTCGGTCCAAGCCACGCCCCAGGCCGGCTCCATCCCGGGCCGGCGCAAGAGCGTGAGCGAGACCGGCGTGCCGTCGGATGTATCGAGAAACACCTGCGTTTCCGATTCGCCGGTGAGGTTTCCGGCGACCGAGATCGCCTCGCGCACGCCAGTGATTCGCGGTGGCGCGCCGGGCCGGGCAAGGTCGGCCGCGATGGTCCGCACCTGCGCCTCGATGGCGGGATCGGTCGGCAACTGGGCGTCGGGCTCGACAAGTTGCAACTGGCCCGGCGTGCCCGGGACCGGGCGGGCGAAGACGAGGAACGAGCGCTTCTTCAGCTTCGGCGCCTTGCCCTTCGCGTCGACCTGCACGTCGACCAGGTAGGTCTGCGATTCGCCGAGTGCGGCGGGCGCCTTGATCACCCCTTCGACCTGCGTCTCGAGATAGAGGCGGACCATCCCGGGCGCGAGACCGGGCGAACGCTCGGGCTCCACGGCAGCCTGATCCTTCACCTTGACCCGCGCGATCACCGTCCCCGCCTCGCTCAGCGACGCGAGATCGGCATAAGTCGCCACCGGCGCGGACGGGGCCGCGGCCATCTGGGCCTGCCCCGGCGCGGCGCAGGCGGCGAGGGCCAGCGGAAGCAGGGCGAAGCGCCAGGGGCCGAGGGGAAGGGGCGAGATGATTCGCATTGTGACGAGCTCCATGCAGAACGCTGGCGGCCGAGGCAAACTTGAGGGCCGCCCCGCCTTGGAACGGGTTGGCCCCTGAATCGGCTGTTAACCGATAAAGCGTTTGCTCGCGCTTTCCTTCGTCGCTAAGGCTCGTGCCAATAGGGACCCAGCGTATAACAGCAACTATTTGCGGGTTCCGGGCTGTCTGGCTTGCGATTTGTAACGGCTGATCGCACTGCAGCCTTCATTGTGGACTTGGCCCGGGAGAGCCTGTGGGGATGTGAATCCATGCGGGCTTGGCTGGGCTTGCCGGATCGTCGATCCGGTTTGGGTAATGGAGTGAAGGGACTGGATGGCTTACGCTGACCAAGGAATGAGCACCAATCGCATCATTGCGATTGTAATCGTGGGTTTGATCCACCTTGTCGTTGGTTACGTGCTCGTCACGGGTCTCGCCTATTCGGCGACCAAGAAGCTGATCGAGCGTGTAACGACGGTTGATATCGAGGAACCGCCGCCGCCAGAGGAAGAGCCGCCGCCACCGCCGCCGGATCAAGTCGCGCCGCCGCCGCCAGTTGCGCCGCCGCCGCCGATCAACATCGCCGTGGCTCCGCCGCCGATCCAGGTGCAGACGGTCATTCCGCCGCCGGCACCGCCGGTGCGGATCGTTCCGCCGACGGCTCCGCCGGCTCCGCCGCCGCCGCCGCCCGCCCCGTCGAGGGCTCGTGGCGTCACGCCGGAAGGCCAGGCCCGCTGGCAGGCTCGCATCATCGACAACTACCCCGCTCGTGCGATACGCAACGAGGAACAGGGCACCGTGGGCGTCTCCGTGACGGTCAACGGCGAAGGCCGCGTGTCGGCCTGCTCGGTGACGTCTTCGAGCGGTTCGAGCACGCTGGACGAGGCGGCCTGCGCCGACATCACCCGGTTCGGCCGGTTCAACCCCGCGTGGGACGATGCAGGCAACCCGATCTCCGGTCGGTGGTCGACCCGCATCACGTACAGGCTCCAATAGTTTCGCTTTGAAATTCTCTAGAGAGGAATACCCGCATGCTTATTGACATCCTTGCTGCTGCCGCTGACGCGGCACCGGTCAACCAGTTCGGCTTCTGGGAAGCGCTGAACCAGGGCGGCGCCATCGCCTACTCGATCTTCATCATCCTCGTGATCATGTCGGTCGGATCGTTCTACATCCTGATCACCAAGCTGCTCGAGCAGAACAAGATCCTGAAGCAGTACCGCGGCGTGCGCAGCACGTTCTGGCGGGCCAACACGCTGTCCGAAGGCGCCACCAAGCTCGAGAAGAACAGCGCCTGGCGCCAGGTGGTCGACGATGCTCTGGTTGCCGAAGCGCAGCACAGCAAGATGACCGACTCGCTCGAAGCCCACGACTGGATGCACGGTTCGCTGGCCCGTTCGGAAGCGGCGATCAACTCGAAGCTCGCCAGCGGTCTGCCGTTCCTCGCCACCGTCGGCGCGACCTCGCCGTTCGTCGGTCTGCTCGGTACGGTTATCGGTATCTACCGCGCGCTGATCAACATCGGCCTCGCCGGTTCGGCCTCGATCGACAAGGTCGCCGGCCCGGTCGGTGAAGCGCTGATCATGACCGCCATCGGTCTGCTCGTCGCCGTGCCCGCGGTGCTTGCCTACAACTGGCTGCAGGCCCGCAACAAGCGCATCGCCGAACTGCTCTCGGGCTTCTCGACCGACATTCTCGCCAACATCACCTCGCGCGGCGCGGTGCGGCCGGAAATCATGACGAAGACCTCGACCCAGCAGGCTGGCAAGATCGCGGCGACCGCTCCGGCCAAGCCGGTCGGCACGACCACGACCACGACGACCAAGGCCTGATCCGTTATCGCGGGGCGGGCTCCGGCATGCGGGTCGCCCGCCCCTGCGATACGGCCAACGAAGTTTTGAGATAGGACGACAACATGGCAATTTCCCTGCCCGGAGGCGGCCACGACCGGCCGATGTCCGACATCAACACCACGCCCCTCGTGGACGTGATGCTGGTGCTCCTGATCATCTTCCTGATCGCGGTTCCGGTTGCTCTTCAGACGATCGAGAAGCTGGAAATTCCGATCTTCGAATCGGTCGAATCGAAGGACAAGGTCGAGAACCTGCTGATCACCGTCACGACGACCGACGCCGAAGGGCGCACGCCGCAGATACAGCAGTCGGGCTATTCGGGCTCGACCCGCAATGGCGAATGCCGGGTGTTCTTCAACAACGTGACTCCTGTCGATTCGCAGGAGCTTTACGACATGTCGTTCGAGCGGCTCGACAGCATCGTTCAGCGCGAAGGCGGTATCGAGGCGATCATGAACGATCCGGAGAAGATCCCGCAGGTTCACATTCGCGCTGACAAGAACGTCCCGTGGCGCTGCGTCGCGGGTACGATCTTCAACGTTCAGTCGGCCGGATATCCGACCGTGGGCTTCATTTCCAACCCGGTCGATCCGAACGGCTGACACGCCGCGCGCGACCGGTCCGTGACCAGAATTCAGGAGTAACACCCCATGGCAATGTCAGGCGGCAATGATGATGGCGCCCCGATGATGGACATGAACATGACGCCGTTGATCGACGTCCTGCTCGTGCTCCTCATCATCTTCATCATCACCATCCCCGTGGCGACCCACTCGGTCGACATCGATCTTCCGGTGCCCGATCCGAACAGCACCCCGCCCCTGGTCGACCCGATCAAGAACAAGCTCGTTCTGACGCCGGCCAACGAGATCCTGTGGAACGGCAGCCCGCTTTCGACCGGCGAACTGGCGGCCAACCTGCAGACCTCGCTGCAGATGTCGGTCGAGCCCGAACTGCAGTTCGAGCCCGAGCCGGATGCCAGCTACGAGCTGTCGGCCCAGGTGCTGAACATCATCAAGGCGTCGGGCGTGACCAAGTTCGGCTTCGTCGGAAACGAAAAATACCGGGTGTTCGGCAAGGCCTGAGCCTTCCGGTCCATCCGACAGAACACGAGAAAGGGGCCGAGCGATCGGCCCCTTTTTTCATGCCTGCGTTCCGTCCGGAAAGGGCTTGCCGTATTCGACCATCATGTTATGATACTTTATCACATATGATGGAGGCGTAGCATGGCATTTGCCCTTTCCGCCGCTGACCGGCCGCTGGCCGACGTCAACACCACCCCGCTGATCGATGTCATGCTGGTCCTCCTGACGATGATCATGCTCAGCATTCCGCTCTCCACGCACAGCCTGGATTACGACCTGCCGAGCACCGTCTCCCCGCCGAAGGTCCCTTTCGACCCCGTGCGCAACCGGCTGACGATCGATGCCGGCGACCGGGTGTCGTGGAACGGCACCCCCGTCACCGGTCCGCAACTGGCCGCGATCCTCCAAGCCGACGCGGCAATGACCCCCGAACCCGTGCTCGAGTTCGCACCCGACCCCGCGGCGAGCTACGACGCTTCGGCCGCCATCCTGCGGCTGGTGAAGGCAAGCGGCGTGACCAACTTCGGCTTCGTCGACAACGAGAAGCACCGCCGGTTCGAGCGCTGACCCGTCGCCGCTCGACCCGGCAGGCGCGGCGGCATATGCACCGGCCATGACCTTCGCCGCGCCTGCCGGGTACTCCCTCGACCACGAGGTTCCCGCTCTCGACGATTACCAGCGCCTTCGCGCGATGAGCGGACTGAGCCCGTTCTCCGAAGCCGCAGCCCGGGCCGGCCTCCCCGGGACATACATCGGCGTCGTAGTCCGCCATGACGCCACCGCGGTAGGCATGGGCCGCATCGTGGGAGACGGCGGCTTGTTCTTCCAGTTGGTCGACATTGCGGTCGACCCGGCGCACCAAGGCAAGGGCCTGGGCAAGGCGGTGGTCGCGGCGCTGCTCGAAGCGCTCGCAGCGCGCATCGCCGCCCCCGCCTACGTCAGTCTCGTCGCCGACGGCCGGGCAAGCGAGCTCTATGCCCAACACGGATTCGCCCCCGTCGCGCCGAAATCGCAGGGGATGGCTGTGTGGCTTCTACCGACATCGACCCCCTCGCCGCTCTAATCCTCGGCAAGGTAGTCCGCCGGTTCGTCCACCCGCATGGCGGCGCCCGCCAGCGTCTCAGCCTCCAGCAGAAGCTCGTCGTCAACCGCGCCCTGGGGCAGCGATTCGCGGCCGATCATCACCATCACCGGAACGGCCAGCGGGCTTACCCGGTCGAGCTTCACGTGGACCAGCCGCTCCGCCGCGCTGTCCAGAAGGTCGCCCAGCCGCCCGATGTCCGTCATCCGCGCGCGCGCATCGGCCCACGCGGCCTCGATCAGGACGTGATCGGGCTCGTACTTCCTCAGCACGTCGTAGATCAGGTCGGTCGAGAAGGTGACTTGCTTGCCGCTTTTGCGCTTGCCCGGGTGCTGGCGTTCGACCAGCCCGCCAATCACCGCCACCTCGCGAAAGGCCCGGCGCAGGAGGTGCGAATTCTGCACCCATTCGACGAATTCGTGCGTCAGGATGTCGGGCGACAGCAGCGGCGCCGGATCCTCGACCGGCTTCAGGCCCCAGACCGCCAGCGAATAGTCGTTGGCCACGAACCCGCCGGGCATCAGGCCGCGCTCCTCCATCCGCTTGGTGATGAGCATTCCCAGGCTCTGGTTCGCGTTCCAGCCGGTGAAGGTGTAGTACACGGTGTACTCGCGCTTCGCGTGCGGGAAGCTCTCGACCAGCAGGTTGTCGGGGCTCGGCATCTGCGAACGCCAGTCCTGCACCTCCAGCCATTCGCGCACGTCGTCGGGGAAGCGGCCCCATTCGCTGCGCTCGACAAGCATACGCCGCACCCTGTCGGCCAGGTGGGTGGTCAGCGGCAGGCGCTGCCCGCCATAGCTGGGGATCATCGCCGCCTTCTTCGACGCGCGCACGATCAGTTCCATGTCGCGGATCGCCTCGACCTCGACGTTGACCCCGGCGAACTGGAAGGTGTCGCCGGTGCGCAGCGACGCGCCGAAGCGCTCCTCGACCTTGCCCAGCGAACGGCCGTTGCGGAACCGCACGTCGAGCATCTCCGAATCGACGATGATCCCGGCATTGAGCCGGTGCCGCGCGGCATGTTCGGGATGGGCGAGCCGCCAGACCCCGCCGCCGTCCCTGGTGGGATCGCGCACGATGCGCCGAAACTTGTCGTAGGCTTCCAGCGCGTAGCCGCCGGTGGCGACGAAATGCAGCACGCGCTGCCAGGTCGCCTCGTCGACCCACGCGTAGGACAGGCTGCTGCGCACCTCGGCCAGCAGCGCCGCTTCGTCGAACGGCCCGGCGCAGGCGCAGCCCATCACATGCTGGGCCAGGACATCGAGCCCGCCGGGGCGAAAATCCTCCCCGTCGCGCTGCCCCTGGTCGACCGCATCCTTGGCCGCTGTCGCCTCGAGGAATTCGAAGCGATTGCCCGGCACCAGGATCGCGCGGCTGGGCTGGTCGAGCCGGTGGTTGGCCCGGCCGATCCGCTGCAGCAGGCGGCTGGAGCCCTTCGGAGCGCCCATCTGCACCACCAGGTCGATGTCGCCCCAGTCTACGCCCAGGTCGAGGCTGGCGGTCGCGACCAGCGCGCGCAGCTCACCGCGCGCCATCGCCCCTTCGACCTTGCGCCGCGCCTCCTTGCTCAGCGACCCGTGATGGATGCCGATCGGCAGCGTGTCGTCGTTCACATCCCACAGCTGCTGGAAGATGTATTCGGCCAGAAAGCGCGTGTTGGTGAACACCAGCGTGGTGCGGTTGCGGCGGATCTCCTCGTAGAGCTGCGGAATCGCCCAGGTCGCCGCGTGGCCGCCCCAGGGCACGCGCTCCTCGTCGGGCAGCAGGATCTCCACCTCGGCCGGGGCCCCCGCCTCGCCCTCCACCAGCTCGACGGTGTCGATCTCTCCCCAAGGGGCGAGCCATTCGCGAAAGGCTTCTGGATCGGCGACCGTGGCCGACAGCGCGGCGCGCTGCATGTCGGGCGCGATCGCCTGCAGGCGGCCCAGTGCCAGCGCCAGCAGGTCGCCGCGCTTGCCGGTCGCGAAGGCGTGTATCTCGTCGATCACCACGCGCTTCAGGCCGCGAAACAGATCGGCGCTGTCGGGATAGCTGAGCAGCAGAGACAGCGATTCGGGCGTGGTCAGCAGGATGTGCGGCGGTTTGGCCCGCTGCCGGCGCTTGCGGTCCGACGGCGTATCGCCGCTGCGCGTCTCGATCCGCAGCGCCAAGCCCATCTCCTCCACCGGCGTGACCAGGTTGCGCTGCACGTCGTGCGCCAAGGCCTTCAGGGGACTGACGTAGAGCGTGTGCAGCCCGTCGGGCGGGATGGCCCCTCGCGAGGGGCAGAAGTCCGCCAGCGTGGGCAGGAACCCCGCCAGCGTCTTGCCCGCCCCGGTATCGGCCACCAGCATCGCATGGCGCCCGGCATCGCTCGCAGCGAGCATGTCCGCCTGGTGCCGCCGCACGCGCCAGCCGCGCCCGGCGAACCAGGCGGCGATCTCGGGCGGGATGGCGGAACTGGTCACCTGCCCCCAATAACACCGAAGGCGGGCCAAAGTGTCCTGCAATCGGAGCGGAATGGCGCCTTGCTTTTCAATGGCTTCAACGCGCCGAGTCGCCTCGCGGCCGCGCCGGACCGGGAAACGCCACGCGCAGCACGGACGTTATTTCATCGTGACCCTGCGATCGCGGGGATCGTCTACGCGGGCCTGCCTGTCTCTCCCGCGCCGACGATTGAGGCGAGACAGCATTTTCGAGGAGCCAGACCATGGCCGACCGTTACCAACCCAACCGCAACCGCTTCCGCGACCGCGACCGCGCGCCCGATCACGAGGGCGACCGCTGGCGGCAGGAAGAGCAATTCCGTTCGAGCAGCGACTACGCGCCGTCCGGCTACGATCCGTCGTACGGCCAGATGGGCGAATCCGGCCCGTCGCATTTCCAGGACGACAATCGGCTGGAATCGACCTGGGACCGCAACGAGCGCTACGGCAGCGGCCGGGGCTACTCGCGCGGCCGCGACGATCGTTTCGGCCAGTCGGCCCAGGCATCGAGCTATCGGCAGGATTACGGGCAGCCGGCCAACCGCTTCTCCAGCTTTACCTCGGAAGACCAGGCTGGCCGCGATTTCTCGGCCCCGACCGGCAGGTGGGACGCGGCGTCGACCGGCGCGGCCCGCCCCTCGTATGGCGGCGGCAGCAGCCGCGGCAGCTACCGCGCCGACAGCGGGTTTTCCTCGCCGCAGTACAGCGATCGCCCGCGCCAGCGCGATTGGTGGGACCGCACGACCGACGAGATCGCCAGCTGGTTCGGCGATGAAGACGCCGAGCGTCGGCGCGAGAACGACCACCGCGGCCGCGGCCCGAGCGACTATACCCGCTCCGACGACCGCATCCGCGAGGACGTGAACGACAACCTGACCAACGACTGGGCGGTCGATGCCCGCAAGGTCAGGGTCAAGGTGGAGAACAGCGAAGTCACCCTGGAAGGCACCGTGCCCACCCGGCTGCAGAAGCGCCGGGCCGAGGACTGCGCCGAGGACGTTTCGGGCGTGACCCACGTGCAGAACAACCTGCGCGTCGGCGCGGACGAGACGGGCGGCACCGACTATGCGTCCGGCACCGCTACCGACACGTATAAGACCAAGTCCTGACGGCCCCTCACCGTCCGGCAACCGGAAGGGAGGCGTTTCGGCGCCTCCCTTTTTTTGCGTCCCCGGCCGGGAAAGCCGTCAGTGCGGCATGAGCGGCGCCGGATCGGGCGGGATCGCGGCCTCGCGTTCCTTGTGCGGAAACTTGACGAACAGGAACGCCGGAACGCTGAGCACGGCGGCGCCGGCGATGATCAGGAACAGCGTCGACAGCCCGTCATACCCGAACGTGCCCGACAGCGCGGCGCCGATCGGCCGGCCCAGGTTGAACGAAGCCATGAGCAGCGCATATTGCGTCGCCGCCGCGGCGGGCGTCGTCATCCGCATGCAGATCGGGAACAGCGAGATCAGCACCAGCACGCTCAGGACTTCGGTGGCGTAGAAGAACGCGGTCAGCGCGCCGTCATCGGTCTGCAGGCCCGGGACGAGCGCCATCGCGCCGTAGAGCAGCGCGACGACCGGCAGGAGCATGATATTGGCCGCGCGAGGGCCGATCCTGGGCAGCACGAGGGCGGCGAACCCCGCACCCAGGATCGCCGCGGCGAGCCCGGTGAAGGTCTGCATGTCGGTGAAGCGGGTCAATTCCCAGCCGGCCCCCTGGGTCGCCATGACCGGGAACATCGTGGTGTTGATCCCGGCCGGCAGATAACGCGCGGCGCCCAGCACCATGACCAGGATGGCCAGCGGGTTGAGGATGAGGCCGAAGACCTCGCGCAGCATGCCGCCCCAGTTGCTCTTCCCGCGGGCGAGGTTGACCGGGTGGGTTTGCCCCGGCGTCATCGGGGTGAGCCGTTCGCCCTCGCGCTCGCGCAGCGGGAGGAGCAGCAGGAAAACGATCACCGGCAAGGTCGCCAAGGCGGCGAAGACGAACGGCAGCCCGTAGCTCTCGATCAGCCGGCCGCCGACGAAGATCATGC
This sequence comes from Tsuneonella sp. HG222, assembly GCF_053819185.1. Lineage (NCBI taxonomy): Bacteria > Pseudomonadati > Pseudomonadota > Alphaproteobacteria > Sphingomonadales > Erythrobacteraceae > Tsuneonella > Tsuneonella sp. HG222. The sequence goes on along the minus strand of NZ_JBSOQZ010000001.1, from coordinate 134,348 downwards.
TGGCCGAGCCAAGCCCGGCCGCGCTGTACGTCAGGCCGGCGGCGCGGCCCTGCTCGCGCTCGTCGAACAGGTCGATGATCAGGCTGTCGATCGACACGTCCTGAAACACGAAGCCCAGCATCGAGAGGAAGCCGAGCGCCGCCAGCAGGCCGATCTCCGGCCGCCCCCCGGCCAGCAGCGATCCCGTGATCAACCCGCCGCAGATCAGCGCCTGCCCGAACAGGATCCACGGCTTGCGCCGGCCCATCGGCAGATACGGGAAGCGGTCGACGAACAGCCCGCCGAGGAACTTGATCGTGCCGGGCGTACCGGCGGCGCCCACCACGGCCGCGATGTCCGCCACCGAGTAGCCGTTCACCGACAGCCAGGTGGGCAGGACGACGTAGAACAGCGCCTGCGGCACGCCCTGGGTGAAGTAGAACGTGACCACCACCGCCAGCCGCAGGGCCGGCCGTTGTGCCAGTATCCACCGGCCGGGATTGCCCGAAGCGGATGGGTCCGTCACGCCGCTCACCCCCCTTGGCCGCTCTAGTGCCCGGCCTGCGGTCCACGCTCCAGCCCGCTCGCCTCGAGCTGGTCGTCGATCTGGCCGAGCAGGCGGTCGAGCCCGTCCTGCGTCTGGCTTTCGGCGCGGGCGACGAGCACGTCCTGCGTGTTGGAGGCGCGCAGCAGCCACCATCCGTCGGGCGTGGTCACGCGCACGCCGTCGGTCGAATCGACGCTGATGCCGGCGGGCGCATCCGGCCCGGAAAGCCGCGCCTTGACCTCGTCGATCGCGGCAAACTTGCGGCTCTCGTCCACCTGGAAGCGCAGTTCCGGCGTGTTGAGCAGGTTGGGCATGGCGCCACGCAGTTCGGTGACCGAGCGGCCCAGCCGCTGGCTCGCGGCCATCAGCCGGATCGCGGCATAGAGCGCATCGTCGTAGCCGTAGTAGGTGTCGGCAAAGAAGACGTGCCCGCTCATCTCGCCGGCCAGCGGGGCATGAGTCTCCTTCATTTTGGACTTAATCAGGCTGTGCCCAGTGTTCCACATCAGGGGTTTTCCGCCCAGCTCGGCAACGCGGTCGAATAGCGCCTTGCTGGCCTTCACGTCGGCGATGACGGTCGCCCCCGGAATGTTGCGTAAGAGGTCTTCCGCATAGACCATCAGCAGCTGATCGCCCCAGATGATCCGGCCTTCGCCGTCGATCGCGCCGATCCTGTCGCCGTCGCCGTCGAAAGCCACTCCGAAGTCGAGGTTCTTCGCCGCGACGAGCGCGCGCAGGTCCTCCAGGTTCTCCGGGACAGTGGGATCGGGATGATGGTTGGGAAAGTTGCCGTCGACTTCGGTGTAGAGCGTGTGATGTTCGCCCGGCAGGCGCGCGACGAGCTTCTCGAGCGCCGGCCCGGCCGCGCCGTTACCGGCATCCCAACCGACCTTCATGGCGGCCAGCTTGTCCTGGTCGAGCCCTTCGAGCCCTGCCAGCAACCGCTCGATGTAATCGTCGAGGATCTCGTGCGAAGTGACTTCGCCCGTTCCGTCGAGCCACTCCCCCGCCGCCGCGAGCCGCCCGATTTCCTGGATGTCCGCCCCGAAGAACGGGCGCCCCTGAAACACCATCTTGAAGCCGTTGTAGTTGGCGGGATTGTGGCTGCCGGTTATCTGGATGCCGCCGTCCGCCTGTTCCAGTGAGGCCTCGGCAAAATAGAGCATCGGGGTCGGGCCCATGCCCACGCGGATTACGTCGCATCCGCTGGCGGTGAGGCCTTCGATCAGCGCGTGTTCCAGCATCGGGCTGCTGACCCGGCCGTCGTAACCCACCGCCACCGTCTTGCCGCCCGCCTGGCGCAGCAACGAGGCGAAGCCGCGGCCGATGGCGCGGGCGTCGTCCGGCCCCAGGGTTTCGCCGATGATGCCGCGGATATCGTATTCGCGCAGCGAGGTGGGGTGGAACTGGTGGCTCATTGGGTCTCCTATTTGCCGTCGGGCAGTTCGTCGAGCAGCAGGTCGCGCGCGGCATTCGCCTCGTGGACCTGCTCGTTGGTTCCGCCCCGGTCGGGGTGGACCATGGCGAGCAAACGCCTGTGGGCCTCGATTATTTCCTGCCTGTTTCCTTCCGCGCGCACGCCGAGCAGCTTGCGCGCCCGGAACAGCGCCTGGTTGCGGATGGAACTGCGCCCCTCCCACGGCCAGCGGCCGGTGACGAGCTTCCAGCCCAGGATGCCGATGACGGCGAAGAAAATCAGCTTGCCCATGGCGCTCAGGCCGCCTTGGCCGGGGCCGCGCCCGACAGTCCCGGCAGGTGCAGTGCGGCGATCAGCTGGCGCAGTTCCTGCCGCGCGACGAGATGGCTCGTGCCCAGCTCGCCCAGGTGCCCCTTGTCGAGCAGGGTCAGCCCCGAGGGGAACAGCTCGCGATAGATCACGCGTTCCGACAGGCCCTGCGCCACGCGGAAGCCGACCCGCTTGCTGAGCTCAGTCAGCGCCTGGTCGACCCGCTTCTGGTTGCGCGCGTCGATGTGCTGCACCCTGTTGCGCACGACGATCCAGTCCATCTCGCGCCGTTCCTTCATCGCGCGGGTCTTGCGCGCCTCGAAGATCAGCTCGGCATAGAACGAGAGGCGGCGGACCTTGAAGGTCTCGGCATCGACCTGCCCGATCAGGTCGAAATCGACGAAGCTGTCGTTCATCGGGGTGACCAGCGTATCGGCCTTGCTGGCGGCGTGGCGGGCCAGCGGGTCGTCGCGGCCGGGGGTGTCGAACACGATGTAGTCGACCGGCCCGGCAAGGTCGCCGGCGGCCAGTTCGGCGACCTTGGCTTCCAGCCCCTCGATATCGCCTTCGAAGGTGGCAAACTCGGCGCTGGGCAGTTCGACCTCGCGCCGGGCGCAGGTCTCTGCCCGGTTCTCGAGGTAGCGGGCGAAGGTGCGCTGGCGATGGTCGAGGTCGATCGCGGCGACCCGCTTGCCCGAATAGGCCAGCGCGATCGCCACGTGGACCGCGGTGGTCGACTTGCCTGTTCCGCCCTTTTCGTTGGCGAAGACGATCCTGTGGGGACCGGGGCGATGGGGGCCGGAATTGCTCACGTGCTGTCGGGCTTTCTCTGAATTGCGCGGGCGGCTAGGGCCCGTCCACACGCTCATATCCAAGGGGTGCGCCCGTGCATACCGTCGACAGGCTCGAATCGTTGCGTCAAGCTGTGGACAGCCTGCGCGCGCGCGGGCCGGTGGCGCTGGTGCCCACGATGGGCGCGCTGCACGAAGGCCACCTGACGCTGGTGCGCGAGGCGCGCCGCCTAACCGCGTCGGTGGTCGTCTCGATCTTCGTCAACCCGAAGCAGTTCGGCCCGGGCGAGGACCTGGAGGCCTATCCGCGCCAGCTGGCCGAGGATTCCGCGCTGCTGGAAACTGAGGGGGTCGACCTGCTGTGGGCCCCGCCCGCGTCGGAGGTCTATCCGCCCGGTTTCGCGACCTCGATCTCGGTGGCCGGCATCAGCGAAGGGCTGTGCGGCGCGGCGCGGCCGGGGCACTTCGACGGGGTGGCCATCGTGGTGTGCAAGCTGTTCAACCAGGTCCGGCCGGACCTGGCGGTGTTCGGTGAGAAGGACTGGCAGCAGCTCGCGGTGATCCGCCGCATGGCGCGCGACCTCGACCTCGTGCTGCCCCGCGCCGATGCCATCCACGGCGTGCCCACCGTGCGCGAGGCGGACGGCCTCGCCCTGTCGAGCCGCAACCGCTACCTCTCGCCCGAAGACCGGGGCAACGCGGCGGCCATTCCCGCCGTGCTGCGAACGGCGGCGCAGATGGTGCGCGACGGCCGCGATTCCTGGGCCCGCACCCGCGCCTTCGCGCTGGACGAACTGCTGACGAGCGGGTTCGACAGCGTCGACTACTTCGACCTGCGCGACGCCGACTCGCTCGAGCCGCTGGACGCCGACAATGGCAACGCCCGCCTGTTCGTCGCCGCGCGGATCGGCGGGACCCGGCTGATCGACAACATGCCGGTTGCGGCAGGGCGCTGAAGGGTGTCTGACTTGTCCTGAGAGGAGCGTTCGACTAGTTGCGCGCGAAACCAACCTTGCAGGACGAACCCGCCGCATGAAACTCGGCCGCCTCAACCACGTCGGCATCGCCGTTCCCGACATGGATGACGCCATCGCCTTCTGGCGCGATACGATGGGCGGTACGCTGGCTGGCGAACCGTTCGACCTGCCCGAACAGGGCGTGCGGGTCTGCTTCGTCGACACACCCCCTTCGACAGGCTCAGGACAGGGCGGCGGCACGCAGATGGAACTGCTCAGCCCGCTGTCCGACACGAGCCCAGTCATGGGCTTTCTCGCCAGCAACCCGGCTGGCGGCCAGCATCACCTGTGCTTCGAAGTGCCCGACATCGAAGCGGCGCGCGCCGAATTCGAAGGCATGGGCAAGCGCGTGCTAGGCCCCACCCGCATCGGAGCGCACGGCACGCCGATCTTCTTCCTCCACCCCAAGGACATGGGCGGCGTGCTGACCGAGATCATGGAGACCCCGAAAGGCGACCATGGCTGACAAGTCCGACTGGAAGGCGCTCGCCGACAAGGAGGTCAAGGGCCGCGACCTGACATGGTGGGTGCCCGAAGGGTTCGCCATCGAACCGCTCTACACCGCCGAGGATGTCCCGCCCGAGGGCCCCGGCCTGCCCGGCTTCGCCCCCTTCACCCGCGGCGTGAAGGCCAGCATGTACGCCGGCCGGCCGTGGACCGTGCGGCAATACGCGGGCTTCTCGACCGCCGAGGAATCGAACGCCTTCTATCGCCGCAACCTGGCGGCCGGGCAGAAGGGCCTGTCGGTCGCCTTCGATCTCGCCACGCACCGCGGCTACGATTCCGACCACCCGCGCGTGGTCGGCGACGTCGGCAAGGCCGGCGTCGCAATCGACACCGTCGAGGATATGGAGATTCTCTTCTCCGGCATCCCGCTCGACACGATGAGCGTGTCGATGACGATGAATGGGGCGGTGATTCCGGTGATGAGTTTCTACATCGTCGCCGCAAAGAAGCAGGGCGTTTCGGCCGAGCAATTGTCCGGGACCATCCAGAACGACATCCTCAAGGAGTTCATGGTCCGCAACACCTACATCTATCCGCCTGCGCCGAGCATGCGGATCGTGTCGGACATCATCGCCTACACCTCGGCTAACATGCCGAAATTCAACAGCATTTCTATCTCTGGCTATCACATGCACGAAGCCGGGGCGACGGCAGTGCAGGAACTTGCCTTCACCATCGCCGACGGCAAGGAATACGCAACCCGCGCGATGGCCGCCGGGCTCGACATCGACGCCTTCGCCGGGCGCCTCTCGTTCTTCTTCGGCATCGGCATGAACTTCTTCATGGAAGTCAGCAAGTTACGCGCCGCGCGGGCACTGTGGTGGGAGGTGATGGATGGGCTCGGGGCGAAGAGCGAACGCTCCAAGATGCTGCGCACCCACTGCCAGACCAGCGGCGTCTCGCTGCAGGAGCAGGACCCCTACAACAACGTCATCCGCACCACGGTGGAGGCGCTGGCGGCCGTCCTCGGCGGCACGCAGAGCCTGCACACCAACGCGCTCGACGAGGCGCTCGCCCTGCCGACCGATTTCTCCGCCCGCATCGCCCGCAACACCCAGCTCGTGCTGCAGGAAGAGACCGGCATCACCCAGGTCGTCGATCCGCTGGGCGGCAGCTACTACGTGGAATCCCTTACCGGGACGCTGGTCGAGCGCGCCCGCGCCCTCATCGCCGAGGTCGACGCGGTGGGCGGGATGACCGCCTACGTCGCCAGCGGCGCGCCCAAGGCGGCGATCGAGGAAGCCGCCGCGGCGCGCCAGGCGGCCGTCGACCGGGGCGAGACGGTGGTCGTGGGCGTCAACAAGTACGTCCTCGACGAACACGCCCCGATCGACACGCTCGACATCGACAACCACGCGGTGCGCGACGGCCAGATCGCCCGGATCGCCAAGGCCCGCGCAAACCGCGACGAGGCGCAGTGCCGCGCCGCACTGGATGCGCTGACCGAGGGCGCCAAGGGCGACGGCAACCTCCTCGCCCTCGCGGTCGAATGCGCGCGCCGGAATGCCACGTTGGGCGAAATTTCCTCCGCGATGGAAACCGCCTTCGGCCGCTACGACACCGTGCCCACCCCGGTCTCGGGCGTCTACGCCAAGGCCTACGCAGGCGACGCGCGGTTCGCGCAAGTGGTCGAAGGGGTCGAGGCCGTGGCCCGCCGGCTCGGCCGCAAGCCAAAGGTGATGGTCGCCAAGATGGGCCAGGACGGCCACGACCGCGGCGCCAACGTGATCGCCAGCGCCTTTGCCGACATGGGCTTCGAGGTGCTGTCCGGCCCGCTGTTCCAGACACCGCGCGAAACGGCCGACATGGCGCTCAGCCAGAACGTCGACGCGGTCGGCGCCAGCTCGCTCGCCGCCGGGCACAAGACGCTGATCCCCGAACTGATCGGGCACCTGCGCGAGGCCGGGCGGGCCGACATCAAGGTCGTCGCCGGCGGGGTGATCCCGCCGCAGGACTACGACTTCCTGCGCGAGGCCGGGGTGCAGGGCATCTACGGCCCCGGCACCAACGTCGTCGAGGCAGCCGCCGACCTGTTGCGCCTGCTCGGCCACAACATGCCGCCTGCGGGCGACACCTTGAAGGAAGCCGCCGAGTAGATGTTCAAGAAAATCCTCATCGCCAATCGCGGGGAAATCGCCTGCCGCATCATCCGCACCGCGCGGCGGATGGGGATCGCCACGGTGGCGGTCTATTCGGATGCCGACGCGCGCGCGCCGTTCGTGGCTCTGGCCGACGAGGCCGTGCACATCGGTCCGGCTCCGGCGAGCGAGAGCTATCTCGTGGCCGACACAATCATCGCCGCGTGCAAGCATACCGGCGCCGAGGCGGTCCACCCCGGCTACGGCTTCCTGTCCGAACGGACCAGCTTCGCCGAGGCGCTGGCGGCCGAGGGGATCGAGTTCATCGGCCCTCCGGTGGGCGCGATCGCCGCGATGGGCGACAAGATCGAGAGCAAGAAGCTGGCGAAGGACGCGGGCGTCAACGTCGTGCCCGGGTCCGAGGGCGAGATCGCCGACACGGCGCACGCGCTGCGCGAGGCCAACCGCATCGGCTACCCGGTGATGATGAAGGCCAGCGCCGGCGGCGGCGGCAAGGGGATGCGTCTCGCCTGGAACGATACGGACGTCGAGGAAGGGTTCGAGGCGACCCAGCGCGAAGGCCTCAACTCGTTCGGCGACGACCGCGTGTTCATCGAGAAGTTCATCGAGAACCCGCGCCACATCGAGATCCAGGTGCTCGGCGACAAGCACGGCAACATCCTGTACCTCAACGAGCGCGAGTGCAGCATCCAGCGGCGCCACCAGAAGGTGGTCGAGGAAGCGCCCAGCCCCTTCGTCACCCCGAAGATGCGCGCGGCGATGGGCGAGCAGTGCGTGGCGCTGGCCCGGGCGGTGGGATACTACAGCGCGGGCACCGTCGAGCTGATCGTCAGCGGTGCGGACCCCACCGGCGAGAGCTTCTACTTCCTCGAGATGAACACCCGGCTGCAGGTCGAGCACCCGGTGACCGAAGCGATCACCGGGATCGACCTGGTCGAGCAGATGATCCGCGTCGCGGCGGGTGAGACGCTGGCCTTCGGGCAAGGCGACGTGCGGCTCGATGGCTGGGCGATCGAGAACCGAGTCTATGCCGAGGACCCCTATCGCGGCTTCCTGCCGAGCACGGGGCGGCTAGTGCGTTACGATCCACCCGCCGCGCTCCTGCACCAGGCGCCTTCATCGTCTGGGGACCAGACCGGCGGCAAGCCCTACGTCCGCCTCGACGACGGGGTGGCCGAGGGCGGCGAGGTGTCGATGTTCTACGACCCGATGATCGCCAAGCTGATCACCTGGGCGCCCACCCGCGACGAGGCCGCCGCTCTGCAGGTCGAGGCGCTCGACGCCTTCCGCATCGAGGGGCTGGGCCACAACGTCGATTTCCTCAGCGCGATCATGCAGCACCCGCGCTTCTTGGCGGGCGAGCTGACGACCGGCTTCATCGCCGAGGAATTTCCCGAGGGCTTCCACGGCGCCCCGGCCGGGGAGGACACGCTGCGCGCCATCGCCGCGGTGGCCGCGGGGGTCGAATGCTCGACCCGTGCGCGCGCCGCGCGCACCAGCGGCAAGCTCAACGGCGCGCCGGCGAACATGAGCGACTGGGCCGTGGCGATGGACGGCCGGAGTTTCGCCGTCACGCTAGGCGATGGCCACGCGATGGTGGACGGCCAGCGGGTCGAAGGCACCTGCGACTGGCAGCCGGGCGATGCAACGGCCACGGCCAGCGGCAACGGCCGCACCCTCGGCCTGATCGTCAGGAAGACGGGCGTGCGCTGGGCGATCACCACCCACGGCGCCACGCACAAGGCGCTGGTCCTGCCGGCCGCGATCGCCCCGCTCGCCGCCCACATGATCGAGAAGATCCCGCCCGACCTGTCGAAATTCCTGGTCAGCCCGATGCCGGGTTTGCTCGTTTCGCTGCATGTGGCACAGGGCCAGAACGTCGAGCCCGGCCAGCCGCTGGCGACGGTCGAGGCGATGAAGATGGAGAACATCCTGCGCGCACAGAAGGCCGGCACGGTCGCCGCCCTGCGCGCAGCCGAAGGGGACAGCCTGGCGGTCGACCAGGTCATCCTCGAACTGGAGTGAAGGAAACGCCATGAAGATCCTCGTCCCCGTCAAGCGGGTGATCGACTACAACGTGCGCCCCCGCGTGAAGGCGGACGGCAGCGGGGTCGATCTCGCCAACGTCAAGATGAGCATGAACCCGTTCGACGAGATCGCCGTCGAGGAGGCGATCCGGCTGAAGGAGAAGGGCGCCGCGACCGAGGTGGTCGCCGTCTCGATCGGGCCGGCCAAGGCGCAGGAAACGCTGCGCACCGCGCTGGCCATGGGCGCCGACCGGGCGATCCTGGTGCAAACGGATGATGAAGTGGAGCCGCTGGCGGTCGCCAAGATCCTCAAGGCCATCGCCGACGCCGAACAGCCGGGCATCGTGATGCTGGGCAAGCAGGCGATCGACGACGACAGCAACCAGACCGGGCAGATGCTCGCCGCGCTGATGGGCCGGCCGCAAGGCACTTTCGCCAGCAAGGTCGAGGTCGAGGGCGACAACGTGAAGGTCACCCGCGAGGTCGATGGCGGGCTCGAGACCGTCAGTCTCACCCTGCCCGCCGTCGTCACCACCGACTTGCGCTTGAACGAGCCGCGCTATGCTTCGCTGCCCAACATCATGAAGGCCAAGTCCAAGCCGCTCGAAAGCAAGACGCCGGCCGATTACGGCGTGGACACCGCGCCGCGCCTCAAGGTCACACACGTCGGCGAGCCGCCGGTGCGCCAGGCCGGCGTCAAGGTCGGCAGCGTGGACGAACTGGTCGCCAAGCTCAAAGCCCTGGGAGTCGCCTGATGAAGACCCTCGTTTACGCCGAGCACGACAACCAGCACCTGAAGGACGCGACGCTGGCCACGGTCACTGCGGCAGGAAAGCTGGGCGAGGTTCACCTGCTGGTAGCCGGCAGCGGCTGCCGCGCGGTGGCCGATGCCGCCGCGAAGATCGTTGGGGTGGGCAAGGTCCACCTGGCCGACGCCTCCGCCTACGAACACCAGCTGGCCGAGAACGTCGCGCCGCTGGTGGTCGAGCTGATGGGCCATCACGATGCGGTGCTGTTCCCCGCCACCACCACCGGCAAGAACATCGCCCCGCGCGTCGCCGCGCTGCTCGACGTTATGCAGGTGTCCGACATCATCAGCGTGGAAGGCGAGAAGACCTTCACCCGCCCGATCTATGCCGGCAACGCCATCGCCACCGTGGAATCGAGCGATGCCAAGCTGGTGATCACCGTGCGCGGCACCGCCTTCGAAAAGGCCGCCGCGGAAGGCGGTTCGGCCGCGATCGAGGATGTTTCGGGCGCGGGCGATTCCGGCCTCTCGAGCTTCGTGGGCGCCGAAGTCGCCGCGAGCGAGCGGCCCGAGCTGACGAGCGCGAAGGTCATCGTCTCGGGCGGGCGGGCGCTGAAGGATGCCGACACCTTCCAGCAGATCATCATCCCGCTGGCCGACAAGCTCGGCGCGGCGGTCGGCGCCAGCCGCGCGGCGGTCGACGCGGGATACGTGCCCAACGACTATCAGGTCGGGCAGACCGGCAAGATCGTGGCGCCGGAAGTCTACATCGCCATCGGCATCTCGGGCGCGATCCAGCACCTTGCGGGGATGAAGGATTCAAAGACCATCGTCGCCATCAACAAGGACGAGGACGCGCCGATCTTCCAGGTGGCAGACATCGGCCTCGTCGGCGACCTGTTCCAGATCGTCCCGGAACTGACCGGCAAGCTGTAAAGGCCCCCCCTCTCCCGCACTGCGAGAGGGGTCGGGGCCCTAGCCTTCGAAAGCCAGCACCGGCTTCCTCGCCGCCAGCGTCTCGTCGAGACGGCGGCGGGGGGCGAGGCGCGGCGCCTGGTGCAGGCTGTCGTCGCCCGCCCGCGCGCGTTCGGCAACCGAGCGCAGCGCGAGGATGAACTGGTCGAGCGTCGCCTTGCTCTCGCACTCGGTCGGCTCGATCAGCATCGCGCCGTGAACCACCAGGGGGAAGTACATCGTCATCGGGTGGAAACCCTCGTCGATCAGCGCCTTGGCGAGGTCGAGCGTGGCGATCCCCTCGGCAAAGCCTTTGTCGCCGAACAGCGCCTCGTGCATGCATGGCCCGCTCGTGCCGAACGGCGCGTGGAGCACGTCCTCGCACGAACGCAGGATGTAGTTGGCGCCCAGCACCGCATCGCCGGACACCTGCCGCAGCCCGTCGGCCCCGTGGCTGAGGATATAGGCCAGCGCGCGGGTGAACATGCCCATCTGTCCGTGGAACGCCGCCATCCGGCCGAAGCTGGCGGGCGCCGCATCGGCCGCGCTCTCTTCCTCGACCAGCGAGAAGGTCGTCCCGCTCTTGCGCACGAAGGGCAGCGGGGCGAACGGGGCCAGCGCCTCGCTCAGCACCACCGGCCCGGAGCCGGGCCCACCTCCGCCGTGCGGGGTGGAGAAGGTCTTGTGCAGGTTGATGTGCATCGCATCGATGCCCAGGTCGCCGGGCCGCACCCGGCCGACGATCGCGTTGAAGTTCGCCCCGTCGCAATAGACCAGCGCGCCGGCCGCGTGGACCGCGTCGGAAATGGCCTTCATCTCGCGCTCGAACAGGCCGCAGGTGTTGGGGTTGGTGATCATCACCGCCGCCACATCGGGGCCGAGGCGCGCCTTCAGCGCATCGAGATCGACGCGGCCCTCGGCGGTCGCCGGGATGTTCTCGACCGCATAGCCGGCGAAGGCAGCCGTCGCAGGGTTGGTGCCGTGCGCGCTTTCGGGCACGAGGATGACCGAACGGGCATCGCCGCGCGCTTCCAGCGCGGCGCGGATGCACAGAACGCCGCACAGCTCGCCGTGCGCCCCGGCCTTGGGGCTCATGGCGACCGCGCTCATGCCGGTCAGCTCGATCAGCCAGTGGGCCAGCTCGTCGATCACGCGCAGCGCGCCCTGCACCGTCGCCTCGGGCTGCAGCGGGTGCAGGTCGGCGAAGCCGGGCATCCGGGCGACCTTCTCGTTGAGGCGCGGGTTGTGCTTCATCGTGCAAGAGCCGAGCGGGAAGATGCCGCAGTCGATGGCATAGTTCTGCCGGCTGAGGCGGGTGTAGTGGCGCACGGTTTCCGGCTCCGACAGGCCGGGCAGGCCGAAGCTCTCGGTCCGCTCGAGCCCGCCGAGGCGGTTGGCGCCGCCAGCCGGTTCGGGCAGGTCGACACCTGTGGTATCGGTCCCGCCGATCTCGAAGATCAACGGCTCTTCCAGCATCAGCCCGCGGTTGCCGGTGACGGTTTCGACGCCGCTGCCACCGGTCGGCGCGGCAGGGGTTCCGGGCTTCCAGCCCGAGAGGTTGGGCGCGTTCATGCCAGGCACTCCTGCAGGGCCGAGGCGAGGGCTTCGATATCCTCCCCGGTCACGGTTTCGGTCACCGCGAGGACGATGCCGTTCTCGCGCCCCTCGCCATCGGGGTAGAGCCGGCCCAGTGAAACGCCGGCGAGTACGCCCCTCTCGGCCAGGTCGCGCACCAGTTGACGCGATTCCACCGGCGTTGTGATCGTGAATTCGTTGAAAAAGGCGCTGTTCAAGACCGCGATACCGGGCACCTGCGCCAGCCGGTCGGCGGCCAGACAGGCCAGGCGGTGGTTTTCGGCCGCCAGCGCGCGCAGGCCCTTTTCGCCCAGCAGCGTCATGTGAACCGAGAAGGCCAGCGCGCAGAGCCCCGCGTTGGTGCAGATGTTGCTCGTCGCCTTCTCGCGCCGGATATGCTGCTCGCGGGTCGAGAGGGTGAGCACGAAGCCGCGCTTGCCCTCGGCATCCACGGTCTCGCCGCACAGCCGCCCGGGCATCTGCCGCACGTGCTTCGGGTCGCGCACCGCGAACAGGCCGAGATAGGGCCCGCCGAACTGCAGCCCGACGCCGATCGACTGGCCTTCGCCCACCACGATGTCCGCGCCCATCTCGCCCGGCGAGCGGAGTGCGCCCAGGGCCACCGGCTCGGTCACCACCGCGACCAGCAGCGCGCCCGCCGCGTGGCAGGCATCGGCCAGCGCGGTCATGTCGCCCACGCGCCCCAGGATATCGGGGTACTGCACCACGACGCAGCCGGTCTCGCCGTCGACCTTGCCGGATAGCGCGGCGAAGTCGGTTTCCGCCGTCATCTCGGGCAGCGCGTAGTCGATCTCGTCGGCGGTGAACCTCGCCATCGTCTGCGCGGTCGAGACGTATTGCGGGTGCAGGCCGCTGGAGATCAGCACCTTGTCGCGCATGGTCACACGGCCGGCCATGGCAATCGCTTCCCAGCAGGCGGTCGACCCGTCGTACATGCTGGCATTCGCCACCGCGCAGCCGAACAGCCGCGCGACCTGGCTCTGGAACTCGAACAGCATCTGCAGCGTGCCCTGCGCGATCTCGGGCTGGTAGGGCGTATAGGCGGTGAGGAACTCGCCGCGCTGGATGAGATGGTCGACGCTGGCCGGCACATGGTGGCGATAGGCCCCGGCGCCGAGGAAGAAAGGCGCCTCGCCCGCCGACAGGTTCTGCCGCGCCAGCGCGGCCATGTGCCGCTCGACCGCCATCTCGCTGGCATGGTTCGGCAGAGTGCCGATCGGCTCGCGCAGATAATGCTCAACCGGAACGTCGGCGAACAGGGCATCGGCATCGGCCGCTCCGACGACTTCGAGCATGGCGGCCCGGTCGGCCTCTGTCAGGGGGAGGTAGCGCATATCCAACTTTCGTCATCCCAGCGAAAGCTGGGATCGGTTGCAGCAATGTTCGGTCTTGCCGAGAGCGGTCCCAGCTTTCGCTGGGACGACGATCACAACGAAGCCACGAAATCCTTGTACGCCGCCTCGTCCATCAGGCCGTCGAGCTCGCCGGCATCTGCGATGGTGAGACGGAAGAACCAGCCGTCGGTCTCGGGCGCGGTGTTGACCAGCGCGGGATCTTGCTCGAGCGCCGCGTTGCCCTCGGTCACGGTGCCGCCGACCGGCGCGTAGACGTCGCTCGCGGCCTTGACGCTTTCGACCACGGCGGCTTCCTTGCCCTTGGCGAGCGTCGCGCCGGCATCGGGAACCTCGACGAAGACGATGTCGCCCAGCTGGCCCTGCGCATAATCGGTGATGCCGATGGTGGCGGTGTCGCCGTCGACGTCGATCCACTCGTGGTCTTCGGTAAAGTAACGGGCCATGTCAGGCGGCTCCTTTGCGGTGATAGCGATGGGGGACGAAGGGCATGGGCACGACCCGCGCGGGCAGTCGCTTGCCGCGCACTTCGAGTTCGAGCGCGGTCCCCTCGGCGGCATGGGCCGCATCGACATAGGCCATCGCGATCGGGTGGCCGAGCGTGGGGGCAAAGCCGCCGCTGGTGACGGTGCCGACCTTCGCGTCCCCGGAAAACACTTCGGCGCCTTCGCGCGCGGCGGCGCGGCCTTCGAGCGCCAGCCCGACGCGGCGGGTCGGCGTGCCTTCGGTAAGCAGCCGGCCAATCCGTTCGGCGCCCGGAAAGCCGCCCTGTTCGCGGCGCGCCTTGCTCACGGCGAAGGCGAGCCCTGCGCTGACCGGGTCGGTCTCTTCGCTGAGGTCGTGGCCGTAGAGCGGCAGCCCCGCTTCCAGCCGCAGCGAGTCGCGCGCGCCCAGGCCGGCCGGCTTGACCTCGATCTCGGCGCAGAGGCGGTCGGCAAGCTGCTGGGCCTGGGATTCGGCGACCGAGATTTCGAACCCGTCCTCGCCGGTATAGCCGCTGCGGGTGACGATCAGGTCGAGATCGCCGATCTGCCAGCGCCTCGCCTCCATAAAGCCGAAGTCCTCGGTGACCCCGCGCATCACGCGCTCGAGCGCGGCGGCAGCCTGGGGCCCCTGCAGCGCCAGCAGCGCCCGCTCGTCGAGGTGGTTGAGGTTGATCTCGTCGGGCAAGTGCTCGCGCAGATGGCCGATATCGTCCCATTTGGTCGCGCCATTGACGACGAGATAGTAGACCGGATGTCCGTCCTCGTCCGCGAGCCGGGTGACCATCAGGTCGTCTAGGATGCCACCATCCTCGCCGAGCAGCAGGGAGTAACGCACCCGGCCCCGCTCGAGCGCCCGGACAGCGGTCGGGAGCAGCGCTTCGAGCGCTTCGTTCGCTCCCTCTCCGCTCACCATGAGCTGGCCCATGTGGCTGACGTCGAACAGGCCGGCATGGCTGCGGGTCCACTCGTGCTCGGCCAGGATCCCCTCGTACTGGACGGGCATCCAGTATCCGGCGAAGGGCACCATGCGCCCGCCCTTTGCCCGGTGCCACGCATCGAGCGGCAGGGTTTCGGTCGCGATTTCAGTTTCGTCGTCTTCGCTCATCAGGACTTTCCGACAATCGACGGCAGGACCCGGCATGGGCCCTGGAACCGTCGCCCCCTCTGTCGGGAAACCTGAGAGCCTTGCGGGTCCCGAAAGGCCGGGCGCCCACTTACACCGTCGGTGGCTGCCGCCGGAGCGACAGCGCTTTCCAGAGTGCCCAAGCCGCGCTTCGGTCCTGTCTGCCTGAGAGATTCCGGGGCGGTTGCTCCTTCGGCGGCCCGCCGAAACGGACGCTCTCCCGAGGCACGGCCGGGGTTTCCCCCGACGGGCCACTTCGTTTCGCCCGAAACGATCGGGCGGTCAATCGGAAATCAGCCCTCCCAGTCCTCGTTCGCGCGCATGATCAGATAGGCATGGATTGCCTTCGCCTGCTCCTCGTTCAGAGTGTCGGCGAAGCTCGCCATGCCCTGCCGTGCGCGCGATCCGCCGAGGACGACGCCGAGGAAATCCTTGTGCGTCGCAGGGCTCATGTGCCGCAGGTCCTTGATCCCGCCGCGCGCGGCCGGGCCGTGGCACAGCGCGCAATTCTGGGCGTAGAGCCCCTCGCCCTGTGCGACCTCGGACGCGGTGGCTTCCAGCCTGGGTGGCGGCAGCAGTTCGGGAATCGCGACGCCTTCGGCCGGCGGGGGTGGCAGGCGGACCGGCCCGTCTAGCCTGAAGACCAGCAGCCGGGGCTTGCCGAGCTTGATATCCTCGTAGCTCGACCGTTCGACATGGGCGAGGCCGCCGCCCCAACCGGCATTGACGGCGATATACTGCACCCCGTCCACCATGTACGAAATCGGCGCGGCGATCGGCACCTGCTGGACGGGCATCTCCCACACCTTGGCGCCCGTGCGCGCGTCGTAAGCCGCGAAGGTCTGACCGATGCTGCCCTGGAACACCAGGTTGCCGGCGGTCGCGAGGACCCCGCCGCTGCCCTTCTTCTCAGGCCGGGTGCGCCACGCCTCGCGGCCGGCCACCGGGTCCCATGCCACGAGCCAGCCCTTCGAGTTCGCGTCGGCATATTCGGCGATCGCCTTGCGCTTGTCGTCGTCCCCGCGGAAGCTGGTGCCCAGACCGTCGCCCGGCTTCCAGCTCGGCGCCAGGCCGTAGGCCATGTAGGTCTCGGTCACCGGGATGTAGACCAGACCGGTTCCCGGGCTGAAGGCCATTGGGTTCCAGTTGTGCGCCCCGCCCGCGCCCGGGCTAATCATCACCGGTTCAACGCCGTAGCGCGCCGTCGCGGTTTCGATCGGCCGCCCACTCTTCAGGTCCACCCCGGTGGCCCAGTTCATCGGCACGAGCGCGGAGGCATTGAGCAGCTCCCCGGTCGCGCGGTCGAGAACGTAGAAGAACCCGTTCTTCGGCGCCTGCATCAACACCTGCCGCTGGCGCCCGCCGATCGCCAGGTCGGCCAGGATCATCGGCTGCGTGGCGGTATAGTCCCAGCTCTCGCCCGGCGTCGTCTGGTAATGCCAGCGGTATTCGCCCGTTGCGAGGTCGAGCGCGACGATAGAGGACAGGTAGAGGTTGTCGCCCCCGCCCGGGCTGCGCCATTGCTGCGCCCAGGGGCTGCCGTTGCCGGTGCCGATGTACAGCAGGCCGAGTACCGGGTCGTAGGCCATGCCGTCCCACGCGGTGCCGCCCCCGCCTGCCTTCCACCATTCGCCGGTCCAGGTCGCCGCCGCGCGCTCCATCGCCGCGTTCTCGAAGCCGTCGGCGGGATTGCCCGGTATCGTGTACCAGCGCCATGCCTGCTTGCCGCTCTTCGCATCGTAGGCGGTCACATAACCGCGCACCCCGCGCTCCGCGCCGCCGTTGCCGATCAGCACCTTGCCGTCGTAAACGCGCGGGGCCCCGGTGATCGTGTAGGGTTGCGCCTGGTCGGTGGTCTGGACCGACCAGACTTCCTTGCCGCTGGCCGCGTCGAGTGCGATCAACCGCCCGTCGAGCGCGCCCACATAGATGATGCCGTCGGCGTAGCCCAACCCGCGGCTGACGATGTCGCAACAGGCGAGCCGCCCGAATTTCAGCGGCACCCGCGGGTCGTAGCGCCAGATCTTGCGGCCGGTCGCCGCATCGTAGGCGGTGACGATGTTCCACGGCTCGACATTGTAGAGCACGCGGCCGACCACCAGCGGCGTCGCCTCCTGCCCGCGATCGGTTTCCAAGTCCGCATACCAGGCGAGTCCCAATCGGCCGACGTTGGCGGCATCGATCTGGTCGAGCGGGCTGTAATGCTCCTCGGCATAGGTGCGTCCGGTCGTCGGCCAGTCGGCCTGCGGCCCTGCGGCAACGAGAAGTGCGGCCGCGGCGATCGCGGCCAGGGCCCTGCGGATCATGCGGCCCCGATGTCGCTGGCGTTGGCCCAGAATCCGTGGACTTGGCCGACGACCTTGAACGGCATCTTGACCCGCGCGATCGGTCCTTCGGCCAGCCGTTTGGTATCCGCCAGGATCAGGTCGCTGCGCCCTGCCTCCTTCACGCTGCTGCCGATCCCGATCAGGTAGCCGTCGCCCTCGTCGGCATCGGCCTTGCGCGGCACGAAGGTCATTTCCGACAGGCGGTAATCGGGCACCGAGAACTGCGTAGTGGTCTTGTCGCCGTGGTCGATCACCCACCAGCCGCCGTTGCCCTGCAGATAGCCCCAGCGATAGGGCAAGGTGTGAAAGCGGTCGTCCTGCCGGCTGAGGACGCCGTTCACCTCGGGATAGATCGTTTCGACCTGGTAGCGGTCGTCGCTCTTGCGCGAGAGATCGATGGTATAACGCCGGATCATGCCCGTCGCCTTGCGCGGTTCGAACGGTTCCTTGCCGGGGAAGAATGGGAACTGGTTGCTTTCGCCCCCGTCCCAGTCGGTCGTGATCCGGTCGCCGTCGGACCAGCCGCCCATCACGTGCGTGCAGAAGTAATTGGGACCGCGGAACCACTTGAGATCGCGCCCGTCGCCGCCGCGGCGCATCACGCCCATGTAGCACGGCAGGCCCGGATCGTAGGTGAAGTGCACCCCGCCGGCCTGGATACGCTCCATGTCGGCGGCCATGTTGGTCAGATAGAGCACGATGTGGTTCTGCGTTACCGCGAAGTCGTGCATCATCCCGGCATAGGGGGCCTGGACGTTCACGCTCCAGTTGATGTTGCCCGCCCGGTCGGCGCTGAAGACGTTGATATCCTTGGTCAGCAATCCCTTCGATTCGTAGCCGAAAGCGATGTATTCGCCGGTCATCGGGTCGATCTTGGGATGCGCGGTGTGCGTCAAGCTGTCGAGCTTGCCGCCGAAGGTGTAGTAGTCGTCGATCGTTTCCAGCGTCAGCGGATCCATCGCCACGGGCGGACTGTCTTCCTTGTAGGCGAGCAGCTTGCCGTGATGGACGAAGAGCTGGGTATTGGCCGTGCCGCGCGACAGGCCCTGGACGCTGGGATCGTCCGTCAGCGGGTTGCGGTACATCCCGAACAGGCTGCGGCGCGCATCGTGCTGCGCCTTCCAGCGCTGGTTTTTGGCCCAGCGGGTCCGGTAGTCGACGTGCCCGTCCTTGATGCGAAACATCGAGACGTGCCCTTCTCCGTCGAAGGGAATGTCGCCGGCGTACTTCTCGGGCTTGGGATACTGCGGATCGGGTCCGACGCGGTAGAACGCGCCGTCCAGATCGCTCGGAAGCGAACCTTCCACCTCGCAATCGTAGAGGTCGATCTCGGCCCGAATGTTGGTCCCGGCCGGGCCGCCCCCGAACGCGCGCGGGTTGTCGGGGAAATCGACCTGCGGAGCCGGTCCCTCGGCGGCCTGCGCCGGACCTGCCCCACCCAGGGCCACCGCACCTGCGCCCAGCGCCGCACCGCCCATGAACGCGCGGCGACCCAGCGCGAGATTTTCGTCAGCCATCCGAGTCTCCCCTTCCGCCCACCATCTTGCCGCTCGCAAAAGGCCTTGCAAGCCAAATGCTGAGGCGTGGCCTTTGCCGGGGCGGGCAGGCGGCGTGGCCCCGTCCCTGCTCTGCAAGAAATGCGGCCTTTTCGGTCATTCCCCACGGTCCGGCGCTATTGCACAGTGGCGGACCACTGGCTTCTTATCGCGCCGGCAAAACGCCGTGCGCAGCCACGGGAGAGGGACGAACATGATCGACCGCCGATTTCTGATGAAAGGCGGGCTTGCCGCCACAGCCCTGGCCGGGATGCCCAGCATGCTCCGTGCGCACGATCCCGTGGTCAAGGCGCCCTTCCCGATCTTCGACACCCATCCGCACTACTACACCAACGACGTCGCCAAGTATCCGCCGAAGGACAGCATCGCGGCAGAGGCGCGCGGCCGCGTCATGGGGACGCCGATGACCCGGCAGGTCGTGACCGATTACTGGGACAAGGCCGGCATCCTGATGGGGACCGGCGTGCAGTACAACACGGTCTACGACACCAACAACACCTACCTGCTGGACGTCGCGAAGGAAGATCCGAGCAGGATCATCCCGGTCGTGATCCTCAAGGCGACCGATCCGGCCACCCCAGCGACGCTGCGCAAGATGGCCAAGGAAAACAACATTGCCGGCGTTCGCCTGTTCGGCTCGCCGATCAACGGCGAGTTCGAGTTCTTTACCGATGCGGCGCTCCCCGCCTGGGATGCGGTCAACGAACTGGGCATCGTGGCCGTCCTCATGCTGGTGGGCGGAGACCTCAACCGCACGATGGGCCGGGTGCACGATTTCGCGATCAGGTATCCCGACGTGCGCATCGAGCTGGACCACATCGGCTATCCGAACCCGAAGCCTTCGATGTCGACCTTCGGCCTGACGCCGAACCACTTCGCCGTCGCGGCGCACGACAACATCTATTACAAGCTGACCAGCTTCCATCACGTCAACATGATCGAGGCCAACGGCATCCCGCTGAAGGAGTGGTTCGACTACATCAAGAACCTGTACGGCACCGATCGCATGGTCTGGGGGTCGGACCTCGGCAATACGCCCGGCACGATCGACCAGCACCTGGCCATGCTGCAGAAGGCGATCGATGCGACTTCGCACTGGAGCTACGCCGACCGGAAGGCCTTTTTCTTCGACACGGCCTATCGCCTGTTCGTACCGGGCGGGACGTCCAAACAGTACGGCTGACGCGGTCGCACCGTTCTAAGACGCATTCCATCAAGCCGGCGCGACCCCAAATCGCGCCGGCTTTTGCGTGGTCGGCGACAGCCGAAGCTGCATCGCTTCTCCTGCGCGACCGGGAAGTGCGAGCCTTGGCATCGACAAGCCCCGCAACATCGCGGCGCCAAGACGGCACACACGCTGTCGACGGCAAAATGAAAGGCCCGTCCGGTAAAGTCGCCCCTCCCGCCCCCGCTTAATGCGGCGCTAAATCATGGGAGGGATTTCGATGTTCAGGAAATACGCACTCGCCACCAGCTCGGCCATTGCGCTCGCCGCTGCACATCCTGCCTACGCACAGGATCAGGGCGACGCGGAGGAAGCCGCCGCCAACCAGAGCGGCACGCAAGCCGATCGGGCCAACGGCGAAATCCTCGTCACCGCCACCAAGGTGGTCACGAACGTCCAGGACGTGCCGATCGCGATCACGGCGGTGACGGCCGAATCGCTCGAAGATCGGCAGGTCAATTCGTTCGCCGACCTGGGCGCGATCGTTCCCAACGCGACCTTCCAGAAGTCCGGGGCGATCTACGGCGCGGGCGTGTCGGTCACGATCCGCGGCATCGGTCTGGTCGACACCCAGTTCTCGCAAGAACCGGCCGTCGCCTACTACATCGACGACATCTACTACCCGTTCCTGTTCGGATCCAACTTCGACCTGCTCGATCTCGATCACGTCGAAGTGCTGCGCGGACCCCAGGGCACCCTGTTCGGGCGCAATGCCATCTCCGGCGCGGTCAACATGGTCTCGCGCAAGCCGAGCTTCAACGACCTGTCGGCCTATGTCGACATGAAGGTCGGTTCCCGCAATCGCCTCGACGTGCGCGCCGGCATCAATCTGCCGGTGACCGAGAACATGGCAGTCGGCCTCTCGATGGTCTCGAAGAAGCAGACCGGCTACATGAAGATCCTCGATTTCGCCTGCCAGATGTACAAGAACGGCACCCCCAACCTGGCCGGCACGTTCCCCTTCTCCAGTTCGTCGACGAGCTATGCCGGCGGCATCCAGAAGCCCGACAGCTGCGTCATCGACCATGCCGGCGGCGAGGACGTGAAGGCCGGGCGTGCGACGCTGCGCTGGGAGCCGCTGAGCAATGTCGAGATCAACCTGGCCGGCGACTATTCGACCGCGAACAACGAAGCGGCCGCCGACAAGATCACCGACATCAACAAGATGCTGACCGCCGGCCACCTGCGCGGGCTGGATTCGCTCGGGGCGCAGTACGGCGCCTACACCGGCGTCATCGTCAACTCGGGTCCTGGCGTGAACCGCAATCTGATCACGCTGTTCGACAAGTATTCGATCCCGGGCACGCCGTTCCGCTTCGACGACCGCTTCCTGACCGACGATCTCTATTCGACCTACGAGACCAACTGCGATCCGCTGCCCAGCGCGTTCGTCATCCCCGGCAACACCTATTACAACGGGTCGATCTATCGCGGCGGCAACTGCTGGGGCCGCCGCGTCCCGGTCGAGAACTGGGGCGTGAGCGCCAAGCTGCGGGTCGGCATCACCGACGAGATCGAGGCGCTCGCCATCTTCGGTACGCGGCACATCTACACGCGCTTCGGTGCCAACTACGACGGCACTCCGCTGGCCGACGCCTACATCTTCCACGAAGATACGATGAAGTACTGGACCGGCGAGGTTCGCCTGACCGGCCAGCACGGCTTCATGGATTGGACAGGCGGCCTGTTCTACTACGACGGCGAGGCGATCGAGCGCGGCCAGCCGCAGAACACCGCCGCCGGCACGCAGCAGTTCCACGACGTGTTCTACTATCCCAAGGCGCAGGCGGCGTACCTCAACGTGACCTTCCGGCCGTTCGAAGCCTTCGGCTTCGCCGAGGGACTGAGCTTCAACGGCGGCATCCGGCGTTCGAAGGACGAAAAGTTCGTCGACTACACCGCCCAGTTCGATGCGACGCCTGCCGGCCAGATCAAGTTCGTGCCCTCGAGCAGCAGCACCTACTTCGAACTGCCGATCGAGAACACGCGGTGGGACTGGAGGCTGGGTGCCGACTACAAGATCAGCGACGACATCATGGTCTACGCCTCGGCATCGACGGGTTATCGCCTGCCGGGCTTCAATACTCGCATCTTCCAGGCGGGTCAGATCGAGCAGCAGTTCCCGACTGCCCTGATCAGCTACGAAGTGGGCTTCAAGGCGGACTTCTTCGACCGCCGCATCCGCCTGAACGGTAACGCGTTCTGGATGGACTACTCGATGCGCAACGGGTCGTTCTCGGGCCGCGAACCACGGTACGATCCGAGCTCGACCGCGCTTGTCATCAAGGCGGGCCAGGAAACCATCATCCCCGACGGCCCGATCGGTACCGAATGGGAAGGCAAGTTCACCAACTGCCGCGCCTACAACGCCGCCACCGACGGCGCGCCCAACGGCACGACGGTGGGCATCGAGTGCATCGGCCGGTCCTGGAACTATCCGGTCAAGGGCGGCGACCCGATCAAGGGTTTCGAGCTGGAGGCCACTGTCGAGCCGATCGACTTCCTCGTGGCGAACTTCTCGATGGGCTATACCGACCGCGGCAGCACCACCGGCCGTCCGCTCACCTTCCCGGACTGGACGCTGAACGGCGGCGTTCAGTACCGCTTCGACGTGCCGCAGATCTCCGGCACGCTGACGCCCCGCCTCGACTGGTTCTGGACCGGCAAGATCGCCTACAGCACGAACTATCCCGAGTTCGACACGCCGGCACGGTCGACCTTCAACGCGCGTCTTACCTACGACAACGAGAAGGACGACTTCGAGATCGCCGCGGGCGTCACCAACCTGCTGGACAAGGAATACTTCATCCAGCGCACGATCTTCACCCGGTCGGCGCTGTCGGTCGACCTCGGACAGCCGGGCGAGCCCCGCTCGTGGTATCTGAGCTTCAGCAAGCGCTTCTGACGCTTCTCGCAGGGCCGGCAAACCCGCCGCTGCGTACCGAGGACCACCGCCTGCCCGGCGGTGGTCCTTTGGTTTTCAGGGCCCCTTCCGGAAGACGCAGACCCCACCGACCGCACGCAAGAGGCGGCCATTCTTTACTCCGTTGCAAGGCAGGCCCAATTCCGTTGACCGCGGCGTCAGCGGGTCAAATACCTGAGCACAGGATCGGCCTGGTCGTGACATGGCAAGGACGAAGGGAGAGACGATGACGCCACGGCGCGACATGCAAATGCCCTCTGTGAGCCGCCGCGCGTCGCTGATGGGCGGCGCGGCAGCCAGCCTCCTCATGTTCGCCTCCCGAACCCGGGGCGCCGAGGGCAGCGTCGAACGCTATGCTGAACCGCGCCGGCTTTCGAACGTCGAACACAAGGTCGTCTATCGCAACGAGGGCGAGTTTGCGGGCTGGCCGCACGTGATGGGGTACTGGAACCTCGGCGGCGGCGAGATCCTGCAGCAAATCCGCGCCACCACGACCACCTATCCCGATGCTGACGCAATCGCCCACAACAAGCTGGGCGGGGGCGACAGCGTGACCCGGATGCTCTCGTTCAGGTCCCGTGATTACGGGCGGACCTGGTCCGGCCCGGTGAACAACATCTTCGGCAACATCGACCGCAAGCTGGCCGGCGCCAAGACGATGGCCGACCTCCAGCCGATCGACTACCTCGACAGGAACGTCCTGGTTGCCAACAACGCCACGAATTTCGCGGCCCCCACTTCCCGCACGCAGGTGCGCGTGTCGAAAGACCGCGGGAATTCCTGGAGCCCGGCGATCGACGTTCCGCTCGACGCCCTGCATTCCGCTTCCGGCATGAACTCGGTGCTGGTCCGCCCCGACGGCACTGTCCTGATCTGGCTGATGGAAGTCATCGACGGGTTCGACCGGCATCCCTGCGTCTTCGCCCTTCCGCCCGGCGGCCACGATTTCCATTTCACGACCTTCATCACGCCCAAGGTGGATGCATTCGGCAATACCGCCGGGGACTGGAAGCCGCCCTATGCCTATGCCGGGCAGCACTGGTTCTACCCGCGCGGTTACATGCTGCCGAGTGGCCGCATGCTGTGCGTCCTGCGCAGCCAGCGCGGGCCCGAAGGGGTCATGTGGACGGAGGTCCACAAGAGCGACGACGGTGGCCGGACCTGGGGCTTCCTGTCGCGGGTAAACGACTTCGGAGCGCCCGGCAGCCTGGTCATCAAGCAGGATGGGCGCCTCGTCATGGTCTATGGCTATCGCCTGATGCCGGCGGGCATCCGGGCGCGGGTCAGCGCCGACGACGGCGCCACCTGGGGGCCGGAACTCATCGTGCGAGACGACGGGGGAAGCTGGGACCTGGGCTATCCCAATGCCTGGGAAATGGACGACGGGCGTATCGGCGCGATCTATTACTTCAACAGCAAGGACGACAAGCTCCAGGTCAACGGCGGCGTCCGTCACGTCCAGCGCAGCATCTTTTCGATCGACTGATGCAACCCTCCAGAAAAGCGAGCATCGCCATGCAAGACTTCGCCGCCCGGCTGACGCGCCGGCGCTTCTCGATCCTCGCCGCGGGGTTGGCCTTCGCGACCACGGCCTGTGCCACCGTGCCCGCCGCGCCCGCCGCAAGCGAACGGCATGTCACGATCGCAACGCCCGACGGTTCGACCGACGCGTTGCTGTTCACGCCAGCGCTTAGCAAGGCGCCAGCGGTGCTCCTCTGGGCCGATATGTCCGGGCTGCGGCCGGTCGTGACCGAGCTCGGCCGCAAGCTCGCGGCGGAAGGTTATGTCGTGCTGGCCCCCAACGCCTACTATCGCAGCCTCAAGCTCGACGGGACGACGGCCACCACGGTAGACTACGCCACCCGCAACAGGGACTGGCGCGGCGCAGCGACCGACGAAAAGATCCTGGCAGATGCCAAGGCCTACATGGCATTTCTCGACGCCCAGCCGCAGGTCGACACCGCCGCCAAGGCCGGCGCCCTGGGATACGAACTGGGCTCCGTCCACGCCTTCCTGACTGCACGCGCGGCGCCGTCCCGCATCGGCGCGGTGGCAGCGATCCAGCCACTGGCCATCGCTACCGCGCGTCCCAACAGCCCGCATCTCTTGGTCAAGGAAACGCAGGCCGATTACTACGTCGCCATCGGTAGCGACGCCGACGCCCGCGAGCCGGAGGACAAGACCGATCTGGCCAAGGCGTTCGCCGATGCGGGCCTCAAGGGCAGCGTTGTCGTCGTGCCGGGCAAGCACGGGTTCGCGCTGAGCGACAGTCCGAATGCCGATGCCGCCTCCGCCAGCCAGGCGTGGGCTGCCACAGTCGCGCTTCTGAAATCGGCCCTCCGATGAGCGGCCCGGACAAAACCACAGGGGTAAGTGCCATGAAGCCTGAAACGATCATTTCCCGCCGCAACGCCTTGTTCGGCGGCACGGCGGCCGGGCTGGTGCTGCTGTCCAAGGTTGCCGGCGCTCATGACGCGCCGCTGATCCGCAAGTTCGGCAAGGCACGCTGGGCGCGCAACATCGACAACGCGGTCGTCTATCGCAACAACTCCGAGTTCGCGAGCCATCCCTACACGCGCGGCTTCTGGGAGACGCCGGGCGGCGGGCTCATCAGCAACTTCTCGCTCGCCACCGTCGATTATGCCGAGGCCGCTGACGGGAAGGCGGAACTGCTCAACCATACCGCCCTCGTCACCAACAGCCCTGGCGGGCGGCGCGGTGCCACCGTACGCTCGAACGACAAGGGACGGACGTGGCAGATGGTCGATGCCGACCCGCGCCGGCCGAACAACGACGTCATGGTCCCGCGCATCGGTGTCGACGGGCGCAAGGGCCCACTGCACGAGCTGGGCCAAGTGGACTTCACCGATCCCAACGTCCTGGTGACGAGCTTCAACTACCTGTATATGCAGAACGACCCGCTGGTGAAGGCGTTCTACGAAGACCTCAAGACCGTGCACGAGGCGCCGGAGCGGTTGTCGTTCTACCGCATCTCGAAGGACGCCGGGAAGACCTGGTCGCGCTCCGCCGCCATGCCGATGGATGGCCTGTCGCAGCTCGCCGGGTACGATTCCGCCACGGTACGGGCGGACGGGCGATGCCTGCTGTTCATGACCGGCACCGCACCGGGTTTCGGCGGCGCGCCGGGTTCGAGCGGACCTTTGGTCTACCTCAGCTCCGAGGACGGCACCGATTTCCATTTCCTCTCGGCCGTTGCGCCCGAGCGTAATGGCGGCCCGCCCTTCATGTACCCGCGCGGCGTGGCGCTGAAGAACGGGCGATTGCTGTGCGTGGTGCGGCGCGACCGCGACTGGGCGGCCGCGCAGTGGACCGAGATCTTTTCGAGCGACGACGGCGGGGGCACCTGGCAGTTCCTGTCCCGCGCGACCGATTTCGGCGCCCCGAGTGCTCCGGTGCTGATGAGCGACGGACGCCTGGTGCTGGTCTACGGCCGGCGGCTGGAGCCTGCGGGCATCCGCGCGGTTGTGAGCGAGGATGGCGGCCGCAGCTGGGGTCCCGAACTCATCATCCGGGAAGATGCAGGCAGCTGGGACATCGGTTATCCCCGCGCGTGGGAGGTCTCGCCCGGCCGTGTCGGCGTGCTCTATTACTACAACGACAAGAGCGACCCGATCCAGGTCAAGACCGACAAGTACCCGCCGTGGGGCGAAGGCGCGGTGCGCTACATGGCGCGCAGCTTCTTCTCGCTCGACTAGGGTCTCGGCGGGCGCCGCATAGCGCAGCAGGGGAAGGAATGGGCCGACACGAGGTCAGCCCTTCATCTCCTGCTCGAATGTCTTGAGCGCCGCGAGGGCCGCATTGCGCAGGAACCCGTGGTCCGACTGGACCATCATCGCCGTGACCCCGCAATCGCGCAGCCACTTCGCCTCGTCCGAAGCGATGTCGCCGACGACCGCCGAAAGGGCCTTGCCGCTGTCCATGACGGCGCGGCAGACCGTTTCGACGGCCTCCTTCATCGTGGGTGCGCCGGGCCCCGCATTGGCCAGCGAAATCGCGAGGTCGCCGCGCCCCAGGAAGATCGCGTCGACACCATCCACGGCGGCAATCTCGCCGGCGCGCTCGATCGCCTCGGCATCCTCGATCATCGCCATCACCGTGACGACCTCGTCGGCATGGTCGAGGTGCTCGTCGCCTGCGCGCGCGCCATGGTCGGAGCCCCTGCTCAGCCCCGCCCCGCGCAGGCCCCCGCGATAGCGTGACCATGCGACGACATCGCGGGCCTTCTGTGCCGAGGCCACGTGCGGCACCATGATACCCGTCGCCCCGTCGTCCAGCACCGAGAGAACCGAGCTCGCATCGGACCGCGCGATCCGCACCAGCGGGGCGGTACCGAAGGCGCGAGCGCCCAGTATGCCCACGTCGAGGCTCGTGCGCGTCCAGGGCGCATGTTCCTCGTCGAGGATCACGAAGTCGTAGCCCACTGACCCGAAGATCTCGGCATGGTGCGATGTGGGGGTCTTGAGGAAGGTGCCCAGCAACGGCTCGCGCGCACGCAGCCGGCGGCGGAATTCGCGGGGATCGGGCAGGGTTCTGGTCACAACTGTGTTCCTCTTCGTCGGACCAAGTCTAGCGATCCCTGCCCCCACTGGGCTGTTCTCCGGCGGCTCTCGGTCCTGCGCAATGCTGTTCGCGACCAATCACTCAGTCGGTGTCCGCGCTGGCGGCGAATGCCGATGCGATCGCCGCGTGGCGCGGTTCGACGTGCGATCGCCACTCTGGGTGAGTAAACACATACCGCGCACGCCTCGCGATTCCGGCGAGGAACTGGGCGGCGACGTCGGTCGGATCGGCCCAGTGTAGCCCGCCCCCGCCACCTGCGGCGAGATCGACGTCGACGAGGCCCGACCGCCCACCCGCCGGCCTGTTGCGCTGGGCGGATCCGAGCCGGGTATCGACCGGGCCGGGGCAGAGGATAGTCATCGCGAGGTCCGGCCGTTCCGCCGCGATCGTCTCGGCGATGGCGGTCACGGCGAATTTGCTTGCCGTGTAGCCGCCCATCCCAGGCGTGACGTGGAAGGCCGACATCGACGAGGTTAGCCCGATCGCCCCGCCGCCGGGCGCGGCACCAAGGAGCGGCCCGAACGCACGGTAAAGATTGAGGAAACCCCACACGTTGACGCCGAACAGCCAGTCCCAATCATCCTGGGTCATGTCGGCGATGGTGCC
Organism: Tsuneonella sp. HG222; assembly: GCF_053819185.1. Classification (NCBI taxonomy): domain Bacteria; kingdom Pseudomonadati; phylum Pseudomonadota; class Alphaproteobacteria; order Sphingomonadales; family Erythrobacteraceae; genus Tsuneonella; species Tsuneonella sp. HG222. The sequence goes on along the minus strand of NZ_JBSOQZ010000001.1, from coordinate 106,180 downwards.
GGTGGACGCCACGCCCGCGTTGCAGACCAGCAGGTCGCAGTGCCCCTTGAGCCCCGCCACCGCATCCGCCAGCGCACCGACGGATCGTGAATCTGCCACGTCCACCGGCAAGGCGCGCGCGCCGATCTCTCCGGCAACTTCGATGAGAGGCTCGCGCTCTATGTCGGCCAGGAAGAGCCAGGCCCCCGCCCCGGCAAGGTGCCGCGCCAATTCTCGCCCGATGCCGGAGGCCGCTCCGGTAACGACGACGACCTTCCCCGCGAACGTTTCGTCCTGGCTCATGGCGCCGGTCTAGCCCTCGGGCGACCGTCCGTCGATTCCGCTCGGCGCTAGGCCCTGCCAATCAGGTTTCCCGTCCGCTGGGAAAAAGGGATGGCGCGCGCATTGGCGTAGCAGTGCAGGCATGAATCTCATTCCTACCAGCGATCTGTCTTTTGCCCTTGCGATAGGTCGCGGCGAAAGCCACCACGGCGCGAACGAATCCGCACATCGCGAGGGGGATGCGATGACCAGTCCCGGCATGCGCAACGGCGAACAGGCGGTCCAGGCCGCGGGGGCGGCGGTCCGCATTCTCGAGTTGCTCGCCGGGCACGAGGACATCGGCGTGACGGAGATCGCCCGCGCGACCGAAATGAGCAAGCCGCGCGCCTATCGCAACCTGCGCACACTGGTGGGGCTGGGCTATGCCGTGCAACGCGACGGCAGCGATCGCTACGCCCGCGGGCCCAAGCTGCTCGCGCTGGCCCGCGCGGTGGGACAGGCGGCGGAGGACGGCATCATCGAACTCGCCCGGCCCGAACTTCAGGCGCTGCACGAAACGTTCGACCACTCGTTCAATCTCTCGCTGGTCTACGGCGACAGCGCCTCGATCGTGGAAAGCCTTCCCGGCAAGGGGCTGGTGGGCATCACGGTCAAGCTGGGAGAGCCGCTGCCGATCCATTCCACCGCCGCCGGCAAGCTGCTGCTGGCGGATCGCCTGGTCCGCGACGGCGCCCTACCGTCGGGCAAGCTGGCGAAATACACCGAGTTCACGATCACCGATCCGGCGGACCTCAAGGAAGACCTCGAGCAGATTGCCCGGCAGTGCTGGGCGGACGCGCCCCAGCAGGTTCTGCTCGGCATCAATGCGGTCAGCGCGCCGATCCGCGACCATCGGGGCGATCTGATCGCGATGCTCTCGGCGATGGATTCGATCCAGTTCATCCCAGCCAAGCCGCCAGCCGCGCTGGTCAAGGCGATATGCCGGTCGGCCGAGGCCATTTCGGCCAAGCTGGCCATCTGACATTCCGGATCGAGCGCGCCAAGCCGGTCGCCACGGCGCGGCAGAACAATAATGAGCAAAAGGGATTGAGGAGCATGATCGCACGGACATTCTTGCGCGCGGCCGCGTCTGCGGGGGCCGCGATGCTGGTTTCGGCATGCGCGGCAACGACCCTGTCCAGTCCCCTGCCGCCCACCGCCGTGGCGATCGCGCGGCAGGGTTCGTTCGAGGCAGGCGGGCGGACGATCGGTGAACCCGGCAAGACCCTGGTGTGCGATCACGGCCACGTCGAATACCAGATTCCCGTTGCGAACAAGCCGACCAACCTGTTCCTCTGGCACAGTTCGAGCGCGGCGGTCTGGCAACGCAACTGGAGCGGCGGGGAAGGCTATCAGACCAAGCTGCTGCGGGCCGGCTATCCCACTTACGTGTGGGACGGGCCGCGCGTCGGGCGGGCGAACTGGGGCTGCGAGGATTATACCTACAAGGCCCAGGTCGGCCGCGACCAGGGCAACTTCGGCGCGTGGCGCTTCGGACCCAAGGTGGGCGAGTTCTTCCCCGGTCTCCAGTTCCCGGTCAACGATCCGCAGGCGCTCGAGCAGGCCTATCGGGCGCGCTACGACGAGTTCGACACGGTCAGGAACGCGCAGCTCGAATCCGATGCGGCCGCGGTGGCGATGAACCGCATCGGCCCCTCGGTGCTGCTGACCAATTCGGCCGGGGGGTTTCGGGCGATCCTGACGCGGCTCAAGAGCGACAACGTGAAGGGCATCGTCGCCTACGAGAACCCGGGCTACGTCTTCCCCGAATCCATGCGCGTGGCGGGCGAACGCGAAGGTCCGTTCGGCCCGGTCTACGTCCCGGATGCGGAATTCGCCAGGCTGACCCGCATCCCGATCCAGCTCGTCTGGGGCGATCACGTCCAGGAAGGCGGCTGGGGCAATTTCTATGCGATGGCCGAACGGTTCACCAAGGCGGTCAACGATCGCGGCGGCCATGTCGAGATGTTCAAGCTGACCGACGCCGGCCTGCAGGGGAACACGCACATCCCGTTCGCCGATCTCAACAACGAGGAAGTCGCCGGGCTGCTGTTCGCCTGGCTCGAACGCAACGGGTTCTGACCAACCGGGATTTTGCTCTCGGCGGACGCCTCACTTGCCCGATCCGGCAGCGCCCGGCGTTTTGCGTTGCACCTTGCGGGGGGCGATCATAGCCAAGAGATTGTGAGGGCGCGCGCCCCGCTGCCGCCGTTTCCGGCCGCGGGCGCCACCTGGAACAATCATCCGGTTTGCAAGGAACTGCCCATGTACGAAGTCGACGATCCGCGCTCCCGCCTGTCCACCGCGAACGGCGGCAGCGGGCCGATCTCGGCCTTCGGTGGATCCAGCTATGGCCGGTTCTACGCCGACCCGCCGCAGGAATCCTCGGCACTGGCGCGCACCTGGTACACGCGCGGGCAGAATTTCGTCGTCTGCTATTCGGAGGTCGAACCCGGAGCCTCGTTCGAACGCAAGGGGCAGGCCGACGAGTACGTCCTGCTGCTGCACGAGCCCGAGATGTCCGCCACCGTCGAATGGAACGGCGAGACGACGCGGATCGACGGCTACTCGATCACGATGATTCCACCCGGTGACAGCACCGTGACCTGCACGGCCGGGGGGCGGATCGTTCGCCTGATCAGCACGGCCAATGCCGACGTGGTCGCGCTGGCCGACAACAACGCGGCCTATGAAGGTCCGCATCCGCAGATACCGGCGTTCGAGCCCTGGCCCGATCCTGTCGGCGGCTGGAAGGTCCGCAGCTACAGCCTGGACATTCCCGACCAGGAAGGGCGCTTCGGCAAGATCTTCCGCTGCACCACCTTCATGGTCAACGTATTCCCCCCGCAGGGCCCGCGCGACGTGACCAAGCTGTCGCCCCACCACCACGACGATTTCGAGCAGTGCAGCCTCGCGCTCAAAGGCTGGTACATGCACCATCTGCGCTGGCCGTGGACGGCCAACCAGCACGACTGGCGCGACGACGAACACGAGCGCTGCAACACCCCGTCAGTCTGCGTCATACCGCCCAAGGTGATCCACACCTCCGCCCCGTCGGGCGAAGGCGAGAACGTGCTGGTCGACATCTTCGCGCCCCCACGGGAGGACTTCTCCGACATGCCGGGCTGGGTCCTCAACGCGGACGACTATCCCCGCAGGCAGCCCGCCGACGCCGCAGCCTAGGGGCTGCGGTTGGCGGCCGGCGCGTCGGGCGGCTCCTGATAGCCGTTGGCTTCGAGATTGAGGTCCGGGCGCACCGAGCACGGCACGCAGCCGGGCTGGTAGAACTCGGGCTCGCGCCCGCTGACCGGGTTGGTGTAGCTGAACCACATCGGCAGGATCGTGGGCCATTGCCAGGTTTCGCCCGGACCGCCCCAGAAGTGCTCCGCCCGCCGGCCGACCTGCTCGAGCGTCACATCGGGTGGGAAGCTGCCGCCGCGGAATGTGCGCTTGGGCAGATTGGGATCGGGATCCTTCGCCTTGGCCCAGACGCCGTCCTTCCAGGCGACGGGGTTGATATAGGGTTCGTCGAGCGTCAGGTCCCAGATGCGCCAGATGCCGTCCTCCAGCACGTAGCGGTCGTGATACATCCCGCCCCAGAACGATGCGCTAAAGAAGTCGCCCGCCTTGCCCACTTCCTTGCCGGTGCGCGGCTGGAACAGGCGGAAGCGCCCCTTGGCGGAGCGGCCGTCCTCCGAAATCTGCACCACCGGCTGGACGAGCCAGTGGTATGAGATGCCCGGCTGGGTCTTGGGCGGTTCGCCGGCAACCCGGGCACCGAGCACGCGCTCGCGGGTGATGTACCAGCCGGAAAAGGGCGACATCTTGGTGCCCTTGGTGGCGATGATGCCGCCGAACCCCCGGGGCTGCGAATCGTCGAGATAGAAGCCGTAGGCGGACGAGACGTTCTCGATCCCGTCCCAAGCCTTTGCCCGGTCCAGCCTGCGCTTCGCTTCGGACAGGGTCACTGCAGCGGCGGGGGTCGCCGGGATGGCGGATGTCAGCGGGGCCGCGGCAACCTTTGCGGCCGAGCCTTGCGGGGCGATCTCGCGCGAAGTGACCGGATGCCTGGCCGCGAAGGCCGGCATGGGGACGCCGCCCGAAAGCGCGTTCGAAGGTTCGTCCGGGGCATTAGCGGCGCCGGGCACGGGATCGACGATCCTGCTCTTGCCCCAGCCCTGAAAGATGTCGGTCTTCATGATGGGGAAGCGGCGCATCTCGCGCAGTTTCCAGACGCCGGCTTCGCGCACGAAGCGATTGGCGAAAGTGGCGACTTCCCACCAGCCCTTCTCCTCGTCCGCTTCGCCCAGCATGCCCAGTTCGATGCCATGGGCCCACGCCTCGTTGCCGCCCGGCGCGATCGTCACCGTCGTGTCGAGCTGGACCTGGTCGTTGAGCTGGCCGTGCGTGAGGCCCGCCGGACCCATGGTCTCGAGCCAGCGACGGATGCCGTCCTTGCCGCGCCAGACGCCCTGGCCGCCGACTTCGACCACCCCGTCGTCGGCGAACAGGTCGACGACGTCGTCCCACATCTTGCGATCCTGGTAATAGCCGTAGGCGGATTGCAGCGAGCGGATGCGGTCTTCCTCGGCCATCGCATCGACGCGCGCCTGCAGCGCAGCTAGCCCGGCGCCCGCCTTGGGTGCCCGCCCCTGTGCGGGCGGGATGGGAATGCCGGATTCGTCGATCGAGAAGTGATACGGGACCACCGGCAGGTCGCCCCCGCCCCAGTTGGTCCAGCCGGTTTCGTACGCCCCGTCGAACTGCGGGTAGTAGTGCATGGTGAGGATCTGCCAGACGCCGTTCCGGCGGACGTAGTCGGACTGGATGACCCCTCCCTCGATGCGCGCATTGCCGCCGTGACCGTGGAAGATCAACACGTCCCAGCGGCCCTTGGCGCCCTGGCCGTCGACCGAAAGGTTGATCACGGGGTTCTCGACGAAGATCGAGGAAAGTCCGTCGCTCGCCGCCCCTTCGCGCCCGCCGCCATATCTCGTGCGGAGGAAATCGGCGATCAGGGTCGGGCCGGATGCTGCCTGCAGGTCCTTGACCAGACCGTCGAACTGGAATGTCCCGTCGGGGGCGAACAGGTCGCCGACCTGGTTCCACAGGCCGAACTGGGCGTACTGCGCGTAGTTGCGCTGCAAGGTCTTCACGGCCCGGACGCTCTCGGCCCGCTCGACCTCGCGGGCGAAGCTGTCGAGCGCCGGGTCGGCAAGGGCCGGCCATGCGGTGCCGAGCGCCAGGGCGGCGAGAAGGACCGATCCGCGCCGCATCTCAGCGCCCCTCCATCGCGTCCGCCTCGGGCGGGGTCAGGCCGATGTCGATCCCGTCCTGCTCGGGCCCGGTCGGCGGCATCTGGTAGCCGTTGGCGATCAGGCGGCTCTGCGGCAGCAGCAGGGTCGGCACGCCGTCGGGCCAGTAATGCTCGGGGATGCGGCCCGACACCGGGTTGCGGTAGTTGAACCACATCGGAAGGATCTGCGGCCACTGCAGCGTTTCGCCGGTTCCGCCGCGGAAATGCTCCATCCGCCGGCCCATCTTGGTCAGGAGGATGTCGGGCGCGAGGCGCTCGACCAGGCGGCTGACCCCGGCGACCTGCCCCGGCGGGGGATCCTTGGCCGCCGACCAGCCGCCCTTCCAGCCGATGCTGTTCCAGTAATGCTCGTCGATGGTCAGGGTCCACAGCCGCCAGATGCCGTTCTCGATCACCGCCTGATCGTTGGGATACATGCCGCCGGCAAGGCCGCCGCCGATCTCCGCCCCTTCCTTGGGCTTGGCGGTCGCGGGCTGGAACAGCCGGGTCCTGAGGTTGGCCGAGCGCCCGTCGTGCGACACGAGGATGACCGGCTGCGGCCGCCAGTGATAGGGGATCGAGGGACGGGTCGGACCCGGCTTGCCGTACATCGCGGTCGCCGCCGCGATGATTCTGTCGCGTCCCAGGTAATACCCGGCGAAGGGCGACTGCTTGTTGCCGTTCTGGGCGAAGATAGAGCCCATCGATTCCCACTGCGCGTCGGTCAGGTAATAGCCATAGGCATGGCTGACGTTCTCGACCGCGTCATAGGCGGCCGAGCGGGCCAGGCGCCGCTTCGCTTCCGACAGGCGGTCGGCATAGGGGTCGTTGGGAAAGGCGTAGGTTTTCCCGAACACCGGAGTGAGGCGATCCTCGCCGACCTGGCGCAAGCCTTTCGCCGTCACGGCTGCCCCTGTGGCCGGATTGGGTCCGAGGAAGGCGGGCATCATCCCCGCTGCCGGGCGCGCGGTGCCGCCCTTGCCCCACCCTTCGGCATACGTGCTCTTCAGCAGCGGATAGAGCCGCAGCTCCTTGATCTTCCACAGGCCGTTCTCGCGCGAAAAGCGGTTGCGGAACACGGAGAATTCCCACCCCGCCGTGCCGTCGTCGGCATCGCCGGTGAGACCGAGATCAATCCCGCGCGAGAGGGCTTCCTGATGGCCCGGCAGAACCTGGACCATGACGGAAAACAGCGGGTGCTCGTTCAACTCGCCGTGATCCAGCCCCTGCGAGCCCATCAGCTCCATCGCCTTGCGGGCGCCGTCCTTACCCTTGAACACACCGGTCCCGGCGATCTCCACGGCGGAATCCGCGGCGAACAGGTCGACCACGTCGTCCCACATCTTGCGGTCAACGTAGTAGCCGAACGCGTTCTGCAGGTTGCGGACCGAATCCTCCTGGTTGAGCCGGTCGATCGTCTCCTCGACGGCTTCCAGGGTCTTGCCCGAGGCCGGAGCCGCGCCGACCGCAGCGGGGATGGGAATGCCGGTCTCGTCGATGGTGAAGTGATAATCCGGCCGGGGCAGGTCGCCGCCCCCGGCGTTGGCCCAGCCGCGGGCGTAATCGCCCTCGAACTGCGGGAAGTAGCGCATCACGCTGAGCTTCCAGCGCCCATCCTCGAGGACGAATTCGTCCTCGTAAGTGCCGCCGTCGATCCACGTGCCGCCCTTGCCGTCACCCGCCATCGCCATGGCTTCGAAGCGCGACTTGGCGCTGGTGCCGTCGACGGAGAGGTTGACCACTTCGCTGTCGATCAGTTCGGTATGCATCGCCCCGGTCGCAAGGCCCGCGCGGGCGCCCACGCGGGCCTGCAGCCACTTCGCGATGGCGGCCTGCCCGGTCACCGTCTTGTCGCCCCAGACGATTTTGGCATCGCGCGAGAACAGCGCGGCCATCTGGTCGGCAAGGCCGAACTGGGCATATTGCGCGTACGTCCGCTTCAGATCCTTGACCGCCCGCACCGCTTCGACCCGCGAGACTTCCCGGGCGAGATCGTCGACCTGCGCCTGGGTAGCGTCTTCCGCAAGAACGGGGCTTGCCGCCGCCGTCAGGCAGAGCGCAGCAACGAAAGCGGTGAAACGAAACATCAAACCTTCTCCCCCGGCAACCGACGCAGCCGTTCTTTGCCGACAGGTTGCGGGGCCATGCGCGCGCGGGCAAGGGGGAAGCGGCTTTGGCGGGGCGCGAGGAATAAGTTTGCGCCATTTGGGTCAAGGCGCCGGACCTGCGTTACGCTTCCCGATGCAGAAGCTTTCGCCCTTTGGGTAAAGTCGCGCAGCGGGACGGCGCCATAACCGCAACATCGAGGGCCGCGGATTTTCACGCGATCCCGCCAACCGGAAGCAGGATCGAGCCATTGGCAACCAGGTTCCTACCCCCCCGTCCGCCCAGGCAGGTCGATCACGCGGTCGTCTACCGCCGGGATGACGAATTCTGCTCGTGGCCCTTCACCAGCGGGTTCTGGGAAAATGCCGACGGCACGCTCATTTCCAACTTCGCCACGCGCAACGTCGCCTACGGCGACGGCGGCGGCGCGATCCGGCACGATGTGCTGGGCCAGAACAGTTCGAACCCGCGCACGGTGACGATGCGCTCGCGCGATCGCGGGCGGATTTGGGAGGGGCCGCAGTACAACATGATGGCCGGCCCCGGCGGCGAAGGGCGCGGGCTCAAACGCGAAGAGATGCCTACCAGGTTGAGCGCCCCGGTCGATTATCGCGACAGGAACGTGCTCGTCTCGAACGGCTCGATGGGCGGGTTCGCCACCAAGGGCACGCAAGGCACCATCCGCCTGTCGCGCGATGGCGGGCAGACATGGGGCGAGACGATCCTCATCCCGCTCGAAGGGCATGATGCGATGACCGGCGTGCAATCCACCCTGGTGCGCCCCGACGGGCGGCTGCTGGTCTTCATGTTCTCGGTCGACAAGGACAACACCCACCGCCACCCGCTGGTCTACGGCAGCACCAACGAAGGGCGTGAATTCCATTTCATGGCCCACGTCACGCCGTACGAGGATTCGTTCGGCAACGCGGACGCCAACTACACCGATCCGAGCGTCGCTTTCGTCGGGCATCGCTGGTTCTATCCCCGGGGCTACATGCTCCCGAGCGGGCGGATCCTGTGCATCACCCGCTGCCAGCGCGATCCCACCGGGGTGATGTGGTCGGAGATTTTCCATTCCGACGACGGGGGGGCGACCTGGGCCTTCCTCAGCCGTCCGAACGATTTCGGCGCGCCCGGCACGCTCGTAGTCATGCCGGACGGGCGGGTGGTATGCATCTACGGTTATCGTCTCATGCCCGCGGGCATCCGCGCCACGGTGAGCGAGGATGGCGGCAAGACCTGGGGCCCGGAGATCATCGTGCGCGACGACGGCGGCAGCTGGGACCTGGGCTATCCCAATTCCTGGCTGGTCGACGACAACACCGTGGGTACGCTTTACTACTTCAATTCGAAGGATGACCCGATCCAGGCCAGCGGCGGCGTGCGCCACGTCCAACGCAGCATATTCACCATCGACTGACCGAAAGGCAGCTTGATGCAGAGTCGAGCGCCTATCCGGTCAAGTCTGCGCCGTCACAGCGCCTAGTGTTCGCCCCGAACGAGTCCGGCGCGCGACACGACGCCGGCGGTTGTGAGGAGGGTTCTGAAATGCGCTTGTATCCGTCGGACACGAAGGCCGTGTCGCGTTTGCTGGCATCGGCCGCCATTGCGGTCGTCGCCTGCCATCCCCTGGCCGCGCTGGCCCAGGACCGGCCCGCCCAGGAAGCTTCCGAGGAAGAGGATGCATCCACCGGCGGGATCGAGGAAATCATCGTCAGCGCAACGCGCCAGGCGACCAACCTGCAGGATACCCCGATCGCGGTGACCGCGGTCACTGCCGAGGCGCTCGAGGCGCGCGGCATCACAAACATGGGCGATCTCACATCGGTCGTTCCGAACGCGCAGTTCCGCCGCGTGCAGGGCGCATTCGGCCCCGGCGTATCGGCGTTCATCCGCGGGATCGGTTCGACCGACACCGGCCTCGGGGCCGAGAACCCCGTCGCGTTCTATATCGACGATGTCTACTACCCGATCCTGCTGGGCGCGAACTTCGACCTGCTCGACATCGATCACATCGAAGTGCTGCGCGGCCCCCAGGGTACGCTGTTCGGGCGCAATACCCTGGCCGGCGCGATCAACATCGTCGCCAAGCAGCCACGTCTGGGCGAAGTGTCCGGATACGGCGAAGTGACGGTCGGCAGCTTCAACCGGCTCGACGTGCGCGCGGGGTTCAACCTTCCGCTCGGCGATTCGCTCGCGCTCCTCGTTTCCGGCCTGTCGAAGAAGCAGACCGGCTATCAGAAGATGCTCGATTTCCGCTGCGAGATGAACCGCCGCGGCACGCCCCAACTGGCCGGCACCTTCCCCGCCATCACCCCGCTGCAGGGCGCGTCGAGCAACAATCCCGGCGAGTGCGTGGTAGGCCATTACGGCGGCACCGACGTGCGCGGCGGGCGCGGCAGCCTGATGTGGGAGGCGGCGCCGAATTTCCGCTTCACGATCACCGGCGACTATCTGCGCGATACCTCGGACAATGCGGCCGATTCCATCGTCGACATCGATCCGACCCGGGCAAATGCGAACATGCGCAGCCAGGCCGCCTACTTCGGCCTGGTCATCGACAATCGTTTCCGCACAGGCGACCCGTACAGCACCTACGTGACCTATACGGACCGGATTCCGGCCTGCACGGTGATCCCGGGCAACACCTATTACAACGGCAGCAGGTCGCCGATCACCGGCGAGTGCACGCGCGGCGGCTACGCGCTGCCCAACCGCAACAATTTCGAGAACTGGGGCGTTTCGGCCAAGTTCAACTGGGACCTTGGCGGCAACATCACGCTGACCGGCGTTGCCGCGCATCGCAAGACCGACGAGACCCATACCTTCGATACCGACGGCACGCCGCTGGTGGTCGAGCACGTGATCAACCACCTGATCCAGAGCTACGATCACGCCGAGTTGCGGCTGGCGGGCAAGTCGGACTTCATCGACTGGGTCGGCGGCCTGTTCTATTTCAAGGCCGATGGCGAGCAGTTCGCCTCGCTGATCCAGGGAAGCTCGGGCCTGCAGCGCTCGCTGCACACCTTCTATCTGCCCAAGAGCAAGGCCGTTTTCGCCAACGCCACGATCCGGCCGTTCGGCGAAGCGCTCGGCTTCGTGCTGGGCGGCCGCTACGCGGATGACGAGAAGACGGTCAATTTCTCAAACGTCTCCGACCTCAGCCCTGCGGTGACCAGTTCGGACATCGTCTTCACCGTCGTGCCCAAGCAGAAGAAGTTCAGCTGGAAGGCCGGCGTCAACTGGCAGCCGAGCAACGACATCCTGCTATATGGCTCGGCGTCGACGGGTTACACCCTCCCGGGCTTCAACCCGCGTCCGCTGCAGTTCACCCAGATCGCCCAGTTCGACGGCAACGAGAGCATCGCCTACGAATTGGGCGCGAAGCTCGACCTGTTCGACCGGCGGCTGCGGATGAACCTTGCCGGGTTCTACACCGACTTCAACAACCGGCCGACCACGATCGGCGGCGCCGAGGCTCTGCTCAACGACCAGGGCCAACCGCAGAAGGGCGACCAGCAGCTCGAGCCGCTGCCCGGCGGGCCTGCCGGCTCCACCCAGTGCTCCACCACCCGCGTACCTGCCGGAACCGGCATCGTGTGCCTGGGCCGCACCTATTATCGCAACCAGCCCGCCAAGATCAAAGGCCTCGAGGCCGAGCTCACTGCGGAGCCGATCGATAATCTTCTGATCAACGGCTCGGTCGGTTATTCCAAGCTCACCGCGCCGGACATTGCCGCCCGGGTGGTCAACCGGCGCCAGAACAACCCGTTCTGGACCGCCAGCGCCGGCGTTGCCTACAAGTACGAAGACCCCACGATCGCCGGTTCGATCACGCCGCGCATCGACATGACCTACGAGTCGAGCCAGATCGTCAGCGGCACCTCGACCAAGTACAACTACCTGTTCAAGAGCCGCGCCCTGTTCAACGGCCGCCTGACCTACGAGAACGAGCCGTACGATTTCACCGCGGCGATCGGCGTCACCAACCTGTTCAACAAGTTCTATTACGTGAACCTCTTCGATTATCAGGGGCTTGGGTATCCCCAGACCGATGCCCAGCCGGCCCGTCCGCGCGAATTCTACCTGACGCTGTCGAAGCGTTTCTGACGAAACTCACCGGGGGCCTTCGGGCCCTCCTCCCAAACTGGGCCGGGCTCCTCACGGTTGCCCGGCCTGTCTTTTTTTGGGGCCTGCGCGTGCGGCGATTGTTGGAGCGGCGAACCGCGCCGGCAGTTAGAAGCCGACCGCGTCGCCGCCCTTGAGGCCGAGCATGGCGCGGGCCTCCGCCGGCGTCGCCACCTCGCGGCCGAGCGCCTCGACGATCTGCCGGATGCGGGCGACCTGCTGGGCGTTGCTGCTCGCCAGTTCGCCCTTGCCGATGAAGAGGCTGTCCTCCAGCCCCACGCGGGCATGGCCGCCGAGCAGCACGGACTGGGTGCACAGATCCATCTGGTGCCGGCCGGCCGCGAAGGCTGAGAACAGGTAGTCGTCACCGAACAGGCTGTCGGCCACGGTGACCATGTGCGCCAGGTTGCGCACGTCAGCGCCGATCCCGCCCAGGATGCCGATCACGCCCTGGATCAGGAACGGCGGCTCGATCAGCCCGGCATCCGCAAAGTGTGCCAGCGTGTAGAGATGGCCGACGTCATAGCATTCGAACTCGAACTTCGTGCCGTAGGCCTGGCCGACCTCGGTCATGATCCGCTCGATGAAGACATTGTCGTTGTACATGATCCGGCCGCGGCTGGATTCGACGTACTCGCGCTCCCACGCGTGCTGCCAGGTGTCGACGCGCTTCGCGGCGCCCGAGAAGTCGAAGATCAGCGGGCCCATGTTGAGGCTGCAGACCTCGGGCTTGGCGGCGTGAGCGCCTTCCAGCCGGGCGTCCAGGCTCATCATGGCGCTGCCGCCAGTCGAGATGTTGATGACCGCGTCGGTCCCCTGCTTGATGCGCGGGAGGAAGGCCATGAAGTCCTCGGCGCGCGGGCTGGGACTGCCGTCTCCGGGGTTGCGCGCGTGGAGGTGCAGGATCGCCGCGCCGGCCTCGGCCGCACCGATCGCGGCCTCGGCGATCTGGTCGGGCGTCACCGGCAGGTGCGGCGACATCGAGGGGGTGTGGATCGAGCCCGTGGGCGCGCAGGTGATGATGACCTTGTTCGACTTGCGCACCCGCTTCTCCTAGATTCCCGCGTGACACAAATACTTGATATTCAAGTATTCCTCGAGCCCGTGGTGGCTGCCTTCCTTGCCGACGCCGCTCATCTTCACGCCGCCGAAGGGCGCCGCGGGGGTCGAGACGAGGCCGGTGTTGATACCGACGATGCCGCTCTCGATCGCGCGCGAGACCCGCGAAATCGTCGTCGGATCGGAGCTGCACATGTAGGCGGCGAGACCGAACTCGGTGGCGTTCGCCAGGCGTATTCCGTCCTCGAGCGTGGCGAATCCGATCACCCCGGCGAGCGGGCCGAAGGTCTCTTCATGGGCCAGTTGCGCGTCTGCCGGTACGTCGGCGAGCAGCGTCGGCACGAACACCCGCCTGGTGGCATCGCCGCCCCCGGCGACCACGCGGGCTCCGCGGCGTAGAGAATCATCACGATGTTCGACGACCTTTTCGACACCATCATCATCGATAAGCGGGCCGATGTCCGACGAAGGGTCGAACCCGTCGCCAGCCTTCATCCCGTCGATCCGCTTGCCGAACGCGGCAACGAATTTCTCCCGGATACCATCCTGAACGTAGATCCGGTTAGCCGCGATGCAGCTCTGCCCGCCGTTGCGGAACTTGGCGATCATGGCCGCTTCGACCGCGGTTTCGAGATCGGCATCGTCGAACACCAGGAACGGCGCGTTACCGCCCAGTTCCAGGCCGAGCTTCTTCATCGTCCCGGCGCACGCCTCGTAGAGGCCGACGCCGATCTCGGTCGAGCCGGTGAAGCTCAGCTTGCGCACCACGGGCGAGCCGGTCAGCACGCCGCCAATGGCCCGCGCCGATCCGGTCAGGATGTTGAACACGCCCGCCGGCACGCCGGCTTCCTCGCCCAGCCTGGCGAAGGCGAGCGCGGTCAGCGGGGTGGCGCTGGCGGGCTTGGCGATCATCGTGCAACCCGCGGCGAGCGCCGGGCCGACCTTGCGCGTCAGCATGGCCAGCGGGAAGTTCCACGGCGTGATAGCGGCGGTGACGCCGACCGGCTCGCGCTCGGCATAGAGGCGGCGGCCGGGTACCGGGGCCGGAATGGTCTCGCCAAAGGCGCGCGTCGCCTCGTCGGCGTAGAATTCCATGAACCCCGCGCCGTAGTCGAACTCGCCCTGCGCTTCCTTGAAGGTCTTGCCGTTCTCGAGCGTGATCAGGCGGGCGATGTCGTCGCGGTTGGCCTGCAGCAGGTCGAACCACTTGCGCAGGATCGCGCCGCGCTCCTTGGCGGTCTTCGCCGCCCAAGCCGGGAAGGCTTCCTGCGCTGCGTCCACCGCCTGCTGCGCCTCGTCGGCGCCAAGGTTCGGCACCTCGGCGAAATCCTCCAGCGTCCAGGGATCGTCGACCCGGATCGGCTCGCGGTTGCCGCCGACCCACTTGCCGCCGATCAGGTTCTTGGAAAGCAGGAGATCCGCATTGTCGAGCTTGCCGCGCTTGGTGTCCGTCACTTGTCCTCGTCCAGGTTGGGGTTGGTCACCGGCACGTCGCTTTCGAACAGGTGCTCGAAGCGGCGATAGGTGCACAGCCAGCGCCCGTCGCGGCGCACGAAGCGGTCCGTCGCCAGGCTGATCGTCACGGGTTCGTGACTCGGCTGCGGTTTGACCCCGTCACGGGCATAAAGAAAGAGGAAGTTGGTCGCCTCGGCCTCGTCCTCGCCGGTCATCCGGGCGCGGAAATTGGTGAAGCTGTGGACCGAAAGCCGGTCCCCCCGCTCGCGCCGCCAGTCGTAGAACTGCTGGATCTTGGCAACGCCGACGTAGCTGGCGAACTGCCCGTGAAACACCGCATCCTCGGTGTAGTAAGACGATGCCTCGCGGCCGCCGTTGAAGTCGATCTCGTGCCAGTAATCGGCCAGCTGCAGCGCGAGTTCGGCGTTGAGCTGGAGCAGGTCTGCGTCGGCCAAGTGGGTCTCCTGTCGATGGGGCTGCGCGCTAGAGCGCGGCCTCGTAGATTGCGCGGGCATCGTCCTCGCTGACTTCGCGCGGATTGCGCATCAGCAGGCGCTGCACGGTGATGGCGGCGGCCGCCATGTGCGGTACGGTGTTGTGGCTGATGCCGAAGGCCGAAAGGTGCCGTTCGATGCCGATGGCTTCCGAAAGCTGCTCGATCCGCTCGATCCCGGCCAGCGCAGTCGCCTCGTCGTCGGCCCCGTTCGCGCAGCCCAGCGCGCGCGCCATCTGGGCATAGCGCGCGGGCGCGGACGGCAGGTTGAAGCGCAGCACGTGCGGCAGCAGCAGCGAGTTGGCCACGCCGTGCGCGATGTGGAACTCGCCGCCCAGTGGATAGGCCAGGGCGTGGACCGCCCCGGTGTTGACCGGGCCCAGGCACTGACCGCCCAGGTGGCTGGCGCGCAGCATCCCCGCCCGCGCCTCCATGTCGTTGCCGTCGGCACACGCGCGCTCGAGATATTGCCCGACGAGGCGGATGCCTTCGAGCGCCCACTGGTCCACCACCGGGTGCGAAAACTTGTTGGCGTAGGCCTCGATGCAGTGGGTCAGCGCGTCGACGCCGGTGGCGGCGGTCACGCTGCGCGGCATCGTGCGGGTCAGCTCGGGGTCGAGGTAGGCGAAGTCGGGCACCATGTGCGGGCTGACGACGCCCTTCTTCAGCTGCGCCTCGGTATCCTCCACGATGGCGATCGGCGTCACCTCGCTGCCGGTTCCGGCGGTCGTGGGGACGCAGGCGAGCGGGATGGCCCTGCCCGCCACCAGATCGGTGCCGACGACTTCGGCGAACTGCTGCCGCCCGTCGAGCAGGACGGCCACCAGCTTGGCGACGTCCATCGCGCTGCCGCCGCCAAGGCCGATCACGCCATCGGTGCCGAAGGCGCGCGCGGCGGCCAGCGAGGCTTCGAGATCGGCCAGCGTGGGTTCGCCCTCGCTCGCCTCGAGCACCTCGACCGCGCAACCGGCGGCCTCCAGCGCGCGCACCGGCCCGTCGCACAGCGCGCGGATCGGCGCACCGGTCACGACCAGCACGCGCCGGGCACCCGCCGCGGCCATGTCTGCCCCCACGGCATCGGCGACGCCCTGCCCGAGGCGGACGGTGCGGACATTGTGCAGCACGAGGTTGGCAGGACTGTTCACGCGGAATCTCCAGAAGTTGTCGTGCAATTCACCGCCCGGCAGCCCCGGTCTTTCCTCAAGCGGCGCGAACGGTTGCGCGGCCTACAACGCGGCGATGTATCCGCCATCGAGCGGGATCACGTGGCCGTTGACGTAGGCCCCCGCGCGCGAGGCGAGGAAGATTACCGCGCCGGCGGCATCCTCGGCGGTGCCCGCGCGCTTCAGCGGGATATAAGTCTCGATCGAGCGCTGCGTGGCCTCGGACGTCGTGTCGTGCATCTGCGAGGGAAAGGGGCCGGGTGCGATCGCATTGACCGTGATCCGGTCCGCGCCCAGCGCCTTGGCCATCGACCGCGTCACGTGGTGGACCGCCGCCTTGGACGCGCCGTAGGGATGGGCTTCCCAGTTGGGCACGTGCAGCCCGCCGATCGAGCCCACGTTTATCACGCGCCCCGGATCGGTCTCGGACGCGGCGGCGCGCAGGAGAGGCAGGAGTTCGCGCGTCAGGAACACCGGCGCGCGCAGGTTGACGCCCAGCGCCTCGTCCCAGTCGCTCGTGCTCATTCCGGCAAGGTCGCCGGCGACGTTCGTCCCCGCGTTGTTGACCAGGATATGCAGCCGCTCCTCGCGCGCGGAAAGTGCGGCGGCCAGGTTCGCCGGTCCTTCCGGGTCGCTGAAATCGGCGGCGAGCGCGATGCATTCGCCCCCGTCGGCCGCAAGGGCCTGTGCCGCTTCCTGCGTGCGGGCCAAGTCGCGCCCGGTGACGTAGGTCTTCACGCCGTGCCGGAGCAGGCCGGCGGCGATCATCGCGCCGATGCCGCTGGTCCCGCCCGTTACGAGCGCGGTCTTCCCTTCGATCGAAAACAGCGGATCCATGGCGTGCGATTTCTTTCCTTCCCCGGGTCGGGAGGCCTTGCATAGGATCGCGATTTCGCTGCGCGCAAGCGATCAGACGCGGGCCGGCAAATATAGTTGCCACGGCAATTTCGCGGGCCGCACGAGACAAGCCGTGGGCGGGGCGCAAACTAGCTTTGCCGCGGAAACCCGTGGATTTCGCGCGCCCTTTCTCCGACTGGGGGGCGAACCTTCACGGACTCTATGGCGGAGAGGCAAGACACCTGATGGCGATGTTCGACTGGTATCGCGAAGCGAACGGCAAGACGCGCCGGATCTTCTGGACCTGCAGCGGCGGCTGGGCGATGGATATGGCCGACAGCGTCGTCTATTCCTACCTCATCCCGGTGCTGGTCGTGGCGCTGGGGATGACGCTGCCGCAGGCGTTCTTCATCTCGAGCGTGAACTTCTTCGCCGCGGCGCTGGGCGGCTGGATCGGCGGCTGGCTGTGCGATCGCTATGGCCGGGCCAGGATCCTGCAGCTGACCATCCTTTGGTTCAGCGTGTTCTCGTTCATTTCCGGCTTCGTCCAGACCTACGAACAGATGCTCGTCGTCCGCCTGTTGCAGGGCCTGGGCTTCGGCGCGGAATGGGCAGTCGGCGCGGTGCTGCTGGGCGAGGTCATCGCACCCAAGGACCGCGGCAAGGCGCTCGGCACCGTGCATTCGGGCGCGGCGGTCGGGTCCGGCCTGGCGGCGCTGATGGCGGGCCCGGTGGCCGCGCTGTTCGGCCCCGACATGGGCTGGCGCGTGGTCTTCTGGGCGGGAATCCTCCCGGCCCTGCTGATCTTCTTCATCCGCCGCGACAGCGACGATTCGGACATCTTCAAGCGCGCCGCCGAGCGTGCGCGCGCGACCGGCCAGCGCCATTCGATGGCCGCCATCTTCAAGCCCAAGGTGCTTCGGATCACCGTGCTGACCGCGCTGCTGTCGCTCGGCGTGCAAGGGGCCGCCTATTCGATCAGCAACTCGGTGACGAGTTTCCTGAACCTCGAACGCGGGGTGCCGATGGCGATCGCCGGCGTGCTCGTGCTGTTCAACAGCGCGGGCGGCTTCTTCGGCTTCCTGACCAACGCCTACGTCAGCGACACGGTGGGCCGGCGCAACGTCTTCCGCCTGTTCGGCATCGGGTTCGCGATCATGGCCATGGTCTACCTGCTGGCCCCGCTCGGCAGCAGTCCGCTGGCGCTGGGCGCGGTCGGCTTCGTCTACGGCTTCTTCCAGTTTGGCATGTACGCCAGCTTCGGGCCCTATTTCACCGAGCTGTTCCCGACCGAACTGCGCGGGACCGGCCAGGCCTTCGCCTACAACTTCGGGCGGGCCGGCAGCGCGGTGTTCATCATGGGTATCCCGCTGATCGCAACGGCGGAGAACCTGTCGCACGGCATGGCCTTCTTCGCCGCGCTGGGCGTGGTGATCGTGCTGGTGTCGCTGATGTTCATGCCGGAAACCGCCGGCAAGGAGCTGGAGGACCTCGACGCCATCGAGCCGCTAGCCGTCGACGGACCCGTCGCTCCCGCACCTTGAACAGCCCTCTCGGCCCGACCGTCGGGAGCGGTCGAATGCCGCTCCCCACGATACATCCTTTCCTTCGCTGCATTGCAAAAACGAAACGCCGTTCCAAAAACGTTTGACTCGCTTCGGGGTCTGTTGCAGTTTTCGGAACAGCGGTTCGTTTTTGCGCGCGCCGGCTTGCCCGCCAACGATGCGGGACGGGGAGAGGGAACGATCATGGAACTTCTGACGACGAACGGTTTGCCGGTCGCTGGCCGCGCCGCCGCTTGGGGCGAACTCTACGCAAGCAAGATGAGCCTGTGCGAATTCATCCCGCAGGATGGCGGTCCCTTCGATGCCGAACTGCGGATCGGCATGCTCGGCCCAGTGAAGCTTGCGCGCCTGACCGTCGACCGCTGCAGCGTCGAGCGCAAGCAGAGCCACATCATCGCCAACGGGCCGCGGCTCTACAATTTCCTGCTGCAGGCCGAAGGGTCGAGCACGTTCTACCACTGCGGGCTGGAGTCGCATCTCGAAGCAGGCGATTTCGTCCTGTGCGACACCGGGCTGCCGCACTTCTTCCGCACCACCGGGCATTCGGTGACGGTGATGGTCCGCGTGCCGAGCGACATTCTGCGCACCTACCTGCCCACGCCCGAGCAGTTCTGCGGCCGCCAGCTCGGCGGCGCCAAGGGGCTGACCGGCACGGTCGCGGCGATGGTGCGCGAACTGAGCCACGACGGCGCGAGCGGGATCGACCCGGCGGGCGAGGACCGCGTGGCGCGCTATCTGCTCGAGCTGATCTCGATGTCCTACACCAGCTCGCTCGCCACGATGGAGCACGCCTCGGCGGTCGCCTGGCAGCGCCGCAAGGACGTGATCCAGTTCGTCGAGGCGAACCTGCGCGACCCGGAGCTGTCGCCCGCGACGATCTCCGCCGGCCTGCGCGTCTCGCCCCGCTACCTGCGCACCGTCTTCGCGCCGGGCGGGGAGAAGATGAGCGCCTACATCCTGCGCCGCCGCCTGGAGGAATGCGCACGCCAGATGCTGAACCCGGCATGGAACGCGCACACCCTGACCGAGATCGCATTCTCCTGGGGTTTCAACAGCGCCGCTCATTTCACCCGCACGTTCCACGAGAAGTACGGGCAGGCGCCGCGCGACTTCCGGCGCTCGGGCATGGCGCGCGCGGCCTGAGGCCGGCGACCTTCTGCAGGGCAGACAAATAATCCTGCCCGGACAGGCAAGTGGCGATCCCTCCCGGATGCAATCGCGGAAACTGGATCGAATGCTGGCCACCGCGCATCGCAATGCCGATGCCGCTGACAAGCGCCACTCCCGGCAAGCCGTTTGAGCGTGGCCGGAGTGCTGGAGGGAACGTGAGGGGATGGCGGCCGGACTGCTCGATACGCATGCGCACCTGATTGCCGCCGACTGGGAAACCTATCCCGCGCGCCCGTTCACGCCCGATCTCCCGGTCCCCGACCGTCCGGATTTCACGGTGACGGCCGAAGATCTGCTGGCACTGATGGACGAGCACGGCGTGGACCATGCCTGCCTGGTGCAGCGGGGCCACGTCTACGGTTACGACAACAGCTACATCCTCGATTCCGGCATGCGCTATCCCGACCGGCTTCATCCGGTCGTCATCCTCGACACGCAAGACCCCGGCGCCGCCGCGGCCTATCGCGGCATGGTGGCCAATTCCGGGGTGGTCGGCTTCCGCATGGCCAACAGCCGGCCGTGGATCCTCGACACTGCGTGGATGAGCTCGCCCTCGGCGATGGAGATCTGGAAGGCCTGCGCCGAGCTTGGCACGCCGATGACGATCATCGTGTTCGACAGCCAGCTTTCCTACGTGCTGCCGCTCATCAAGGTCATCGCGCGCATGTTTCCCGACCTGCCGATCATCCTCGATCACGGGGCCATGCCCTACGGCATGTCGCAGTACGAGGTGGCCCTGCGCGAGCAGGCGGGCGAGACCGTGGTCATGCCGCCCGCGCCCGATTACGGGATCAAGGAAACGATCTCGATCTTCGCCGACGATGCCAACGTCTTCTTCAAGATCACCGAGATCAACATGGAGCGGCTGGTGAAGGCCGGCGTCGCCGCCGCCGATCTGGTCCGCCGGATGGTCGACGTGTTCGGCCCGGACCGCCTCGTCTGGGGATCCGACATGGGCCAGTCCATGCTGTGGGACTACGCCACCAAGGTCGAGATGGCCTATGGCGCCTGCGCCCGGCTGACGGACCAGGAGAGCCAGGCTTTCCTGCACGACAACGCCGCGCGGATCTACGGCATCGGATCGCGCGCCGAGGCCACCCGATCCGTCTCCAGCGCAGCCTGACCGGCCGGTGGCAGGCGACCCGCTGATCCTGCCGTTCGGCGGCAAGACCCCCCGGATCAGTTCCAGCGCCTTCATCGCGCCCGGTGCGCGGATCATCGGCGATGTCGAGATCGGGCCCGATGCCAGCGTGTGGTACAACTGCGTCCTGCGCGGCGACATCAACCGGATCGAGATCGGCGCCGGCAGCAACCTGCAGGACGGGACCATCGTCCACGTCGAAGGGCCGAGGCCGGACTTCGCCGGACTGCCGACCATCGTGGGCGAACGGGTGCTCGTCGGGCACGGCGTGATCCTGCACGGCTGCCGCATTGCGCCCGGCGCCTTCGTCGGCATGGGTTCGGTCGTGATGGACGACTGCGAACTGGGCGAGGAAGCCATGCTGGCGGCGGGCGCGATGCTGACCCCCGGCAAGTCGGTCCCGGCCCGTCAGGTCTGGGCCGGTCGCCCCGCCAGGATGATGCGCGAGATCGGTGACGACGAGGCCGCCGCGATGGCCCAGCAGACCCTGCACTACGTCGAGAATGCGGCGCGGCACCGCGCGGCGCTGGCTGCTTGGCGGGAGGCCGGCGCCTAGCCGTACGGGCCTTCCGGGCGGCAGTCGGGTCGATGCGGAGCTGGAGCGGAAAAGCGAGGCCGACGTTAAAGTCCGCCCGAGGATTGCGCGGAGAATAGGCCAATCTTGCCCGTGGCTAAGGCTCTGCCAATGGAAAATGACTATTTTTTCGGTGGCCAAGCCGCTTCGATTTCACCCTTCGACAATCGAATGGCGTGGGCCGCTGCGTTCACATTGTTAGAAAACGCATAGCCGATCTCCCAGTTGATATCCGGGTGATGCCAAAACGACGACTTAATCTGGACTTCCGGCCCCTCTGGGTGTGCCCGCCCCCAGGAAGTCACCTTATTCTGACGGAGGGCTGCCGACATTTCCGACTTCACCGTGTCTACTGATCTATAGCCGCTGTTCCCCCAACGCGATCCTGTGGCCAAATAGATCATAGCTTCTTGAAAGGTGATGTCCGGCGACCATGCACTTTGGTTTTCATCGGAAGCGGCGAAAGAGGGCTTGCGCGGCGCGTGGCGAGCCGCAGGGCTTTCCCCATCCTGCTGGCTAATCGTCCTGGAGTTAACCCGCCTGGGCAACATGAACGCCATAATCACGACAGGCAGCAAAATGCCGAATGCGCCTGTTTGAACAAAGGCCGAAACAATCTCCCGACCCGCCGCAACGGCCGGGACCGCGACCGGAGCGAGCAGCCAACCCAAGGACAACAGCCCAAAAAAAACGGCCATAGACCAGAGTATATTTCGAGGTCGCCCGGGCGCAGTCGGAATCGCTCCAAAGATTGCGCCAAGCATAGCGCCAACCAGCAGCGACAGAACTGCGAGCGAATCCCCCTGAAACACCGCCCGCACATATCAGTGAGCGCCGTATTTGCAAAAGATGGCTGGAGCAGTACCTCGCGCTGGTTCAAGCTCTAATGCCTCGGTTATCGATGCCTCGCACCAGCGGTGCTAAGCGCCCGCCATGACCGCATCGTCCTGACGCCCCGCCAGGACGGCCGAGGCGTGGACCTGAAAGTGGAAGGCGGGCTCGCCGCCATGGTCGCCCTCGCGGCGGGCGACACCCCGACGGACTTTAGCGATGGAGCGGGTAAGGGGAATCGAACCCCTCTAGCTAGCTTGGAAGGCTAGTGCATTACCACTATGCTATACCCGCCCGCTGGCGCGCGAATTGCGGCAAGTGAGGCGCGCCGTCAAGGTCCGTCCTCGGACCCGCCGCTAGCCGCGGCGTCGGCGGTTTCCGTCGGCGCCTTGCCCGGCGGCGCTATCCACACGTCCACCCGGCGGTTCTTCGCCCGGCCGCTTTCGTTCGGCGTCCCGTCGAGCCTGGCGTTGGGCGTCACGGGGTTCTGCTCGCCCATCGGCACGACCTCGATCCGCTGTGCGGCGATGCCCTGTTCCTCGAACCACCCAGCGACCGCTTCGGCTCTCTTGCGCGAGGCGAACAGGTTGCCCTGGTCGTTGCCGGCCGAATCGGTGTGGCCGCGCAGCACGATCGGCCAGCCGCGCTCGACCTGGTCCGACACCAAGACTGAATGCAGCAGCTTCTGCGCCGCCGGGTCGAGATCGTAGCCGCCATCGGGAAAACCGATCGTCGCGGTGAGCGGGTCGGGCGCGACGTCCAGTACCGGGCTGGGCGTCACGTCGGGCCGGATGATCGAGGCGGGTTCTTCGCTCTGCCCATCGGGCCCCTCCACCAGCGATACCGTTTCGGTCGGGTCAGGAGCTGGCGAAGGGTCCGATCCGGCCGGATCCTGCCTGACTTCGCAGCCGGCCAGCGCCGCCACTCCGGCGAGCAGCAAGATGGGACGTTTCATGGCGATGCTCCCTCGGTCATGTCGCCGGTTCCGGCCTGGCCGGCTTGCGCCGCGCCTCTCGCCGCGCGGCTACGGTTTGCGGGGCGCGCTTGTCGGGCGGCGCGTAGGAAATGATGGTGTCGCCGGGCTGCGGCTCGGGCGCGCTGGCGTGGGTGAAGAAGCGCATCTGCCCGCCGGGCCGGACGATCAGCAGCATCGTTGCCGCCTCGGGCAGCGCCTGCTTCAGGTCCGCCAGAACGAACTTGTCGGACAGCCTGGTGCGGCGAAATTCCCAGCCCTCCTGCTGGCGCCGGCTGAGGTCCGACACGCCGAAGCCCGGGGTGGAGAACAGCTCGCGCCCGCGAAGCCCCGTCGGCAGCGTCACTTCCTCGTCCTCGTCGCCGCCCAGCTGGTAGACCGCGTCGGTCCCGATCTCGGGCGCGAATTCCGAACAGACGAGCGTGTTGTAGGCTTCGTTCTCGGTTGCGGCGATGAGCACCTGGAACGGCGCGGTGTCGAGATTGTGCTCGGTCGCTTCGTTGAGGATTTCACCGTGGAACGTGGGGATGTCCTCCTGCCGCGCAGGCTTGAGGCGCGACCAGCTGGTATCGGTCAGCAGCACCGGCGTGCCGATCGCGTGCATCTGCCGCGCGAGCGCGATGCTCCATGCGGTGGCGCCCACGATGAGCAGCCCGGGCCGCGTCTCCCCCTTCACGCCCAGCCAGCGGGCGACGATGTCGATGGTGAAGCCGTGGGCCACGATCGTCGCCACGGCGACCGCGAAGCTCAGGCCGATGAGGATCGTCCCATCGCCATAGCCCAGGTCGACCAGGCGCAGCGCGAAAAGCCCGCTGATGGCGACCAGCACGATGCCGCGCGGCGCGATCCAGGCGAGGAACAGCCGCTCGTTCCACGGCACCTTGCTGAACGCGAGCGCGGACAAAATCGTTGCCGGGCGGACCACGAAGAGGAGGACCAGGAGAAACAGCCCGAAGCGCCATTCGAACTGCCGGATCGCCGCGAAGTCCAGGCTGGCCGAAAGCAGGATGAAGATCCCGGAGACCAGGATGACCGCGACGTTCTGCTTGAAGGGATGGATCGCCCGCAGCGAGGTGACGTGCATGTTGGCCAGGGCGATGCCCATGACCGTGACCGCCATCAGCCCGGCCTCGTGCTCGATGAGGTTGCTGACCACGAAGAGCCCGATGACCGTGACCAGCAGCACCGGGACCTTGAGGTATTCGGGCACATAGCCGCGGGGAAAGGCGAAGGCGATCGCGCGCGCCGCCGCGTAGCCGAGCGCGCCGGCGGCAAGGGCTGCGAACGCGATCTTTGGCGCGACCACCCAGACCGCCTGCCCCTCGGACGAAAGGCGGAAGTATTCGTAGGCGATGACCGCGCACAGCGCGCCGAACGGGTCGTTGACGATGGCTTCCCATTTCAGCACCGCAGCCGGGCGCGGTTGCACGTTCGACTGGCGCAGCAGCGGGATGACAACCGTCGGCCCGGTCACCACCAGGATGCCGGCGAACAGGATCGCCACCGGCCAGACGAGCCCGGCGACGTAATAGCAGGCGAGCGCGCCGAACAGCCAACCGAGCGGAACCCCGAGGACGACGAGGCGCAGGACCCCGTCGCCGTATTTGCGCAGTTCGCGAAAATCGAGACTGAGCCCGCCTTCGAACAGGATCAGGGCGACGCCGATCGAGACCATCGGTTCGAGCAGCTCGCCGAACGCCAGCTTGGGGTCGATCACGCCCAGCACCGGTCCCGCAAGGAATCCCGCCGCCAGCATGAGGACGATCGCGGGCCACCCGGTGCGCCAGGCGATCCATTGCGCACCGATTCCGAGCAGGCCGATGAGCGCGATGACGAGTGCCGGTTGTTCCATCCCCTTCAGCTAATGAGCGGGACGGGAAATCTATCCCGCAAATTGCTTGCCTGCCTGCGCGGGGCTGCCAGGATGGGCGCGAGGGAGAGACGGATGGACCTGGGAATTTCGGGCCGCAAGGCGATCGTCAACGGCGGCAGCGCGGGCATCGGCAAGTCGGCCGCGATGGCCCTCGCGAGCGAAGGTTGCGCGGTGTGGGTCTCGGCGCGCGGCGAGGATCGGCTGGTTGCCGCCTGTCGGGAAATCGCTGCGGCAACCGGCGCCGCAGTCACGCCGGTGGTTGCCGATCATGCCTCGCCCGAGGGCCGCGAGAGGATCCTGGCGGCCTGCCCCGAACCCGATATCCTGGTCGGCACCTGCGCGCCGCCGCCGATGACGCCCGACTATCGCGCGATCACGGAGGACCAGTGGCACGAGGCGATCCGCATCTCGCTGATGAGCCCGATCGCCATGATGCACGCCGTGGTCGACGGCATGGCCCGGCGCGGCTGGGGGCGGGTGGTCAACATCGCCACGGTCGCGGCGAAATATCCGCACGAGATACGCGTTCTGTCGGGCAGTACGCGGGCCGCGCTGACAAACTACGCGGTTGCGGTCGGCAAGGTCGTCGCGCGGCACAACGTGACGATCAACACCGTGCTTCCGGGGATGCACTACACCGCGACCGTCGACGAGTTGTTCAATGCCCGGGCGCGGGCCAAGGGGATCACCTTCGAGCAGGAGGTGGCCGAGTTCATCGCGGCGTGGAACATCGCCAGCGGGACCTTCGGCGATGCCGACGACTGCGGCGCGATGGTGGCCATGTTCTGCTCCGAACAGGCGAAATACACCACCGGACAGAGCCTCGTCATCGACGGCGGAGCGACGAATTCGACATTCTGAGGGAGGCAAGACCAATGAAATTCACTGCCGTTCGGCTCGCGATCCTGGGACTCGCGCTGTCCACCCCGCCGGCCCTGGTCTGGGCGGCCCAGCTTGCGAAGGAGAAGCCAGTGTACGGACCCAACTACGGCAACGACCGGGCCGAGATCGAAGACCTGATGAGCCGCTATCTCTACGCCTTCGACTGGCAGGACGCCGAGGCCTATGCCGCGACCTTCACCGAGGACGGGATCCTCGATTTCGCCGGCGGGCGCGAACAGGGCCACGAGGAACTGAAGAAGGTCATGATCGACATGGCCGTGCGCGAAAAGGCCAAGGCCGATGCGAGCTTCCCGCCCCGTCGCCACCGGGTGCGGCATTACGTTTCGAACCTCGTGCTGGAAATCGAGGGCAATACCGCCCGCTCCACCTCCTACTGGTGGGAATACAACAACGATGCGCGCGCCGGCCGGCCTTATCTTGGCACGTACGGCCACTACGAGGACGAGCTGGTCAAGGTGGACGGCCGCTGGCTGTTCAAGCACCGCAAGATCTACAACGAGGAGAATGCGGAGCTGCGGGCGACCGACCAGAACCCGGTCTATCGTCCGCGGGTCTAGTGCCCGTCGAATTCCATCAGCGACCACGGGGTGACCCCGGTCGCACGTAGCGCCGCGGCGCCGCCGAGTTCGTGCAGGTCGATCACGAACAGCGCGTGATCGACCACCGCCCCCGCCTTGCGCAGCAGGTCCACGCCGGCCAGCGCGGTGCCGCCAGTGGCGATGAGGTCGTCGACCACGATCATGGGCTCGCCCTGCTCTATCAGCGAGGGGTCGAGCTCCAGACGGGCGGCGCCGTATTCGAGCGCGTAGTCGACGCCGATCGTGGGCACGGGCAGCTTGCCGGGCTTGCGCAGGGGGACGAAGCCCAGGCCCAGCCGGGCCGCGACCATTGCCCCGAAAATGAAACCGCGCGCCTCGATCCCGGCGATGGCCGATGCGCCGCGTTCGCGCGCGGCCTCCGCCATGTGCTCGACGGTGGCGCTAAGACCCGGACCGTGGGCGATCAGCGTGGTGATGTCGCGAAACAGGATCCCCGGTGCCGGGAAGTCCGGCACCGTGCGGATCAAGCGCTTCAGTTCTGCCGGACTCACGCCGGACGCCCCCCGTCCGAGGGGCGGACCGGCATCAGTCGCGGTGCTTCGGCTTGACCGGCGCCCAGATCTGCTTCTTGGCCATCCACGCGAGCACCGTGGCGAAGAGGACGAACAGGATCACGGGCCAGCCGGTTTGCTTGCGCTTCGGCAGGCTCGGCTCCGCGGTCCAGGTGAGGAACGCGGAAACGTCCTGCGCCATCTGATCGGCGGTCGCTTCGGTCCCGTCGGCGTAGGTCACCTGGCCGTCGGACAGCGGCGGCGCCATCGCGAGGTTGAGGTTGGCGAACCAGGGATTGAAATGCAGGCCCGGCGGGGTCTCGAACTCGGGGTACTCCGCGGCCAGCTGCTTGCCGTTGACGCTGAAAGTCGCCGGGTCGCGGTAACCGGTCAGCAGCGAATAGACGTAGGCCGACCCGTCGTGCCGCGCCTTCGTCATCAGCGAGAGGTCGGGCGGAACGGCGTTGTTGTTCGCGGCGCGCGCGGCGACGTCGTTCGGATAGGGCGAGGGGAAGTAGTCCGTCGCCGTGCCCGGGCGGGTCGTGGCCTCGCCGGTCACCGGATCGATGCCCGGGACCTGCTTGGTCGCGGCATAGGCCTTCACCTGCGCTTCGGAATAGCCGAGCTGCTCGAGATCGCGGAAGGCGACGTGGCGCAGCGAGTGGCAGGCCGAGCAGACTTCCGAATAGACTTGCATGCCGCGCTGCAGCTGCTGGGTGTCCCAGTGCGCGAACAGCCCGTCGCTGGCGAGGTGCAGCTTGCGCGGGTGCATGTGGAACTCGGTCTCGGCGGTGTCTTCCTTGAGGTAGCCCTGGCCGACGACGGTCGCCGCCCCGGTCACAAAGCCCCAGAGCACCGCAACCGTGAAGAACAGGCCGGCAAGGATTCCGATGATACGGACCATTTTCGTGTCTTTCCCTATACCCGTTCTTAAACCGCCGGTGTGGCGTTTTCGCCGAGCACGGCTTTCTTGTCGGACCCCAGCACGGCTTCGGTGATCGAGAACGGCAGCGGTTCGGGCCGCTCGATCGAGCTGACGATCGGCAGGATCACCAGGAAGTGCAGGAAGTAGTACGCGGTCGCCAGCTGGCTGAGCATGACATAGGGCTCTTCGGCCGGGGCGCCGCCGCACCAGAACAGCACGATCATCGCCGGGATCAGGCCGAACCAGAAGAACTTGCGGAACAGCGGCCGGTAGTGGCCCGAGCGGATCGGCGACTTGTCGAGCCAGGGCAGGAAGAACCACAGCAGGATCGCGCTGAACATCGCAAGCACGCCCATCAGCTTGGCCGGAACGAACAGGAAGTCCGCGGTGAAGGCGCGCAGGATCGCGTAGAACGGCCAGTAGTACCATTCGGGCACGATGTGCGCCGGCGTGCTGAGCGGGTTGGCCGGGATGTAGTTGTCCGGGTGGCCCAGGTAGTTCGGCAGGAAGAACACCAGCGCGAAGTAGAACAGCAGGAACACGCCCAGGCCGAAGCCGTCCTTGGCGGTATAGTACGGGTGGAACGGCAGCGTGTCGCTCTCGCTCTTCACCTCGACGCCGGTCGGGTTCGACGAGCCGGGGATGTGCAGCGCCCAGATGTGCAGGATGATGACGCCCGCGATCACGAACGGCAGCAGGAAGTGCAGGCTGAAGAAGCGGTTGAGCGCCGCGTTATCGGGCGCGTAACCGCCGAGCAGCCAGATCTGGATCGGCTCGCCGATGCCGGGGATGGCGCCGAACAGGCCGGTGATGACCTTGGCCCCCCAGAAGCTCATCTGGCCCCACGGCAGGACGTAGCCCATGAAGCCGGTCGCCATCATCAGCAGGAAGATGACCACGCCCAGCAGCCAGACCATTTCGCGCGGCGCCTTGTACGACGAGTAGAAGAAGCCGCGGAAGATGTGCAGGTAGACGACCACGAAGAACGCGCTCGCCCCGTTGGCGTGGGCATAGCGCAGCAGCCAGCCCCAGTTGACGTCGCGCATGATGTGCTCGACGGAATCGAACGCAACGCCGGCGTTGGCCGCATAGTGCATCGCCAGGATCACGCCGGTGACGATCTGCAGCAACAGGCAGAACCCGGCGAGGACGCCGAAATTCCACATGTAGTTCAGGTTGCGCGGCACCGGATAGCCGGCGCCGATGGCGTTGTAGACGAGGCGCGGCAAAGGCAGCTTCTCGTCGATCCAGCGCATGAAAGGCGCCTTGGGTTCGTAGTGCTTGGCCCAGGGGAAGCTCATGGTCTGTCTCTTTCGCCTCAGCCGACGAGGATCGTGGTGTCGGTGGTGAATTCGTATTCCGGAACCTCGAGGTTCTTCGGGGCCGGGCCTTTGCGGATGCGCGCCGCAGTGTCGTAGTGCGAACCGTGGCAGGGGCAGAAGTACCCGCCGAATTCGCCCTTGTTCTCGCCTTCGGCGGCGCCCAGCGGCACGCAGCCGAGGTGGGTGCACACGCCCATGGTGACGAGCCAGTTGGCCTTGCCTTCCTTGGTCCGCTCGCCCAGCGACTGCGGGTCGCGCAGCGAGCCGGCGTCGACCTGGTTGGCCGCGGCGATTTCCGCATCGGTCAGGTTGCGCACGAACAGGGGCTGCTTGCGGAACACCGCCTTGATCGCCATCCCGGGCTCGATGCCCGTCAGGTCGACTTCGGTCGAGCTTTCGGCCAGCACGTCCTTGGACGGGGCCATCTGGGTAATCAGCGGATAAAGCGTGACGAGACCGCCCACGCCGGCCGCGCTGACCGCGGCAATCTCGATGAAGTCGCGGCGGCGTACGCCGTCGTCGCTGGCAAGCGTGTGAGTTTCCGCGGTGCCGGTGCTAGTCGCCATGTCCCTGCCTTGCCTGCGGCCCCGCGCGAAGTGGCAATGGCGGAACCGTCATATTTTGATAAATCGCGCGCCGAAGAGGCCCCCGGACGGCGACTTGGCCGGGCTGATAGACGAGGCGGCCCGCCATGCCAACAGGCATTTTGGGCAAGTTCAACAGCGGGGATTTGCGGTCAGCCCGGAGGGCCGATCAGCGATATCTGGCGGCCGTAGTCGGGCTCTGCGCGATGGGTCGCCCGGCGATAGGAAAAGAACCGCGCTTCGTCGGCGTAGGTGTCCAGTCCCAGGCGGTCGACCTGTCCCACGCCCGCCGCGTCGAGCCGCGCTTCGGCGTACCTTTCGAGGTCGAAGAACCAGTGCCCCGGGCGCCCCGGCGCGAAGAACCGCCCGTCGGCGAGGGTGAACTTCGCGCGAAAGCCGTCGTCGACCTCGTAGCTTTCCAGCGCGATGGCCGGGCCGATCGCGGCGACGATGTCCTCGCGGTGGGCGCCGATCGCTTCCATCGCCTCGACCGTGTGCTCCAGCACCCCGCCGTGCGCCCCGCGCCAGCCCGCATGGGCCGCGCCGACGATGCCGGCCCGGCGATCGGCCAGCAGCACCGGCGCGCAGTCGGCGGTGAGGATGCCGAGCAGGAGCCCGGGCCGGTCGGTCACCAGCGCGTCGGCCTGCGGCCGGTCCGATTCGGCCCAGTCCCCGGCGACCAAGCAATCGGGCGAATGAACCTGGTAGACGGTGACGAGCCGCGCGCCCGGCAATACCGCCTCGACCCCGCGCCGCCGGTTCTCGACCACCGGCGCCATGCGCGGGTCGCCGGGGTCCATTCCGCGCGCGCCCATGTCCAGCCCCGCGACGACGCCTTCCGACACCCCGCCCCTGCGGCCGAGGAACCCGTGCGGGATCCCGGCCAGCAGATCGGAGCGGATCGCCTCGACGGGCTCGTCAGCCAAGGCTGCGGGTGACCTGCTCGTAGGTGTCGCGGCTGAGGTTGCCGGCCGCCGCGATCCGTTCGAGCTCCCCCTTCATCAGCGCCGAGCGGCCCGGTTCGATCCGCCGCCAGCGGCCGAGCGGCGAGACGAAGCGCGCCGCGGTCTGCGGGTTGATCGGATCGAGCGCCAGGATCAGGTCGGCGATCAGCTTGTACCCCGCCCCGTCGGCCGCGTGGAAACCCAGCGCCGTTCCGGTGAACGGCATGTAGAGCGAACGCGCGCGGTTGGGGTTCTTGAGCGTGAAGTCCGGATGTCCGGCCAGCGCCTTGACGTGTTCGAGCACCGAGGGGTGCAGCGAGCTTGCCTGGATGGCGAACCACTTGTCGATGACCAGGGCGTTGCCCTTGAAGCGGTTGTAGAAGTCCAGCAGCTTGTGCGTCCGCTCCGGACCCGGCAGCCCCGACAGGACCATGAGCGCACCCTGCCGGTCGGTCATGTTGTCGGCCGCATCGTACTGCGCCGCCGCCATCGTCGCCGCGCGCTGCGGATTGCCGGCGGACAGGAAGGCCAAGGCCAGCGTCTTGAGCTTGCGGGCGCCCTTGGCCTCGGGCGACATGCCGCCACCGACCGCCACGGCACGTTCGTGCAGCTGGACGAATTCGCTCTCCAGCGTGCTGCCGAGCCAGGCCTTGAGCCCTTCGCGTTCGGCATGGATCGCGCCCGGATCGGCGACGAGCATCTGTTCGGACAGGTAGGTCTCGCCGGGCAGGACCAGCAGTTCGCCGCGCATCAGGTCGTCGAGCTGGCTGTCGGCAAGCACCGAGCGCACCGCCTGGCCGATCGCCTGGCGCCCGGCGTCGCGCCCCGCCTCGTCGGTCGAGCCCGACAGCACGCCGCGCAGGTGGCCGACGACCAGGTCCTGCATCGCCTCGTAGCGGGCAAAGGGATCGTCGTCGTTGGCGGCGAGGAAGACGAGGTCGTCATCCGACACCTCGCGCTCGATCGTCACCGGGGCGGAGAAGCCGCGGTTGATCGACAGGACGGGCGGCTGCGTGAAGCCTTCGAAGGCGAAGCTCTGCCTGGCCTCGGTCAGGATGACCAGTTCCTCGCCCTTGTGGCGACCGCTCTCGCGGTCGAACAGGGCGATGCGCAATGGGATCGGCATCGGCTCCTTGGCCGGCTGCTCGGGCGTTGGCGGCACGATCTGCTCGAGCGTGAGTGTCGCTGTATCGCCGCTCAGTTCGGTCGTGACGGTGACGCGGGGAGTCCCGGCCTGCTCGTACCAGCGGCGGAACTGGCCGAGATCGAGCCCGGCGCCGTCCTCGATCGACCGGACGAAATCCTCGCAGGTGGCGGCCTCGCCGTCGTGCCGGTCGAAGTAGAGATCGGTGCCGCGGCGGAACCGCTCGGGCCCGGCCATCGTGCGCATCATGCGGATGACCTCGGCACCCTTGTTGTAAATCGTGGCGGTGTAGAAGTTCGAGATCTCCTGGTAGCTGTCGGGCCGGATCGGGTGCGCCAGCGGGCCCGAATCCTCGGGAAACTGGACGCTGCGCAGGATCCGCACGTCCTCGATCCGCTTGACCGGCGCGGAGTTCATGTCCTGGCTGAACAGCTGGTCGCGCAGCACGGTGAAGCCTTCCTTCAGGCTCAGCTGGAACCAGTCGCGGCAGGTGATCCGGTTGCCCGACCAGTTGTGGAAGTACTCGTGACCGATCACGCCCTCGATCGCATCGTAGTCGCCGTCGGTCGCGGTCTCGGTGTCGGCCAGGACGTACTTGGTGTTGAAGACGTTGAGGCTCTTGTTCTCCATCGCGCCCATGTTGAAGTCGCTGACCGCGACGATATTGAACACGTCGAGATCGTACTCGCGGCCGAACGCCTCCTCGTCCCATTTCATCGACTTGATCAGCGATTCCATCGCGTGATCGGTGCGCGACAGGTCCTCTTCGCGCACCCAGATGGCGAGCTCGACCTTGCGCCCACTCATCGTGGTGAAGGTGTCCTTGTTGGCCACCAGCTGTCCGGCGACGAGCGCGAACAGGTAGCTCGGCTTGGGCCAGGGATCATGCCATTCGGCCCAGTGCGTTCCGTCGTCCGCCACGCCGTTGGCGACATTGTTGCCGTTCGACAGGAGGACCGGGAACTCGGCCCGCGGGCCTTCCATGCGCACCTTGTAGGTCGACAGCACGTCGGGCCGGTCGGGGAAGAAGGTGATACGTCGGAAGCCCTCCGCCTCGCACTGGGTGCACAGCATCCCGCCCGAGGCATAGAGGCCCATCAACTGGCTGTTGGCGGCCGGATCGATCTCGGTGACGATCGAAACCTCGTGGCTCTCGCCGGGCAGCGGCACGACCAGCTCGGACCCGTCCATCGTCCAGGAATTGATCGCCTCGCCGTCGACCGTGACCTCGACTGCCGTGAGCCCGTCGCCGTCGAGTCGCAGCTCGTTGGCGGGCGCGGCATCGGTGTTGCGCTCGACCGACAGAGTGGAGCGGACGCGCGTCTTGCTCACCCCCAGCCGGAAATCGAGCGCCACCTGCGGCACGCGCCAGGGATAGGGCTGGTAGTCCGCGCGGCGGATGATCGCGGGTTCCTGCGGCGAGACGGGCGGCGCGTCGGCCATCTGGGTATTGCCGTCGGGGGACGAGGGCGTGCGGGCGATGTCCATGGGGTTTTCGGTCTTCCTCAAAGCGGTGTTGCGGCTAGAACGCGGCCGTGGCGCAAATGTTCATATTCGGACTGGGCTATTCTGCGAAGCGCATCAAGGCTTCGCTGGAACGCAAGGGCTGGAGCGTTGCGGCGACGGGGCGCGACGGGGACCTGGCGTTCGACGACGAGGCCGGGGTCGAGGCTGCGCTGGCGGTGTCGAGCCACGTCCTGTCCTCCGTCCCGCCCGATGGCGAGACCGATCCGGTGCTCGCCCGCTACGGAAGTCTGCTGCACTCCCAGTGGCTTGGCTACCTGTCGTCCACCGGGGTCTACGGCGATGCTGCCGGGGCGTGGGTGGACGAGAGCGCGCCGGTCGGCACGGGTCGCCGCTCGGCCCGCGCGACCTGCGATGCCGCCTGGCTGGCGCGTGGGGCGCGCGTCTTTCGCCTGCCGGGGATCTACGGGCCGGGCCGCAGCGCGCTGGAACGGGTGCGCGCCGGAAAGGCTCACCGGATCGACCTGCCCGGCCAGGTCTTCAGCCGGGTACATGTCGAGGACATCGCGGCCGGGGTGAACCTAGCGCTCGATTCGCCGCCCGGGGCGTTCAACCTCGCCGACGAACATCCCTGTTCGCAGAATGCCGTGATCGAGGAGGCCAGCCGCCTGCTCGGCCTGGCCCCGCCCCCGCTTCTGACGCTCGATGAGGCCGCCCTCTCGCCGATGGCGCGCGGGTTCTATGCCGAGAACCGGCGGGTCGCGAACGGCAAGGCGAAGCGGGTGCTGGGCTGGCGGCCCAAGTTTCCGACCTATCGCGAAGGCCTGCTCGATTGCCTCAGACGCTCTTCGCCCTGAGCGCGACGATCAGCCCGGCCAGCGCCAGCACCGCGCCGGCCACCGCCAGCGCGGACCAGCGATAGCCTTCGAGCAGGGTCGAGATGACCATGGCGATGACCACCACCAGGACGTTGTGATAGGCCGCCCGGCCGGCGCCGATCTCGCGGATCAGCGTGTAGTAGAGCGGGAAGGTCACCACCGAGCCCATGATTGCGAGATAGGCGGTGCCGGCCCAGAACGCGCCGTTCGTGGGCAGTACCGGCGGCCCGTGCAGCGCGAAGGCCAGAACGATGTCGATCACCGTGCCGTAGAGCATGGACCAGGAAATGAGCGCCAGCAGCGGGACAGAGCGGCCGGTGGCATTGGCCTGCGCGATGTTCGAGATCGAGGCGGCCAGCATCGCGCCGATGCCCAGCCAGGCGCCCAGCGCTACGTCGCCGCCGATCCGCACGGTGCGCGCCTCGTTGGCCAGTAGCAGCAGGATGCCGGCTATGGCGACCACGCTGCCGAGCGCGAAGCGGAGCGTAATCGGTTGGCCCAGGACCACGCTGCCGAGCACCGCGTTGGGCACGATCATCAGCCCGATCATCACCGCCACGATGCCCGAGGTGAGGTGCAGTTCGGCCGGATAGACCAGGTTGTAGTTGCCGCAGAACTGGAAGAACCCGACCAGCATCGCCAGCAGGTGCACGCGCCACGGCATGGCCATGCGGGTGCCCCGGGCCAGCGCCAGCGCCACCATCGCCGGGGTGGCGATGAGGAAGCGGTAGGCGACCGACCAGGCGGGCGGAACGTCGGCGATCTGCCCGGTGATCACGAACCACGTCGAGCCCCAGATCAGCGCGATGGCCAGGAACGGGAGCGCGACGCGCGGCCGCAGCAGCGCGTGCGGCGGGGCGGGTTCGCTCATAGACCGGCGATGGCCCTGCCCAGCGCACGCGCGTGGTCCTCGCGACTGTCCCACGAGGCGACGAAGCGAGCGGCGTCGCGGCCCCAGTCGTAGAACGCGAAGCCCTGTGCGCGCAGCGCCTCGCGCTCGGCCGCCGTGCAGGCCAGGAACACCTCGTTGGCCTGCACCGGGTGCAGCAGCCGCTCGCCCGCATCCTCGGCGATCGCCCGCGCCGCGGCATTGGCGGCCTCGGCATTGTGCAGCCAGACGTCGCCGCCCAGCATCGCCAGCAGTTGGGCGGACAGGAACCGGCCCTTGCTCTGCAGGTGCCCCGCGCGCTTGCGGCGGAAGCGGATCGTATCGGCCAGCGCCGGCTCGAAGAACACGATCGCCTCGGCGTTCATGCCGCCGTTCTTGGTGAAGCCGAAGCTGAGCGCATCGACCGGGCCGGCCACTTCGGCCGCCGGCCGCCCGACGTGGATAACCGCGTTGGCGAAACGCGCGCCGTCCATGTGCAGCTTCAGCCCGTGCTCGCCCGCGACCATGTCGATTTTGGCAAGCTCGCCCGGCGTGTAGACGCAGCCGTACTCGCTGGCCTGGGTGATCGAGATCGCGTGCGGGTGAACCTGATGAACGTCGTGCGGGTTGCGGATTCGGCCGACCAGATCGGCGATCGCCTCGGGCGCCAGCTTGGCGTGGTCGCCATCGGCCAGCAGCAGCTTGGCGCCGTGGAGATAGAACCCCGGGGCGCCGCCCTCGTCCATCTCGATGTGCGCCTCGCGGTGGCAGATCACCCCCCCGTGCGGCGGGCACAGCGCCGACAGCGCGAGGCAGTTGGCCGCCGTCCCCGTCGCGACCCACAGCACCGTCACCTCGCGGTTGAAGACCTGCGCGAAGCGGTCGTCCAGCTCGGCCGAGATCCGGTCGGTGTCGTAGGGCGAATCGGCGGCGTCGGCATCGCGCATCGCGGCCCAGACGGCCGGGTGGACACTCGCCGCGTTGTCGGACAGGAACTGCATGGGAACGCCCTTAGCCCGCCGCGGGTTCGTGGCAAGAAGGAGACTTGATTCCATGGCCGACAGCATCGCCGTCACCCGCGAGAACGAAACCACCCATGGTGCCTACAAGGCGCCCGTCCCCGGCACCTCGCGCGAGGCGGAACTCACCTGGGTCGCCCGCGGCGATACGCGGATCGCCAACCATACCTACGTGCCGCAGGAAGCGCGGGGCAAGGGCATCGCCGCCGCGCTGGTCGACGCCCTGATCGAGGATGCGCGCAAGGAAGGCTTCAAGGTCGAGCCGAGCTGCAGCTACGTGGAAGCGGCGTTTCGCCGCCATCCGGAATGGGCCGACCTGCGCGCCGAACTGCCGAGCTGACTCCGGGCCCGGCCGTCAGCGCGGCAGGGCGGAAAAGTCGACCGAGGCCGCCTGGTCGATCGTGGCGCGAGCGATCCGCCGTGCATCCTGCGTGGCGACGCCGTGGAAAGCCAGTGCTCCGCCCGCGACGCCGAAGTGGACCGTGGCATAGCCGCGCCGCCGGGCGAGCGGTCCTTGGGCGATCTCGACCGACTGGATCTTGAGCTGGCGGCCGATGTCGAGGCTGGGCGCGAGCCAGCCGCGGCGCGCCATGATCATGTCCCCGTCCACGGCATGGAACGCGTGGCGCCAGGCGAGCAGGCGCGCCAGCGCAACCAGCGTGGCAAGCGCCGCGATCGCCACGGCGAGCAGCGGAATACCCGCCAGCAGGGCCGCGCCGATGGCCACGACGCCGGGAACCAGCAGCAGGGCCGCGCGGTCGGTCGCATAGGCCGGGCTGGCGCGGTGCCAGTCGGTCTCCGGCCTCGGCAAGGCGAAGCCGGCCTCGGCGGCGATCGGTTCGATCTCGTCCAGCCGGGCAAAGGGCGCGACGGCGTGACTGGCCGACTTGGCATCGCTCGCCAGGCTGACGAAGCTGAGGCCGTGCCAGCCGAACCTGCGGCGCAGCAGGCGGGTGTGGACCCTGGCCGCCTGGACCCGGGCGACCGGCATGACCACGTCGGTCCGGGTAAACAGGCCGCGGCGGCGGCGGAAGCCCTTGTCGGTCCGTTCCAGCCGGAAGCCGTATTCGCGCACGAAGGTGCGCACCACGCCGGTCAGCACGCCGAGCGCGGCCACGGCGAGCACCCCGGCGACGGCCGCGACGATCGCCACCGCCTGCGCACTGGCGGCGAGGAAATCGAGATCGTGCTGGTGCGCGGCGCCGAACGCGCGCCAGGCCTTCCAGTCCCATACCTCGAACGGCAGGAGGAATTCGAACTGCTGCGCCGCGCCCAGCAGCACCGCGAAGATCACCAGCGAAAACTCGAACAGCCCGAAGGTCAACACCCGGCGGTTGTCCATCGCGAAGAGCAGCGGGGCGGCGGCTTCCGCCTCGACCGGCGGCGCCGCTGCCTCGCCCTGCACCCCCGCCTTGCGGTCGCGTACCAGTTCGCGTAGCCGGTCCGCCTCGGGCAGCGAGAGATAGGCGAGCGTGATCTCGTCCTTGCCGCCGGCGCCCGTCTCGAAGCGCACCTCGGCCAGGCCGAACAGCCGGGGGATCAGCTTCTGCTCCAGGCTGACGTCCTGGATCCGGTCGTAGGGCACGGCGCGCGCATGGCGGCTGAGCAGCCCGTGTTCCACACGGATGTTGTCGGCGCCCGTGGCGTAGGTCAGCCGGCGCCACTTCAGCCAGGCCACGCCGAAGCTGAAGCCCAGCAGCGCGACCGCCGCCGGGACGATGACCAGCAGCCCCATCGCCAGTGTGCCGGTGCCGATCAGCGCGGCAATGGCGGGCACCCCGCCGCGCAGCAGCGCCGTGAGGCCCGAGACGACGAAACCCCGCGGATCGGTGCGGCGGGCAGCGTCGGGGACGGGATTGGTCATCGCGCCGCCGCGGCGATCTTCTCGCGGATGACCTCGCGCATGGCGACCGCGTCATGCTCGCCTAGGCCGGGCAGCAGGATCGAGGCGTTGTGCGTGCCGGCGGTGTGCAGGACCAGCGTGGAAAGTCCGAAATAGCGTTCGAGCGGGCCGCGCGCGATGTCGATGTGCTGCACCCGGCCGAACGGCACCACGGTGTCGCTGCGGAACAGCAGCCCACGCACCACGCGCAGCCGGTCGGCCGCCATGTCGTAGCCGCGCGCGTAGTGGCGGCGCAGCGGCGCACGGATCACCAGCCAGGCGACGAGCAGGGCGATCGGCACCAGGAACGCGCCGGTCGGAAGCAGATCGGCAGTCTCCAGCACCAGCGCGCCGACGGCCAGCGGCAAGGCCATGATCGCGGCCTGCACGCGCAGCAGCTTGACGTGGTTGGGATGCAGCGGCGTCAGCGCGCCCTGCCGCTCCTGCTCGAGCTGTTCGGTGCCCCCATCCATCGGTGTCTTATATTGATAGGACGGCCCGCGAGGCAAGCCCCCGGCAGAGGCGAATCCGGTGAGCAAAGCGGCAGGCTTTGGGGGGAGCCCCTCCCGGCGAACCTCATGTAGCGAGCGGCAGGTTCGCCGGAAAAATGGTGCTGCTGGAGAGGATTGAACTCTCGGCCTCACCCTTACCAAGGGTGTGCTCTACCACTGAGCTACAGCAGCGCTCCGGGAAGCCGCGCGCCTTAGCCGTGCGGGCGCTCTTGTCAAGCGTTCGCGGGTGCGGCAGGCGGCGCCGATGGCAGGCGAAGACAGGCAATCGCGCGAGGAGCGGCTGGCGGCCAAGCTGCGCGAGAACCTGCGCCGCCGCAAGGCCCAGGCGCGCGAGCAGGCCGGTGCGCTTGGCGCGGCCCAAGAAAAGCCTCCGGCCACCGGTCTTTCCAAAGGCGAATCGGGCAGCTAGGGCCCAGCGCTCCCGCCGAAGGAGCCATCGCAGTGCCGACCCTGATCCTCGTCCGCCACGGCCAGAGCCAGTGGAACCTGGAAAACCGCTTCACCGGCTGGTGGGACGTGGACCTGACCGACAAGGGCGTGGCGGAAGCGCTGGCCGCGGGCGAGCTGCTGGCCGCCAGGGGCGTGCTGCCGACGGTCGCCTATACCTCGCTGCAGACCCGCGCGATCAAGACGCTGCACCTTGCGCTGGAGGCCTGCGGGCGGCTGTGGATCCCGGAGACCAAGGACTGGCGGCTCAACGAGCGGCACTACGGCGGGCTGACCGGTCTCGACAAGGCGGAGACCGCCGCGCGGCACGGCGACGAGCAGGTCAAGGTCTGGCGCCGCAGCTTCGACATCCCGCCCCCCGTGCTCGAGGCCGGCGGCGAGTTCGACCTGTCGGCCGACCCGCGTTATGCCGGCATCGCGATCCCGTCCGCCGAGAGCCTGAAGCTGACCATCGAGCGCGTGCTGCCGTACTTCGAAAGCACGATCGTGCCGCAGCTCGCCGCCGGGGAGACGGTGATCGTCTCGGCGCACGGCAATTCGCTGCGCGCGCTGGTCAAGCACCTGTCGGGCATCTCGGATGCGGACATCACCGGGCTGGAGATTCCCACCGGGCAGCCGATCGTCTACGACTTCGGCGAGGACATGGCGCCGGGCGAACGGCATTACCTGAAGGACCGCTAACATGGCAGACGTAGCCATCGTCATGGGCAGCCAGTCCGACTGGGCGACGATGAAATTCGTCGCCGCCGTGCTCGATGAAATCGACGTTATCTACGACGCGCGCATCATTTCGGCCCACCGCACGCCGGAACGCATGTTCGCCTTCGGCAAGGGCGCGGCGGCGGAGGGCTTCAAGGTCATCATCGCGGGCGCCGGCGGCGCGGCGCACCTGCCGGGCATGATCAGCGCGCTGACCCACCTGCCGGTGCTGGGCGTGCCGGTGCAGTCGAAAGCGATGTCGGGCCTCGATAGCCTGCTGTCGATCGTGCAGATGCCGGCCGGGGTGCCCACCGGCACGCTGGCGATCGGCGAGGCCGGGGCGACCAACGCCGGGCTGCTCGCCGCCGCGATCCTCGCGCTGTCCGACCCCGATCTCTCGCAGCGCCTGCAGGCCTGGCGCGCTGCGCGGACCGCGGCGGTGGCCGAGACGCCCGCGGATTGATGCTCCCCCCCGGCAGCACGATCGGCATCCTGGGCGGCGGCCAGCTCGGGCGCATGCTGGCGATGGCGGCGGCGCAGCTCGGCTATCGCTGCCACGGCTTCGACCCCAACGAGGACAGCGGCGTGGCCGCCGTGGCGGCGGGCTTCACCTGCGCCCAGTGGGCCGACCGCAACGCGCTCGCCGCGTTCGCCGCGCAGTGCGACGTGCTGACCTACGAGTTCGAGAACGTGCCGGTCGGCGCCGTGACGGCGGCGATCCCGGCGGAAAAGCTGTTCCCCTCCGCCCGCGCGCTGGAGGTGGCGCAGGACCGGCTGCACGAAAAGGCCTTCTGCGAAAGCCAGGGCGGCACGGTAGCCCCGCACGCGGCGGTCGATTCGATGGAGGACCTTCTCGCCGCGATCGAGCGGATCGGCACGCCCGGCATCCTCAAGACCCGGCGCGACGGATACGACGGCAAGGGCCAGTGGCGGATCGAGAGCGCGCGCGAGGCGCAGGGCCTGCGCCTTCCGGGTAGCGGACTGATCTACGAGGGCCTCGTGCGCTTCGAGCACGAGTTCTCCGTCATCCTGGTGCGCGGGCAGGACGGCGAGGTGCGCTTCTGGGACAGCGCGCGCAACGTCCACCACAGCGGCATCCTGGCCACCTCCACCCTGCCCGCCGGCCCGGCGATCGAGGCGCAGGTCCCCGCCGCGCGCGCTCTGGCCGGGCGCATTGCCGGGGCGCTGGGCTATGTCGGGGTGATGACCTGCGAATTCTTCGCCACCGCCAACGGGCCGGTCTTCAACGAGATGGCCCCGCGGGTCCACAACTCGGGCCACTGGACGATCGAGGGCGCGGCGACGAGCCAGTTCGAGAACCACGTGCGCGCGATCTGCGGCCTGCCGCTGGGCGATACCGCGCTGGTCCACCCCAACGTGCGGATGGACAACCTGATCGGCCCCGACGTCGGCAAGGCCGGCGACCTGCTCGCCACGCCGGGCCTGCACCTGCACCTCTACGGCAAGGGCGAGCCGCGCGAGGGCCGCAAGATGGGCCACGTCACCCGGATCTGGGCATGAGCGCGCAGCATGAGCGCGAACCTGGCCGCCAGTCCGGGCGCGAGGTGATCTGCGTGGTCGCGCGGGCCGACAATGGCGTGATCGCGCGCGGCGGGCTGGTGCCCTGGCGCATCCGCGAGGACCTGAAGCGCTTCGTGGCGCACACGATGGGCACGCCGATGATCATGGGCCGCAAGACCTGGGACGGGCTGCCCGGCCTGCTGCCCGGCCGGCGGCATATCGTGCTGACACGCGATCGGACGTGGAGCGCGCCGGGCGCCGAAGTGGCGCACAGCGCCGATCAGGCGCTGGAGCTGGCCGGCCGCGGCGACATCTCGGTGATCGGCGGCGCGGAGATCTTCGCGCTGTTCGAGGATATCGCCACGCGCTTCGAACTGACCGAGGTCCACGAGGATACCGCCGGCGACACCACGATGCCCTATCCCGGCGCGCACTGGGTCGAGGTCGCGCGCGAGGACCGCGCGGCGGACGGCACCTGGCCGGCGCACAGCTTCGTCACCTTGCGCAAGGCATGATCCGGCTCGACCACCGCGCGCCTGTGCCCGATGCCTTGCGCGGCGGGATCGTGGCGCTGGGCAACTTCGACGGCTTCCACCTGGGCCACCAGGCCGTGGTGGCGGAGGCGGTAGACTGGGCGCGCAGCCAGGGCCGGCCGGCGATCGTCGCCACGTTCGACCCGCACCCGGTGCGCCACTTCGCCCCGCAGGTACCGCCCTTCCGCCTGACCACGCTCGACCAGCGGCAGGAGCTGTTCGCCGCGGCGGGCGCGGACGCGATGCTGGTGTTCCATTTCGACGGCGCGCTGGCGGCGACCACGGCGCAGGATTTCGTCGCCCGGCTGCTGGGCGCCCATGTCGGCGCGGCGGGCGTGGTGACGGGCGAGGACTTCACCTTCGGCCAGGGGCGCGGCGGCAACATCGCCCTGCTGCGCGAGGTCGGGGCGACCTGCGGGATCGAGACGCGCGCGGTCGGCCCGGTGATGGACGCACCTGTCGGCCAGGGGGGCCGCGCCGTCAGCTCCAGCCGCATCCGCGACGCGCTCAAGGCCGGCGACTGCGAGGAGGCCGCGCGCCTGCTGACCCGCCCGTTCGCGCTGCGCGGGCCGGTGGTCCACGGCGACAAGCGCGGGCGGACGATCGGCTATCCCACGGCCAACATGGAACTCGGTACTTACCTGCGCCCGCGCTACGGCATCTACGCCGTCACCGGCCGGCTGCCCGGCGGCATGCTGCTGCAGGGCGCGGCCAACATCGGCGTGCGGCCCACCTTCGATCCGCCGAAGGAGCTGCTGGAGCCCTTCTTCTTCGACTTCGACGGCGATCTCTACGGGCAGGAGATCGAGGTGGCGCTGCACCATTTCCTGCGGCCCGAGGCGAAGTTCGCTTCGATGGACGCGCTGACCGCGCAGATGGAGCAGGATTGCGCGCGGGCCAGGGAATTGCTCGCCGCTCCATCATCGCACCGGAGCTGATCCGGGTTGGACGTCGTCCCAGCGAAGGCTGGGACCGCTGGCGCGCGGGGCGCCATGCCGGAAGCGATCCCGGCTTCCGCCGGGATGACGGTCAGCCGGGCGGGATCCGGCTCGGGGCCGGGGGTGACGACGGGATTGTTGCCGAAAAACTTTCCTACAGCGCCGCCATCCGCTAGCGGCCCATCCGAAATGTCAGAACCCGAAAACCCTCAGCGCGATTACAGATCGACGGTCTTCCTGCCGAAGACCGATTTCCCGATGAAGGCCGGCCTTCCCGAGAAGGAGCCGGGCATTCTCGCGCGCTGGCAGGCCGAGGGAATCTACGAACAGGTCCGCGCGAGCCGCAAGGGCCGCGCAAAGTTCGTGCTGCACGACGGCCCGCCTTACGCCAACGGCGACATGCACATCGGCCACGCGCTGAACCACGTGCTCAAGGACATGGTCGTGCGCACGCAGACCCTGCTGGGCAAGGACGCGCCCTATGTGCCCGGGTG
Organism: Tsuneonella sp. HG222; assembly: GCF_053819185.1. NCBI lineage: Bacteria > Pseudomonadati > Pseudomonadota > Alphaproteobacteria > Sphingomonadales > Erythrobacteraceae > Tsuneonella > Tsuneonella sp. HG222. The sequence continues at coordinate 63,049 of NZ_JBSOQZ010000001.1, read as the reverse complement.
GGACTGCCACGGGTTGCCGATCGAGTGGAAGGTCGAGGAGCAGTACCGCAAGGAAAAGCGCAACAAGGACGAGGTTCCGCGCAAGGAATTCCGCGCCGAGTGCCGCGCCTATGCCCAGCATTGGGTCGACACCCAGCGCGAGCAGCTGAAGCGCCTCGGCATCGGCGGCGACTGGGACAATCCCTACCTGACGATGCAGTTCGAGAGCGAGGCGGTCATCGTCTCCGAGCTGCTCAAGTTCGCCGAGAGCGGCCAGCTCTATCGCGGGGCCAAGCCGGTGATGTGGAGCCCGGTCGAAAAGACCGCGCTGGCCGAGGCCGAGGTCGAGTACGAGGACATCGTCTCGACCCAGATCGACGTGGCGTTCGAGATCGTCGAGAGCCCGATCCCCGAACTCGTCGGCGCGCACGCCGTTATCTGGACGACCACGCCGTGGACGATCCCGGTGAACCAGGCTTTGGCTTACGGGCGGGAGGTTGATTACATGCTGGTCGAGGAGGCTAACGGCGGGCGCTTTCTCGTGGCCGATGCGCTCGACACCAATTTAGGAGAGCGTCTTGCGCGGGAGATCGGTGGCACGACCGTCTTCGCGCAGCTTTGGCAAGGCAAAGGCTCCGACCTTGCTGGCACGGTCGCCCGGCACCCGATGCACCACCTCGGCGGGTTCTTCGCAGCGCCGCGCCCGTTCCTCCCCGGCGACTTCGTCACCACCGAAAGCGGCACGGGCCTCGTCCACATGGCGCCCGACCATGGCGAGGACGACTTCGACCTGTGCAAGGCGCATGGCATCAATCCGGTGTTCGCGGTCGAGGGTGACGGCAAGTACCGCGCCGACTGGGCCTGGCTCGGCGGGCAGGGCTCGGTCATCAATCCCAAGTTCAACGCGCCGGACGGACCGATCTGCTCGGACCTGCGCGAGACCGGCGCACTGCTGGCGGCGAGCGCCGACTACCGGCACTCCTACCCGCACTCGTGGCGTTCGAAGGCCAAGGTCATCTTCCGCTGCACCCCGCAGTGGTTCGTGCCGATGGACCGCGCGAGCGACGGCGGGACGCTGCGCGAGAAGGCCATGAAGGCCATCGGTGAAACCCGCTTCGTGCCCGAGAAAGGCCGCAACCGCATCGGCTCGATGGTCGAGGGGCGGCCCGACTGGGTGCTCAGCCGCCAGCGCGCCTGGGGCGTGCCGATCACGCTGTTCGTCGACCGCAAGACCGGCGAATACCTGGTCGATCCGGCGGTCAACGCGCGCATCGTCGAGTCCATCCGCACCCACGGCGTCGACGGGTGGGACGAGGACCATGCCCAGGCGATCCTCGGCACCGACTACGCCCTCGACGACTACGAGCGGGTGACCGACATCCTCGACGTGTGGTTCGATTCGGGATCGACCCACGCCTTCGTGCTCGAAAGCGGACGCTGGCCCGACCTCAAGTGGCCGGCCGACCTCTATCTCGAAGGGTCCGACCAGCATCGCGGCTGGTTCCAGTCGAGCCTGCTGGAGAGCTGCGCAACGCGCGGCCGCGCGCCTTACGAGGCGGTGCTGACCCACGGGTTCACCATGGCGAGCGACGGGCGCAAGATGTCCAAGTCGCTCGGCAATACGGTCGACCCGAGCAAGCTGATGCAGGTCTACGGCGCGGACATCCTGCGGCTGTGGGCGCTGTCGGTCGACTATACCGAGGATCATCGCATCGGCGACGAGATCCTCAAGGGCGTGGCCGACCAGTATCGCAAGCTGCGCAACACCTTCCGCTACCTGCTCGGCGCGCTCGACGGGTTCGACGAGAGCGAGCGCGTCGCCCCCGGCGAGATGCCGGAGCTCGAGCGCTACGTCCTCTCGCTGCTGGGCGGGCTCGACGCCGCGCTGCGCCGGGCGACCGACGATTTCGACTTCAACGCCTATGTCCGCGCGCTGTCGGATTTCGCCAACGAAGACCTGTCGGCGTTCTTCTTCGATATCCGCAAGGACTGCCTCTATTGCGAGGCGCCCGGCAGCCTGAAGCGCCGCGCCTATCGCACCGCGCTCGACACGCTGTTCCACGCGCTGGTCCGCTATGCCGCGCCGGTGCTGGTGTTCACCGCGGAAGAGGTGTGGGGCACGCGCTATCCCGCTGCGGGCAGCGTCCACCTGCTCGAATGGCCGGAGGTGCCGGCGGCAGTCGCCGATGCCGACCGCTGGGCTGCGCTGCGGGCCTTGCGCGAAAAGGTCACCGAGGCGATCGAGCCCCTGCGGCGCGACAAGGTCGTGCGCTCGGGCCTGGAGGCCGGGGTGACCGTGCCCGAGGCCATGGTGCCCGGCGGCTTTTCCGACGCCGACCTGGCCGAACTTTTCATTTCCGGCCCCGTGCGGCGCGAGGGCGGGGTGATCACCGTCGCGCGCACGCACGATGCCAAGTGCGGCCGGTGCTGGCGGCTGCTGCCCGAGGTGCCCGAGGACGGCGCGCTGTGCGCCCGGTGCGAAACGGCCGTCGCCCAACTGGAGCAAGACGCATGACGCCCCCGACACGCAGGATCGCCGGGCTCGCCCTCGCCGCCGCGGTCTTCGCCGCCGACCAGCTGACCAAGTGGATCGTCCACGTCCACCTGGCGATGGAGCGGGGCGATTCGATTCCGCTGGTGCCGATCTTCGCGCTGACCCGGACCCACAACTACGGCGTCTCGCTCGGCATGCTGTCGGCCCAGACGCCGGAGATGAAGCTGCTGCTGATCATCGTCACCGCCACGATCGCGGTGGGTGTGACGGTGTGGATGATGCGCGAGACCGCGCTGGGCGACATCCTGGCGCTCGGCATGGTGCTGGGCGGCGCGGCGGGCAACATCATCGACCGCGTCCGGTTCGGCTACGTGCTCGACTTCGCGGACCTTCATTTCGGCGAATTCCGCCCGTTCCTGATCTTCAACGTGGCCGATGCGGCGATCACCATCGGCGTGTTGATAATTCTTGCCCGCTCGCTGTTCATGCGCGAGAAACCCCCCGAACCGCAGACGCCGGCCCAGGCGGCCGAGCCGACGACGGAGCCCGAACCCCAGCCGGCACGCGATGCCGCGGAGACCCTTTGATGCGCATTTCCACCCGTTTCGCCCTCGCCGCCGTGGCGGTTTCGCTGTTGTCGGCCTGCGGCAGCAGCGGCCTGATGAACCGCGACCGGCCCGACGAGTTCGCCGTGCAGCGCCAGGCGCCGCTGGTCGTCCCGCCCGACTTCTCGCTCGAGCCGCCGCAGCCCGGCGCGCCGCGCCCGGCCGAAGGCACCGCCGCCCAGCAGGCGCTCGACGCGCTGTTCGGCGGACCGGCCCCGCGCAGCGCGGTCGAAACCAGCGCGCTCGACCGCGCCGGCACCGCCGCCCCGGGCATTCGCTCGTCGGTCGGCGATGCGGGCACCTTCACGGTCGACAAGGGCACGACCACCCAGGCCATCGTCGCCGCGCCCGAGGGTGACGGCCAGGCCGCCTCGGCGATCATCCCGGGCTAGGGGTTTTTCGCTTTACGCGCCCGCCTCCGCGGGCGCATCCTCGCTAGACGCGCTCCACTCCGTTACGCGCCCGCTCCGGACGCGCGTTCGCGCTTGCGGGCTGCTGGGCGCAGCCCGTTCCAGCTGCAAGACGCCAGAGAGCGCTGGTTCCGTTCGCGACCAGCGAACGGCAAGGCCGAACGGCCGCCCGCAGCGGCCTCGGAGCGAAGCGGAGAGATTAGCCGCGAGGATGCGCCCGCGGAGGCGGGCGCCAACCACAAGAGTTATTCCTCGCTGACCAGAATCTTGTCGATCTTGCGGCCGTCGAGGTCGACCACCTCGAAGCGCCAGCCCTGGTCGGTGAAGTGCTCGCCCAGTTCGGGCAGCTTCTTCAGCATGTAGAGCACATAGCCCGCGGCGGTCGCGAATTCGCGCGCCTGCGGCAGGTCGATGCCGAGCCGTTCGGCCAGCGCATCGGCCGAGAGTGCGCCCGAGACCAGCAGGGTGCCGTCCTCGCGCTCGAACAGCTCGGGCTCGTCGCCCTCGTCCTGGTGGCTTGCGAAGCTGCCGGCCATCGCCGCCAGCAGGTCCGCCGGGGTGACGATCCCGTCGAGATGGCCGTATTCGTCGTGCACCATCGCCATGCCGAGGCCCGAGCCCTGGAGGATGCGCAGCGCGTCCATCGCGTCGAGCTGGTCGGGCACGACTTCCGCCTTCTTGGTCAACTGCCTGAGATCGACCGGCCGCCCGGCGACCAGTTCGGCCAGGAGCTCGCGCACCTTGACCACGCCCAGCACCTTGTCGACCGATCCGTCGGCCACCGGCAGCAGGCTGTGCGGCGATTCGGCGATCGTGGCGCGGATTTCCTCCTCGCCCGCGTGCAGATCGAGCCAGTCGACCAGCGTGCGCGGGGTCATCATCTCGCGCACGGTGCGGTCGGTCAGCCGCATGATGCCCGAGAGGATCGCCCGCTCGTCTTCCTCGATCACGCCCGACCGGGTCGCCTCGGCGAAGATCATGTGGATCTCCTCGGCCGAGAGCGCATGTTCGCCGCGGTGATGAACGCCGAGCAGGCGCAGCAGCAGCCGGGACGAGGCGTCTAGCAGCCAGACGAACGGCGCCGCCGCCTTGGCGAGGAAGGCCATCGGCCGCGCCATGACCAGCGCGATCGGCAGGGCCTTGCGCAGCGCCAGCTGCTTGGGGACGAGCTCACCGATCACGAGGCTGAAATAGGTCGTCAGCACAATCACGACGGCGAAGCCGACATTCTCGGCGGTCTGCGGTTTGAGGCCCAGCCCTTCCAGCCGCTCGCCCACCGGCGGGCCGATCGTGGCGCCCGAGTAGGCACCGGCGATGATCCCCACCAGGGTGATGCCGATCTGCACGGTGGAGAGGAACTTGCCCGGGTCGGCCGCGAGCGACAGCGCGGTGCGGGCCGCGCCGCTGCCCTTCTCCGCCATCATCTTGAGCCGCGCGGTGCGCGCCGAGACGATCGCCAGTTCGGACATGGAAAAGACCCCGTTCACGAGGATCAGTCCGGCGAGGATTGCAAGATCGAACCAGGGAAAGGGGGTCATCGTCGGATGGCCGCTAGCAGAATTGGATGCCCGCGCGAAGGGTGGACGGGGATTCGTTCAGGAACAGGTGGCGCAGGCAGGCGTTTTCCACAGCGTACCGGCAACCGATCACCCACTCGGGTCGAGCGGCCGGTCACCTATTTCAACCTGCAGGATAACCATAATCATGAAAATCAACCGCATGTTCACTGCCGGCGTTGCCGCGATCGCGCTGCTCGGCACCTCCGCCTGCGTCACCGATCCCAATACGGGCGAGCAGAAAATCAGCCGCACCGCCATCGGCGGCCTCGGCGGCGCGCTCGGCGGCTATCTGCTGGGCGGCCTCATCGGCGGCAAAACCGCGCGCATCGCGGGCGCCGTCGCCGGCGGCGCGGCCGGCGGTTATGTCGGTTACCGGATGGATCAGCAGATCCGCGAGATCAAGGATTCCACCTCGGGCAGCGGCGTCGACGTGACCCCGGTGGACAACGGCAGCGCCTTCCTCGTCAACCTGCCCGACGTGACCTTCGCGACCGGCAGCTCGACGATCAGCCCGTCGTTCCAGGCCACGCTCGACCAGGTTGCCGCCAGCCTGGTGAAGTATCCCAACAGCGTCGTCGACGTGTACGGCCACACCGACACCGTCGGCTCGGCCGCGTCGAACCAGACGCTGTCGGAACGCCGCGCCCAGTCGGTGACCAATTACCTGACCAGCCGCGGCGTCTCCTCGGCCCGCCTGCGCTGGCAGGGTTTCGGCGAAACCCAGCTGCGCGTGCAGACCGGCGACAACGTGAACGAGCCGCTCAACCGCCGCGTCGAGATCAAGGTGATCCCGTTCACCGAAGCCGAAGCGCGCGCCGCCGGGGGTAACTGACCTTCCGCGGGGCTAACGCCCGGCAGAAACAAGAGGGGGCCGGCAGCGATGCCGGCCCCTTTTTCTATGAGCCGGTGCCCGGCGGCCGAAGCCTGGCGGGAAGCAGGGCGCGCGCCACCGGCGTATCGAGAAGCAGGGCCAGCACACACGAAAGCTGCACGGTGACGCTCGTCCACCACAGCACTTCCCCGACCAGCCACAGCACGAGGAAGGCGGCGGGATTGCCGCCTGCCTCCACGGCGGCCGGGTCGGCCAGGAAATGCCTCCAGGTCATGCCCCACAGGGCCAGCAGCGTGGCCCCTGCAGCCAGGCGGTACCGCAGCCCCTGCCCCGCCAGCGCCACCAGGGAGGGCAGCACCAGCAGCAGGTGTACGGCGCGGTACTCGATGTTCTGCGCGGGGAAGAAGCATCCGGCGACGAGCAGCGAACCCGCCAGCAGGAACATCCGCTCGCGTTCGGTGAGTGTGGCCAGCGCGGCGCGGGTAGCCGGTTGCAGGGCGAAGCGCGCCGCGATCAGCAAGCACGCCGCGCACATGCCGAGCCACAGCGCGATCCTCGGCCCCGCGCCCGTCCCTGTCAGCGCTGCCCAGCCCGTCGCCAGGTTGGGAGCCCCGAAGGTATCGCGGAAATGCCAGCCGCCGGGCACGGCGCCGACAGCCCTGAGAAAATCGCCCCAGAGAAGCGCGAACACAACGATAGCGCCGAGCGCACAGGCGGCGGCAATCGCCACGAACCGTCGCGGCCGTTCGCGCAGGGCAAGCGCGAGCACGGCCGCCGGATAGTACTTGAGCAGCGCCGCGATGAAGGCCAGCGCATATCCCGCAAGCCGCAGCACCGGGCCGCGCAGGCTCAGCGCGGCGGTGCCGGCGATCAATGCGAACAGCAGCAGGTCGACGTTGCCGCGCTCCATCGCGAACACGGTGGCGCTCGACAGCACGCCCAGGACCAGCAGCGCCGCGCCCGCCCACGAGCGGGGTCTGGGAAGCAGGAAAAGCGAGGCGACGAAGACCAGGTCGACCAGAATCCCCAGCGGCATCGTCCAGCCCTCGGTCACCGGAAACAAGCCGAGGAACAGCCAGGTCGGCGGATAGGTGGAGGGGCGGCCAAGCGAATCGCACGGATTTGCCTGCCAGATATCCATGCCCGGGCCGTGGCAGCGCGCGGCGGCGACGATCACCTCTGTGTCGAGGAAGGGCCGCTCGAACGGGATGTGCCCCCAGGCGCGGATCAGCGCGTCGTAAAGCGCGAAGTTCGTCGCATAGAAGACCGCGAGCAGCGCGAAGGCCAGGGCGGCGGCGAGCGGCATCGCCCGATCGCGCAGGAATGCCATTGCGGGCGTCAATCCGCCCGGGAGAATGCGGCGGCACGTTCCGCCAGCCGCGCGACCGCTGCGGCGTGTATCGCCGGGGCGCTGACCAACAGGCCGAATGCGCGCGGGTCGCGCTTGTTGTAGCTCAGCGTGTGACCGAAGGCGTCGCTCACCGCGGCGCCCGCCTCGCGCGCGATCAGCGCGGCGGCGGCGACGTCCCACTCGTACCCCCAGCGCAGGGTGGCGACGAGATCCGCCTCGCCGCTGGCGACCATGGCGATGCGCAGCGCGATCGAGTTGGGCTTGTCGACCATCTTCAGGTCCTTGTCCTCGCGCGGGAGCGAATCGGCCGGCACGCGCGCACCGGGCAACGTCTTGCGCGTGCTCGCCGCCAGCCGCTCGCCGTTGCGCCAGGCGCCCTTGCCGGCGGTGGCGCTCCAGACCTCGCCCCGCGCCGGCGCCACCAGCGTGCCGATCAGCGGCCGCCCGGCGCTGACCAGCGCGACCGAGACCGCCCAGCCCTTGCGCCCGCGGATGAAGTCGCGCGTGCCGTCGATCGGGTCGACCAGCCAGCACAGCCCACGCTCCAGCCGCTCGGGATGGTCGACCGTTTCCTCGCTCAGCCAGCCCGCCGCGGGCAGCAGGTCGCGCAGCTCGCGCTTGAGGAAGGCATCGACCTCCAGGTCGGCGACGCAGACCGGGCTGCCGGGGGTCTTGTCCCACGATTCCAGCGCGTGGCCGTCGCCCGGCCACTGGCGCTTGGCGATATGCCCGGCCTCGCGGCAGATCTGTTCGAGGCGCAGGCGGTCGATCACGCAAATTCTCTGGCGGCCCGGCGCGGTCTTTTCAAGCGCCCCGATCCATGCTTAGGCCGCGCCGCACCCTCCCCCCAGATACGAGCGGACATTCCCGACGATGAACATCCACGAATACCAGGCCAAGGAGCTTCTGGCGAAGTTCGGCATCGCAGTGCCCCGCGGCATCCCGGCGCTGAGCGTGGAGGAGGCCGTCGCGGCGGCGAAGGAGCTGCCCGGGCCGCTCTATGTCGTGAAGGCGCAGATCCACGCCGGCGGGCGCGGCAAGGGCAAGTTCGCCGAACTGCCGGCCGAGGCCAAGGGCGGCGTGCGGCTGGCCAAGTCGATCGACGAGGTCGAGGCGGCCGCGAAGGAGATGCTGGGCAACACGCTGGTGACGATCCAGACCGGCGCCGCGGGCAAGCAGGTCAACCGGCTGTACATCACCGACGGGGTGGACATCGGCAAGGAATACTACCTCTCGCTGGTGGTCGACCGGGCGAGCGGCCGCGTGGCGATGATCGCCAGCACCGAAGGCGGCATGAGCATCGAGGACGTGGCCCACGAGACGCCGGAAAAGATCACCACCATCGTGATCGACCCGGCGCAGGGCTTCCAGCCGCACCACGGCCGCGCGCTGGCCTTCGGGCTCAAACTGACCGGCGATCTCAACAAGCAGGCGCAGAAGCTCGGCGCCCAGCTCTACGATGCGTTCGTCGCGCTCGACTGCTCGATGATCGAGATCAATCCGCTGGCCGAATCGGACGGCAAGCTGATGGTGCTCGACGCCAAGATGAGCTTCGATTCGAATGCCGAGTTCCGCCACCCGGACGTCGCCGCGCTGCGCGACGAGACCGAGGAAGACCCGATGGAGGTCGAGGCCGGCAAGCACGACCTGGCCTATATCAAGCTCGACGGCGACATCGGCTGCATGGTCAACGGCGCGGGCCTGGCGATGGCGACGATGGACATCATCAAGCTGAACGGCGCCTTCCCGGCGAACTTCTGCGACGTCGGCGGCGGGGCCAGCAAGGAGAAGGTCGCGGCCGCCTTCAAGATCATCCTGTCGGACCCGGCGGTGAAAGGCATCCTGGTCAACATCTTCGGCGGAATCATGCGCTGCGACACCATCGCCGAAGGGATCGTGGCGGCGGCCAAGGAAATGGCCATCGACGTGCCGCTGGTCGTGCGGCTGGAAGGCACCAACGTGGCCGAGGGCAAGGCAATCCTCGCCAACTCAGGCTTGGCGATCATCCCCGCCGACGACCTGGGCGATGCCGCGCGCAAGATCGTGGCCGAAGTCCGCCAGCCCGCCTGACGGGCTGCTTGTCGCGTTATGCGGTGATCGCTAGTCTGCGCCCGGGGAGGGCGTAGACGTGCGCAAATCGATCTGGCTGGCGGTTCTCTGCCTGTGGTCCTTCGAGGCCCGCGCCGAGGAAACCGCGCTGCAACCCAGTTCGCCATGGGTGGTCGACTACGCCGACGAGCGCTGCAGCCTGCTGCGCACCTTCGGGGAAAATGACGAGGCGGTTCGCCTGCAGATCGATTCCTACGGACGGATTCTTCATCTCCATTTTCTGGTGAGCGGCAATCCGATCAAGCCCGCCCGCCCGGATGCGAGGACGTTCACCTACAAGCTGCCGCCGCATGACTACCGATGGGAGGATGTGCCCATGCTTGTCGGAGTGTCGGACGGCGTACCCGCGATTGCCTTCGATATTTATGCCAGTCCACCGGAAGCGGTCGCAGCCCTCAACGCCGGCAGGGACGCAGCCTCGGCAGCTGAGGAGCTGGCCTTCTGGCAAGCGACATACCCTTTTCGCCACCAGATCGAAGCTGTCGAACTGCGGTTGCACTGGAGCAGGATCGTTACGCTGGAGACAGGTAGCATGAAGGCGCCTTTCGCGGCGCTCGAAGGCTGCGTGTCGGACCTCCAACGATCCTGGGGGCTTGAGCCCGAGGTACAGAATAGCCTGACGCGACTGGCGCGGGTAAAGGCCACGAAGGACGGATCGGTCAAATTTCAGTATCCCGGCAAGATGCTTCGCAAGGGGCTGTCTGAATTCGTCCCAGTGCGCCTCATGATCGACGCGACGGGGAGAGCAACCGACTGCATCGTCCAGATCGAGCAGGTCGACCCGGCCTTTCGCGACGCGGTTTGCAAGGGAATGATGACGGACTACGAGCCGGCGCTGGACAGCAAGGGCACTCCGGTCGCCAGTGTGCTGTTCTCGACCATCCAGTTCAACATACTGCGCTAGGCAGTGCGGCGGCAAACGGCGCTAGGGGCCGCGCTCCAGCAAGGCGACCGGTTCGCCGTTGAACTCCGTCTCGCGCAGCGGGGTGAAGCCCAGCTTGCGGGCCACGCGCACCGACGGGGTGTTGTTGGGCGAGAGCATGCAGACGCTGCGGCGTGGGCCGTGCGTGCGGTCGAACCAGTCGAACACTGCGGTCATCGCCTCGCTGGCGATACCCTGGCCGTTGTGCTCCGCGGCGATGATCCAGCCCGCTTCGGCGTTGTCGTCGAAGTCTTCGCCCAGCCCGCGGTAGCTGTGGAACAGCCCGCAGTTGCCGATCAGCTCTTCGCGGCCGCGCAGGCGGACCATGAAGGGGCCATAGCCGTGCAGCAGCCACGAGCCGGCCCCGCTCAGGAAGCGCGAGGCGTGGTCGTGAAAGGATCGCGGCGGACCGAGGAAGCGGCCGGTCTGCGCGTTCGAGACGATGGCGTGCATCGGGGCCGAATCGTCCTTCGTCGGCCCGCGCAGTTCCAGCCGGTCGGTCGTCAGAACCGGGAGGTTCACAGCAGCTCGGACACCAGGTGGATGACGATGCCCACGAGCCCGCCGACCAGCGTGCCGTTGAGGCGGATGAACTGAAGATCGCGGCTGACCGCGCCTTCGATCCGGTCGGTCACCGTGCGCGCATCCCAGCGCTTGACCGTTTCCGACACGAGCTGGACGATCTGTCCGCCATAGCGCGTGGCGACACCCACCGCGGTCCGCCGCGCGAAGCGGTTCACCTGGTGCTGCAGGTTCGCGTCGTCGCGCAGTGCCTGGCCCAGTTCGCCGACCATTCCGGCCAGTTGCCCGCCCAGCCCGCCTGCCCCCGGATTGCGGGCGGATGCGATCAGCGACAGGCGGATGCGTTCCCACACCCCCTGCCACCATGCGCCGAGCGCGGGATTGGCGAGCAGGTCGGCCTTGGCCTGCTCCACCTTGGCCCGGGTTGCCTGGTCGTGCTGCAGGTCGTGCGCCAGCTTGGCGAGCCCTTCCTCGATCTTGTTGCGCAGCGGATGGTGGGGATCGACCAGCACCTCGGCCAACAGGCGATAGAGCCCGTCGATCACCGAGTTGGCCAGCCGTTCGTCGAGACCCGTCCAACGCAGCACGGCGTTGGCACGCTTGTGAATCAGGTCGCGGACCATCGCCTCGTTGTCTTCGAGCGTCAGCCCGGCCCAGCGGATCAGCGAATCGAGCAGCGGCAGGTGGCGGCGGTCGGCGATGGCGCCGTGCAGCATCTGGCCGAGCAGCGGCGCGACCTCGAGCCGGTCGAGCTGGCTGAACAGCCCTGCGCGGACCTGCCCGCCGAGCCTTTCGGGATCGAGCGATTCGAGCACCTGGGCCACGATCTCGCCCGCCCCCGCGCGGACCCGCGCACCGCGCTGGTCCGCCGAATCCGCCCCGCCGGGCTGGCCGAGGTAGTCGCCCACCGCGCGCGCCAGGTTCATTCCCCGCATCCGCCGCGCGACGACGATGGGCGTCAGGAAATTGGCCTGCAGGAAGTTCGCCATCGTATCGGCGATGCGATCCTTGTTTTCCGGGATGATAGCGGTGTGCGGGATCGGCAGGCCGAGCGGCCGGCGAAACAGCGCGGTCACGGCGAACCAGTCGGCCAGGCCGCCGACCATCGCCGCCTCGCTGAACGCCAGGACATAATCCCACGCCGGGTGGGTGCCCAGCATCGCGCGGGCCAGGACGAAGAGTCCCGCCATCGACACCAGCAGGCCGGTCGCCACCCGGCGCATGCGGCGAGCGCGGTCGGGCAACGGGCTGGCGGGCGGGCGGCTGACGGGCGAGCGGGGCGGCTTGGCGGGCGGCGCGGGCAGGCCGGCGGAATCGCTCAAGCGATCATTCCGCCGGCAGCGGCTCGGCAGGCCCGGGTTCGTCGTCACCCGGCTGGTAGGTCAGGAAGCGCGTGCGCAACCAGGGCCCGAGCCGCTTCTCCAGGCCGTCTGCCAGGCTGAACCCGGCAGGCACGATCAGCAGCGTGAGCAGCGTCGACAAGACCAGGCCGCCGATCACCACCGTGCCCATCGGCGCGCGCCACGCCGAATCGCCGGAAAGCGACACGGCGGTGGGGACCATGCCGGCGGTCATCGCCACCGTGGTCATGACGATCGGCTGGGCGCGCTTGTGCCCTGCCTCCACGATCGCGGCGAACTTGCTGGTCCCGGTCTCCATCTCCTCGATCGCGAAGTCGATCAGCAGGATCGAGTTCTTCGCGACGATGCCGAACAGCATGAGAATGCCGATGAACACCGGCAGCGAAATCGGCTGGCCCAGCATCAGCAGCAGGATCAACCCGCCCAGCGGGGCGAGAAACAGCGAGCCCATGTTGACCAGCGGCGACACGAGCCGTCGATAGAGCAGCACGAGGACCGAGAAGACCAGCAGCACGGCCGCGCCCAGCGCGACGCCGAAGTTGTCGATCATCTCGGCCTGCCACTCATCTTCGCCGACCGGCGCGTTGGATACGCCCGCGGGCAGGTTCTGCATGATCGGCAGGCGGTCGATGGCGCCCTTCACGTCGCCGCTCGCCGCATCAGGCGCAACGTCGGCCGAAACGAACACGCGGCGGTTCTGGTTGTAGCGCTGGATGCTGGTCGGGCCCTGGCCGAAGCCGATGTCGGCGACGCGTTCGAGCGGGACCGATCCGCCGTTGGCGGTCGGCACCGGCAGGTTGCGGATCACCGAGAAATCGCGCCGTTCGTTCTCGCCCAGCCGGACGCGGATCGGAATCTGCCGGTCCGACAGCGAGAACTTGGCCGCATTCTGGTCGATGTCGCCCAGCGTGGCGATGCGGATCGCCTGGCTCAGCGCCTGGGTGGTGACGCCGAGGCTTTGCGCCAGGTCCTCGCGCGGCCTGATGATGAGTTCGGGCCGCTGGAGGTCCAGTTCGACGCGCGGCGCCACCGCGCCCTCCACGCCCTTGACCTGTTCGACCAGGGTGTTGGCCGCGGCATCGAGAACCTGCGAATCCGACCCCGACAGCATGATCGAGATCGCGCGGCCCGTGCCGCCGCCGCCGCCGCCCTGCTGGTTCTGGAAGCTGATCCGGGCGTCCGGGATCTGCTGCAGGATCGGGGTCATTTCCTGCTCGAACTCGCGGCTCGTGCGCACGCGGTCGGGCTTGAGGACGAGGCGCACGGCACCGTTGCCCTCGTTCACGATACCCAGAGCCAGCGCGACTTCCTGTTCCTGGCGCATCCGCTCGGCAATCCGTTCGATCACCTGCTCGGTCTGGCGCAGGGTCGTGCCAGGCACCATCGACACGCGGATCATGGCGAAGTCGCTGTTGTTATTGGGGAAGAACTGCTTCGGAATGGACATGGCCAGCACGCCGGTCGTGACCAGCGCCACCACGCCGACCAGCATCATCCACACCCGGTGGTCGCCGCGGAACCGGGCGGCGTAGCGCCCATCACGGTAGAGATAGGCTTCGGCAAAGTGCCGGCCGAGCAGATGCGAGGCGAGCCGCATGACCCAGGCCGCCAGCCGCGCGGCGATCCAGCCGCCGACCATGGCCAGAGCGATGCCCGCGAGAATGAAGGTGAGTGCCACCAGTCCGGCGAGGAATTGCGCCAGGAAGCCGGGCAGGACGTCGAGCAGACCGAACCAGAACTGCGCATCGCCAAGCGTACCGGCGAAGTTCCGCAGTACCCAGCCGACCGCGCCAGCCCCGGCGAGTGCCGCGGCGAACACCACCAGGCGTAAAAGCAGCGCGACCGGGAAGTGCCACCAGTCCGACTTCACCGGCGTCAGCCGTGCGCGGATCGCGTCGGCCTTGCGGGTGTCGAGCGACCAGTTGAGGACGCTCATGTAGCGGTCCATCCACTTGCCTTCGCCGTGGCTCTGATGCCCCTTGGCCTTGAGGAAATATGCCGCGACCATCGGCGTGATCATGCGCGCGACGGCAAGGCTCATCAGCACCGAGCAGACGACCGTCAGCCCGAAGTTCTTGAAGAACTGCCCGGCGACGCCCGGCATGAGGCCGACTGGCAGAAACACCGCGACGATCGAGAATGTCGTCGCCACGACCGCCAGGCCGATCTCGTCGGCCGCGTCGATCGATGCCTGATAGGCGCTCTTGCCCATGCGCATGTGTCTGACGATGTTCTCAATTTCAACGATGGCATCATCGACCAGCACCCCCGCGACCAGGCCAAGCGCGAGCAGCGACATGGTATTGAGCGAGAAGCCGAACCAGGTTTCGAGAAACCAGAACGTCGGTATCGCGGACAGCGGGATGGCCAGCGCGGCGATGATGGTCGCCCGCCAGTCTCGCAGGAACAGGAACACCACCACGACCGCGAGCACGGCGCCCTCGATCATCGCCGCCATCGAGCTTTCGTATTGCTGCTTGATGTAGTCGACTTCGGTGAACAGGCGGGTGAAGCGGACGCCCGGGTTTTCCGCCTCGAGCGCCTTCAGTTCCTCGATCACCCCGTCGTAAACGGTCACGTCGGATTCGCCGCGCGCGCGGGTGACGGAGAAGGTGACGACCTGCTTGCCGTTGAGCTTGGCGAGATTGCGCAGTTCGCCGTAACCGTCGCGCACGTTGGCGAAATCGGCCAGCTTGACCGTGCGCCCCCCGCCGACCGCGATCTGCGCCTGCGAGAGTTCGTAGGCCGAGGACGCGTTGCCGAGCACGCGGACCGACTGGCGCGATCCGGCAATCTCCGCCTGCCCGCCGGCCGCGTTGAGATTGAGCGTGCGCAGCGCCTGGTTGACCTGCGCCGCGGTGACCCCGAGCGACTGCATCTTGCCGGGGTCGAGGATGACGAGGATTTCGCGGTCGACCCCGCCATTGCGATTGACTTCGGCCAGCCCCGGGACGGTCAGCAGCCGCTTGGCCACGGTGTCGTCGATGAACCACGAGAGCTGCTCGATCGTCATGTCGGGGGCTTCGACGCCGAAGTAGACGATCGGCTGCGAACTGGTGCGCTGCTTGCTGACCTGCGGCTCGAGGATTCCGTCCGGCAGTTCGCCGCGGATCTGGTCGACCGCCGCCTTGGCCTCGTTGACCGCGGTATCTATGTCGGTGCCCAGCTCGAACTCGATCTGGGTCTGCGAGCTGCCTTCCGAAGCGGTCGAGCTGATGTTGTTCACGCCGTCGAGCGTCTGGACCGCCGCCTCGACGCGCTGGGTGATCTGGTTCTCGATCTCGCTCGGCGCCGCGCCGGGCTGCGAGATCCGCACGATGACGACGGGGAATTCGATGTCCGGCCGGTCGTTCACGTCCATCTGGTTGAACGAGAACAGGCCCGCCAGCAGCAGGCCGGCGAACAGCACCAGGGGGACGATCGGGTTGCGGATCGACCAGGCGGAAATGTTGCGGAAATTCATGGCGCCGGCGCTCTACTTGCCGGCGGCGATGGGCTTCACCGTCTCGCCCGGGGTCAGGAACCCGCCGGCACGCGCGACGATCTTTTCGCTGCCGGTCAGCCCCTCGACGACAGCAATGCCCTCGTCGGTCACCGTGCCGGTCTTGACCGAACGGCGCTGCACCTTGTTGTCCTTGTCGACGATGTAGACGTAAGCCCCCTTCTCGTCGCTCATGATGGCGCTCTCGGGCAGCATCGGGGCGACGACGGTGCCGCCCTGCAGGGTGATCGATGCGAAGCCGCCGGGCCGCAGTTCGGGCGCATAGGCCATCGCGCAGCGCGCCGTCCCCTGGCGGGTCTGCGGATCGATGACCGGTGCCTTCTGCCAAACCTGGCAGGAAATCTGCTTCTCGGTGCCGACCGGGGTGACCATCCCGCTGGCGCCCTGCGGCACCACGGCAAGATCGCTTTCGCCCAGCTTGGCCAGCATCTCCATCTCGCCGCCGCGGGCGATGAGGAAGAGGACGCCCGAACCCCCGCCGACGACCTGGCCGGGATCCGCGTTGCGCTCCAGCAGCAGGCCTGCCGCCGGGGCGATGATGCTGAGCTGGTTGTTGCGCGCCTGCCGCTCGCCATACTGCGCCTGCGCCAGGCGAACGCGGGCATTGGCGGCGTCGCGCGTGGCGGTCAGGCGGTCGACATCGGCCTTGGAGATGAACCCGCGCTCCACGAGCTGGAGCGCGCGGTCGAGATTGGACTGCGCCAGATCGGCGTCGGCCCGGGCGATCTGGATCTGTGCCGCTTGGCTGGCGGCCTGCTGGTTCTGGACCGAACGGTCGATCACCGCCAGCACCCGGCCGGCGCTGACCCATTGTCCGGCTTCCACCGGCACGGAGACGATCCGGCCCCCTTCGCCCACGCTGCCGACCGGCAGTTCGCGGCGGGCGGCGATCGTCCCGGTGGCGTTGATCATGCCCTCGATCGTGCCGCGGCCGGGGGAAATGACGGTGACGGCGGCAATCTGCCCCTGACGCGGCGCGAAGTCGGTTTCCTCGCTCCCGCTGGTGAGGACGAGCCAGGCGACGAGTGCCAGCGCGCCCAGCACGGCGAGCGCGATCCACAGCCGCTTGCGCTTGCGCGCAGCGTCGGCCGCCTCCGGATCGAGGAAGACCTGGCGCCCATCGATATCGGGATTGACTGTCGTCTCGTAATTCATGCGCGCAATCACAGCCCCGCTGGCAGCCCACGGAGGGCATAACACAGTAAATGCCGCACCGCACCCAAAAGCACCTGCGGCGGCGCCGACGCGCCTAGGTTACCCGGCGACGCTGCGCAACGATGCCCTCTACCAACGGCGCAGGGGGGCCGACGAGTAATATTTTGTCTCAGACACGAGAAAGGGCGACCCGCCGAAACGGGCCGCCCTTCCGATGTAGCAAAGCAACGCTCCGGTTTAGCGGATACGCTTGCGCTGGATGAGGTTGACGATCGCCAGCAGGATGATCGCGCCGAGAATGGCGATCACGAAGGCGCCGAGATCGAACGTCTGGATGCTGCCGCCGAAGCCGAGGAGCGGGGCCAGGAGCCAGTTACCCAGGAGCGCGCCGATGACGCCGACGATGACATTCATGACGATGCCCATCGAGGCGTCGCGACGCATGACGATGCTGGCCAGCCAGCCGGCGATGCCGCCGACGATAATTGCAATGATAAGTCCCATGTTCTTCACTCCTCCTCAAAAAACGGTGAGTTGGGGCGAAAACGGGGCTGAAGCGTGTGCGTTCCCCGGGGCCTGCACCGCTGGCGACCCGGAGATCTGCAATTAACCTAAAAAAGTGAACGATTCCGGCGATTCACGTGCCGGAAGGAGTGCTCAATATTTCAGCTGGCGCTCGTAGAGATCGCGATAATGCTGGATGCGCGTGACCCGCAGGCCTTGCATGCCCGAACGGTCGACCGCGCGCTGCCACGACGCGAATTCCTCGAGGGTGAGGTTATAGCGTTCGAGCACCTCGTCGATCGTCAGCAGCCCGCCGTTGACCGCGGCAACCACCTCGGCCTTGCGGCGAACGACCCAGCGCCGGGTTTCCGGCGAAGGCAGGTCGGCGATGGTCAGCGGCTCGCCGAGCGGCCCGATAACCTGCGCAGGACGTATTTTCTGGTTCTCGATCATTTATCCCTCGGATCGCCGCCCGCAGAGCGGTGTTCGTGCGGAAGACTGATGTCGCCGGCGGCTTTGCCATCCGCTAAAACATCAAGGTTAACGCCGTGTTTGCCATCGGGCAGGGCTGCGATGTGCCGTGCGGATCCCGGGTCGAAACTGGCATCGCGTTCCGAACCCGGCCGGTCGGCGGGCGCCTGTTCGAGGCCGGCGCGCAGGCCGCGCACGGCATCGAGCCGCGCGACGAGGTCGGACCAGCTCACCGGCCTGAGTTCGCCTTCGAACGTTACCGGCGTCGCGGCACCGGATTTGGGGGGTTTCCCTTCGAACATGCCCCGCCGATAGCCGGTCAACCGTCAAGATCGGGTAAAGCACCCGTTTACCCGGTATTAGGCGACTGCTTTGCGGGCGCGCGCTGCCCGTGTAAGGGCCGGGCCGTCGTGAACGCCGCACTTTCCCCCGCCCTCGACCCGGCAACCCTGTTCGACCTGCCCCGCCCGGCACGCGAAAGCCGCGTGGTCGTGGCCATGTCGGGCGGCGTCGACAGCTCGGTCGTGGCCGCGCTCGCCGCGCAGAGCGGGGCCGAAGTGATCGGCGTGACCCTGCAGCTGTACGATTACGGTGCGGCGACCGGACGCAAGGGCGCGTGCTGCGCCGGCGACGACATCCGCGACGCGCGCGCCGTGGCCGACCGGCTCGGCTTCGCGCACTACGTGTTCGATCACGAGAGCGCCTTTCGCGAGGAAGTGGTCGAGCGCTTCGCCGACGATTACCTCGCCGGGCGCACCCCGATCCCCTGCATCCGCTGCAACATGGGGCCCAAGTTCACCGACCTGCTGCGCATGGCGCGCGAGCTTGGCGCGGATTGCCTGGCGACCGGGCATTACGTGCGGCGCGTGGCGGGGCCGGGCGGGCCCGAACTGCACCGCGCGCTCGATCCGGCGCGCGACCAGTCGTACTTCCTCTACGGCACGACCGAGGAGCAGCTGGACTACCTGCGCTTCCCGCTCGGCGGACTGCCCAAGGCCGAAGTGCGCGCGATCGCCGAGCGCCTGGGCCTTGCCGTGGCGGCCAAGCCCGACAGCCAGGACATCTGCTTCGTGCCCGACGGCGACTACGCGAAGATCGTCCGCTCCGTCCGCCCGGAAGGCGCGCGCCCCGGCCTGATCGTTCATGCCGAGACCGGCGAAGCCCTGGGCGGGCATGGCGGCGTAATCCATTTCACCGTCGGCCAGCGCCGCGGGCTCGAGATCGGCGGCCAGCCCGAACCGCTCTATGTCGTCGGCCTCGATGCCGCGACGGCCGAAGTGCGGGTCGGTCCCCGGCGCCTGCTCGCGGTGGGCGAGGCGACCCTGGTCGAGACCAACCGCATCGGCCCGCTGCCCGATGCGCCGCTCAGCGCCAAGGTGCGCAGCCTCGCCAAGCCGGTGCCGATCGTGCTGGACGGCGCGCTGGGTGGCGGGGGAACCGCGCGGATCCGCTTCCCGCAGCCCGAATACGGCGTCGCCCCGGGTCAGGCCGCGGTGCTCTATGCCGGCGAGCGCGTGGTCGGCGGAGGATGGATCGCCGGGACCCGCCCCTATTCGTCGAGCGGGTCGAGCACGCAGCCGTAACCCGGCCGGTGGCTGGCGGTCTCGGCCGCAAGCAGCGGGACGTAGGCGGTTACCGCCCGCTCGTCGGGATGGTCGGACAGGAAGACCGCCGCCATGCCCGGCTCGAAGTCCTTCTTGCAGTCCTTGATGTCGCGCCCGGCGATGTAGCGGCACGAGCAGGCGACGTGCGCGCCGTAGGCGGCCCCGGTGCGGGTCAGGCCCATGATCGGCTCGCGCCAGAAGAGGAACGCGGCGAGCCCCGCGACGGCCAGCAGAACGAGCGCCTTGAGCCACAGCGGGCGGCCGCGCTGGCGGGTCCGCTGGCGCTCGGGCGGCCGGGATGTCTTTGCGGTTGCCATCATGTCCTGCCTGGAGGATGTAGCGCGCCCGATGCCGCGCCGCCGCCTCCCTAGCCTTGCCCTGGCGATGCTGCCAGCCCTGCTTTTGGCTGCCTGCGGGGGCGGCACGGAAGTGCTTCCGCCGGTCGATCCCGAGGCGCTCGAGGCGGTGTCCGAAAGCCCGGGCGTGCCGCGCGAGAAGCTGGCCCGCGCGGTCGACGGGCTGTTTTCCGCCGAAGCGATCGGCGAGACGCGCGCGCTGGTCGTCTACCATGCCGGCGAGATCGCCGCGGAACGCTATGGCGAAGGCTACGGGCCGCGCACGCCGTTCATCGGCTGGTCGATGTCGAAGACCGTGACCGGCATCATGATCGGCGCGCTGGTGGCCGAGGGGCGCCTGCATCTCGACCGTTCGCCGCCGATCCCGGCCTGGCGCCGGCCGGGCGATCCGCGCGGCGAGATCACGCTGCGCCAGCTGATGCAGATGCGCAGCGGCCTGCGGCACCAGGAACAGGCCGACCCGGTCTACGAATCGGGCGAGGTCCGGATGATGTTCCTCGACGGGCGCGACGACATGGCGGGATGGGCCGAAGAGCAGCCGCTCGACCACGAGCCGGGGCGGCATTTCCAGTACTCCACCCCTTCCACCATGATCCTGTCGGACATCGCCGCGCGGGTCTTGGCCCCCGACGGCACGCCCGACGAGCGGCGGCTGGCGGTGACCGAGTTCATGACCAGCCGGCTCAACGGCCCGCTTCGCGCGCAGTCGTTCCTCGGCGAGTTCGACCGCAGCGGCACGATGCTGGGCGGATCAATGATCTGGGCCACCGCGCGCGACTGGGGCCGGCTGGGCGAGATGATGCGGCACAAGGGCTCGGTGCGCGGCACGCAGATCGTCCCGCGCGGGTGGATCGAGTTCATGACCGCGCCAAGCCCGCGCGCCCCGGACTACGGCGCGCTGACCTGGCTCAACCGCGATTCGGGGGAGGAGCGGCACGTGCTCTTTCCCGAACAGGGCCCGAAGGACGCGTTCGCCGCCGTCGGCCACCTGGGCCAGTACGTGATCGTCATTCCCAGCCGCAGGCTTACCATCGTCCGCCTGGGCAAGACCGACAACGAAATGCGCCCCGCCCTGGTCGACGAGATCGCCAGGATCGCCGCGCTCTATCCCGAGGAATAGAGCCGCCCTTCGGCCACCAGGTGGCATCGGCCGCCGAGCCAGACGCGGTCGCCCTCGAGCCGGCAGGTGAGATCCCCGCCCCGCGCCGAGGTCTGGTGGGCGGTGAGGTCGCCGCGCCCCAGCCGCGCGGCCCAGAGCGGCGCGAGAACCGCGTGGGCCGACCCGGTCGCCGCATCCTCGCGCCCGCCGC
Source organism: Tsuneonella sp. HG222 (assembly GCF_053819185.1). NCBI lineage: Bacteria > Pseudomonadati > Pseudomonadota > Alphaproteobacteria > Sphingomonadales > Erythrobacteraceae > Tsuneonella > Tsuneonella sp. HG222. The sequence goes on along the minus strand of NZ_JBSOQZ010000001.1, from coordinate 42,003 downwards.
CGGCCCCGGTGAACACGCGGCTGACGATGTCGGTCGCTGTGCCCGGCGCGGTGCAGGCGATCTGGTGGTCGCCCAGCGCCGCCAGCCCGGCGAGGTCGGGGGCAAGCGCGCGGATCTCGCCCTCCGACCGGTAGACGAACACGTTGTAGCGCCCCGGATTGCGCCACACCTCCTGCGGATCGCCGCCCAGCATCGCGGCCGCCTCGGGCCACTCGCCGCGCTCCACCGGAATGGCGGGCATCGCGATCTCGGCCTGCCCGTCGGCGGCGCGCCGCGCCTCGATCGGCACTCCGTGCCTGGTGCGCAATGTCAGGGCTTCCCCCGGCGACGGCGGAAGGAGCGTGTCGGCCGCGGCGAGCGCGCCGTGCCCGCAGAGGCGAATTTCACCGGTGGGGGAAAACCACGCAACGTCGGCCGCGCCGCCATCCGCCGCGCGCACGAAGGCGGTGGCGGGCAGACACAGTTCGGCCGCGATCGCCTGCATCGCGGCGTCAAGCAGGGGTTGCTCCAGCTGGACCACCGCCGCCTGGTTGCCCGCCATCGGCCGCGCGGCGAAGGCGTCGACGATGCGGAAGGACAGCATCACCCGTCACCTTCGAGCCGCGAGAACTGGTCCTCCTCGACCAGGGGATTGTCGGGCTCGTCGACGTGGCCGAGCGGGTCGATGTGGATCAGCAGCTCGACCCCGGGAAAGCGATTGAGCAGGTCCTTCTCCACCCGCTCGATGATGTCATGCGCCTCGCCCACGGTCAGCTCGGCCGGCAGATCGACATGGAACTGGACGAAATCGTGCGCCCCGCTGCTGCGGGTCCGCAGGTCGTGCAGGTTCGACAGCTCGGGGTGTTCGGCCGCGGCGGCGACGAACTGCAGACGCCTTTCCTCCGGCCATTCGCGGTCGAGCAGCTGGTCGACCGCCGTGCTCGCCGCGCGCCAGGCCCCGAACAGCAGCCACAGCGCGATGCCGATGCCGAACAGCGGGTCGGCCCGGTCGAAGCCGAGATACTGGTCGAGCACCAGCGCGGCGATGACCGAAAGGTTGAGCGCGAGGTCCGAGGTGTAGTGCAGGCTGTCGGTGTGGATGGCGATGCTGGCGGTCTTGCGGACCACGTGGCGCTGCCAGCCGATCAGGACGAAGGTCGCGAGGATCGCCATGGTGGAAACCGCGATCCCTTCCTCCGCCGCGCCGGTTTCGTGCGGCGCGGCGAGCTGGCCGGTGGCGCGAAAAAGGATGGCCGCCGCCGAAACGGTGATCAGCATGACCTGGACGAAGGCAGCCAGTGCCTCTGCCTTGCCGTGGCCGAAGCGGTGCTCGGCATCGGCCGGCTGGGCCGCGAACCATACACCCCACAGCGTCGCCAGGCTGGCGATCAGGTCCAGCGCGGTGTCGGCCAGGCTGCCGAGCATCGCGGTCGATCCGGTGCGCCAGGCGGCCCAGCCCTTCAGCACACCGAGGAACAGCGCCATCGCGATCGAGGCGAGCGCGGCGCTGCGGGTCAGCCGGGCGCGCTCGGCGCGGCTTTCGGGGGTCATGGGTAGAGCAGGGTGCTGGCCCACCCCTCCCCGTCGCGCGTGAAGCGGCGCCGCTCGTGCAGCCGGTTGGGCCGGTCGATCCAGAATTCGATCGCCCGCGGCGCGAGGCGGAAGCCGGTCCAGTGCGGCGGGCGCGGCACGTCGCCCGAGGGATAGCGCGCGGCCAGCTCGTCGACCCGGTCGAGATAGACCTGCCGGCCGGGCAGCGGGGCGGACTGTTCGCTGGCGGCGGAGCCGAGCTGCGAGACGCGGGCGCGCGAATGGAAATAGGCGTCCGCCTCGGCCGGGCTCACCTCGGCCAGCGGGCCCTCGATGCGCACTTGGCGGCGCAGGCACTTCCAGTGGAACAGCAGCGCCGCGTTGGGATTGGCGCGGATCTCGCCGCCCTTGCGGCTGTGCGCGTTGGTGTAGAACACGAAGCCGTCGCTGCCGTGGCCCTTGAGCAGGACCATCCGCACCGAGGGCAAGCCATCGGGCGTGGCGGTGGCGAGCGCCATGGCGTTGGGATCGTTGGGCTCGGCCGCGCGCGCCTCGGCGAACCAGGCGTCGAACAGTCCGAAGGGATCGGACGCGGGCAATTCGCCCTCGACCCCGCTCATCCCGCCACCCCGGCAGCCACGGACATGGACCGGATGTTACACGGTACAGGAGCGAAAAATCCGCCGGCGCGCGAACCGCTCGGCAGCGGCACCGAAGCGCTGCCTTGCAACGCTCGCCGTGGGGGTTTTGCGGGCCGGGTCATCGCGCCGCCCTACTCCCGCCGAATCGTGTAGGAAACCCCGCGCTTGCGCCCGGCGCGTGCATTACCTAGCTAGCACACCATGGCCGATCCCTACGCAACCCTTGGCGTGTCCCGATCCGCGACGGAGAAGGACATCAAGTCCGCCTATCGCAAACTCGCCAAGGAGCTGCATCCCGACCGCAATTCGGACAACCCCAAGGCGGCCGAACGCTTTTCCGACGTGACCCGCGCCTACGACCTGCTGTCCGACGCGAGCAAGCGCGCGCAGTTCGACCGGGGCGAGATCGACGGCGAGGGCAATCCGCGCGGGTTCGGCGGGGGCGGCGGTCCGTTTGGCGGCGGCTTCAACGGCGGATCGCCGCACGGCGGGTTCGACCCGCGCGACTTCCGCACCGCAGGTGGCCAGGGCGGTTTCGGCGGTGGGGCCGAAGGGATCGACATCGGCGACATCTTCGAAGGCCTGTTCGGCGGGCGCGCCGGCGGCCCGGCCGGGGGCATGGGCGGCACGATGGGCGGACCGGGCGGCCAGCGCCGCCAAGCACCGCCGCGCAAGGGTGCCGACGTGCAGTACCGACTGCGTGTGCCCTTCGTGGACGCCGCCACGCTGAAGGCGCAGCGCATCACCCTGGCCGACGGCAAGACCATCGACCTCAAGCTCCCCGCGGGGACCGAGGACGGCACGCAGATGCGGCTCAAGGGCAAGGGCGAGCCCGGCCCGGCCGGGCACGGCGACGCCATCGTCACCATCGGGGTCGAGAACCACGCCTTTTTCCGCAAGGACGGCGCCGACGTGCGGCTCGACCTGCCGGTCACGCTCGACGAGGCGGTGCGCGGGGCCAGGGTCAAGGTCCCCACGGTCGACGGCGCGGTCATGCTGACGCTCAAGCCCGGCACCAGCGGCGGCACGGTGATGCGCCTCAAGGGCAAGGGCTTTTCCACCAAGGGCGGCGGCCGCGGCGACCAGTTGGTGACGATCGAGATCGACCTGCCCGACGACGTGAGCGATCTGGCCGCGCGGCTCGATGGGTGGACCGATTCGCGCAACCCGCGCGCCAAGCTGGGCCAGTAGCACGAACGCATTCCTTCACCTCTGCGCCGGCTCCGGCCAGGCGCGCGGCGGCCCATTCGCGGAACGCGCAGGCATTTTCGCGGGTTGGGTTGCTCGACAGAGCGACCGTGACTGATAGAACCCCCTCCCCATGACGCCGCCGGGCCTCCCCGACCAGAACCTTCACGGGCCCCCGGTCGAAGATCTTTCCCCCGAAGGACGGCGGCGGCAGGCGCTCAACCAGATGCGCGGCATGGGCCACCATGTCCGCCGCCATGTCGGGCCCGGCACCCGGATCTTCGAGGTGATCAAGCGGGTCGCGATCGGCACCTACAACGACGGTTTCATCCATGCCGGCAACCTTGCCTACATGGCGGTGCTGGCGATCTTCCCCTTCTTCATCACCGGCGCGGCGATCTTCAGCTTCTTCGGCGAGGAGACGGAACGCGCCGCCAGCATCAACGCCATCCTGCTGGCCCTGCCCCCGATCGTCGCCGACGTGATCGGCCCGGTGGCGCGCGACGTGATCGAACAGCGCAGCGGCTGGCTGCTGTGGGCCGGCGGCCTGGTGGGCCTGTGGACCGTGGGCAGCCTGATCGAGACCATCCGCGACATCCTACGCCGCGCCTACGGCACGCAGGCAACCGCGGCGTTCTGGAAGTATCGCCTGTTTTCCAGCGGGATCATCGTCGGGGCGGTCATCCTGCTGATGCTCAGCCTGATCGCGCAGGTCCTGATCGGCGCCGCCCAGGAGGTGATCGACGCCTATTTCCCGCAACTGTCCGACGGCCTCAGCCAGCTCTCGCTGTCGCGGCTGATCCCGGCCTTCGGGCTCTACGGCTCGCTCTACCTGCTGTTCTACACCCTCACCCCGCATCTTTATCGCACGCGGCGCTATCCCAAGTGGCCCGGCGCGCTGCTCGTCACCTTGTGGTGGATCGTCGTCACCCTGTCGCTGCCGCCGCTGCTGCGCACCGTGTTCAGCTACAACATGACCTACGGCAGCCTGGCGGGCATGATGATCGCGCTGTTCTTTTTCTGGCTCGTGGGACTGGGAATGGTTATGGGCGCGGAGCTCAACGCGGCGCTGGCCGAAACGCCCGAGGAAGTCGAGGACCACATTGGCCAGACCGACAACCGGGAACGGGCCGCCATGGCGTTGGCGAACAGGATGAAACAGGACGCAGTGGGGTTGGTGGTGCCGCAGAAGCAGGAGGAACCTGACGAATGAGCGGTCTGATGCAGGGCAAGCGCGGCCTGATCATGGGCCTTGCCAACGACAAGTCGCTGGCCTGGGGCATTGCCCAGAAACTGGCCGAGCACGGCGCCGAGCTGGCCTTTTCCTATCAGGGCGAGGCGCTGGGCAAGCGGGTCAAGCCGCTGGCCGAACAGCTGGGCAGCGACTTCACCTTCGAGTGCGACGTGTCCGACATGGCCGCGCTCGACACGGCGTTCGAAACGCTCCAGGCGCGCTGGGACACTCTCGACTTCGTGGTCCACGCGATCGGCTTTTCCGACAAGAACGAGCTGCGCGGCAAGTATGTCGACACCAGCCTCGACAACTTCCTGATGACGATGAACATCTCGGCCTACAGCCTGGTCGCGGTGGCCAACCGCGCGCGGCCGATGATGACCGCCAAGGGCGACGGCAGCGGCGGCAGCATCCTGACGCTGACCTATTACGGCGCCGAGAAGGTCGTGCCGCACTACAACGTGATGGGCGTGGCCAAGGCGGCGCTGGAAACCAGCGTGAAGTACCTGGCCAACGACCTCGGGCCGGAGAACATCCGCGTCAACGCGATCAGCGCCGGGCCGATCAAGACCCTGGCGGCAAGCGGGATCGGCGATTTCCGCTATATCCTCAAGTGGAACGAGCTCAACGCGCCGCTGCGTCGCAACGTGACGATCGAGGACGTCGGCGGCTCGGGCCTCTATTTCCTGTCCGACCTGTCGAGCGGGGTGACCGGCGAGACGCACCACGTCGATGCGGGTTACCACGTGGTCGGCATGAAGCAGGAAGACGCGCCCGATATCGCGCTGGGCTGACGCGGCCCGGGCTCCCTGCAACGATGGCGGTTCAGCCCCGGGCAAGCGTGCGCCCCTAACGGGGCTTTGCGGGCAGGCGAGACTCGGCTAGGGCGCCTCGCCCGGCCGCTGCCGGACGATACGAACGATGCTGGGAAAATTCTTCAAGAAACTCGTGCCCGCCCCGACGCGGCCTGCCGTGCCCGAAGGCGCGCGCGTCTACGCGATCGGCGACGTGCACGGCCGCGCCGACCTGCTGGGCAAGCTGCTGCGGCAGATCGAGGCCGATCACGCCGCGCGCCCGGCGGCGCAGCAGATCGTGATTTTCCTGGGCGACCTGATCGACCGGGGTCCGGCCAGCCGCGAGGTGGTCGAGATGGCCCGCCAGTTCGCCGCGGAGCGCAAGGACGTCCACCTGCTCAAGGGCAATCACGAGGAGGTCTTCCTCCAGACCCTCGAGGGCGACGCGCAGACGATGCGGCTGTTCGCCCGGATCGGCGGGCGCGAGACGCTGGCGAGCTACGGCATTACTGAGGCCGAGTTCGAGAACGGCAGCTACACCGAGCTGGCCGAGCTGGCCGCCGAGCGCGTGCCGCCCGAGCACAAGCGCTTCCTCGACCGGGGCAAGGACAGCATGACGCTGGGCGACTACCTGTTCGTCCATGCCGGGGTGCGGCCCGACAAGGCGCTGGCCGAGCAGACGAGCAAGGACATGCGCTGGATCCGCGGCGAGTTCCTCGATTTCGAGGGCGAGCTGGAGAAGGTCGTGGTGCACGGCCACTCGATCGCGATGGAAGTGCAGGAGCACCCGCACCGCATCGGCATCGATACCGGCGCCTTCCAGACCGGCGTGCTGACCGCGCTGGCGCTGGAGGGCGAGGATCGCTGGTTCCTGCAGGCCCGCGAAGGCGAGGCCGCCTAGCGCCTCCCCGACCCCGCACAGGAACGATGCCTGTTGGCAAACGCACCCGCTTCGCGCAAAGCGCCGCCGGGACGCAAGGATATCCATGAAAGACCGCTTCACCCTCATTCTCGCGCTCGCGTTCCTGGCCGTCGTGGCGCTGATCGGCGGCGCCTCGCGCGCCGACGCGCTCAGCCAGATGCCGCTGCGCCTGATCGCGCTGGCATTCCTGGTGGCCGGCCTGTGGGCGCCCAACACGGTGCGGCTGAAGCGCTATCGCCCGCTGTTCTGGTTCATGGGGCTGACCGCGCTGCTGCCGGCCCTGCAACTTATCCCGCTGCCCTACGGCGTGTGGGCGGCGATTCCCGGCCATGGGTTCTACGCCGGGATCGTCGACGCGATCGGCCTGCCGCACACCTGGCGGCCGCTTTCGCTGGTGCCGGGCATGACTTGGAACGCGCTGCTCTCGCTCGTCGTGCCCGCGGCGATGCTGGTGCTGGCGACGCAGGTTCCCGCCGACCGCCTGCCGCGGCTGGCGCTGGCGATCCTCGCCATCGCGCTGATCGGCATGGTGCTCGGCTTCGCGCAAGGCGGCGGGGGCACCCGCTCGGCGCTGCGGTACTACCGCATCACCAATTCCGACGCGATGGTCGGCCTGTTCGCCAACCGCAACCACCACGCGGTCCTGCTGGCGATCGCGCTGCCGATCCTGTGCGCGCTGCCGATCGGCTTCCGCGAGAACGAGACCTGGCGCCGCGTGGGCCTGCCGGTCAGCGCGCTGGTGGGCGTGATGATCGGCGCCACATTGCTGCTCGCCGGATCGCGCGCGGGCCTGCTGACGGGCGCGTTCGGCGCGCTGGCCGGTTCGGTGCTCTATGCCACGATGGCCTCCGCCCGGCGCGAGCAGACGCGCCAGCAGCACCGCGGGCGCTCGGCCTGGCTGGAACGGCTGCGCCACCCGCTGGCGGTGCCGGTCGCCGCGGCAGCCGCCATCGTCCTGGCCGGGATCGGCTTTGCCAGCACGCCCACGATGCAGCGCCTGCTCAAGACCAACGCGGCCGAGGAAGACCGGCTGCAGCTGCTCTCGCCGATCATGGACCTGGCGCGCGAGATGTTGCCGCTGGGCGGCGGGTTCGGCAGCTTCGACCGCCTGTTCCGCCGGTTCGAGGATGTCGAGACGCTCAAGACGGTGTACCTCAATCACGCCCACATGGACGTGGTGCAGATCGTGATCGAGGGCGGCATTCCGGCCGCGCTGCTGTTCGTCGCCTTCCTGGTGTGGTGGGCAAGGCGCTCGTTCGCCGCCTGGCGCGCCCCGGCCTCGGCCGCGATCGGCGACAACCTGGCGCGCATCGGCTCGCTCACCACGGCCATCGCGCTGCTCGGCAGCCTGGGCGACTATCCGCTTCGCACCCCGCTGCACATGGCGGTGTTCGTCATCGGCTGCGTCTGGCTGCAGCGCGGCGGGCGCGAAAAGGGCTCGGCGCAGTATTGAGCGGCCTCGCCGCATCGGCCCAATTGCTTGCAACCCCCCGCCGCAGCGCTTAGGACAGGCGCCGTTAAGCCTGATCGGCCCACGGGCCGGTCTTGTCGGGGTGGGACCTCGGGGATCGGATTGAATTTGCAGATGAAACAGATACTTGCCGGGCTGCTCGGCTTGCTGGTCCTGACCGGCTGCGCCTCGCAGAAGGAAAAGGGCCTCGATCCCGATGGGGCGGTCGTCACTTCGCTGACCGACCTTCCGGCCCCCACCGCGGTCGACCGCTACGATCATTCGCCCGCCTATACCGTCGGCCCGTTCGACGAGCTGACCGTCAACGTCTTCGGTGTCGAGGACCTGAGCGGCGATGTCGTGGCCGATGCGCAGGGCCGCGTCGCGGTTCCGCTGGCTGGCACGATCGACGCTTCCAACATGACGCAGAACCAGCTGGCCGACGCGATCGCCGCGAACCTGCGCACCTACGTCAAGAACCCGCAGGTCACCGTCAACGTCAAGAACGCGCGCAGCCGCACGATCACCGTCGACGGGCAGGTCAGGGAACCCGGCGTGTTCCAGGCCAACAGCAACCTTTCGCTGATGCGCGCGGTCGCCACCGCCAAGGGCACGACCGAGGATGCCGACGTCGAGGACGTGGTGATCTTCCGCACCGTCGGCGGCCAGAAGATGGCCGCGGTCTACAACCTGGGCGCGATCCGCCGCGGGACCTACAATGATCCGCCGATCTACCCCAACGACATCGTGGTGGTCGGGGATTCGCCCTCGACCCGGATGATCCGCCAGATCGCGCCGGTCGCCGCGTCGCCGGTCATCCTGCTGTTGCAAGCGCTTTTGAACTAGGCGGTAGAAGACGATGAACACCCTCGAATCCTCGCCGCAGCCCTGGGAACGCATTTCCTCGGTCAGCGTGAACGCCAACGCCCAGGCCGAAGCCAACGTCATCGAACTGCCGCTGATGCTGCGCCTGTGGCGCATCCTGGTGCGCCGCCGCTGGCTGATCGTGGGCAGCATCATCCTGGTGACGATCCTGGGCCTGCTCTACTCGTTCACCCGCACCCCGCTCTACACCGCGAGCTCGCGGCTCGAGATCAGCCGCGACAGCGCGCAGGTCGTCAATATCCAGAGCGTCGAGCGCGAGACGTCGGAATTCGACCTCGAGTTCTACCAGACGCAGTACGGCCTGCTGGCCTCCAACGCGCTGGCCGAACAGGTCGTGCGCAACATGCGCCTGCAGGACGACCCGATGTTCAAGGGCGCCTACGGTATCGAGGACGCGGCGACGTCCGAAGAAGAAGGCCCGCGGATGAGCCCGGCCGAACTGCGCCAGGCGAAGATCCGCCAGGCGGTCGACATCGTGCTCGGCTCGGTCGAGATCGCCCCGATCCGCTCGTCCAGGCTGGTCGACATCGCGGTGACCACGCCCGACCCGGCGCTGTCCGCCCGCATCGCCAACGCCTGGGGCGCGAACTTCATCGAGATGAACCTCAAGCGCCGCTACGAGGCCAACAGCTACGCGCGCGAGTTCCTCGAGGACCGGCTCGAGCAGTTGCGCCAGCGGCTGGAGGATTCCGAGCGCGACCTCGTCGCCTACGCCTCGGCGCAGAACATCATCAACCTCGAACAGGCGACCGACACGCAGACCGGGCGCACGCTTTCGCAGCGCTCGCTCCAGGCCGACCAGCTCGCCACGCTGAACGAGGAGCTGGCCAAGGCCGAGGCCGACCGTATCCGCGTGCAGGCCATGCCGCGCTCGGGCACCGCCAGCGCCGAGGCACTGACCAACGCGACGCTCGCCTCGCTGCGCGATCGCCGCGCCGCCGCCCAGGCCGAGTACCAGAAGCTGCTGACCCAGTTCGAGCCGAACTATCCGCCGGCCCAGGCGCTCAAGAACCAGGTCGACGCGCTCGATACCAGCATCGCGCGCGAAGAGAGCCGCATCTCCGCCACGCTGGGCGGCGCCGCCACCGCGGCGGGTGCCCGCGAAACCGCGCTGCGCGCCCGCGTCGCCTCGCTCACCGGCGATCTCAGCGACCTGCGCCGCCGCTCGATCCAGTACAACATCTACCAGCGCGAGGTGGACACCAACCGCGTGCTGTATGACGGCCTGCTGCAGCGCTACAAGGAAATCGGCATCGCCGGCGGCGTGGGGACCAACAACATCTCGGTGGTCGACAATGCCGAGGTGCCCGAAGGCCCGTCGTCGCCCAACCACGCGCTCAACCTGCTCGCCTCGCTGCTGCTCGGCGCCGTCCTCGGCGCGGCGCTGGCCATGCTGATGGAGCAGATCGACGAAGGCATCACCGAACCGACCGACGTCGGCCGCGTGCTGCACGCCCCGCTGCTGGGGGTCATCCCGACGACCGAGGACGGCGACCCGATCGCCGCGCTCAACGACCTCAGGTCCTCTCTGGTGGAATCCTACATCGCGGTGCAGACCAACCTCGACCTGTCGACCGCGCACGGCGCACCGGCCTCGCTGTCGGTCACCAGCACCCGGCCGCAGGAAGGCAAGTCGACCACCGCCTTCGCGCTGGCCCACACGCTGGCGCGCAGCGGCCGCAAGATCGTGTTGATCGACGGCGACATGCGCTCCCCGTCGGTCCACCACGAGTTCGGCATCAAGAACGGCGAAGGCCTGTCGAACGCGCTGACCGGGCACGACAACGTGCAGGAGCTGCTGCACCAAACCAGCAACCCGAACCTGCGCTACATGACCGCCGGCCCGCAGCCGCCAAACGCCGCCGACCTGCTCGTCGGCAACCGGCTGCAGATCGTCATCAAGAAGCTGCTCGACAGCGGGATCGACCACGTGATCATCGATTCGCCGCCGGTCCTCGGCCTGGCCGACGCGCCGCTTATCGCGGCGGCGGTCGAAGGCACGATCTACGCGGTCGAGGCGCGGGCGATCCGCACCAGCCGCGTGCGTACCGCGATGCAGCGCCTGCGCGGCGCGAACATCAACTTGCTCGGCGTGGTCCTGACCAAGTTCAGCACCAAGCACACGCAGTACAGCTACGCCTACGACTACAAGTACGGCTACGGCAAATCGACCGTCCAGGCGTAACGGAGTAAGTCATGCGGCAACGCGGGCTCCTGCGGCCCATACTTCTCGTCGTGCTGGCGCTGTTCGCCGGTTATCTCGTGGTGCGCGAAGGCACGGTGCAGACCGCCACCCGGCTGCCCGCCAGCCTGCTGCTGGCGAGCCGTCTGGCACCCGCCGATCCCGAGATCCTGACGCTGGCGGCCAAGGCCGACATGCTCAAGTCGGTCGCCGCCGAACAGGCTTCGGGCAAGGCTGCAACCAGCCTGCTGCCGGCCGATTCGCCCGCGCTGCAGCAAGGCGGCGAAGCGGCCTACGAGGCGCTGGTCGGCGACCTGACCCAGGTCGAGGCGCTCGCGGTCTATGGCGCGGCCGCCAACGCACGCGGCGACCAGAAGGCCGCCGGGGCGATCATGCGGGCCTCCGATTCGCTCAGCAGGCGCAACCTCCTGACCCGCCTGTGGCTGATCGAGGATGCGGCCAAGCGCGAGCAGCTGCCCGAGATGCTGCAGCACATCGACGTGGCGCTGCGCGTGTCGGCCACCGCACAGAACCAGATGTTCCCCTTCCTCGCCCGCGCGCTGGCCGAACCCGGCCTGGTGCCGGACTTCGTGCGCATCCTGCGCCGCGAGCCGCCGTGGACCGAGGCATTCCTCTACACCGCCGCGACCAGCGGTTTCGGCACGAAGAACCTGGCGAAGATCTATCTCGCGCTGGGCAAGGACTACGAATACCAGGGGCAGGAGCTTAGCGCCCTGCTGATGGAACAACTGGTGGCGCAGAAGGCCTATGCCGAAGCGTTCGAATTCGAGCGCGGCCTGACGGGTACCCGCTCGATCGGCACGGAAGTGACCGACCCGGCCTTCGCCAAGCATGAAGGGCTGGAGCCGCTGACCTGGCTGCTGACCTCGACCGCCGATTTCGACGCCGCGCGGTCGACCGATTCGTTCGGCAACACCGGGCTCGACCTGCTCAGCTCGGGCTCGGGCGCCGGTGTCGTGGCCCGCCAGCTGCTGGCGCTGCGCCCGGGCCGCTATCGGTTCAGCAACAGCGTGACGAGCGACTACGGCGAAGTGAAGCTGGAGCTCGAATGGCGCCTGCGCTGCGCGGCGGACGATGCCGTGCTGGGCCGCTTCGTGGTGCTGGAAGACAAGAGCGAGAGCTGGACCGTCCCTTCGTCGTGCGGCTTCCAATGGCTCGAACTCTATGCAGATGCCGCCGGCACGGTCTCGAGCGAGACGGTGTTCGTCAGGCCCGTGCGCCTGGAGCGGCTGGGCCAGGGCCAGAGCCAGGCCGCGGACGAACGCTCGTCATCCTGAACTGGCCGAGCGGACCGAGGCCCAAGGGCCTGGTCCGCACGCCGGTCCCTTCAAGCCGGTAGCCGATCCGCTCGATCAACCGGATCGAGGCGGCATTGTCCTCGTCCACGACGTACCACAGCGCCGGGCACTTGCCGGCAAAGTCGGCCTGCACCGCGGCGATCGCCTTTGCCGCCAGCCCCTGACCGCGCATCGCGGGCGCGGTCCACAGGTCGCCCATCTGCATGTCCAGCCGGCCCATGAACGGGAAGCGGTGCCAGCGCGGGGTGACCAGCAGGCGGTGGAGCAGCGTGTCGCCCCCATTCTCGCGCCGGTGGATCGCGTAGACGGTCAGGTCGGTGCGCGGGAACTGGCCGGCGAGGTCCATCGCCCACCAGATGCGGTTGGCGTTGCCGGCGAACAGGCCCGTGGGCGGGCCGTCGCGGTGCGGCTGCCAGCGGGTCAGACTCAAGTCGCCGAGGTCGGGCGGGGGGAGCCGCACCTCGCCGTCGGCGGCGCGGTAGAAGCGGACCGCGTGGGCCATCAGGCCAGCGCGACGCCCGCGCCGGGGCTGCCAGGGGCGCCGGGCGGCAGTGCAGGTTCGAGCGGCGCCTCGCGCCGGGCGACGCGGCGCAGGTCGGCGGGGGCGCCGTGGCGGGCGAGGATCGCGTCCACGCCGCGCAGCGCAGCCGGCTTGTCGACGATGGCGAGCGCGGTCAGCCAGGCGAGCCGCAGGTCCATCGCCAGGCTGCGATGGTCGATGTAGAATAGGCCCAGCCGGCTCTTCCACGGGCGGATCAGCGTCTCGTAGGCTGCGTCGGCGTCGGCCTGGCCGGCCAGGATGTCGCCTTCGTCGGAGAACACGATCGAGCTGAGATCGGTGATGCCCGGCCGCACGCTGAGCAGGCGCATCTCCTCGGCCGTATAGCGGTCGACGCCGCCCACGCGGATCTGCGGGCGCGGGCCGACCACGCTCATGTCGCCGGTCAGCACGTTCCAGAACTGCGAAAGCTCGTCGAGCTTCCAGCGACGGATCAGGTGGCCCACCGGGGTGATCCGCGCATCGCCCGCCGAGGTCGAGGCGAGGCCGGTCCGGTCGGCCCCCACGCTCATCGAGCGGATCTTGATCATCGTGAAATCGCCGTTCCCGCGCGCGACGCGCGGCGCGCGGTAGAACGGGTCGCGCTTGTCGAAGGCCCAGACGCGCCATAGTGCCCAGAGCATGACCGGCGAGACCGCCAGCAGCACCAGGAACGCGACTACGACATCGAAGAGCCTCTTAGCCATCGCGGCCGAGAACATCCCTGACCGCCGCGGCGAGCGCAACAGAATCGAGGCCGTAGGCTCGGCGCAGGTAGCGCTGGTCGCCCACGATCGAGGGATAGATGTCCTGCACGCCGAGCCGCTTGAACGCGCGCGGCGCGGAGCCCGCATCGAGCAGCGCTTCCGCCACCGCGGAGCCGAGCCCGCCGACGACGGTGTGCTCCTCCAGCGTCAGCACCACGCCGGTCGCGCGCGCTGCCGCGACGACGCCTGCGGCATCGAACGGCTTGATGGTGTGGACGTCGACCAGCATGAGCTCGATGCCCTCGCCCGCCAGCACTTCGGCCGCGGCCAGCGCCTCGACCAGGATCGCGCCGGTGGTGAACACCGTGGCGTCGGCACCTTCGCGCACCGTGCGCACCTTGCCCAGCGTCACGTCGTGCGGCGCTTCGGGAAGGCCGGCCTTGTCTTTGTCGATGCGCAGGTAGGCGGGGCCCGCCTTGGCATATAACTGTTTGGTAAGTTCGACCGCCTGCCACGGGTCCGACGGGGCGACGACCGTCATCGCCGGCAGCGCGCGCAGGATGGCCAGGTCCTCGGTCGCGAAGTGCGACATGCCCAGCTGGCCGTAGGAAAAGCCCCCGCCAATCGCCACCGCGGTGACGTTGGCCTCGTGATAGCAGACATCGTTCCGCAGCTGCTCGAGGCAGCGCAGCGTGGTGAAGTTGCCGATCGAGTAGGTGTAGGCCCGCGCGCCTTCCAGCGCCATGCCGGCGGCCAGGCCGGTCATGTTCTGCTCGGCCACCCCGGCGTTGACGTATTGCGTCGGGCGGTTCTCGATGAAGTCGGTCAGGACCCCGAAGCCGAGGTCGCCGTTGACCAGGATGATGTCGGGATCCTGGTCGGCGAGTTCCCCCAGCGCGCGGACGAAAGCGTCACGCATGGCCCGCCTCCTTCAGCGCGTTTTCGGCGGCGGCCAGCTCGGCCATCGCGTCATCGTATTCCTGGCCTTCGTGAGCGAAGCGGTAATGCCACAGCACCGCGTTCTCCATGAACGACACGCCCTTGCCCTTGGTCGTCTCGGCGACGAGGATTGAGGGCTTGCCGGCCTCGAACGGCACGTTGCCGAGCGCGGCGGACAGCGCGGCATGGTCGTGCCCGTCGACCCGCTTCACGCCCCAGTTGAACGCGGCGAGCTTCTCGTGGAACGGCTCGAGCCCGATCGTTTCGCCGGTCGGCGCCAGGCTCTGGATGCCGTTGAAGTCGACCACCACGACCAGGTTTTCCAGCTTGTGCTGCGCGGCGAACAGGAAGGCCTCCCAGTTCGAGCCTTCGTCGCACTCACCGTCGGACAGCACGCAGAACACCCGGGCGGGCGAACCCTGCAGGCGCAGGCGATAGGCCATGCCCGTCGCCACCGGCAGACCGTGGCCGAGCGAGCCGGTCGACATCTCGACCCCGGGTACGCCCTTGTGGCTGACGTGGCCCGAGAAGATCGACCCGTTCTGGTAATGCCGGTCGAGCTCGCTCGGCGGGAAGAAGCCCCGTTCGGCCAGCGCGGCGTAGACGCAGGCGCCGGCATGCCCCTTGGACAGGATGAAGCGGTCCCGATCGGGCCATTTGGGCTGCGTCGGGACGACGTTGAGGACCTCGCCGTACAGCACCGCCATGATGTCGGCCATCGACAGGCACGAGCCGACATGGCTCGACTGGCCGAGGTGGGTCATGCGCACGACGTGCTTGCGCAGCTTGAGGGCCAGGGCGCGGGTGTCCGGCGCGTTTTGCAGCGCCTGGTTCACGCGCCGAAGAACCCCCGCACGGTCGCGATCACGTGCTCGACCTGATCTTCCGTCAGGATGTGGTTCATTGGCAGCAGCAGCGATTCGCGGAAGAACGCGTCGGTCCGCGGCAGGTCCTGCGTGAAGCCGAGCCCGCGGAACTGGTGCATTCCCGCCCCGCCCCACTGCACGATCGTGCCCACCTTGTGCTCCGCCAGGTGCGCCCGCAACGCATCGCGCCGCTCGCCCGCGCGCAGTTCGTAATTCTGGAAGATGTCGTAGTAGTCGCCGCCCTCGCTCGGGGGCGGGGGCAGGCGCAGCTCGGCGATGTCGCGCAGCGCCGCGTCGTAGCGCGCGGCAATCGCGCGGCGGCGGTCGATGGCTTCCTGGTAATACGACAGCTTGTAGACCAGGATCGCCGCGTGGAGGTTGTCCAGCCGCGAGTTGGTGCCCCAGATCGCCACGTCGCGGGGAATCGCCTTGTCCGGCCCGGCGCCGTGGTTGCGCATCGTGCGCACGACATGCGCGACCTCGTCCTTGTCGGTCGCCAGCGCGCCGGCATCGCCGAACGAGCCGAGCGTCTTGGACGGATAGAAGCTGTAGGTTCCCCACTCGCCGAAGCTGGCCGAGGGGCGGCCCTTGTAGCGCGCCCCGGCGGCCTGCGCCGCGTCCTCGAAGATCTTCAGCCCGTGCTCGTCGGCGATGGCCTGCAGCGGGTCCATGTCGCAGACCCGGCCGTTGACGTGGACCGGCATGATGCCGACCGTCCTGGCTGTCACCGCGCGGGCGACGTCTGCCGGATCGATCAGCCAGTCGCTCTCGCTCATTTCCACTGGGACGGGCACGGCCCCGGCAAAATGGATCGCCTGCGCGGCAGCGATGAAGCCGTGGCTCGGCAGGATGATCTCGTCGCCCGGCTTCACGCCGCAGGCCCGCAGGCCCAGGTGCATCGCGTTGGTCCCGTCGGACAGCGCCACCACGTGCTTCACGCCCAGGAAGGCGGCCAGCTTCTCCTCGAACTCGTCGACGTCGCGCTGCAGGATGAAACCCCCGCGCGCGGCGGTGTCGGTCATGATGCGGCCGAACTCGTCGGCACGCTCGGCCCAGAGGCCGGCCCAGTCGAAAAACGGTACGGAAATGGTCAAGGGAAAGCCCGATCCTGAATTCACGCGAAATGTGAGACGGGCGCGAGCGTTAGGGGCGCCCCCCGGAGGCGTCAACCGCCGAGAACGGGGCCTGCTTGCGTGCCCTGCGCCAAGGGGCTAGCGCCTCGCCGTGGCCCGCATCCTCTATGTCACGCAGTGGTTCGATCCCGAACCCAATATCGTCAAGGGCCCGGCCTTCGTCCGCGCGCTCGAGGCGGCCGGGCACAGCGTCGACGTGCTGACCGGGTTTCCCAATTATCCCACCGGCAAGGTCTATCCCGGCTATCGCCTGCGGCCCTTCCAGCAGGAGGAGCTGGGCGGGGTCACGGTCAAGCGCGTGCCGCTCTACCCCAGCCACGACACCTCGTCGCTGGGCCGCTCGCTCAACTTCCTCAGCTTCTTCGCTTCGGTGCTGGCCTACCTGCTGCTGCGCGGGCGGCGGTACGACCTGTGGTACGTCTACCACCCGCCGATCACGCCGGGCGTGGCGGCGGCGCTGGCGGGCAAGGTGCTGCGGCGCCCCTTCATTCTCGAGATCCAGGACCTCTGGCCCGACACGGTGACCGTCAGCGGCATGTCCGGAACCGGGCGCATGGGCCGGCTGCTCGCCGCCCTGTGCAATTTCACCTATCGCCACGCGGCCCGGATTCTCGTGCAATCGCAGGGGATTGCCGGGCGCCTGCTGCAGCGGGGCGTTCCGGCCGAAAAGGTCGGCGTGGTGCACAACTGGGCCGATGCCAGTGCCCTGGCCCTGCCCGCGCCGGACCGGGCCGCGCTGGGCATGGGCGACGAATTCACGCTGGTCTACGGCGGCAACCTGGGCCGGATGCAAGCGCTCGACACCGCGCTCGAGGCGATGGACCTGCTGCAGGCGCGGGGCGTGGCCGCCACGCTGGTCCTCGTCGGCGACGGCATCGACCGCGCGGCGCTGGAGGCCGAGGCCGCACGGCGCAGGCTTGCCAACGTGCGCTTCGTGGGGCGTGTCCCGCAGGAGGCGATCGGCCGCTGGTTCGCCGCTGCCGACGCGCTGCTGCTGCACATTGCCGACGATCCGCTGTTCACCATCACCATCCCCAGCAAGACGCAGTACTACCTTGCCAGCGGCCGCCCGGTGATCGCCGGGATCGACGGCGAGGCGGGCGAGATCCTGCGCGCATCGGGCGCGGCGCTGGTCGTCGCGCCGCAGGATGCCGCCGCGCTGGCCGGGGCGATCGAGCGCATGGCCGGCCTAGGCGCACAGGAGTGTGACCGCATGGGCGCGGCGGGCCGGGCACATTACCGCGCCGAACTCGCCTTCGAACGGGGCATCGACAAGACGCTGGCGCTCGTCGCCTCGGCGCTTTAAGCCGCCCCCATGGCGACGATACCGTATGAACAGGGCCGGCCCGCACCCGCCCCGGTGCGTACGATCCCGTCGTATTTCCCGTTCACCGGCGGAATGCGCATCCTGCCGCTGCTGCTGGCAGAGGCCTATCTCTTCGTCCTGCTCGGCCTGTTCCTGATCTGGCCGATCAACTGGCAGATCTTCCACGCGTCCGACTGGTGGCGCCTGATCGCCTATATCCTGGCCTGCTACACGCTGATCGCGGTCGGCTACATGCTGGCGACGGGGCCCGTGCGGCGCGTGGCCGAACCGTTCAAGCATACCGAGTGGGTGATCATCGGCGGGGCGATCGCGGCGGCGATCCTCGTGGTCCCGATCAGCCGGGTCTACACCGGCCGCTGGCCGTGGGAAGTCATGTCGGTCATCGGCCAGCAGGGCGAAGCCTATCGCACCCTGCAGGAACAGCTCGAACTGACGACCGGCCAGCGCGGCCTGATCGCCATCGTGCGCGCGGTCTTCTCGCCGCTGACCTTCGCGGTCGTGCCGCTGGGCCTGGTGCACTGGACGCGGCTGACCTGGTTCCAGCGCGGCTTTGTGGTCCTGTCGGTTCTCGTCACGATCCTCATCTCGCTGCTGCGCGGCACCGACCGCGAGTTCGCCGATCTCGCCATCGTGGCCGTGGGCGCGCTGCTGATCGCCGTGGCCCGGTCGAACAGCGAGACATCGGGCGCGATCATGGTCTTCGTGCGCCGCTACTGGCCGGTGGTGATCGTGGGCGTGCTGTTCGTGACGATGGCCGCCTCGCTGTTCTCCGAACGCAAGAGCGCGCGGCTCGGCAACGTCGAGAACCGCACGGTCGCCTGCGTGAACACGAGCAACATCTGCGCAAACCTCGATGCGCCGCTGATCCGCTGGATGCCGCAGGAAGCGCGCTTCGCCACCTCGCTCTTCATCCTGTCCACCGCGTCGGGCTTCTACGGGCTCGAGATCGCGATGGAGAAGGACTTCAAGCCGACCTACGGCGTGGGCCATTCGCCGGCCGCCATCGCCGTCTACGAACTGCTGACCGGCGATACCGAGATGGCGCGGCGGACCTATACCTACCGCAACGGGTTCGACGGCTGGTCCGAGCTCAACTACTGGTCGACCCTGATGGCCTGGCTGGCGAACGACCTGGGCTTCCCGGGCACGCTGGTGGCGATCCTGTTCATCGGCTGGATCTTCGGGCGAACGTGGCGTTCGGCCACGGTGGGCAACAGCGATGCGGCTGCAGTGCTGTTTTGCGCGCTGATGATCACGATGTTCTACCTCACCGCCAACAACCAGCTGTTCGGCAGCTACGACGGCTATTTCGTCGCGGCCGCCTGGGCATTCATGTGGCTGATCGAAAAGCGCCACCAGGTGGTGATGCGCCTGTCGTCGTGAGCGCCGCGCCGTGACGGGGCGGGCATGACCGCCCGGCGCGCCGGCCTGGCCGGCATGGCGACGATCCCGGCATTCTTCCTGTTCAAGGTCGGCTCGGCGCTGGCCCTGCTGACCGCGTCGACCGCCTGGCTTCCCGTCGCCGGGTTCGCCGAATTCACCCAGCTGATGATCCTTGCCGCGCTGCTCAACCTGGCAGCGATCGGCGGGGCGCAGAACGGCCTGATCCGGATCACCGCGGCGGCCGGCGACGATGCAGGGCAGATCGCCAGGGCCCACGGCGCGGCGCTGGCGATCTGGCTTCCCGTGCTGGTCGTCGGGATCCTGGTCGCGGCGTTGCTGCGCGATCCGCTCTCGACCTTGCTGGTGGGTGACGGGCGCGCCGCGGGGGCCGCCCTGGCCGTGGTCGCGCTGACGCTGGCGGCCGGGCCGGGGCAGATCCTGACCTCGATCCTGACCGGCCGCCATCGCCCGGGCGCGAGCCTGCTGGCCCAGGGCTGCGGCCTGCTGGCGAGTACGGCGGGCGCGCTCTGGCTGCTCCGGCAGGGTGAGGCGCAGGGCGCCGCGGTGGCCTTTGCCGCCGGCCCGCTGCTGACGATGGTCGCCGCGCTGCCGTTCTATCTCGCCGAGCGCTTGCCCCGGCCCTCGCTTGCGACGGTTCGCGCGGAAGTGCGCCTGCTGTTCGGCTATTCCGGGGCGACCGTGGCGGTGGCCGCGTCCAGCGCGGCGATCCTGTTCGGCCTGCGGGCGGTCTACCGCGAGGCGTTCGGGCTCGAGACGCTGGGCTACTGGCTCGCGGCCAACCGGATTTCCGACACCACCACGCAGTTCCTGGGCCTGGCGATCCTGCAGCTGTTCCTGCCGCGCTACACCGCGATGCGCGACGAGGACGGGGCGCACCGGCTGGTCTTCGTCACCTGGGCGGCCGGCTTTGCGATCATGCTGGCGGGTCTGGCGCTGTTCGCGGCGGCGAGCGACTTCTGGGTGCGGCTGATCCTTTCGCCCGCGTTCCTCCCGGCGACGACCGGCATCCTGCTCTACATGGCGGGCGACGTGCTGCGCGTCTGGGCCGCGGTGGCGATGAATGCGCAGCTCGCCCGGGGGCGCCCGTGGATCTTCGCCGGGATCGAGATCGGCACGCTCGCACTGATGGCCGCGCTCACCGTGGGCGGGATCGCGGCAGGCATGACGCTCGCCCCGATGCTCGGCTACCTGACGGCCTACGCGGTCACGGCTTTGCTGGTCACGGTATGGTTCGTGCGCGGCCGCCTCGCCGCGCGCCGCCCCGTGCCGCCCGTGCCCGAGGGAAGCGACGTGCTGACCTAGGCGCCGGTATCAGCCCCGCCCGTCGAGCGCGCGGCGCTGCTCCATCTTCTGTTCCCAGTTCCAGGCGTGCCGGACGATGGTCTCGATATCGTCGAGCTTGGGCTCCCAGCCGAGCTCGGCACGGATGCGGCTTGCCTCGGCGACGACCTCGATCGGATCGCCGGCCCGGCGCGGCCCCTCGGTCACCGGGAAGTCGCGCCCGGTGACCCGCTTCACCGTGTCGATGATGTCGCGCACCGAATAGCCGTGGCCATAGCCGACGTTGAGGGTCTTGCTCTCGCCGCCGCCGCGCAGGTGGGCCAGCGCCAATTCGTGCGCGTCGATCAGGTCGGTGACGTGCAGGTAATCGCGCACGCAGGTCCCGTCGTAGGTCGGATAGTCGGTGCCGAAGATCTGCAGCCCCTTGCGATAGCCGAGCGCGGCCTGGACGGCGATCTGCACCAGCAGCGTGGTCTTGGTAGTCGACTGGCCATAGCGGCCCTGCGGGTCCGCCCCGGCGACGTTGAAATACCGCAGCGCGACGTAGCGCATGCCGTTCACCGCGGCGAGATCGGCCAGCATGTGCTCGGTCACCAGCTTGGACTTGCCGTAGGGCGTGGTCGGCGCGATCGCCGCTTCCTCGCTCACCGGGTTCGTCACCGGGTTGCCGTAGACCGCGCTGGTCGCCGAATAGACGAACTGCCCCACGCCCGCGTCCGCCGCCGCCTGCAGCAGCGCGCGCCCGTTGGCCGCGTTGATGCGATAGTATTCGAGCGGCTTTTCGTAGAGGTCGGGCGTGATCAGCGTTGCGGCAAAGTGCAAGATCGTGTCGACCTTGCGCTCGCGCATCAGGGTGACCATCCGCTGGTAGTCGCCGGTCGAGGCGACGATCAGGTCGTGGCCCTCGGGCACCGCCCAGGGCACGCCGTTCGACATGTCGTCGACCACCACGAAATCCTCGCCCTTGTCGGCCAGGCGCAGGCCCATGTGGCCGCCGATGTATCCGGCGCCGCCGGTAATGAGTGTCGTCATTGGGGTCGCTTAGCCTCGCCCGCCCGCGCGCTCAACGGCTGCGAGCACGGTGTCCGCGGTGTGGCGGACGTGGAACACCTCGTCGAGGCAGCGCGCGGCGCGGGCCGACAGCTCCGGGCCGCGTTTCGACGCCAGCCGCTCGGCGGCGCGGAAGAACCCGGCGGAATCGCCGAATTCGACACCCTCGCCGACGTCGAAATTCGTCAGGATGTGGAGGTAGTCGCTGCCCGGCTCGACCGCCGCGACGACCGGAAGCCCTGCGCGCAGGTAGTCGATCGTCTTGGTCGGGAACGAGAACGAGCTGACCCCCGGCACGGTCGCCACCAGGCCGACATCGCAGGCGGCGACGACCTCGAGATACTGTTCGCGCGGGACGCCCGGGAGGTAAAAGACGTTGCTCCGCTTCGCCGCTTCGCCCTCGACCAGCGAGGCGAGCCGGCCGCTGCCCATGAACAGGAAACCGAGATCGGACCCGGCGCGCTCGGCCTCGGCGGCGGCTTCGAGCATCTGCTCGATCCCGCGCCCCTCGACGATCTGCCCCCCGAACAGCGCCAGCGGGCGGCCGGCGGGCAGGCCCAGCCGGGCGCGTGTGGCCGCCCGGTCCGCCTGCGGCGGCGGGCCGATCTCCGACCACAGCGGGGTCGAGACCACGTCCTGTCCCGGACGCAGGCGATAGTTGCGCTTCAGGTAGCCGATGTTGCCCGGCAGGTTGCAGACGATGCTGGTGAAGCGCCGCATCAGCTGTTCCTCCAGCCGCTTGGCGATTTCGAACACCGGCCCGCGGGGCACCATGCCGATTTCCATGTGGTGGATCGGGAAGAAGTCGAACACGAACAGGATGCGCGCCCGCACGCCCGCGCGGATCGCCGCGAGCAGCGGCCCGCGCACCGTCAGCGCCGGGGTCCACGCGACGACCGCGTCGAACTTTGAAAGGTCGAAATGGCGCCGCAGTTCGGCGGTGGCATGGCGCGAGGTGAGCACGAACTTGCTCGCCCGGTAGGCCAACGTGCCCAGCGCGGTCGCGGCGCGCGGCGCCACGTCGACCACGCGCACGCCCGTATCGTCGCGGACCACGGTGGCAGCCCCGGTCTCGGCGCGCCAGGCGAGGTGCAGCACCTCCACGTCGTGGCCACGCCCGCGCAGTTCATGCGCCAGCTCGCCGGTCATGTAGCTGTCGCCCGGCGCCGGATAGATCGTGGTCAGGAAAAGAAAACGCATACCGCGGGGCCCGGCGGCCTCAGTATTCCTTCCACACCGTGCGCTTCACGTAGTCGGTGTAGCTGAGGATGATCCGCAGCACTTTTTCCGAGACGTTCGGCATGGTGTAGTCGGCCACCTCGCGGAAGCCCCGGTCGGCCCCGCGGGGCTGGCTTTCGAGGATCGCGAGGCCCTGCATGATCCGCTCTTCGCCCAGCCCGACCATCATCACGCTGCCCTCTTCCATCGCTTCGGGCCGCTCGTGCGCCTCGCGGATGTTGAGCGCCGGAAAGTTCAGGATCGAGCTTTCCTCGCTGATGGTGCCGCTGTCGGACAGGCAGGCCTTGGCGTGCATCTGCAGGGCATTGTAGTCGAGGAAACCGAAGGGCTTCATCAGCCGGATGCGGTCGTCGAACTCGAGGCCCAGTGCCTCGATCCGCTTGCGTGTGCGCGGATGCGTGCTGACCATGACCGGCATGTCGTAATGCCGGGCGATCGCGTTGAGCGATCCGGCGAGCAGTGCCAGCTTGCCCTCGCCGTCGACGTTTTCCTCGCGGTGGGCCGAAACCACGAAATAGCCGCCCTTTTCGAGGCCGTTGCGCTGCAAGACGTCGCTCGCCTCGATGGCGCCGCGATAATGGGTCAGCACCTCGAACATCGGGCTGCCGGTCTTGATCACCCGGTCGGGCGGTAGGCCTTCGCGCAGCAGGTAATCGCGCGCGATGGCCGAATAGGGCATGTTGATGTCGGCCGTGTGGTCGACGATCTTGCGGTTGGTTTCCTCCGGCACGCGCTGGTCGAAGCAGCGGTTGCCCGCCTCCATGTGGAAGATCGGAATCTTGCGCCGCTTGGCCGGGATCACCGCAAGGCAGGAATTGGTATCGCCCAGCACGAGCACGGCATCGGGCCTGGTCTCTTCCAGCAGGGCGTCGGCGGCGATAAGGATCTTGCCGATCGTCTCCCCCGCCGTTGCGCCGGCCGCTTCGAGAAAGTGGTCGGGCTTGCGCACGCCCAGATCGTCGAAGAACACGCCGTTCAACTCGTAGTCGTAGTTCTGCCCGGTGTGGACGATCAGGTGATCGGTCTCGCGGTCGAGCACAGCCATGACCCGGGAGAGCCGGATGATCTCCGGCCGCGTGCCGACGATCGTCATGACCTTGAGGCGCTTTGGTGCCGTGGCCGTCATACCGTGTGTCCTACCGTGTCGGGGCGCTCGCGGTCGAAGATCTCGTTGGCCCAAAGCAGCGAGACCATCTCGGTGTCGCCGACGTTCGTCACGTCGTGGGCCCAGCCCGGAATCGTCTCCACCACCGTGGGCACCGCGGCGCTGGTGCGCACTTCATGCGTCGCGCCCGTCAGGATGTGGCGGAAACGGAACAGCGCCTCGCCGGCGACGATGAGGAACTTCTCGGTCTTGGTGTGGTGATAGTGGCCGCCGCGCGTCACCCCCGGATGGGCGGTGAAATAGGAGAACTGCCCGCTCTCGCGCGTCTTGAGCATTTCGGAGAACGAACCGCGCGGGTCGGTGTGCGCGACCAGCGGATAGGCGAATTCGCTTTCCGGCAGGGCGGCGACGTAGGTGGCATAGAGCGCCCGGGTCAGGCCGACGCCGACCGGGCCGATCAGCGCGTTCTCGCGGTCGCTGGCGAAGCCCTGGATGGTCTGCGAGGCCTCCCCCACCGTGGTATGGTAGACCTGGCGAGCTTCCGGCCGTGTCACGCCCGCCGGCGGGTCGGCGAGGATTTCCAGCCACTGGTCGATCAGGTCGTCGACGTAGATCAGGCTCAGCGGTGCGGCAGGGTCGTTGACGGTGATTGCAAGCCCGCGCGCCACGTTGTGGCAGAAGGTCGCGATGCCCGAATTGTAGTTCGGCCGCGCCCATTTGCCGAAGATGTTGGGCAGGCGCTGGATAACCGCGGCGAAGCCCAGCTCGTCGGCGCGAGCGGCGAGGATCTCTTCGCCCTGCAGCTTCGACTGGCCGTAATCGTTGGCATCGCCCGCCTTGGCGGAACCGGAATGGATGACCAGCGGCCGGCGCCCGCCGGCCTCGATGGCGTCGCAGATGCGCGCCACGTAATCGCGGTTCGCTTTGTAGAACTCGGCCGGGTCCTCTGGCCGGTTCGCGCCCGCGAGGTTGAAGATCGCGTCGGCCGAACCGATCGCCTCGGCAAATTCCCGTTCCCCGGTTTCGCGGGTGAGCGCGGCGATGGCGGTGAACCCGGCTTCGCCCAAGCGAACAAGGAGGTTCTTGCCGACGAAGCCGTTCGCCCCGGTGACCGCGATCCGCGCGTCCTTGGGGATCGCGCGTTCGCTCACTGTTCGTCGCCCGGTTGCCCGGCCTTGACCCGCTGGATGAACGGCAGCGCCTCGAGCCGCGCGGCCATCTCGTCGGCGGACAGGCGGCGGGTGTTGTGCGAATTGAAGTCGACCGCCTCGCTGATCTCGATCTCGCCCTCGCGGACGAACTTGTCGTAGTTGAGGTCGCGGTTGTCGGGCGGGACGCGGTAGTACTCGCCCCGGTCCTCCGCCACGGCCATTTCCTCGCGGCTGAGCAGCGCTTCGTAGAGCTTCTCGCCGTGGCGCGTGCCGATGACCTGAATCGGGTGGTCGGGCACGCCCATGACCATCGCCGTTGCCCGGGCGAGATCCTCGATCGTCACGGCGGGGGCCTTCTGGACGAAGATGTCGCCGTTCTGCCCGCTGCGGAACGCGTAGAGGACCAGGTCGACCGCATCGTCGAGCGTCATGACGAAGCGCGTCATCGTGGGGTCGGTTACCGTCATCGGGCGGCCCTGCTGGATCTGCCGCACGAACAGCGGGACGACCGAGCCCCGGCTGGCCAGCACGTTGCCGTAGCGGGTGGCGCAGATCGTGGTATCGCTGCCCAGTGCGGTGCGCGCCTTGGCCACGGTCACCTTCTCCATCATCGCCTTGGAGATGCCCATCGCGTTGATGGGGTAGACCGCCTTGTCGGTCGACAGGCAGACGACCCGGCCGACGCCCGCCTCGATCGCCGCGTCGAGCACGTTGTGGGTGCCCAGCACGTTGGTGTTGACCGCTTCCATCGGGTGGAATTCGCAGCTCGGCACCTGCTTGAGAGCCGCCGCGTGGTAGATGTAGTCCACCCCGCGGATCGCGCTGTCGATCGCTCGCTTGTCGCGCACGTCGCCGATGTAATATTTCAGCCGGTTGTCGCGCAGCCGCATGCGCTGGTCTTCCTGCTTCTTTTCGTCGCGGCTGTAGATGCGGATCTCGGCCAGCGGCAGGCGCAGGAAATAATTGAGGATCGTCGATCCGAAGGAGCCTGTCCCTCCGGTGATCATCACCGTGCGGCCGGCGAATTCGTCGTGCTCTGTAGGCACCTGGCCCCCTCGTTCAATCAATGGCTTGGCTGGCGTTGCCGCCGCCGTGTGCGCGCGCCTTATACGCTGCGCCCGGCGCTGTCACCACCGGCCAAGGCGCAACGATTCAAGTGCCCTATTCGCGCAGGGCCCGCTCCTGCAGGCGCGTGAACGGGGTCAGGATGTAGGAGAGCACCGAACGCTTGTCGCCCAGCAGCGAGATGTCGGCCGTCATGCCCGGGCCAAGCTGCAGCGGCGTGCCGTCGGCGTTCTTGAGCGAGCCGTTGGAGCGCACCTGCACGGTGTAGAAGCTATCCCCGCTCTGCTCGTCGACGGTGGCATCAGGCGAGATGGAGACGACGGTGCCATCGAGCTGGCCGTAGACACCCGAATCGTAAGCCGTGATGCTGATCCGCGCTTTCTGCCCCAGACGAACGAAGCCGATGTCCTTCGGGTTGAGGCGGCCTTCGATCATCAGCGTTTCGCCCGACGGCACGAGTTCGACCAGCGGCTGGCCCGCCGCGATCGACCCGCCGACCGTGCTCACCAGGACGCGGTTGATCTCGCCTGCGACAGGGGCGGTGACCACCGAACGGTCGACCCGGTCCTGCAACGCCGGAAGCGTGCTGCGCAGCGCGGCGAGGCGCGTCTGCGCCTCGGAAAGTTCGGCGGCCGAGCGCGAGCGCCAGTCCTGCCGGGCCTGGGCCAGCGAACTGGTCGCTTCGGCGACTTGCGCATGCATGCGCGAGATCGTCGACTGCGCGGCCTGCGCCTGCGAGCGGGCGACCGAGGTCTGGCTTTCCAGCGTCATCAGCGTGGCCCGCGGTTCGATCCCGCGTTCCACCAGCGGACGCATCATGTTGGCCTGCTGTTCGTAGTTGCGCGCCTGTTCCTGCGCGGAGCGATAGTTGGCCTCGGCCTCGCTGACCGCGCGGTTGGACTGGAGGATGCGCGCCTGGCCGGCCTGCTCGAGGCTGGAAAGCTCGGCAACCTGGGAAGCATAGAGCGCGCGCTCGATGGCGACCGCCTCGGCCATGCCCGGTGCGGCGGTGGACGGATAGCTGGGCGCCCGGCCGGTTATCTGGGCCTGGAGGCGCGCGATCTTGGCCTGCAGCGAAGCGGCCGTGACGGCGTTGGAGCCGAAGTCCGCCTGCCGCTGCGTCTTGTCGAGGCGGACCAGCGGCTGACCCGCAACGACCTTATCGCCGGCCTGCACGAGGATCTGCTGAACGATGCCGCCCTCGAGGTTGGAAATAACCTGCAGGCGCGAATCGGGCACGATGCGTCCCTGCGCGTGAACCGAACGGTCGATCTCCGACAGCGAGGCCCAGAGCACGAACAGCACGAAGAAGCCCAGGATCAGCCACAGCAGGAGGTTGGCGACCTTGCGCGGCTCCACGCGGTCGACGACCATGTCCTCGAGGTGCTCGGGTTCGTCCGGGCGTTCCGCGGGAATGCTGATAGTGTTCTGCACGTTCATCGGTTGAACCTCATGCCGCCTTGCGCGGACCCTGCAGGGCCTGGAGCACCTGGTCGCGCGGCCCGTCCTGAACGATACGGCCGTTCTCGATCACGATCAGGCGCTCGACGAGCTGCAACAAGTTGATGCGGTGGCTGACGATGATCAGCGTCCGGTCGGCGACCTCGGCCTTGAGCCGGTCGATCAGTTGCTGCTCGCTCTGCGCGTCCATCGCGCTCGTCGGCTCGTCGAAGATCAGGATTTGCGGCTTGCCCGCGAGGGCGCGGGCGAGGCTGATCGCCTGGCGCTGACCGCCCGAAAGGCCTTCGCCGCGGTCGGCGAGGATGAGGTCGTAGCCGTTGGCCAGGCGGCCCATGAATGCGTGCGATCCGGCAAGCTCGCTCGCGCGAAGCATCTCGTCGTCGTCGATCCCCGGGCGGTCGAGCGTGATGTTCTCGCGCACCGAACCCGAGAGCAGGACCGGTTCCTGCAGCGCGGTGCCGATCTGGCGCCGCATGTTGACGGGGTCGAGCTGGCGCACGTCGGTGCCATCCAGCAGGACGACGCCTTCCTCGGGTTCGTAAAGCCCCAGGATCAGGCGCGTTACGGTCGACTTGCCCGAACCGACCCTTCCGATGATGCCGACCTTCTCGCCCGGCGCAATCGACAGGGAAAGGTTCTCGAGCGACCGCTCGGGCGAGCCGGGATACTTGAAGGCGACCCCGCGCAGGTCGATCCGGCCTTTGAATTCGCTCGGCTTGAGGGCGCCTTCGCCGCCGCCTTCGACCGAATCCTCCATCAGCCGATCGAGCTGGCGATAGGCCGTGCGGGTCATGGCAAAGCGGGTCAGCATCGAAGCGATCTGGCCCAGCGGCTGGATCGCCCTGCTGGACAGGATCGAGGCGGCGATGAGTCCGCCCATCGTGATCGTCTGGTTGGCGATCAGGAAGACGCCGACAATCACCACCCCGGCATAGGACAGGCTGGATGCCGAAGCGGCGACGGTCACGGCGATGTTGGACACAAGCCGCTGGCGCACCGAGGCGCTCGACTGCGAATCGACGGCTTTCATCCACCGCTCGCGCAGAAGCCTCTGCGCGCCGGCGGTCTTCACCATTTCCATCGCCCCGATCATCTCGACCAGCACGGTCTGCTTGCCGAGCCCGCCTTCCATCGTCCGGCTGGACAGGCGGTCGAGCGCCGGCTGGCTGAGCAGGCCGGCCGCGATGGTAATCGGAATGAGGACCAGCGGGACGACCACGGTCCAGCTGCCGATCATCGCGATGATCGCCAGGGTCAGGATGACGAAAGGCACGTCCACGATGCTGATCAGCGTGGCCGAGGCGAAGAAATCGCGCAGCGTTTCCAGTTCGCGCATCAGGCCGGCCAGCTGGCCGGTGGACCCGCGCCTGGCGGCCATGCGGATTTCGACGATCTTGTCGAAGAAGCGGGCGCCGATGTCCCGGTCCATGTCCGCGCCGGCAATGTCGACGAAATAGGCGCGCAGGATCCGCAGGATGAAGTCGAACACCAGCACCACGGCGAGGCCGATGGCCAGCACGGTAAGCGAGTCGAACGCCAGGTTGGGAACGACGCGATCGTAGACTACGAGCGTGAACATCGAGATGACGTAGGCGAACAGGTTGATCATCACCGCCGCGATCGCGACGCGGATGAAGACCGCCTTGTTCCGCATCATGGGCTCCGCCAGCCAGGTGGCGAGGCGCGGCCTGCGTTCTTCGAAGTACTTTCCTACACTCATCAATCCGATGCCCCGGCGTGTTCGATGTCCAGCGTGTCGAGCAACTGCCCGCTGCGCGCGAGCATGTTGTAACGCGCGATGTCGAGTTCGCTCACGGCAGCGACGAAGCGTACTGCGACGTTGAAGTAGTTGGTCTGTGCCTGGAGCACGTCGTACAACGTACCGCGGGCAAAGCGAAACCTTTCGAACAAGGCGTCGCGCGCCTGGCGCGAGGCGAAATAGTTCTCGCGCAGCGCCTCGGCCGACCGTTCCAGCGCCTGCACGTCGGCGTAGGCGATCTGCGCATCGCGCTCGGCCTCGAGCCGGACGCGGTCGTAAGTCGCCTGGGCGCGCATTTCGCGGGCTTGGGACTGGTCCGTCCGCTGCTTCGCCCCGCCGAGGAAACGCTGGCTGAGCGTGACGCTGGCGCGGATGTCGTAGTCGCGGTCGTTCTCGAACACGCCATAGCGGCCCGCGTTGACCCCAACGGAAACGCTGGGCTTTTCCATCGCCCGCATTGCCTTGGTTTCGAAACGGGAGGCGAACGACAGCCGGCGTGCCCGCTCGACCGCCGGCAGATTGTCGACGCTCGCCATCAGCGCATCGAACGTCAGGCCGCCGTCGCGCGCCGCTGGGGCGCGGCCGAGATCGGGCGGGGCTGGCTGGCCGATATAAGCCGCGTACTGGGCCTCGGACGTGCTGAGCTGGCGCTGGAAGTCGGCCAGCTGCGCGAGCGCGGACGCGCGGTAGCTGTCGTACTGGGCGAGATCGGCCGGGGCCGAGACACCTTCGGCAATGCGCTTCTCGATCGCGCCGCGCAGTTCGTCCTGGTTGGCGACGAAAGCCTCGCCGAGCCGCTCGAGCGCGCGGTAGGTGAACACCTGGTACCAGGCGGCGATCGAGGACAGCGCGAGCCGGCTGGCGTAATCGTCGATGTTGGCGTCCGCCGCCGCCAGGCGCTCGTTGGCGCCATCGATGCGGGCCTGCGTCTTGCCGAAATCGATGACGGGCTGGTTGACCTGCAGGATCGCATCGGTCCGTTCCCGCGGCCGCGAGCGTTCGAGAATGTTCTGCGGATCGTTCGAGAAGGCCCGGTCGATGACCCGGAAATAGGTCATGTTGAAATCGATCACCGGGAGCTCGAGCGCGCGCGCCTCGTTGCGCGCCGCCTTCGCCTCGGCCCGGTCGGCCTCGGCCTCGGTCAGGCTGGGGTGCTGGTCGACGCCCCGTCGGATCGCCGCCGCGAAGATGCCGGGATCAGTCGTCCCTTCGGCGAGGGCGAGAACGGGATCGCTCGACCGGTCGAGCGCGAGCGGATCGGCCGAGGGCGACGGTAGCGCGGCCTCGGGCGTGCTCAGCGTCACGTCGGGCTGGCGATAGGGAATTTCCGGCGGCGGGCCCAGCGTCTGCACCGGGACGTCGAGCGGCTGCGTCTGCACTGGCTCGGACTCTTGCGGCAGGACGGGCAGCTGGGTCGTCGGTTCGACCGGCGCCGGCGGACGCGGAGTCGCGCCTTGCTGCGGATCTACCTGCAGCGATTGGGGCGGAGCCGCCTGTGCCTGAAGCGCCGTGGCCGGCAAGGTTGCCGACAGCAGGATGGCAAGGGTTCTAGCCTGCATGATTGATTGCCTGAAAAATCCGTCCATGCGGCTGCCTGGCCGCCGCATCGCCTCGCGCCGTATCTCGCGCGAAATTCGCGCCCGGCATGCGAATGTTAGAATGCTGGCCGATAGTGAGTTTTCCTCGCAAAGCCAAGCGGGAACTGGATTGTCACTGCCCGCCCGGATCCGTTCGGCCTTGGCGCAGGGCCTTTGCCAGAGGCTGAATGGCGCCCGTCGCGCGAAGGGCGCCGTCGATCATGACCAGAGTACCTTCGGCGCTGGGATGGTCATCGTCGAAATACCACGGGGTCGCCCCGATGCCGAGGGCGCAGCGCCCGGGCGACGGCCGGCCGCAGGTTTGGCTGGCGGGGCGGACCCGCACGATGCGCGGATCGGTGCCGAGCGCGTCGAGCATGCTCACCGCATCCGCCGCCCGCTCGCGCCAACGCGCCTCGTCGATCGAGGGCATGGCGGCAGGCTTGCCCTGGAGGTAGCGGTGGACGAGAAACTTCGGCACGTCCCACCCAGGCTCGGGCACGGGATAGACGAGGACGACGGTCTTACCCGCGGCGAGCAGGCGATCGACCGTGGCCTTGACTGCCTGAGCGAACAACCGGTCGCGCGCAGGATCGCGCTCCAGCCCGTCGTCGGGGCCGATCTCCACCCCGCCTTCGCCGTTATCGTAGAAATCGTGATGGAACGAATAGGGCCAGCGGGCCGCCATTGCGACGACCGGGATGTCGGGCTGCGCTTCGAGCCAGGCGAGGACCTTCTCCGCAAAGGCCGGGCAGTGCGGCTGAAGCTCGCTCATCACGCGCGGGTCCGACACGGGCGGGCATCCCGCGGCGACGAGGAGCCGCATCCGGGTCCCCGTCTGAGCGAGCACTGGATCGAAGCCTTGGGCGAGGGCTGCCGCGTGACTGTCGCCGATGATCGCCATGCGCACGGGGCCGCTGGCGCCGCGAAGGCAGCTTTGCTCGAACGTCTTCGTCGTGTTCGGGAGATAGAAGCAGGGGTCCATCGCCTTGGGATAGGATTGCGTCATGTCCGAAACGGCGGCCAGGTTTGCGGGCAACCTGCCCGGGGCGCCGGCCGTGAGCCAGGCGTGGAGCGAGGCTGCCGCGACGACGACAGCGGAGCCAAGCAGCGCAGGCCAGAACAGCCGCGCCGGCGAGCGGGTGCGGTCCCGCGCGCGCCGCTCGATGAAGCGATAGCTCAGCGCGCCCATGCCGAGCGACGCCGCCAGCAGGCCGATGGCGCCGATCGCGGACAGCTGGTTGGGATCGACGACCCGCACGAACGCCAGCAAAGGATGGTGCCAGAGATAGGCGGCGTACGACACCAGCCCGATCGCGACCATCGGGCGCGCGGCGAGAAGGCGGCCAAGAACGCTGGCGGCGGGTGCGCAGGCGATGAGCGCCGAACTCGCGATGACTGCCGGGGCGGTTGCCCATCCGGGCCACAGCGTCAGGTCGTCGATGAGCACGAATGTCGCGGCGAGGGCGGCGAGGGCAGCGGCGGTGGCAAGCTCAGCGAGCCAGGCCGGCGGAAACGCTTTGCCCTGGAGCCACAGGGCGAGCGCACAACCCGTGGCCAGCTCCCAGACCCGTGAGAACGGCAGGAAGAAGCCCGCCGCCGGGTGATGCTGCGCTGTATAGACGGCCAATGCGAACGACACGCCGACCCCGACGAGCATGGCGGCGAGCAGGGCCGAAGGCTTCAACCGCCAAGCCAGCAGCAGAACCAGCGGATAGACGAGGTAGAACTGCTCCTCGACACCCAGGCTCCAGAGGTGAAGCAGGGGCTGGAGCGGCGCTGCGAGCCCGAAATAGCTGCCCGCGGACAGCCAGAAATAGAGGTTTCCTGCCGACGCCAACGAGGCGAAGGCGCTGGCGCCCAGACCGGCCAGTTCCGCCGGGGTCATGAAGAGGTAGCCCGCGGCGAGTGAGAAGGCGAGGACGGCGAGGAGCGGCGGCATGATCCGCCGGATCCGCCGGTCCCAGAAGCGCCAGAGCGAGAAGCGGCCGGCCGCGCGGTCGGCCATGATCACCCGCGTTATCAGGTACCCGCTGATGACGAAGAAGGCGTCGACCCCGGCATAGCCCCCTGGGAGCCAGCTGCGGTCGGCATGGTAGACCATGACGGCCAGCACCGCGACGGCGCGAAGTCCGTCAATATGCGGAATATAGGATCCGGAACGAGGCAACTCACCAAGGGGCATTCGAATTTTGAAATCCCTTCACTCTGGCCGTGCAATTATCCATCCGCCAGAAGGGCTGTAGATTAGTAGGCAATGGCTCGTACATCACACCAAACTGATAATTGCGCGGATTTGCTGCCAGCCAGTCTTCTGGAACAGAGCGAAGCAACTGCTTGGCAGGGAGATCCAACACTCTCTACCAATGGCCATTGGGGTTTCGGAGGAGGGGGTGATAATTGCCCCAGTTCAATCGAGGACCAATCGCAAATCGCAGAAGGGTAAGCTCACCAAATGACAAAGGAACCGAAAAATATCGGCAGGAAATCGGACGGAACTTTCGCATCGGGCAACAGCTTGGGAGGCCGCACTCGGGGATCCCGCAACAAGACCACACTCGCAGTCGAAGCTCTGCTTCAGAACGAACATGAAGCATTGACACGTATCGCAATTGAGAAAGCGCTTGAGGGCGACGTTACCGCGCTACGCCTTTGCCTCGATCGGATTGCGCCTGTTCGCCGCGACACACCCCTATCTTTCAAGCTCTCACCCATTCATTCAGCAGCTGATGTCGCAGTCGCCAGCTCCGATGTCCTGGCCGCAGTCGCTGGCGGGGATATCACACCCGAGGAAGGAGCTCGGGTGATGTCGCTGTTGGCAGCACATGCTACACTCGTCGAAACAGCAGACTTGGAAATGCGGCTAACTGCTTTGGAAGCGCGGATGGATGATGCGAAGGCAACACTCGGTACGAAATGGCCTGCGAAGTAGGATCGCTCGACTGGAGCTCTTGCTTCCCCCACCCGTAGAACCATCCAAACTTGATGGGGTTCTGGCAACAATCCCAGAACGAGACCGGGACGTATTCTTCTCATGCTTGCGGTTTGCTTGGCGAGAAGACGGGTCATGGGATCAAGAAGCCCTCGAGAGATTTTCTGACGACGATAGAGAAACCATTGCGCGAGTTTTCGGATTGCTTTTTCCCGACGCGGTAAAGCGCATGCGAGCCAACACAACGGCCGCGGACTAGCTGTAGTGCACTTCGGCGCTAGCAATAGACACATAGAAAAAGGGGCAGGTCCGTGGACCCGCCCCTTTTCATTTATTTGAAGCGATACTTAGACCGCGGGATTGAACGTCGCGTTGAAGGCGGCAACGCCACCAACGGTATTGACGAAGTTTGCACCGGTGAGGCCGGTCAGGCCGTCATCGAACAGGACCTGGATCTGCAGGTCATTGTTGTTCAATGCACCATCATTATTGATGTCGACCCAGAGCAGGTTCTGATCGGTCTGGTAAACCGCCTGGATGGCGCCACCGGCACTGATCGAAGCCTGCGCATCGCCAAAGTTCGCCTGATTGCCGACGAACTGGAGCTGGCCGGCACCGTTGCCGATGACGAGGCCGAGATCGAAGGCGTCACCCAGACCCACCGTGACAGTGTCGCGGCCGGTCGGGAGGGCGCTGTCGCTCGGCCCGGCGTTGTCATAGACGTAGATGTCGTTTCCGAGACCGCCGTTGAGCACGTCCGGACCCGCACCGCCGAAGATGATGTCGTTGCCGGCATCACCGAAGATGGTGTCGTTGCCCTGCTGGCCGCGGATGCGATCGTCACCCTGGCCACCGCTGAGGGTGTCATCGCCCTGTTGACCGCTAAGCTGGTCGTTACCGATCCCACCATTGAGGGCATCGTTACCACCGCCGCCGTAGAGTTCGTCGTTACCCGAACCCGCGTTGACGATGTCATTACCCGAGCCGAGCGTGATCTGATCATTGCCCGCCAGCGAGTTGATGACCGTGCTGGCGTTTTCGGTCGACCCATGAACAACCGTGGTGATGTTGGTAGCACCGCCAGCACCCGTGATGTTGAAGGTCTGAGTACCGTTGACGAAGCTCGGACCGAAGTTGCCCAGCGTCAGATCGACGGTGTTGCCAGCTGCAACCTGCGAGATGTTGTAGACTTCGATGCCGTCAACGTTGGTGAAATTACCGAAGACAGTCGGACCTGCGCCCGAGCCGTCAATGTTGAAAGCATCGGCACCGTTGGCACCGCCGACAACGAGATCAGCCGCGGTGATGTTGCCAAGGCTCTCATTGAAGGTGAAGGTTCCGATGGCATTGCGAGCGTCGAAAGTGTCGTCGCCGCCGCTCATGATGACAGTGACATTGCCAGCGAAAGCAGTGTCGAACAGCACGTTGTCATTGCCCGTGGTGCCCTGGATCGTGGTCATCCCGGAACCGCCAGCCTGAGCGCCGAGGGTGGCCTGCAGGAGGCCCGGACCGCTGGCAGTGAGGATCTCAACGCCGTCCACCGAAGTGTACGAATCGTCGGTGATCATGCCGCCGGTCTGGATGATAGCGTCCTGGGTGCCAGCGCCGCCGTTGAAGACGGTGGTTGCCCCGAGATCGCCGCCGTTGATCGACAGAATATCGATCCCGGCACCGCCCTGGAAGTTAATGTTGTTGTTGGTGCCGACGTTGATCTTGCTGACCAGCGTCGTCCCGGCCTGTGCCCCGAAAATATTGAAGGCAAAGTCGGGATCGGGCGTGTTGAGGGTGTAACGCGTCGTATCGTCGACATCGTTCAGCAGCGAATTGTCGAGAACGATACGGGTGAGCGTCCCGACGTTGCCGCCGCTGATGGTGATGTCGTTGAGATCAGCGTCGACACCGGCACCGAGGTTGCCGCCGGCGAGGGTCTGCACCAACTCCACACCGGTGACGTTGGTGAGGTTGATCGTCGCCGTGACACCACCGGCGCGGTTGTCGACCTGGATCGCGTCGTAACCGGCGCCACCCGCAAAGATATCGGCCGCATCCCAATCACTACCACCGAGCCCGAGGCTATCAATCCTGACGACATCGCTACCGGTTCCGCCATTGACGGTCTGGTTGCCGAAGCCGGCGATGACGAGGTTGGCGTTGGCCGAACGATCGATTGTCGCCGGATCCACCGCGAAGGCAGTCGGGACCCAGGCATAAGACCATTCCGGATCGATGAAATCGAACAGGCCGGCCGGCGTCGGAGCACTGGCGCTCGGCGCGGCAATGGCGGCGGGCGAGCCAAGGTTGACGGTGTCGTTACCGCCAGCGCTCAGGTCGACCAGCATGCCCTTGGCGAAGTTGGCATTGTTAAGGTTGATCAACTGATCCTGGCTATTGCCGACGATCGTCGTGAGACCGGCGCGGGCTGCGTTGGCGCCCAACGAGACGGTCACGTTGCCGTCAACAAACAGGACCTCGTAACCATTGACGAAACCGCCAGTGTTGACGCCGGCGAACATGCCGTCGGTGACGTTGGCGCCGCTGTTCGAATAGATGGCGTCGAAACCGCCACCATCGACCAGGTTGTCGCCCGCACCGAGATTGCCGTTCA
The DNA here is from genome assembly GCF_053819185.1 of Tsuneonella sp. HG222. Lineage (NCBI taxonomy): Bacteria > Pseudomonadati > Pseudomonadota > Alphaproteobacteria > Sphingomonadales > Erythrobacteraceae > Tsuneonella > Tsuneonella sp. HG222. The sequence goes on along the minus strand of NZ_JBSOQZ010000001.1, from coordinate 5,740 downwards.
TCACGATGATGTCGTTACCGGACCCAGTAAACACGGCATCATTACCCGTGCCCAGGTAAACGACATTGTTGCCCAGGCCGAAAACGGTGTTGTTACCCGCCGTGAGGAAGACCTGGTTGGCGCCGCCAGCAGTGCTGGTGCCGACGTCAATCACGTCGTCGCCAGCACCATCGGTGACCGTGTCATCGCCGCCCTGCGTGGATACACGGCTGGACAGCGAACCGAGCGTGATCACGTCGTCCGCAGCACCTGTCGTGACGTCCAGCCCATAGAGGGTAACCGCCGCAGCATTGATGGTGACGGTTTCAGCAGCGTTACCCGCCACACCGGCAACCGCAGCCTTGAGGTTGCTGCCGTTGATGTAGAGCGAGCCAACACCGGTGGTTGGTGCGTTCGCATCGGTCAGGTTCAGGACATACTGGTTGCCGAATCCTGCGCCAAGCGTCTGAGCGCGGTAAGCGCTGCCGACCGCGGATTCGAGCGCGATGAACTCGAACTGGGCGAAACTGCCGCCGCCTGCAAGCGCGGTATCGCCTTCGAGGACCAGCGTATCACCGAGAACCGAGCCACCCGCGTTGAGCGCGGTGCCGGCACGGAGGATGTCAGCATCGGTCAAAGCGTTATCGCCGCGGAACAGGAAGTAATCGACCGCAGTGCCGGTGGTGACCTGATCGTCGCCACCGCCGTTAGCAAGACCGACCGAGTAGGTGTTGAAACGCGCCTGGCGCCCCGCCACCGTTTCGAGATTAGCGGCTGAGTTGCTCGCCGCAGCCTGTACCGTCAGGCCAGTCGTGAAGGTGCCAGCATTGACGATGTCGTTGCCCGCAGTGCCCGAACCGAGGAAGATCGAATTCACCCCAGCTGCCTGCGCATTCGCCCCAAGCGTGGTGGTGCCAGCGGTGTAGATGCCGACGCCTTCGACGTTCGAGATCTGGCGATACATGGCATCGGTGGTGCCCTGGTCGACGAAGACGACGTCGAAGCCGGTGCCCATGTCGACACTATCGAAAGCGGCGCCAAGGCTGGCGTTAAAGTTGCCGCCGATGCCGATCAGCGAGTCCGAACCATCACCCATCGTGGCAACGAGGCGGACCGAGGTAGTGTCGCGAATCACGTCATTGCCACCGCCGACGTTGACAGTGTCGGTGGTGCCCTGCGCGCGCACGGTATCGTCACCAGACCCGGTCGTGACGGTGTTGGCGCCGCCACCGGTATAAGCGGTGTTGTTGCCGTTACCGAGGTTGAAGGTGTCAGCAAACGCCCCGCCAGTGAAGAACTCCGCACCGGACTGACCAGTGAATGTTACGGACTGGGCCGCCGCGGAGGCACTGATCGTGGCATCGCCATCGCTGTTGTTCGTTACGGTCGTGATCGTGCTGGAAAGCGAGCCATTAATGGTCGCATCGAACGCACCAGCAGCATCATCGATGATCAGCGTGGTCAGAGTGCTGACCTGAAGTTGATTGATGGTCGAATCGCCGTTCAATACGGTGAGGTGAATTTCTTCGATACCTGCGGTGCTCGGCGAACCCATGACTCCCGTCGAGGTTCCGATACGCACCTCGTCGCCGCTGGTGTTGTCGAACACCAGGTTGAGGACCGTTGCGCCTGCAGTGACCGCAGCCTGGAAACCGACCGCAAAATCCGCGCTGCCCACATTGGTCTGGTTGACCAGCCGCACGTTGGCGAGCTGAGTCACTTGATCGAACACAGTGGGGGCCGAGCCGTTTGAAGCAACGAGGTCCGTGATGCCGGAAGAGCTCGACAAGTCGAAGACCAGCGTGTCACCCGAGTCATTGATGACGGTGAAAGTTTCAACCGAATTGAGGATGAATGCCGCAAACGTGTGGATCGTGTCCGCGTTACCAAACACGTTAATTCCGCCAGCACCGCCGGTAAGCGAGCTATCTGCGAAATACTGGAAGTCATCGATCCCGCCCATGCCGAAGGCCTGATCGCCAGCGCCGAAATTGTTGTTCGACGAAATGAAGAGATCGTTGCTGTTCGTGCCGGTCTCAACTTCGGCCGACGGCTGGTCAAAAATATAAGTAGCCATGGTTAACTCCCTAATCAGGGCAGAATCAACGCCCCGCAGATCAAAAACTGAAACTTGCAGCAGCGCACGCGCTTGCCGAAAATGGTGGAACCGGAGTCTTCAAACGGTGAGCGAATGGAAATTCCCCGTAATTAGCCCCTCAAATTCTCGCCTTGCCTCCATTACTCCCAAAACTTGCGAACCCGGCTTGCGAGACTGCGAGCGCCGCATTCGGATGAACGGCAGACGCACTTATGGTCCCAAGCGCCTGCACTCCCTACCAACCCTTTCCCACTGTGACAATCGTGATTTTCATGCAAAAGTCTGATACGCCCGTGCCTTATGCAATCACGCTTAACGTGTTGTAGCGACGCAACCATTTTTAAGCAGAGGCAGATTCGCGCATGCGAGGCCTTTTGCCCGGCAAGGGTTAAACCCCTATTACGAGTCCGAGAAAATGGCTACGGCGCGCCCTCGTCACTAAAAGTCTTTCGCGCAACCCCTTTGCTGGAGCGTGCCACCCTTGACTGTACAACAAGCTCCAAATTGGCGCGGACGGGTGGTCGACCGGGCGACCGTCAGCCTTTCCGGCGCGCTTACGCGGTTCGCCGAACTCGATCCGACAGTTCAACGACGCTGGGTCGCCGCAATGGACGCCTGTTTGTGCCTGCTGGCGACCTGGATTGCCTTCGCGCTGCGGCTCGGCCTGGTTTACCTTCCGCTCAAGCCGTTCGCAATCGTCCTTGCCCTAGCTATACTGTGCTGGGCAGTAGTGGCGCGCCACCTCGGCTTCTACCGGATGATGCTGCGTTTCTCTGGCGGTCAGACGATGTTCGACCTCGTCTGGGCGGCGGTGCTGATGATCGTGATGATGAGCGCGCTGATCCTGGCGCTGCGGGTCGATAGCCTGCCGCGGACCATGGCCGTGCTGCAGCCGATGACCTTCGTGGGCCTGGTCGGCATGTCCCGGTTGGGATTGCGCTTCCTGCTGGTCGATTTCGTGCACCGCGCAGCCGGGCGGGTCGAGCGGGCGGTGGTCATCTATGGCGCGGGGCGCGCGGGGCAGCAGCTGGCGCTGTCGCTGCGGCACGAGCCGCACATCCGCGTGCTCGGCTATTTCGACGATGACTGGCGGCTTCATGGCCAGCGGATCGATGGGCGCCCGATCCACGATCCGGCGCGGCTTTCGGCGGTGGTCCACGGCGACCATGTGGACGAGGTCCTTATCGCTTTGCCGAGCGCCACGCGCGAGCGCCGGCGCGAGATTGTCGAGGCGCTCCAGCCGCACGGCGTGTCGGTTCGCGCGCTACCCTCGACAGCCGAGATCATCGCCGGCGAGGTGACCCTGAGCGACCTGCGCGAGGTCGAGATCGAGGACCTGCTCGGGCGCGATCCGGTGCCGCCGAACGAGCTGCTGCTGGGCCGCAACGTAGCCGGCAAGACGGTTCTAGTGACCGGCGCCGGCGGCTCGATCGGCAGCGAGCTGTGCCGCCAGATTCTGCGTTCGCACCCGCGGCGGCTGGTGCTGGTCGAGCACTCGGAGTTCGCGCTCTACACGATTACCGACGAACTCTCGGCCGACCCCGCGCTGGGCGACTGCGTGTTGGCGAGCGAGCTGTGCAACGTCTGCGATGCCAACGCGGTCCGGCGGATCTTCGCCCGCCAACGGCCCGATACGGTGTTCCACTCGGCGGCCTATAAGCACGTCCCGCTCGTAGAGGCCAATCCGATCGCGGGCGTGTGCAACAACGTCTTCGGCACCCTCAACGCCTGCCTGGCGGCGGAAGCGGCCGGGGTTTCGAGCTTCATCCTCATCTCCACCGACAAGGCCGTGCGCCCGACCAACGTGATGGGCGCATCCAAGCGGGTGTGCGAGCTCGTGCTCCAGGCCCGCGCCGGGGTCGGCGGCAAGACCACCTTCGCGATGGTCCGCTTCGGCAACGTGCTCGGTTCGAGCGGCTCGGTCATTCCGCGCTTCAAGGCGCAGATCGCGGCCGGTGGCCCGGTGACCCTGACCGACCGCGAGGTCACCCGCTACTTCATGACCATTCCCGAGGCCGCGCAGCTCGTGATCCAGGCTGGCGCGATGGCCGACGGAGGGGACGTGTTCGTGCTCGACATGGGCGAGCCGGTGAAGATCTACGACCTGGCACGGACGCTGATCCGCCTGTCGCGCCGCTCGGTGCGCGACGAGAGCAACCCGATGGGCGAGATCGAGATCGTCGAAATCGGCCTGCGCAACGGCGAAAAGAAGTACGAGGAGCTGCTGATCGGCAGCGATCCGCTGCCCACGCTCCACCCGCGCATCATCAAGGCGCATGAGGATTCGCTCCCCTGGGCCGAGCTGGAGGACAAGCTGAACCAGATGCGCGCCGCGGCCGCCGCCGGCGATGGCGAGGGGGTCGTGGCGATCCTACGCGACCTGGTGCCCGGTTTCGAGAGGGCCATCCATTCGCGCGAGCTTCCGGCCGCCGGCTAACCGGTTTGCAACACCTCGGAGCGTAGCTACAGGACCGGCACCGGGCTTTTCGTCCGGACAGCATGGCAGCGGCGAGGGTTTTTGATGAAGATCGCAATGATCGGTTCGGGGTATGTCGGGCTGGTGTCGGGCGCGTGCTTCGCCGACTTCGGACATGACGTGGTCTGCATCGACAAGGACCAAGGCAAGATCGATAGCCTCAAGAACCGGGTCATGCCGATCTACGAGCCGGGGCTCGACGATCTGGTAGCCGCGAACGTCAAGGCCGGGCGCCTGGCATTCGACACCGACCTGGCCGAGGGAATCCGCGGCGCCCGCGCGATCTTCATCGCCGTGGGTACGCCGAGCCGACGCGGCGACGGCCATGCGGACCTTTCGTTCGTCCATGCGGCGGCGCGCGAAGTGAGCGAGGCGCTGGAGCACGATGCGGTCGTCGTGACCAAGTCGACCGTACCCGTCGGCACCGGGGACGAGGTCGAGCGGATCATCGCGTCGAGCGGCTGCACCCACCGGGTTGCCGTCGTCTCCAACCCCGAGTTCCTGCGCGAAGGCGCGGCGATCGGCGACTTCAAACGCCCAGACCGGATCGTCATCGGGGCCGAAGACGATTTCGGCCGCGAGGTCATGCGCGAGGTCTATCGGCCGCTCTACCTCAACGAATCGCCGATCCTGTTCACCAGCCGGCGCACGAGCGAGCTGATCAAGTACGCCGCCAATGCCTTTCTCGCGACCAAGATCACCTTCATCAACGAGATGGCCGACCTGTGCGAGAAGGTCGGGGCCGACGTGCAGGACGTCAGCCGCGGGATCGGGATGGACGGGCGCATCGGCGCCAAGTTCCTCCACGCCGGTCCCGGCTACGGCGGATCGTGCTTCCCCAAGGACACGCTGGCGCTGCTCAAGACGGCCGAGGATTACAACAGCCCGGTGCGGATCGTCGAGGCGGTGGTCAAGGTCAACGAAGGCCGCAAGCGCGCGATGGGCCGCAAGGTCCTCGATGCGCTGGGCGGCATGGGGACGGCGCGCGGACGCAAGGTCGCGCTGCTCGGCCTGACCTTCAAGCCCAACACCGACGACATGCGCGATTCTCCGGCAATAGCTGTCGCCCAGGCGCTGATCGATGCCGGTGTCGAGGTTGCCGCCTACGATCCCGAGGGGATGGAGCAGGCCCGCCCGCTGATGCCCCACGTCACGATGGTCGACAGCCCCTACGCCGCGATCGACGG